>JAJQCZ010000034.1 GCA_021202465.1 Lachnospiraceae bacterium | reverse complement strand
GCAACTTGCTATTGCAATTTGAGGGGATTAAAAATCCCTAAGTTGCACCGCCTTTTGGCCTGTACCTTTTCATACTCCCGAACAGTCTCAACCAGATCGCTGCCCCCATTTCCGACCGGGGCACTGCCGGTGAGTTCCTGCCGGCATGTAGTAAGTATAGGAAAGGTTCTGTGACGAAACAGAATATGAGATCATACGTTGTCCGGCTGCTGCAGGCAGCCGGGATGAGCAAGAGAAGCAGGAAAAAACCCGCCGTCGGCGGGTTTTTTCCTGCTCTTATTTCTTTCGAAGAACGCTTACGCTCCGAAATATCTCTTCAGCAGGCCTTCGAAAGCTCTGCCGTGTCTGGCCTCATCGCGGGCCATCTCATGAACCGTGTCATGGATGGCATCGAGGTTCGCCGCCTTGGCTCTCTTCGCCAGATCGGTCTTGCCGGCGGTCGCGCCGTTCTCAGCCTCCACACGCAGCTCCAGGTTCTTCTTCGTGCTGTCGGTGACAACCTCGCCCAGCAGCTCAGCGAACTTCGCGGCATGCTCGGCCTCCTCATAGGCGGCCTTCTCATAATACAGGCCGATCTCGGGATATCCCTCGCGATGCGCGACGCGGGCCATGGCCAGATACATGCCGAC
Organism: Lachnospiraceae bacterium; assembly: GCA_021202465.1. Taxonomy (GTDB): domain Bacteria; phylum Bacillota; class Clostridia; order Lachnospirales; family Lachnospiraceae; genus UBA3305. The sequence continues at coordinate 43,917 of JAJQCZ010000034.1, read as the reverse complement.
CTCGGTGCACTCGCCGTTGAAGTTGGCACGCAGATCTTCCAGAATGTCCTCGCTGACGCCCTGTGCCACACCGACCACATGCTCGGCAGCCCACTGGCGCTCTTCACTCATCTCCGTGAACTTGCTGGCGGGTACGCCGCACTGGGGACATTTTTCGGGGGGCGTCTCGCCCTCGTACACATAACCGCAAACCTGACATACGAATTTTTTCATAATGCAGATCTCCTTCCGTGAATTTACTATGAAAGCCCAAGAAGCGGAGCCGAAGGCGAACGCTGATTGGTTGCTTTCATGTATACATGCGACGCTTAGCGAAGTCGAGCCATAGACGATGACTGAGCTTAGCAAAGTCGTTTAGTCGCAACTCCCCGTTGCTTTCTACAATTTACCCTAAATTCCCGGGCTTGTCAATGGCTATTTATGACAAATGTCCTTTATTTTTCCGTCAGAAGCCTCTCCAGACAGACCGCCGCGCCGCAGCGCGCACAGTCCGGCACGATCTCTGTCGCTATATTCCGGATGACGTCGGTGGCGTTGGCCGGGGCCACGGCCGTTCCGGCGAAGGTCAGCATCGTGTAGTCGTTCTCATTATCCCCCAGAGCCAGGATGTGATCCGCGGAGATACCAAGATGATGACTGAGCCAGGAGAGAGCCCGCCCCTTGTCCGCCTCGATGTGATTGATCTCGAGATTCCGCGGGGAGGAGGAGGTGATGTGAATACCGGGAAGCGTTCCCAGCTCGCGGCGCACGCGGTCGCGTTCCTCCGGGCTGAACACCGCCACAAAAATCTTCTCCACCGGCATCCCGTGTTCCTCCACGAAGGCCGCCAGGTCCTCCTGCGGATTCTGGCGGAAGAAGGGAAGGCGGTTGCTGTAATGAATAGACAGGGACGGATGAAGACAGCTCCAGTTGTATGCACCGTCCGGCAGATAGACACAGGTATAGACATCATAATGCTGCAGACGGCGCAGCAGCTCAGCCGCCTGATCCTCCGGCATGCGTTTGCTGTAAATGCACTCTTTCGATTTCCGGTCTGTGATCGCAGCCCCATTGCTGGAAATCGCATAGCGAAGCCCCGGCAGCTCCGTCAGTTCCTGCGGAATCACGGAAAGCATCCGCCCGGAGGCCGGGACCACGAGGATGCCCGCGTCCAGGGCGCGCCGCAGGGCACTGAGGACCCGCTCCGGGATGCGGGCGTACCCGGCCGGAAGCAGTGTCCCGTCGATATCCGTGGCAATCATCTGTATCTCAGGCACAGCCGCGCCTCCTTTCCATACGTTTCACGCCTTTTACCCTGCCTCTGTTTCATTCCATACCTCCACCCCTCTTCCGGGAAACGCAGGCTTCCTGTCTGCGGTGTTTTTCACAACCAGGCCGCAGCGCCCGCCAGTAGCAGCAGATGCAGCGGATAATACAGATAAAACAGGGTCTTTCCGCCCTTCATTCCTCTCTGCCCGTTGTACCACGGCAGCAGCAGGAAGAAGGCCAGCAGCGCAGAAATCTGCAGCCAGTTCCCCCACCAGCAGAACGCCAGGATGGCGGCGCACAGCGGAAAACGCCAGTCCGGCAGTTCTCTCGTCAGACCAAAGAGAAGGATCAGCAGCACACCGGTCTCTCCGTAATCACTGCCGAGAAGCCCCGCCGCCGTCATCGCCAGGACAGCCACGCCCAGGACAGCCAGAATGCCCGGCGCGGAAAAGCCGCCCGGGAAGGAGACCGCGCTCCACCAGGCTTCCGCTCTTCCCTCACGCAGACGATTTTCTCTCCCCCGCGCCTCGATCCGCCGAATCTGCGCGAAGAGGCTGAGCGCCAGCTCACCAAGAAACAGGGTGAAGAAAACATTCTGACGGCTCATGTCCCACAGCGCCCCCTGGAAGGCCAGATCATAAGGAATCTCCGAGAGCAGCGCGAAGACGGCGAGGCGGGCCAGATAGCGCCCGCGGCTGCGTGTATGCCGATCGCCCTCTGCGAGAAGAAAACAGTAGATCGGGAAGGCCTGCCGTCCCACGAGCCGCCCGAGGAGGTAAGCCGCCGAGCCGCCGGGAAGGAACAGCGTCGCGATGTGATCGACTGTCATGCACACGAGCGCCAGACATTTCAGCCAGAATCCGCTGAGCTCCGGGGGAAACGCGCCGCGCGCCTCCGTTACTCCTGCACGCACAGCTCCACCGGGCAGTGATCGGAGCCCGTGACTTCCGTATGAATCGCGGCAGAGACCAGCTTCTCCGTCAGGCACTGCGAGACGCAGAAATAGTCAATACGCCACCCGGCGTTCCTCTCCCGCGCCCGGAAGCGATAGGACCACCAGGAATAGATGTCCGTCTGCTCCGGGTAGAAATAACGGAAGGTGTCCACAAACCCGGCCGCAAGCAGCGCGCTGAATTTGCCCCGTTCCTCATCGGTGAAGCCGGCATTCCGGTGATTGCTCTTCGGATTCTTCAGATCAATCTCACGGTGCGCGACGTTGAGGTCGCCGCAGAAGATCACCGGCTTCGTCTCCTCCAGCCCCTTCAGATAACCGCGGAAGGCGTCCTCCCACTCCATGCGGTAGGGAAGACGGGCCAGTTCATTCTGCGAGTTGGGAGTGTAGCAGGTAACCAGATACCAGCCGGGATATTCCAGGGTGATGACCCGCCCCTCGTGGTCGTGCTCCTCGATGCCGATCCCGTATGACTCCGTCAGAGGCTCCTCGCGCGTGAAGATCGCGGTGCCGGAATACCCCTTCCTCTCGGCATAGTTCCAGTATTGATGGTAACCCGGCAGGGCCAGGTCAATCTGGCCCTCCTGCAGCTTCGTTTCCTGCAGGCAGATCGCGTCAGCGTCGATCTCCTGCACAAAGTCCAGGAAGCCCTTCCCCACGCAGGCCCGCAGCCCGTTGACATTCCAGGAAACCAGTCTCTTCATCGGCATATCCTCCCATCTGTTTATCCATCGGACAGGCGGCTTTTCGCTTCCTGCCCGCCTCTGCGCCGGCCGCGTCCGGCGTACGCCGTCAAGCTCATTCTACGGTCGAATGCGTTAATATCCGCGGATCGCGTCCTCTCTGTCGTCCGTCGTCTTATCAATCGAACGGATTTCCACGAAATAGCTGCTCCCGGGACGGATCTGCACCTCCACGCGGTCCCCGACCCGATGACCGAGGATGGCCTTCCCCAGCGGCGATTCGACGCTGATGTAGCCGTTCAGCGAATTTCCCCGGATCGACGTGACCAGCTTGTAGGTCTCGATCTCGTCGTCATCCTCGAAATACAGCTCTACGCGGTTGTTGATCCCCACCTCGTCGTCCGCCGATTCATCGGAAACGATGCGGGCATTCTTCACCATCCGCTCCAGATAGCGGATGCGGCTCTCATTCTGGTTCTTGTCCCGCTTGGCCGCATAATATTCAAAATTCTCGCTCAGGTCGCCCTGCGCCCGGGCCTCCTTCACGGCCTCAATGGCATCCTTGCGGACAACCAGCTTCCGATACTCGATCTCCTCTTCGATCTTGCGGATATCGCTCTCGGTAAATGCTTCACCCTTCATCATTTCCCGTCCTTCCATTTGGTTCATGCCCGGTTTTCTCTCCGGGAATCCGGCTCTTCCTTCTCACGGCCGACGCTCTCTCCGTCACTTCCGTCCGCCCCTTCGCTGTCGCACGACCTCAAAGGCCAGCACCCCGGCGGCCACGGAGGCGTTAAGCGAATCGATGTCTCCCTGCATAGGAATGGAAGCTACCATATCACATTTTTCCCGCACCAGCCGGGAGACGCCGGAGCCCTCGCTGCCGATGACCAGGCCCAGCGGGCCGGTCAGGTTCAGATCGTACAGGACTTCCCCGTCCATGTCGGCGCAGGCGAACCACAGCCCCTCCTTCTTCAGAGATTCGATGGTGGATGAGAGGTTTGTTACCTTCGCCACGGGCGTGTAGTGCAAAGCACCGGCTGAGGCCCGGGCCACTGCGGCGGTCAGGCCCACCGCCCGGTTCTTGGGGATGATGACGCCGTGCGCCCCGGCCAGATTCGCCGTGCGGATGATGGCGCCCAGATTGTGCGGATCCTCGATGCCGTCGAGCAGGAAAAGTAAGGGGTCCTCCCCTTTGGCACGGGCGCGCCCCAGAATCTCCTCCACGGTCGCATACTCGAAAGCCGCCGCGCAGACGACGGCGCCCTGATGCTTCCCAGTCGGCGAGAGCTGATCCAGGCGCTCCTTCGAGACAAACTGCACGATGGTATCGTGTTTTTTCGCCTCCCGGAAAATGCTGCGGATCGGGCCGTCCTGGCAGCCGTCCAGCAGAAACAGCTTATCGATGGTCTTCCCGGCGCGGAAGGCCTCCAGCACAGCGTTGCGCCCCTCAATCAGTTCTTCTCTCTGCATGCCTCTCTCCTCTCTCTTCGTCCACATACTGCAATCCCAGGCGCACTAGCTCCACCAGACGCTCCTCACGGCCCGCCAGGTACAGATATCCCATGAGGCTCTCAAATCCGGTCGCCTTGTGATAATCGCTCACCGAGGCGTGCCGCGCCGTGGTGGAGGGATTGGCGTTGCGCCCCCGCCGGTACACGGCCAGTTCCTCTTCTGTCAGGAGATTTTCCTCCCGCAGAGAATCGGCCATGGCCGCCTGGGTCTGCGCCCGCACCAGCCGGCTCTTCTTCTGGCTGAGCACCTTCGGCCGGTCTCCGGCCCGCTCCACCAGCAGCGTGCGCACGACCAGTTCATACACGGAATCCCCCAGAAATGCCAGGGACAGGGAGGAGATCTCTCTCACGTCCCTGTCCGCCAGACCGAAGCCCTCTCTTATGCTCTGCTCCATTTGACTCCTTCACGTGTATCCTTCAGCAGAATGCCCTTCTCTGCCAGCTCGTTGCGGATCTCATCGGCCCGGGCGAAGTTCTTCGCCTTGCGGGCGGCCTGCCGTTCCTCGATCAGCGCCTCGATCTCCTCGTCAAGCATCTCCTCGAAGACGGTCGTGACGATGCCCAGCACCTGGCAGAGCGTCTGCATCTTCTCCCGGAAATACGCCGTGCTGCCCGCGCTGCTCTCCTCCGTCACCGCGGTATTGGCCAGCTTCACCAGCTCGAAGAGCGCCGCAATGCCGTCCGCGGTATTGAAATCATCGTCCATGGCGTCCTCAAACTTGCGCACCAGGGCGTCCACGGCCTCCTTCGTCTCCGGCGCAAGCTCTCCGGGCGCCGCTTTCGCGTCCAGCTCCTCCACCCGGCGCACCGCCGTGACGATGCGGTCGAGACCATTCTTCGCCGCCTCCATCAGCTCGGCGCTGAAGTTCAACGGGCTGCGGTAATGGGCGCTCAGCATAAAGAAACGCAGCACCTGCAGGTCATATTTCTCACTGATGTCCCGCACCGTGAAGAAATTCCCCAGGGACTTGGACATCTTCTTATTATCAATGTTCAGGAAGGCATTGTGCATCCAGTAGTGCGAGAACTCCTTGCCGCTGGCCGCCTCGCTCTGGGCGATCTCATTCTCGTGGTGCGGGAAGATCAGGTCCTCGCCGCCGCCGTGAATGTCGATCTGCTCTCCCAGATATTTCTTCGACATCACCGAGCACTCGATGTGCCAGCCGGGACGGCCCTTGCCCCAGGGAGACTCCCAGTAGGGCTCGCCCTCCTTCTTCGGCTTCCAGAGGACGAAATCCATCGGGTCCTCCTTCTGCTCCTCACCGGTGACCAGAAGCGTCCGGTTCCCGGAGCGCAGGTCATCGAGGTTCTTACCGGAGAGCTTGCCGTAATCCGCGAACTTCCGCACCCGGTAATAGACAGTACCGTCCACCTCATAGGCAAAGCCCTTTTCGATCAGCGTGGAGATCATCTCGATCATGCCGTCGATCTCCTGCGTCGCCAGCGGCGTAGTCGTGGCGGGCATCACATTCATCCCCTCCATGTCCTTGCGGCATTCGGCGATATAGCGCTCGGAGATCACGGAGGCGTCCACCCCCTCCTCCTGCGCCTTCTTGATGATCTTATCGTCCACATCGGTGAAGTTGGACACATAATTCACCTTGTAGTTGCGGTACTCGAAATACCGGCGCACCGTATCAAAGAAGATCATCGGGCGGGCATTTCCGATATGAATCAGGTTGTAAACCGTAGGACCGCAGACGTACATGCGGACCTTGCCCGGCTCCAGGGGAACGAATTCCTCTTTCTTCCGGGTCAGTGTGTTATAAATCTTCATGTCAGACCTCCTGGTTGGGTCAATGTCCTGTGAACAGCGCGAAAGCGGACGGCAAAGTCATTTGCGTTCCTCCTGCCGACCGCCGCCGCCGCAATTAAAAGCGGAACTTATCTTCAAAATAGTCCTTCAGCCCGTCGATCGGGATACGCACCTGCTCCATCGTGTCGCGGTCGCGCACCGTCACGGCGCCGTCATTTTCAGAATCAAAGTCGTAGGTGATACAGAAGGGCGTGCCGATCTCATCCTGGCGGCGATAGCGCTTGCCGATGTTTCCGCGGTCGTCGTACTCGCAGTTATAGTACTTCGCCAGCTCGGCGTAAATGGCCTGCGCCTGCGTGTTCAGCTTCTTGGAGAGAGGCAGGACGCCGATCTTCACCGGCGCCAGAGCCGGATGGAAATGCAGCACCGTACGGACGTCGCCCTCGCCGATCTCTTCCTCATCATAGGCACTGCAGAGGAAAGCCAGAGTCACGCGGTCCGCGCCCAGGGACGGCTCAATGACGTAGGGGATGTATTTCTCCTTGCGCTCGTCATCGAAATACCCCATGTCCTCGCCGGAGGTGTTCTGATGCTGAGTCAGGTCGTAGTCCGTGCGGTCGGCAATGCCCCACAGCTCGCCCCAGCCGAAGGGGAAGAGGAACTCCAGGTCGGTGGTCGCCTTGCTGTAGAAGCAGAGCTCCTCGGGGGAGTGGTCTCTCGCGCGCATTTCATCTTCTTTTATACCTAACGACTGCAGCCACTCGATGCAGGCCTTCTTCCAGTAGGCGAACCACTCCAGATCGGTGCCGGGTGCGCAGAAGAATTCCAGCTCCATCTGCTCGAATTCGCGGGTGCGGAAGGTGAAGTTGCCGGGCGTGATCTCGTTGCGGAAGGATTTGCCGATCTGACCGATGCCGAAGGGAATCTTCTTCCGCGAGGTGCGCTGCACATTTTTAAAGTTCACAAAGATACCCTGAGCCGTCTCCGGGCGCAGGTACACAGTGTTCTTGGCGTCCTCGGTGACACCCTGGAAGGTCTTGAACATCAGATTGAACTGACGGATGTCGGTGAAATCATGCTTGCCGCAGGTCGGGCAGGGAATCGCATGCTCGCGGATATAATCCTGCATCTGCTCAGGACTCCAGGCATCTACCGGTTCCTCGAGCGTGATGCCCTGCTCCTCACAGTAATCCTCGATCAGCTTGTCGGCACGGAAGCGCTCGTGGCAGCAGCGGCAGTCCATCAGCGGATCGCTGAAGCCGCCCAGATGGCCGCTGGCCACCCAGGTCTGGGAATTCATGAGAATCGCGCAGTCCACACCCACGTTGTAGGGGTTCTCCTGCACGAATTTCTGCCACCAGGCCTTCTTGACGTTGTTCTTAAGCTCCACTCCCAGGTTGCCGTAATCCCAGGTGTTGGCCAGGCCGCCGTAAATCTCGGAGCCGGGGTATACAAAGCCTCTGGACTTCGCCAGAGCGACGATCTTTTCCATGGTCTTTTCCATCATGTTCCTCCTCATATCCCATCGTATTCAGGAAAATGTTCCCGATAATATTTCTGATTATCGCAGATCACAGCCTACTTAAAAACGATATATACGGTCTCACCGCCGCTCACGGTCACCGTATGCTTATCGGTCACCGTCACGCCCTCAGACACGGCAGCGATCTTGCCGTCCACCATCAGGTCGGTCTCTCCGGCGATCGTCACCACATAATATTTCGTGCTCTCCTGCATCTTCGAGGTATCCACCGCCGCGCCGTCCGCATCCACCAGACCGTCCAGCGAGACGCCCGCCGCGACCGCGTCGGCCGCCGTCTGTACCGACAGCTCCGTCACTGTCTCGTCCGTTTCGTTAAAAGCCAGATAGTCCTCGCAGGTGGCATAATTCAGATACAGCGTCGCCACCGCGTCGGCCACCTCCAGCTTCTCCACGCTGACGGACAGAGTCTCCTCCGTGTCATCCGCATAGGCGTATTCCTGTCCGCAGGCCTCTTTATTATAGGAAATAACAGCTTCCTCCACGAACTCCTTCAGCTCCGTCTCGTCATAGCGCGCCTCGGTGAAAGAGCTGTTGTCGAAGCTCTCGATCTCCGCGCCGGTCACGGTTCCCTCCTTCGTCACATAAAGAGCGGACGCCTCCGGTTCAAAGCTCACACCGCAGCCCGTCAGCGCCAGCAGGAGCGCCAGTCCCAGGGCCGCTCCCCGGCCGAATCTGTGTCTCATCGCACATCCCCCTGTATTCCAAAGTCGAGATTCATTTTACCGCGTATTCTGTAAAGTTGCAAGTCCTAAAAAGGAAGGCAGCAAAGAATGAGTCAGTCGCCTCTCCGTTTCAGGATCAGCAACCGGCTCATTCTTTTGTCGATGTCTGGCTGTAAGACCGCAACTTGCTCTGCAGGCCTTTCGGGCAGAGTTCAGCCGTGTCGTTTACCGGTAGAACATCCGGATATATTCCTCTACATCCTCCTTTGTTCCCCGGAAGATGCCGGGAGTCTCCATTTTCAGGGAGACGCAGGCGGTGGCGTAGAGCAGGGCCTCGGGGATGGACGCGCCGCCCACGCGCATGGCCAGATAGGAGCCGAAGGTGGTATCTCCGCGGCCGGTGCGGCCGGACAGGTTCCGGGCCTTCACCGGGCAGGTGTATACCTCGCGGCCGTCGTAGACCAGCATCTCGGCGCTGTTGGAGATCATGATCTCCTTCGCGCCCCAGTCGAAGAGCTGCTTCGCCGCCTCGACCCGGTCGGTGAGTCCGGTGAGGATCTCCGCCTCCGCCGTGTCCGTCTTCAGAAAATCGATGCAGGGCAGGTAGCAGCACTTGTCCGCCCAGTCGTGGAAGCGCAGCGCGCCGTCCTCGTTGTGCCGCAGGAAGCCCTGGGCATCTGCGGATACCTTGCCGCGGCAAGTCAGCTCCTCGATGAGCTCATTGGGGAAGTCTCCGTAGAGCAGCCCCGCCAGATGGCAGAGCTTCCAGGAAATATCCGCGGGAAGTTCCTCCGGTCGGATCGGATCGGACTGCGCCGTGCAGCTGCAGTTGCGGCGCTCCCGGTCCGCTGTAAAATATTCGTTGCGCATCAGGGTGGTCTTCGCCGAGGGAAGAATCACCGTATCTTCCCGGGCGATGCCCATACCGTCGAGGATGTCCGCGTCCTCCGGGGCGATCTTCACTGCCGCGAAGACACTGGGGTTGGCGGCCCGGGCTGCCGGTGTGCAGTAGGTCACGGCGCCGCCCGCCAGACGTACCTCCTCGCCGGTATAGTCGATATTGACGTCCCGGGTCGCCGGGCCAAGTATCATGAGATCGTAGTTTTTCATTCTCTTCCTTTCCGCACAAGGCTTCCCGCGCCGGGCAGGTCACAGGAAGCCCGTTCTGAAATCATTACACAAGAATCCCCATGAAGCAGCCGTAGAACACCAGCGATACAATGGTCATGAGCTTGATCAGGATGTTGATGGACGGACCCGCCGTATCCTTGAAGGGATCGCCGACCGTGTCGCCGACGACGGCCGCCTTGTGGGCCTCGCTGCCCTTGCCGCCGTGGTTTCCTTCCTCAATGTATTTCTTGGCATTGTCCCAGGCGCCGCCGGCGTTGGACATGAAGATGGCCATGAGGACGCCGGTCACCAGTGCGCCGGCCAGCATGCCGCCCACGGCTTCGGTGCCGAGCAGGAAGCCCACCAGCAGAGGAGCCGCTACGGCCATCACGCCGGGAACGATCATTTCCTTCAGAGCCGCCTTCGTGGAAATGCTGACACAGGAGGCGTAATCGGGCTTCGCCTTATCCTCCAGGATGCCGGGGATCTCGCGGAACTGACGCCGCACCTCCTCGATCATCTGATAGGCTGCCTTGGAGACCGACTCCATGGTGAAGGCCGAGAACAGGAATGGCAGCATGCCGCCGATCAGCAGGCCGATGACCGTGGTGTGCGAGAGAATGTTAATGGAATCCAGATTGACCATTTCCGCATAAGACATGAACAGCGCCATGGCTGTCAGGGCGGCGGAACCGATGGCGAAGCCCTTACCCATAGCCGCGGTGGTGTTGCCCACAGCGTCCAGGGAATCGGTGATCTCACGCACGGACTCATCGAGGTGAGACATCTCCGCGATGCCGCCCGCATTGTCGGCGATGGGGCCGTAGGCGTCCACAGCCACGGTGATGCCGGTGGTGGACAGCATGCCGACCGCCGCCAGAGCGATGCCGTAGAGGCCGCAGCAGTTATAGGCCAGGAAGATGCCGAGGCAGATCAGCAGAATCGGCACGGCGGTGGACTGCATGCCGACCGCCAGACCGGAAATGATCGTCGTCGCGGAGCCCGTCTCCGACTGGGCCGCGATCTTCTTCACCGAGCCGTAATCGCCGGAGGTGTAAATTTCTGTCACCGTGCCGATGATCAGACCGACGATCAGACCGGCGATGATGGCCACGGCGGGCATGATGCCGCCGAAGAAGACCATGCTGAGCACCACAGCGCCCACGACCACGATGGCCGCCGCCGTGTAGGAGCCGCGGTTAAGCGCCTTCTGAGGATTTCCGCCCTCCTTGCCCTTAACAAGGAAGGTGCCCAGGATGGAGGCCACAATGCCGAGCGCCGAGAGGACCGCCGGGAAGATGGCGGCGCCATTTTCAATAAGAACAGTATTGCCGTCCGCCCAGCCGATACCGAGTGTGATGGCAGAAATCAGGGAGCCCACATAGGACTCGAAGAGATCCGCGCCCATGCCGGCCACGTCGCCGACATTGTCACCAACGTTGTCAGCGATGACGGCGGGGTTGCGGGGGTCATCCTCGGGGATACCGGCCTCGACCTTCCCCACAAGGTCCGCACCCACGTCCGCAGCTTTGGTATAGATGCCGCCGCCCACACGGGCGAACAGGGCGATGGAGGAAGCACCCAGGCTGAAGCCGAAGAGGATATCCGCATTGCCGGTCAGCGCGTAGATCAGGCTGACGCCCAGCAGACCGAAGCCCGCTACGCACATACCCATGACCGCTCCGCCGGAGAAAGCCACCGTCAGGGCCTTCTGCATACCGCTGATCCGCGCGGCGTTGGCGGTCCGCACATTGGCGCGGGTGGCCACGGTCATGCCGCAGTATCCGGCCGCCGTGGAGAGAAGAGCGCCGCAGAGGAAGCAGACCGCGGTCAGCGGGTTCCTCAGAATGCAGATCAGAACAAACAGTACGGCGGCAAAAACCACCAGAATCTTATATTCGGAGAACAGGAACGCACGCGCTCCCTCCGCGATCGCCCCGGCGATCTCCTTCATCCGACTTGTGCCTTCCTCCTCGCGGCTCACCCTGTGAGCCAGAGACAGGGCGAACAACAGCGCCAGCGCGCCGGCCGCCACACCCAGATACATCAACATTTTCGTCTCCTCCTTTTACTTCCCTATTTCATTACTGATTCCTTCGTAGTGAACCTCCTCGGCGCATTCCGAGCCGCAGAGCTCCTCGATAAATTCTGCGCGGTGACCGCTGCTGTCCCTCCCGAAGAAGTCCGCATTGAAATCAACCAGATATATCCCGTCTGCCTTCTTGTATTTCACATTCACATTGCGGACCAGCACATGTCTCCTCTCCGCGGCCCCATTGACGAAAGCCATATAATCGGAGATGTCCGTGCATTTGGTGTGAAATATATACGAAGAATTGTGGCGGCCCAGCAGCCGCTTCTGCAGGCTCCGGAAAATAGTCAGCGTCGCAAAGACGCAGGCGGTCGCCACCAGCGCAACCGCATAATAACCGCCGCCGACGGAGGTTCCCAGGCAGGCCACGACCCAGAGACTGGCCGCGGTCGTCAGGCCGCGCACCGTGAGTCCCTCATGCATGATCGTTCCGGCGCCCAGAAAGCCGACACCGGCGATGACCTGGGCACTGAGCCGGGCGGGGTCCGGCGTCGCGCCGTAGACATTGTACTGGGCGAAGATCTGCTGGCTCGTGATCATCACGGCGCAAGCGCCGATGCACACCATCATATCGGTCCGCATCCCGGCCGGGCGGTGCGCCCATTCACGCTCCGCGCCGATAATGCCTCCCACTAACATGGCGCACACCAGGCGCCGTATGATCTCCAGGGTGGACAGCTCCAGCGCACTGATATCCGCTGCTGCCGCTGTGGCACTCAAAAGCATCATGATTCATCGATCCTTTCATCGACAGGGATGCCCGTCCGGCAGGCACCCCTGTTTTTTCATATTTCTACCGGTACTGCGTTCCTTTTCCCAGTACCATGCTCTCATAGGCCTTCTGCACCTTCGCGTAATTCCCATCGCGATCCAGCGCGATGCCGCGGCCTACGCCGTCCACGATCTGCCCCCGGCCGATGGCATTCAGATTCTCTTCCAGCTCCGCCAGCAGATCCGGGGCGCTCCCCGGCTCCGTGCTGCGCCCGTCGAAAATAATATGCAGATACACCTCATCCAGGCCCTCGGCCATTTCCGTGAGCATCAGCGGATAGTCGATGCAGCCGTGGCTGGATTTCTTCGTCAGATAGGAGATCAGGTGCAGGGCTTTGCCGTTCTTCTTCGCATCCTCAATCGCCTTACGGAAGACCGGATTGGTCTTGAAGGAACCGTCCCGGATGGCGGTATCCATCCGCACGTCATCCTGCGGCACCACTCGGCCCGCGCCGAGGTTGGTGTGACCGGCCTCGGAATTGCCGGGTTTGCCATCCTGCAGCCCCACGTCCCCGCCGGAGGCCCGCAGCTTACTGTTCGGATACTTCGCAAGCAGACCATCCCAGCCCGGCGTGGAAGCCAGATAAATGGCATCGCCTTCGTCGGCCGTGCCGAAGCCCCAGCCGTCAAGAATAATCAGCAGCATCTTCGGGTTCTGAATGCCTTCTGTCCCGATCAGCGAACTGCCTGTCATCTCAGCAGGCTGCGGGAGTCCCAGCACCGAAAGAACCGTCGGCGCCACATCGCCCAGACGCCCGTCCCGCAGCGCCACAGCGCGATCCTGCGGATCAATGACCACGAACGGCACCAGGTTGGTGGTGTGCGCTCCGTGCGGCTTGCCCTCCGGCGTATAGAGCGTCTCGATGTTGCCATGATCTGCCGTGACTGCCACCAGATAGCCCCGCTCCTTCGCGTAGCTCACAACCTCCTCCACATAACGGCTCACCGTAGCCGCTGCCACCAGCTTCGCCTCGCTGTTGGAGGTGTGCCCGATGACGTCGCCGTTGGCGAAATTAGTCAGGATGAAGTCATAGTCCTCATCCACAGCTCCCTTCACCTTCTCCGCCACCTCCGGCAGACTCAGCTCCGGCTTCTGGTCGAAGGGAATCCCCTTCGGCGAGGGAACCCGCAGATCTGTCTCACCGGGGAAGGGCTCATTGTAACCTCCGTTAAAGAAGAAGGTCACATGGGCATATTTCTCGGACTCCGCGCAGTGAAACTGGCGCAGGCCCGCCTCGGAGACGACCTGCGCCAGCGGCTTCTCCACCCGTTCCGGGGCGAAGGCGATGGGCAGATCTTTAAATTTATCATGGTACATGGTCATGATGACGAACTCCAGATTCGCCATGTAATCCCGGGGGAAGTGGTTGAAATCCGGCTCTGTAAAGGCCTCCGTCAGCTCAATCTCCCGCTCGCCTCTCCGGCAGCAGAACACCACGCTTTCGCCGTCCTGAATCTTTCCCACGGGCTTTCCATCCGCATCCACACGGCTCATGGGTTCCAGGAAATAATCCGTCAGTCCCTCCGCATACGCGGCCTTCACAGCTTCAGCCAGAGCGGCTCCGCCGCGATCCTGCCTGGTCATATGTTTTTCCCTCCTTAGAACACTCAAAAGTTTTCGAAACCCTTTAAATTTTACTCAGTTTTTATTCCAACGTTTCCGGTTTTTCTCCAGCCTTCCGTGAAAAGATTTGCAATCCGCATCCGTTCATGCTATGATGTGGACGACAAAAATTTCGTAATCCGGGAGGCAGAATCATGTATAAAATCGAGACGCATCTTCACACCACCTACTCCAGCAAATGCGGCTGGCTGGAAGCGGAAGAGCTTATCGCCGGCTACAAGGCCGCCGGCTACAGCGGCATCGTCGTCACCGACCACTTCAACCGCACCACCTTCGATTATCTGCAGATCGACCTGGCTTCGGAAGCCGACAAGGTACATCCGTTCCTTGAAGGCTACCACCGGATGAAGGAAGAGGGCCGGAAGCAGGGCATCCAGATCTATAAGGGCGCGGAGCTGCGTTTCGATGAGTGCAGCAACGATTATCTGCTCTACGGTTACCACAACGAGCTGCTGCGGAATCCTGAAGAAATCTTCCGCATGGGCATCGCCGCCTTCGCGCCTCTCTGCCGGGCTGCCGGGGCCGTGCTGATTCAGGCACACCCCTATCGCCGGGGCTGCACACCGGCCATCGCCTGCTATCTCGACGGTGTGGAAGTACTCAACGGCAGCCCGCGGCATGACAGTCACAACGACCGGGCCGCCGAGTACGCGGAACAGTTCGGTCTGATCGGCACCGCCGGTTCGGACTGCCACCGCCCCGAAGATATCGGCATCACCGGCATCCGGGTCGAGCATCTTCCGGAGAACTCCATCGAGCTGGCTCATCTCCTCCGCAGCGGAAAATTTTCGCTGCTGGAACCGAAAGTTTCCGAATAAAAGTCTGGATTCGTCTGCCGGAAAATCCGGCAGACGTTTTTTCTTTCCGACAGAAGCCATCGGCGTGAATACGCCGGATCACATGCTGCCCTTACAGCTGCGGCGCTTCCCCGGGTCCGGGGAAGATGTCCAGAAGCTCCGTGAAATGAGCAATGAAGCGGTCGGGCCGGTTCTCCTCAGTGACCTCCTGCGGCTTCTTCTCCGGATAGCGGACGCCCACGGTCAGACCGATTCCCGCCGCCTTCGCGCCGATGATATCCCGGTTCAGATTGTCTCCGACGAAGCAGGCTTCCTCGGCATCCACGCCCAGCTCTTCCAGCGCGTAGTAGAAGAGCGCCGGATGCGGCTTGCGGATCAGGCTGATCGAGGACTGCTGCACCGATTTGAAATACGGACGCAGCCCGTCGCGATCCAGCCAGTCGTCCACTTCCTGAACCCCCACCAGATCACTGACGATCGCCAGATCGTATCCCCGGGCATAAAGCTCCCGGATTGTCTCCACGCCGCCGTCAGTCACCACGCGTTCGCCCTTGCTCTTCCGGTATTCCCAGGTCAGCTCTGAGGCCGCCGACTCCACCCGCTCCCGCGGGAAGTCGTAGGCCAGCCATTTTGTCCACAGCACCTTCTCCGGCGCCTCACAGTAGTATGTCAGCGCCCATTCCCGGTACCGGTCGTACCGGGGTTCGATGACGGTATGGTAGAATTCCTCCGAATCCATCTCCGTCCCCAGCAGCCTGGCGATGCGGGTTCTGGCCCGCCTGCTGTACTCCTCGTCCTTACGAATCACGTGAAGCGTATCCCCCAGGTCAAACAGAATCGCCCGCGTCTTCTTCTCTGACATATGTACCCCCCTCCTCGCAGTATTCTTTCGTTTTACCTCTCACCCCACGGCTCCCCGGCCTCTCACACATTTTCCTGTAAAATATCCACGCGCAGGATATCCCGGAAATGATGTACGATATAATCCGGGCGGTTGGCGTCGGTGACCGTCTTCTTCGCCAGCTTCTCCGGCGAGATAAAGAGGATGTTCGCGCCGATCCCGGCTTCCTTCGCCCCGGTGATGTCCCGGTTCAGGTTATCAGCCACCGACACGCATTCCGACGGTGCGAGGCCAAGCTCCCGGCACCCCATGTGGTACATCTCCGGATCCGGCTTGCGGATATGGCAGATTGATGAAAGGATTACGGCATCAAAATATTTTTCCAGGCCGTCGTCCCGCAGCCAGTCATAGATCTCGTTCTCCCCGATGAGGTTGCTGATGATTCCCAGCCGGTAACCCCGCTCATGAAGCGTCCGGATCACCTCCACGCCTCCGTCTACCACATGGCGGAGGCCCTTCACCTGACGGTACTGGTAGGTCAGCTCGTGACAGACGGCGCGCAGCTTCTCCTCCGGCATCTCCGGCAGCAGCCAGTTGGCCCACAGGTCATAGTCGCCCGCCTCCCGGTTCTCGGTCAGCGCCCAGTCCCGATAGGGCTCGTAGCGTTTCTCCACCATATCCAGGAAAGCGGCGGGATCCTCCCAGCCGGCCAGCTCAGCCATGCGATTCCGGGCCTTCTCCTGATGCTCCGGCACCTTCTCCACGATCCGCAGCGTCCCTCCCAGATCAAAAAACACTCCTCTGATCTTCTCCATGAGTCACCTCAGTTTCTGTCCGGGAAAAGCTCCAGCAGCTCACCGATCGAACGAATGCGGACATCCGGCTGCACCGTGGGCAGCTTGCCCTCGCGGTCGGCCGTCCCGGCATCTTCATAGAGGATCATGCTCCCGAAGCCGGAATTCACAGCTCCCTCCACATCGCGCACCGGATTGTCGCCTACGTAGGCACAGTTCTCCACCGGCGAGTCAATACAGCGGGCTGCCAGCTGATAGATCGCCACATCTGGCTTGCGCAGCCGCACCTTGGAGGAGAGGATCACGGTCTTAAAGCAGTCTGCCACCCCGGCGCTGCACATCCAGTCGGGAATCTCCGTCTCGGTGATCGTATTGGCGATGATGCCCAGCTTGTATCCCCGGCGTTTCAGCTCCCGCAGCGTGGGAACCACATCCAGATGCGCCTCACGGCGTCCGTCATGGTCTCTCCAAAGGCGGGTCAGCCGCGCCGAGTTGGGAGCCAGCACCTCCGCCGGATAGTCCGGCAGCAGATACTGCAGCCACAGCTCCATCTCCGAGACATCGATCAGCTCCGTCTTGGCGAACTTACGGTAGGCCTTCCAGTTGGCCTCCAGCTTCTCAAAGAATTCGTCGTGAGACTCGGTGGTACCCACCAGCTCCATGAGTGCCTTCTCCGCCGCCGCCGCAAATTCCTCATCCGGCACGACGTAGCGGAGCGTCGCTCCGACATCAAAAAATATGGTGTCAATGTTGGTCTTCATCACGGATGATTCCCCTTTCTTTTTCTTGTTGATTGATGTCACGGATGATTCCCGGAATCTCCTGCAGGTCGCGGATCTTATAATCCGGCGCCAGCCCCAGCTCCTTCATGCCCACGTCCCGATGAGCGACCGAGGGGTTCTCGATCTGAATCGCCGTGTGCCATCCGGCGTTACGCACGCCGCGCACATCGCGCGAAAGCGTATCGCCCACATAGGCAAACTCCTCCGGCGCAAGATTCAGCGCCCTCTCTGCCACCCGGAAGATCCCGGCCCCCGGCTTCCGGCAGCCGGTCCGGCTGGAGAGAATCACGCATTCCATGAACCCGTCGATACCGTATTCCTCCAGGAAGTGCGGCGCTACCGACGTGGAAATGATGTTGCTGATCAGCCCCAGATGCAGGCCCATGCTCTGCAGCTCCTCCAGTGTCTCCCGCAGATGCGGCCGCCGCATGACGCGCACCCGCTCATAATCATAGAGAAAGCTCAGTTCCTCCGCCAGCGGTGCGAGACGTTCCCGGCCGATCCGGTATTGCTTCAGATAATAGTCATTCCAGATCACCGGCGGCGGCAGCTCTTCCAGAGACTCCTCCGTCTCATGCTTGTATATCTCTGCATTAACCCGCAGTCTGCCCGCCAGCTCCTCCGGCGTTGCATCGAGGCAGATCCCGTAATCTGCCAGCCGGTTCAGCAGACGATCTGCGAACCAGATCTCGCGGCCGGGCGGATTGTCCGCACAGTGCAGCGTTCCCCCGAGATCAAAGAGTACGGCACGAATCATAATGCAAATTCCTCCTCAAACGTTTCCGTTTCCATCTGTTGCCATTGTACCGTCTGTTTTCTTGTTTGTCAATGGCTTTTTCCCCCGGAAAACAGCCGGAAAATCAGGAAAATCACGGATTTCCCGGTTGTTTTCATCCGCTTCCGGAAGGAAAGCAGGTGATTTTCGTGATTTCCCCCGGTGTTTTCCGGTTATTTTCGTTTATCCGCCGTAAAATTGTTCTTCATTCCTGTTTTTATTCTGATTTTTCTGTGTCTTTTGCAAAAATCTGCGCATTTTTGTCTGTATGCAGGTTGACATTTCTCGTAGAATCCCTTACAATAAATCCGGGTTATTTCCGAAAATATTTCGTAAGGAGAATTGGATAAATGAAGAACGTTACTATCAAAGATGTCGCAAAGGCCGCAAACGTCTCCTATTCCACTGTTTCCCGGGCACTGTCGAACAGTCCCGAGATCAGTGAGGAGACCCGGGCGCGTGTCCTTAAGGTCTGCAAGGAAATGAACTACACGACCAACATGGTCGCCCGCGCCATGGTCGTTAAGAGCACGAAGCTTCTGGGAGTCATCCTCCCCGGTGTCAACAACCCCTTCATGTCCGAGCTGGCCTACCATATTGACCGCCAGGCCCGGGCCCGGGGTTACAATATCATCCTCTGCAACAGTTCCCGGGATCCGGAGCAGGAGCGGGAGCTCTTTGAACTGCTGATCGGACGCCAGGTGGACGGCATCATTCTGATCCCCTCCGGCTCCGACAGCTACGAATCCCTGTCCCAGTATCTTTCCAAGGTCCCCTCTGTCTTCCTGGGCAAGAACCTGCGCGAGAATCCGGAGAGCTATGTCTCTGTGGACAATACCCGCGGCGCCTATCTGGGTGTCGAATATCTGTACAAGCTGGGGCACCGGAAGATCGTCTACTTCGGGCGCCGCAAGGGCAGCAACACCCACCAGCTGCGCGCCGAAGGCTATGAGATGGCCTGCCGCGACCTGGGGCTGGAGCCCCGTTTCTACAACAACCCCTTCTCCGCCTCGTCTATCAAATACGGACATCAGCTGGCGCGTCAATTCTTCACGCAGGAAAGAGACTACACCGCCATCTTCGCCGCGTCAGACACCAATGCACTGGGCATCATGCAGGCGGCAGACGAGTGTGGCATCCGCATTCCCGAGGATATTTCCCTGCTGGGCTTCGACAACATCCAGTACAGTGAGCTGCCCCGGATCCATCTCACCACCATCGAGCAGCCCAAGAAGATGCTGGCCTCGGTGGCCGTCGAGAGCATCCTCGATCAGGTGGAAAATGATTTCTCCGGGTACACGCACCACATTCTCAACCCCACCCTTGTCGAGCGGGAATCCTGCGCGCCCGTAGCGGTTCCGGAGTAACTCTCCGGTTCCCCACGAGCCCCTTTATAATAGGAAGAACATCATGGATATCTTCCACCAGATAGTCCGGTTCATATTCGCGGACAATGCCGGCGTCCTTCATCCGGGTCAGCTTCGAGCCGATCTGGATGGCCGCCGCGAAGCCGGCGCGCTTCGAACCGATGATGTCGCGGGAGACGGTATCCCCGACATAGACACATTCCTCCGGCTTCGAGCGCAGCTGCCGCATGGAAATCGTGAAGATATCCCCCGCCGGCTTTCGGGCACAGACCGCCGCCGACAAAGTCACATCCTGAAAATACTCGCGGATCCCGTATTCCTCCAACGTGTCAAAGACCTGGAACTGCGCCGCTGTATTGCTGATAATCCCCAGCTTCATGCCAAGTCCCTGCAGCCCCGCCAGCATTTCCGACACGCGGGGACGGAGGCTCCGGTGAAAATGCGTGACCTCCCACATATGAGCGATCTCTTCACACAGAGGCGCCAGCTTCTCCTTCGGAATGTCAAAATCTGTCATCACATAGTCACACCAGATCTGCACCGGTTTTAATTCGATGTCTGTACGATCACGGAAAACGCCGTAACGATCCCAGCCCGCATCGACACTTTCCTTCAGCGCTTTCAGGTCCGTCTTCAGATCAATGCCGTTCTCCTTCAGCATCTCATCCAGTCTGCGGATGGCAGCCGCCTCGGAGACATCGTCCACGTAGATATCCTCCAGGGTTCCCCCCATATCAAACATTACTGTTGTAATCATTCTCTTTAAACCCTTTCCTCCCCTTCCAGGGAATCCTTCCCGTCCCCTTCCGGAGAAAGGATCGTTCCGTCGTCCTCCACGGTGAACACCACCGCCCGATGACGCCCAAACGTATACCACGGCGCTTCAAATGTATCAGTGAACCAGACCTCCGCGCCGCTGCGCCGCAGCAGATTGATCACGTAAGCCGAAGGCCGGTCCTTTTTCGCATTGTAGCCCTTTTCACAGGAGATCACCGCATAGCACGGGTGCAGTGCCTCCGCCAGCTCCGGCGTCACGGATTTAACATCCCCGTGATGAGGCACCTTCCAGAGATCGCAGGGTTTCTTCCCGGTCGCCTCCCATCCGGCCCCCAGACAGTCGCCGGACAGTTCGATTTCCCGGCCGGCATAGCACAGCCGCACACGCAGAGAAAGAGGATTGCGCAGCTTCGAGGAACGAACCAGTTCCTCCTCCGCCAGGTTCTTTCCTTCAAAAAGAGCATTCCATCGCTCTGTCTGCCGTCCTGTCTCCTCCGGATCCGGGCACAGGATGTCCAGCATAAGCCGGGGAGTCGGTTCCAGATGAACCGTCTGGCTCACGGGAACCAGACACGCCCCCTGCTCCCCCATCAATTCTACGACTTCCGCCCAGCCATTGAGACAATCGATCAGCCCCCGCACCGTCTTCTGATCAGAAGAGCGATGAATCCGCAGACCCACAGCCGGCGGGAAATATCCGGATATGAGCCGGTCGATGCGTATCCCGGGCAACAGGCGTTTCACGCCGCCGAAATGATCAATATGCAGATGCGTCACGGTCAGAAGATCCAGATGTGTCACACCGAGTCCAGCCAGGTACTCCGCCGCAGAAAGCCGCAAAGAACCCTCCTCCGGCAGGACCTCCGGCCGCCCCGCATCCACCAGCATGGCAAAACACCGTCCGCCGGATTTCTCCCGGATCAGAATCGCATCGCCGTCCCCGACATTGATAAAATGCAGCTCCAGCATGACCTACCTCGAATGACTGACATATTTCTTCCATTCCGGCTCTTTCTCCTGCTCCCGCTCCGGCACATAATCCCTGCGGAAAAGGCAGTAGGAAACAGGAAGTCCCGTAACCACAGGAATCAGCATAAACCAGACAAAGAAGTCGAGGAACACGCGAAGCGTCGCGCCATCTCCCCAGAGCATAATTCCCTCCGTGATCAGAACCACCACTGCATAGAGCGTCAGCCAGACATAGGTGCCGAACATCAGCCGTTTGTCCGACAGGAGACGATGCAGCAGCAGGCAAACCAGCAGAACCACGGCGCAGCAGATCAGAGACCCCAGCAAATTGGCGGCCACTGTCGGCAGCGTCGTCAGCGCCGCTTCCAGAGGAGTCAGTACATAGGCAAAAGAGATAATATAGAGTGCCAGGAACACCAGGCTCAAGCAGAAGGTATAGACCAGGAAGCCGCTCTTGGGCTTCCCGTCCTTTGTGAAAAGGAAGGCCTTCCAGAAGCTGTTCTTCCTCTTATTCCATTTCTCCTTCCTCTCGTGCTTTTTCCGTTCCTGCTCCGAGTAAGCATTCCATTGTTCTGCATTGTCAAAGGAATTTTTCTTCTTCATAGTTCTCGTTGCTCCCTTCGTCGCCGGAGATGGCACGCCCTGTGAAAAGAATGCCGCCGCGCGGAAGCCCCCGCACGGCGGCACAGATCACCGTATTGTCTTTTCGTCAGCCGCTGATATAAGGGCTCTCCGCCAGCCAGTAGGTCCACATATTCTGGGCATAGGCATAGTTGTCATAGATGGATTCCAGATCTGCTGCGATGCAGCCAAGATCCTGGATCGTAACCGGGTTCCAGGTGTCCTCGACGTCGCTGCGCACCGGCCAGTTTCCTTCCTTCTTGAAATACTCCAGACCGCCGCTCTCGCCGTCCGTACCGCCGGTGATCCAACGGATGAAGAGACGTGCGCCTGCCGGATGAGGGCAATTCGCCACCACATACATATTCTCGGTGTTGTACAGGCTGGTGTAAGGGGCCAGGTTCTGCAGCCAGGCAATGTTGTAGCCGCTTTCCTCCACGTTGGTGATCTTACCGGCGGAGGCCAGAGCCAGAGCCGGATCATCCGCAGTGGAGTTGTTGACCGCTGCCACCAGTTCGTCGCCGTCACCGATGAAGGTCATCTGGCACTGGGACAGTCTCCACAGGAACTCGACGCCGGCATTGTTCTCAGGCACCTCGAAATCGAAGGCAGATGCATCGTAGGTGTACTCCAGCTCTTCACCATACGTATCCACATAAGCCTGCTCCATCTCATCTGCGTTGATGATGAAGCTGGTCAGCAGGGACAGGTACGTAGTCTCTGTACCAATTTCCTTGGTGAACAGGCGGTATTTCTGGTTGCCATCTTCATCGGTCTCGATGATCTCCCACCAGGAATTCACCGGCTGTCCATCCGGATAGGCTTCGGTATTGTAATACCAGGTCACTGCGCCGGTGTACAGCGGATAACCATAAACCAGCAGATCGTCCTCGATGTACTGGCAGATATCCTCGGGGAAGTACTCATCCAGGATGCCGTCCTCGAAATACTCATAGTACACGGAGCCATTGGCATCCTTGGCCTGCAGCACATCGCCCTGGATATTCCCGGACTGCGCTTCCAGCCTTGCCTTTTCCAGCACTTCATCCTGATCCAGATCCATGATCGTCACATCCAGGCCCTCATAGGCCGCCTCGAAGTCTTCTTCAGCATTGAGCATCTTGGAGGAAGTGGCGTAAACGGTGATTTCTCCGCCTTCTTCAAGAGCAATCTCATAGAGTTCCTCGTCCGTGAGGGAATCATACTCGTGTCCGCCGGACTCTTCGGTGGCCTCCGAGCCGCTCTCACCCGCGGTGGTGTCGGTGGTGTCGCTGCTGTCGCTGTTGGATCCGCAGGCCGCCAGACCGGCGACCATGGCCAGCACCATTGCCAGAGCCAGGATTCTTTTCTTCATATTTCTTCTCCTTTTCCTGAGATTTGAAATGTGTACAGGTTCCTATCTTCAGGGCGCCCCGCCGCTCCCGGCGGGGCCTCCCCTGGGATCGTTGTCTTACCGGGCTCTCTTGATGAGCCGCGTACTCTTCGCATCATAGATGTTGATCTTCTCATCCGGCACATGGATGGAGAGCTCTTCATCGAAATCATAGTTCTGCAGACCAATCTGCTTGGAGATGAACTCGCTCTCTCCAGCCCGCAGCGTCACCAGTGTCTCAGAGCCAGCCGGCTGGTTGGCGTACACCTTGACCTTCTGGCAGTCGCTCTCGCCCTCCTCTGCCATCCGAATCTGCTCCGGCCGGATCGCCACGACGCAGGGGAACTCGCCCTCAGGAATTTTCTCATCGGTCATATCCGCCTTATCGAAGACCATATCCTTCAGCGGGCAGCTTACGTGCAGCCGTCCGCCCTGGAAACGGGCCGTTCCCTCAAGGAAATTGATCCGGGGATTGCCGATAAAGTCAGCAGCCTGCAGGTCAACCGGGTTCATATACAATTCCATCGGGCTGGCCACCTGGCTCAGCTCACCCTCTTTAAACAGAGCGATCTGCGTAGACATCGTCAGAGCCTCGACCTGATCGTGTGTGACGTAAATGATCGTGGTACCCAGCTCACGGTGAATTCTCTTCAGCTCAGACCGCATATCGACACGCAGCTTCGCATCCAGATTGCTTAAGGGTTCATCGAGAAGCAGCAGCTTCGGATTCGCAGCCACCGCCCGGGCGATCGCCACACGCTGCTGCTGGCCGCCGGACAGCTCGTTGGGATAGCGATCGATATATTCCTCGATGCGCATCATCCGCAGCGCTTCTTTCACTCTCTGGTCCACCTCGTCCTTCGGAAGCTTCTGGATCTTCAGTCCGAAGGAAATATTGTTGCGCACCGTCATATGAGGCCACAGGGCGTAGGACTGGAACACCAGGTTCAGTCCGCGTTTGCTGGGCTCAGCGTAATAGGCGGTCGCGGCATTGATGATCTCCTTACCGTCAATGGTCATGGTCCCGTTCTGTGGATTCTCCAGACCGGACACCACGCGCAGCGTCGTGGTCTTGCCGCAACCGGACGGTCCCAGCAGTGTCATGAACGCGCCATCCTCGATGGTCAGGTTGATGTCCCGCAGGACGTGGTTGTCACCGTAATATTTATCAATATGACTTAATACAATCTTGCTCATCCTTTTCGTTCCCTTTTCCTTTCCGTGATTCTTTTACCACGCCTTGCCGATGTCCGCGCCGAAGCGGTTGGCGATGATATAGCAGACCAGAATAAACAGCAGCACGCAGACCGAGATCGCGTCAGCCATCTGATTCAGTCCCTCCTGCGAGTAAGTGAACGCCAGGTAAGACAGCGTCTGCGTATTCTTATCCATCATGATGACGATCAGATCCAGTTCCTTGGCTACGCTGATGAAGGTCAGCATGAAACCGGTGATGAAACCGTTCTTGGCCAGCGGCAGAACGATGCTCTTCATACGTTTGAAGAATCCGGCGCCGTTGATGGTCGCCGCCTCCTCCAGTTCATAGGCAATCTGCATCATGTTGGAGGTTCCGGACTTACTGGCGAACGGGAAATGCTTGACCACGGACGTCAGCACAATCAGTGTAAAGGTGCCATACAGCGAAGGGATCAGGCCACCCAGATGAGAGGTGCTGAACATGGCCACATAGACCGCTGAGAAAGCGACACCGCTCATCAGATAGGGGATGAACACCAGCTGCTCGACCAGACCTCCATACCACTTGCCGCGGCCCCGGGTGGAAATGTAACCGAGGAACTGTCCGCAGAAGGCGGTGATGATGGAGGTAATAGCCGTCAGGCGAATCGTGTTGTAGAAAGCCTTCGCAAACTCACTGTTGCGGAAAATACCGGGATAATTCGTATACTTCTGTGCCTGATCCACGGTACCGATCCAGTTATACAGTGTCAGGTTGCTGAGTGTGTACCCGGCGCCCGTATTGATCTGGAAGGTCTCCATGACCAGTACGAACATGGGCATCACCATAGCCAGAATCAGGAAGACAACCAGGAAAGCCGCCATGGGAATCCGGGCCCCGCCGAGACGCATCTCAGTGGAACGGCCGCCCTTGCCGCCGATGGTGGCATAGGACTTCCGCGTGCCGATGATCTTCTGATTCACGAAGATAATCATAGCCGCCAGCGCGATGAGGATGATGGACATGGCGTAGCCGACGCCCTGCGGACCGCCGCTGATGAAGGTCTTCATCTTCGTAGCCAGTGTAAAGTAGCCGATCCGGCTTCCCAGAGTGGCCGCCACGCCATATGTACCGATGGACTTACTCAGTGTCATGACCAGAGCCGACAGGATACTGGGCATGACCAGCGGCAGAGTGATGGACTTGAGAATCTGCACCTTACCGGCACCGCAGATCTCGCCCATCTCCTCCAGCTCCGAGTTGATGGAACGCAACGCCGAGGAAACATTGATATAGGAGAATGCGTAATAGTGCAGCGACATACAGAGCACGATAGCCACCGGGCCATAAGCCAGCCAGTCAGGAATCGGAATTCCAAGACCGGTGAGGAAGCCCAGTGAACCGGAGGTCTCATTGCGGAAGACTGCCAGCCAGCAGAGAGCCTTGCACCAGGACGGGATCATATAAGGAATGACAACCAGCACGCCGAGCAGCTTCTTACAGGGCATATCCGTCCGTACGACCAGCCAGCCGATGATGGCTCCCAGAGGCACGGACACCAGGGTGGTGAAAAAGCCTACGACCAGGGAATTCTTCAGCGGCACCCACAGGGTCGCCTTGGCCAGATAGCTTGTCAGAATGTATTTCCAGTAATACAGTGTAAACGAACCGATCTCGTCCCCCGACATACGTGCGTCGGACTTTGTCGCGACGGTAAAGGTGGAAGAGATCATCTGTAACAGTGGAATCACAATCAGACAGAACAGAATGATCAGTGAGATAAACACGATCAGGTTGAACGGGTTGGTCACCACGTTCAGAAACTGGTTTTTGAGGCGCGTCGCAGTGAGCGGGTGCCTCTTTCTCTTTTCTTTCGCCAACTTCTTCTTTCCCTCCTTCAATTTCAGGAAACGTTGTCGGAAATCAGTCTCGCTGCGCCTTCCAGTGCAAGTCGTCCGCTTCGCAACATTTCGATCTTCCCCCAATTCTTTACGAACACGTTTCCATACCATTTGGTAGTAAGAACTATAACAATTTTTTCTCTTCTTGTCAATTCTTTTTGCGATTTTTTTGATTTTTTTTAAAATTAATCAATTCCCGGCAAGGCAGGGCTGGATTCCAGAGCGTATTTTCGGAAATTTTTTGCCCTGTTTTGCCGGAAATTTTCGTAAATTATCTTATTCTACTTCGGAAATTTTCACCGGGCGACCTTCCTTCATCGAGCGGGTCGCGGCGGCAGCCATAAGTACGGGATACAGTCCGTCGATGCCGGTGACCGGCGGCTCAGTGTCATTCTCCACCGCTTCAGCAAAAGCCTTCATTTCCGCCACGAAGGCGCCGGCATAGCGATCCCACATGCCGAAGAGAATGTTCCCCCGGGTGGTATTCACGCCGTCCGAGATCTCCACCGTATCATAGCGGTCATTCTCATCCCGTGCACAGCCCGCCGAGCCGAATACCTCGACCCGCTGGTCGTAACCATAGACGGCCTTCCGGCTGTTATCGATGGAAGCAATAGCTCCGTTCGCGAACTTCAGCATGACCATCGCCGTATCCACGTCCCCGGCCTCACCGATCGCAGGGTCCACCAGCACCGAACCGACCGCATAGACTTCGGTCACCTCGGAACCCACCAGATAGCGGGCCATATCGAAGTCATGAATCATCATGTCGTAGAAGATACCGCCGGAAACCTTCACATAATCGATCGAAGGGGGCTCCGGGTCGTGGGAGCTGATGCGCACCATATGCACGTCGCCGATCTTCCCGGCGCGCACGGCGTCATAAACACCCTTGTGATTGTGATCGAAGCGCCGGTCAAAACCGATCTGGAGCTTCACACCGGCCTTCTCCACGGCATCAAGTGCCGCATGCACCTTCTTCAGGTCGTAATCAATGGGCTTCTCGCAGTAGACATGCTTGCCCGCCTCCGCGGCCGCGATGATGTACTTCGAGTGCGTGTCCGTCGAGGAACAGATAATAACCGCCTCGATCTCCGGATCGCGCAGGATGTCCTCCGCATCCTTTGTCACTCGCTCCACGCCGCATTTTTTCACATAGGCCTCCGTGTCCTCGTTCATGAAGGGATCGGAAACTGTTTTAATCTCCAGTTCCGGCACATGCAGAGAAATATTGCGGATATGTACCTTGCCGATGCGGCCCGCGCCGATGACTCCAACTTTCATATTTCTTCTCCTTTAACTGTTGGTTTTTATTCCAATCTGTAAAAATCGCACAGATTTCTCCGCCGGGGACACGCCCCGGCGGGAATCTGTTCCTGTATTCACTGCTCGGTGCTGCCTTCCCAGGTACCGACCTTGCGGCCGCCGGCGGCATCGTCAAACCAGTGCGTCGTCACGGTCTTGGCGCGCGTGAAGAAGCGATAGCCGTCCTTACCCAGCACATGCAGATCGCCGAAGAAGGAGTCCTTGTTGCCGGAGAACGGGAAGTAAGCGGTGGGAACCGGGATGCCTACATTGATGCCCACCATGCCGCCGTCTGTCTCCATGGCGAACCGGCGACTGTAGTAGCCGCTCTGCGTGAAGATGGCAGAACCGTTGGCGAAGGGATTGGCGTTCATGATGGCCACACCCTCCTCGTAATTCTTCACTCTCTTGATGCAGGTGACCGGTCCGAAGATCTCGCGGTCGCCCACCGTCATGCCGGGCTTTACATGATCGAGGATTGTCGGGCCGACAAAGAAGCCCTTCTCGAAGCCGGGCACCACGATATCGCGGCCGTCCAGCACCAGCTCAGCGCCCTCATCGACGCCCTTCTGGATCCAGTCGCAGACCTTCTGCTTATGTCCGGCATTGACCACCGGGCCCAGATTGGTCTCCTCGTCATACGCACAGCCCACCTTCATGGCCATGGCCTTCTGCTTCAGCAGCGCCACGAAATCATCGGCGATGCTCTCCTGCACGCAGACCACCGGCAGCGCCATGCAGCGCATGCCCGCGCAGCCGTAGGCGGAATTGATCACGGCGTTGACCGTGGCTTCGAGATTGCAGTCCTCCAGCACCAGCACATGATTCTTGGCCTCGGTCTGAGCCTGCACTCTCTTGCCGTGCGCCGCCGCTTTGGAGTACACCTGCTTACCGACGCCGGTGGTGCCCACGAAGGTGACCGCCTTGACGCGCGGGTCGGTCAGAAGAATGTCCGCCTCCACGCGGCTGCAGGTCACGAGATTCACAACACCTGCCGGGAAACCACCCTCCGTGTAGAAGAGCTCCATCATGCGCATGGCCGTCAGGGGCGTCTGTGAGCTGGCCTTCAGCACCACGGTGTTGCCGCAGGCGATGGACAGGGGCACCATCCAGCCCCAGGGGATCATGGCCGGGAAGTTCATAGGCACGATGCCTGCGGTCACGCCGAGCGGCATCCGGTAGGTGGCCGTGTCATAACCGGTCGTCACCTGCATGGCCGCATCGCCCTGAATCATCGTCGGCAGCGCGCAGGCTTCCTCGGTCGGCTCAATGGCCTTCTGCACGTCGCCGCGGGCCTCGCCGATGGTCTTGCCGAGCTCTTTGGCGCAGAGCACAGACAGCTCTTCCTTATGTGCGTAAAGCACATCACGCCAATGGAACATATACTGCTGTCTCTTGGCAAGGGACAGCCCGGACCAGGCCGGGAAGGCCGCCTGCGCAGAGGCAATGGCCTCCTCCACTTCCTCAGCGGTGCAGCAGGGCACGCTGGCGATCACTTCACCGGTGCTGGAGTCGGTGATGTCCTGGTATTTCTCTGCTTTGGACTCTTTCCAGACTCCGTTCACACAGTAACCCATTTTCTTAATCTCACTCATTTTTTATCCTTTCCGTCACGGCAGATTCCACCGCGACCCCCAAGATCTGTCTTAATTGCGGTCTTTCAGATATATATGCCCATGTTGAAAACCCTGAGCAGAATACTTACGTCACCATTCCGGTCTGTATGACCTGTGCGATGCATTTCCAAGGCTTAAACCGCTTACAGCCCTGTCTTTTCGGCAATAAAGCGGCGCGCACGCAGTGCATATTCCAGCGGATTGGCCTTCGCCGGGTCCTGCTCAGCCTCCACCAGCATCCAGCCCTCGTATCCCACATCGCCCAGCAGGCGGAAGATCGGATCAAAGTCAATACTTCCGTCGCCCGGCACCGTGAAGGCGCCCAGACGCACGCCGTCCAGGAAGCTTAAGTTCTCCTGTTTCACCTGCTCCACGATCTGCGGCCGGATATCCTTCAGATGAACATGGCGGATCCGTTTCACGAAGCGTTCTGCCATTTCCAGCGGATCGGCCCCGCAGTATGCGAAATGACCCGTGTCATAGAGAAGACTGACATATTCAGGATCCGTCTCCGCCATCAGACGTTCTGTCTCATCCGGATCCTGCACCACCGTGCCCATGTGATGATGATAGGTCAGGCTGATGCCGTATTCATCCCGGGCAATCTTCCCCAGCCGGTTTAAACCGTCGGTGAGAGTCTTCCACTCCGCATCATTCATGACATACTTGTGGCCAAAAATCGGTGTCTCTTTCTGTCCCTGCACGCTATAACTCTGCTCGGAGAATCCGATAATCTGCGAGCCCAGCGCCTGCAGGAAGGCCAGCTGCGCGCGGCACGCCCGCTCCACCTCCTCAAAAGGCTTTGTAAGCAGGAAGGAGGAAAACCACTGATTGCAGATACACAGCCCCCGCAGCTCCAGGGCCCGTTTCAGCACCTCCGGATCCCGCGGGTATTTATTTCCCACCTCAGAGCCCGTGAATCCGGCCAGCGCCATCTCACTGACACACTGCTCGAAGGTATTCTCCGCGCCCAGGTCGGGCATATCGTCATTGGTCCACGCGATGGGAGCGATCCCCAAGCGCACCTTTTCTCTGTCCAGCATCTTTCATCTCTCCCTGTCAGTCACAATCTCCAAACTGTGCCTCATGCATCCACACATATCTCTCGTCCTCGCAGCGGTCGGTCTGCAGCCAGGGGTTCCCGTCAATGTGGCGGATCATCCAGCAGGTATACATCTGAAAGCCCGGCGCCACGGCCTGCGGATGAAGTTCGCCGCCGGGAATGGCGGAGAAGCTGCCATCCACGCTCTTGAAGACCTGGTCCCCGACAAAGCTGGCGCCGAATCCCTCCGGCCGGTCAAAGAGGAAATAATAGGTCTCCGGCTGCGGATGCCGATGAGGCAGATAACCGGACCAGTTGCCCCGGTCGTTGAGCACCTCGCCGAGCACCATATTGGAGGCCGGCTCGATGTCATGATCAAAGATCGTGTTCACGCGGCGTTTGGCCACATTGCCGAACTTGCCCACCGAAGAATAACCCCAGGGAGCGTCCTCCGGCCGGTGAAGCCGCGCGGCAAACATTTTCTCATTCTTCGTGCACTGCACGAGGATCTGGCTTTCACCCTCCGCGCGCACCGTGATCTCAATCCCGGCCGGCACGTGCAGGCACCAGGGACCTTCGGTGAAGACATCCATGCGGCTGACGGTCTGTTTCTCCTTCTCCCACGCATAGGTCACGCGCCCGGAGAGAAGCAGCGCCGCGATCTCCTCCCCCGCGCGCTGAAACCGCCGGATCGTTCCGGGCTTCATCTCATACACGCGGATGTCCATGTTCATGGCACTGTATTCATTGTCATATGTAGTAAGGATCTTCTCCCCATTCTCATCAAAAACGGGGTATCCGAACACCTTAGCCATGGTTATATTCTCCCTTCTGTCGGCGATCAGTACGCTCTGGCGTCTCTGCGATGTTCCATCACGTCCTCGTAAGCTGCGCAGACGCTCTCCTTCTCCGAAACCTCCGCGACGCCCACATTCCACCAGGACTCATAACCGTCCGTCATGGTCTTCGGCAGCACCTTCAGGTCGAACAGGCAGGCTCTCTCCTGCGTCTTCGCATCGTCAAGTGCCGCAATCAGCTCCCCGATCGTGCGGCAGGTGTAGGTCTTCAGGCCGTATCCCTCGCCGATCTTCGCGTAGTCGACCGGAATCAGATTCCCGGTGGGCTTCTTCCCGTCGGTGTAGCGGAACTCGGTCGCCAGACTGCCGATACCGTTGTTCATTTCCAGGTTGTTAATGCAGCCGAAGCCGCAGTTATCAAAAACGAGGATGTTCACCTTCTGACGCTCCTGCATGATCGTCATGATCTCACTGTGGAGCATCTGAAAGCTGGAATCTCCCACCAGTGCGTAGACCTCGCTGTCCGGCTCCGCGAACTTCACGCCCAGCGTCGCCGCTACCTCGTAGCCCATACAGGAATATCCATATTCCGCGTGATAACCGCCCCGTTTGTCCGTCCGCCACATACGCTGCAGGCAGCTCGGCAGCGAACCTCCGGCCGTAATAATCACCGAATTCTCATCGATTGTGCGGTTGATGGCCGCAATGGCCGCGGTCTGTGTAATCTGTCCCTGTGTCAGCGCGACAAATTCCGGAACCGTCCGGGGATCACGGGCCTGGATGTTCGGCACGAAGTCCTCCCCCGTGTAGGAAAGATTTCCCAGTCTCTCCATTTCCTGATCCCAGGCCGCCTTCGCCTCAGTAATCTCTGTGGTATAGGAAGAAACATAGTTCTTCGCGCGCAGTTTCGCGGCCAGAGCCTCCAGCGTCACTTTCGCGTCACCCACCGCCTTCACGGCATCCATCTTGTAAGCATGGAAACGGCAGTTGTTGATGGTAACGACCTTCACGCCCTCCCTGCGGAAGAGGTATTTTGATCCGGTCGTGAAGTCCGAAAGGCGGGTGCCCACGGCGATGACCACGTCTGCGTCCTTCGCCAGGATATTCGAGGCGTAGGTTCCTGTGACGCCGATGCCTCCCAGGCAATACGGATGGCTGGATTTGCAGGCGCTCTTGCCCGCCTGGCTCTCGCCGAAGGGAATGCGGAATTCCTCACAGAAGTTCTCCACTGTTTCACCGGCCTCCGAATAGCGGACGCCGCCGCCGACGATCAGGAGCGGCTTCTTCGCCGCCGCGATGACCGCGGCCACATCGTCCAGCTCTTCTTCGACGGCTGCCGGACGGGTGATCCGGTGGACACGTTTCTCGAAGAAATAGGCCGGATAGTCAAAGGCCTCGCCCTCCACGTCCTGCGGCAGCGCGATGCAGCAGGCGCCGGTCTCCGCCGGGTCGGTCAGCACGCGCATGGCATTGATCAGTGCGGTCATGACCTGCTCCGGACGATTGATACGATCCCAGTATTTGCACACCGGGCGGAAAGCGTCGTTGGTGCTCACCGCCAGACTGCTGCTCTGCTCAAGCTGCTGCAGCACCGGATCCGGCTGTCTCGATGCAAATGTATCCGAGGGGAAAACCAGCAGCGGAATGTTATTCACCGTCGCATCGGCGCAGGCGGTCACCATATTGGCGGCACCGGGGCCGATGGAGGAGGAGCAGGCGATGATCCGCCGCCGGTTGTTCTGCTTGGCGAAGGCGATGGCCGCGTGGCACATGCCCTGCTCATTTCTCCCCTGCATCACCCGCAGGCTGCCGGGGTTCGTATCCAGTGCCTCTCCCAGACCGACGGCGATCCCGTGGCCGAAGATCGTGAAGAAGCCCTCTACAAATTTTGTTTCAACACCGTCCATGGACACATATTGCTGATCCAGAAATCGCACAATGGCCTGGGCGGTTGTCAGACGAATGGTTTGGCTCATGCGTTCCTCCTTTGTGACTTACTTCAAAGGGCTGCCGAACTGATAAGGACGGATCAGCTGAACCAGCGTATCATAGCCCTTGAAAAAGCCCTCCAGAGTGTTTATGAAGGCGCCGTAGTGCTCGAACTCGGCCGGCGTCATACCGTCCTCGTCGTAGGCGCGATGGAAATCCGGCAGTTTATCCAGTTCTTCGAGTCAGCAGGCGGGAACCGGATCATCCATGGTATTGCGGATCTCGACGTTGCTGTTGTCAAAGATCTTCAGATACTTCGCGGTGATGGTCATGGAAACGTCGCCGCCGATGAATTCCTCCCAGTGATGAAGGTTGCGGTAAGCCGCAGTGAGCAGCCGCGTGCGGTAGCCCCGCTCGTTGAAAATCTTATAAGCTTTCTTGAACACAGCCACGCCGCCCCACTCCAGTGCCTCCGGATGGATGGCCACGCTGTCACGGGCCACGGCCTTCTTCAGCCAGTCGTCGATGCGCCCGATCATGATCGTGCAGATCGGCGTCATCTGCGCAGTGTCCAGACCTTCCGCCTCACGGCGCTTCAGCCCCCGTTCGATGGCCTCCGCCACCTGCACCGCCTGCGCCACACTGAAAGAAACGGTTGCGTTGACGCTGACACCGCGGTAGGTCGCTTCCTCAAAAGCTTTCAGACCGGCCTCGGAGATAGGCATCTTCACCTGGATATTGGGGGCCAGCGTATTGAAATGCGCCGCCTGATCGGCCATCTTCTCCCAGTCGTGGTAATATTTGATGTTCGTCTGGATCGAGATCTTGCCGCAGGTTCCTTTCTCTTCCTCATAAACCGGGCGCAGCATCTCGCAGCCCCGCACACCCATCATCTCAATCAGCATCCAGGCCACGTCATCCTCTGTTGCCGTGGGATGGTCTGCAAAAAGACCACGGATCGTATCCTCCCATTCCGGCAGTTCCCTCTGCAGCACCTGAGACACGATGACCGGATTGGTGGTAGCACCCACGGCGCCGATGCCGATGCCGTATTCCAGATCCGATTTCGCGCAGGAATCCACCCAGAAATGCGTGTTGGGGAACTTGGCTTTCATTTCCAGCATTTTACTCATTTTCTTACCCTCCTTGTATGGTTGCCCTGTAAAACAGATCCTTTCGGATTCACACGGCCACCGCCCGGCAGCAGAATCATGCTATCGAACCGGTGCGTCGTGCCTGCACACTTCTTATGTGCTTTTCTATTCGGAGGATACCACAAAATATAAAAGCACGCAAGTATTTTTTGAAAAATTTTGTATCTTTTTCATTTTCTTGCGTGCTTTGTGCGTTTTTCCGCTTTGTTTATTCAATTATTATTGTGTGCTTTTATGTGCATCCCGTTGGTTGGGTGGAGGAATCCGCTCATTTTTCTTCGAAAAATGGCTCCTTCCCCCACAAGGGGCGCCTGCGGTGTCATGTTTTGGCGGGTTCCAAGGTCGCAAAATCGAATGCCAGCATTCGATTTGCGACTTTGGAAGTCTTCGCTCCGCTTCGGTCGGCGCTTGACGGACATCCACTGGATGTCCAGCGCCCTGGTATCGCTACAGGTTATATTTCGTCTTGATGCTGATGTCAGTGTACATGTATTCCGCCTCAGGCTCTTTATTCCAGCAGAGCTTGTCCGCCAGCAGGGAGATGGCGCGATGCCCCTGGTGGTAGCCGTCCTGGTCAATGAGGAAGTCCACAACGCCGTCCTGCAGAAAGGAGACATTCTTCGGCGTGCGGTCATAAAGGATGACGTAGGGTCTGTGTGCCGGTTTCAGCTGCTCGAAGGCGCGAACAACGCCGGCCTGTCCGCCGGAGACGACCAGAATCCCGCCCAGATCGGGGAATGCCGTCATGGTCTTGACGATGATCTGCTCCACCTCGTCCGTGCGGTCAAAGCTGCTCTGCACCCCGACGATCTCCATCGCCGGAAAGCTCTTCTTCAATTCCCCGATGAAACCGTCCATGCGCAGACTCGAAGCGCTGTTGGAGAAGTTTCCGGTGATACAGAGCACCCGGCCCTCGCCGCGCATCATCAGGCCCATGAGCCCCGCAGCCGTGCTGCCGCTCCTCCGGTTGTCAAGACCGACAAAGCTCAGGCGCCCGGCTCCCACGATATCCGAGTTGAAGGTCACCACGGGAATTCCCTCCTCCGCAGTCAACCGGTTCAGGCGCTCCCGCACGCCCTCGCAGTCCACCGGCATGATGGCCAGGCCGTCGATGCCCTCCTCCACGAGCTCTTCAATGAGACGAAGCTGCTCTTCTTCATCTACGCCGGCACTCTCCCGCAGGATTACATGCACACCCTGGTTTTCCATCTTGGCACGCACAGTGTCAATGCCCCGCATAATCTCCAGCATGAAGGAAGCGCCCGACAGCTGTGTGACCACTCCGATCTTCTTACGAAAATCCACCCATCCTGCAGCCGTCGCCTTCCGCACGCTCCGCGTCGTATAGCCCAGCTCCTCCGCGACCTGCGTCACCTTCACCGCCACCTCGGGCCGCACCCGGCCGCGGTGGTTCAGCACCCGGTCCACGGTTCCGCGGGACACCCCCGTCCGCTCTGCAATCTCCTGTATCGTCCCAGCCATAGTTCTCTCTCCATCTCTTTCTCACACACATAACGCTGATGTCACCGGGAAACATTTCACTGTCCCCGAATCAGACTCCAGGTCCTGTCTGCCATATTCTGTGACAATGCGTGCTTTTTGGGATATTTCCTCATATTGCACACTCTTTACAAAATAACATACCTGAATCTATTGACAAAGTCAAGAACAAACCCCTGAAATCCGTGAAAAATCCACAAATATATTTCACCCCTGCCTGTCTTTCTCTCACTCATGCCAAAGACACAGCTGCCGGGACGCAGCAGACAAAATGTCAGGAAGGGAACGCAGCATTCCCATTCCAGAAGATAAAAAGCACACCTCCGTTATCCGGAAATGTGCTTTTCATCTTCTGTTCTCTCTGTGAAAGGAGGATTACTCCTCGTCGTTCATCTCATCCAGCTCCAGTGCCTTGACGCTGAGGCTGATCTTCTTGTCATCGGGATTGAAGTCCACGACCTTCGCAGTGATCTCCTGGCCAATGTTCAGAACATCGGAGGGCTTATCCACGTGAGACCGGGAAATCTGGGACACATGCAGCAGGGCATCCACGCCGGGCTCCAGCTCTACGAAAGCACCAAAATCGGTCATGCGCGCCACCTTGCCGGTCACGATGCAGCCGACACCATACTTCTCCTCGGCGTTGACCCAGGGGTTCTTGTCGGGGAACTTCATGCTCAGAGCAATCTTCTCTCCCTTAATCTCCTTGATGAAGACTTCCACCTGATCGCCGACCTTGAAAACCTTCTTGGGACTCTCGATCCGGCCCCAGGACATCTCGGAGATGTGCAGCAGTCCGTCCGCGCCGCCCAAGTCGATGAAAGCGCCGAAGTCAGTCAGGTTCTTCACCGTACCGTCCACGATCATACCTTCCTCGATCCGCTCGAAGAGAGCCTTCTTCATCTCTTCCTTGCGCGCCACAAGAATCTGCTTGCGGTCACCGATGATTCTTCTTCTCTTGGGGTTGAACTCGATGATCACGAACTCAATCTCCTGATCAGCGTACTTGCCGAGGTCTCTCTCAAAGCCGTCGGACACCAGACTGGCCGGGATGAAGATGCGGATGCCGTCGATCATAACGCTGAGTCCGCCGCTGAGCACCTGGCTGACCTTCGCCTTCAGAATCGTATGGTTCTCAAAGGCTTCCTCCAGCTTCTTGCTGTTGCGGTCCTGCGCCAGTCTCTTGTAGGACAGAGCCACCTGGCCCTCACCGTCGTTGACCTTAAGAACCTTGACTTCCATCTCATCTCCCACATGGACCTTCTCCATCAGATCCACGGAGGAGTCATTGGTATATTCATTCTTCGTAACAATCCCATCGGCCTTGTAGCCGATATTCAGGCTGATCTCATTCTCCTTCACACCGATGACTGTGCCCTTAACAACCGCTCCGGTACGTATTTGATTCAATGAGCCTTCCTCGTTTAGCAACTGCTCAAAGCTTACTTCTGACATAAGTATGAACCTCCTCAATAATATTGTTGGGGGTGCTGGCCCCTGCTGTGATCCCTACGCTACGTACTGGTGTGAAACCTCGTGCATCTAAGTCAGCGAGTGTCTGTATATAATAAACATTCGGACATTCATTCCGGCAGATCTCGTAGAGCTTCTGCGTATTGGAGCTGTGCTTCCCCCCAATGACTATCATCGCATCTACGCCGGCGGCGATTTCTCTCGCCTCAATTTGACGTTCCTGTGTAGCATTGCAAATTGTGTTCACAACAATAGTATTGTAACCCTTTTCCAAAATTTTTTCAACCAGTTCTTGAAATTTCTTATGGTTAAATGTTGTCTGGCTTACAACAGTCACTTCGGTGAGTTCCGGCAGAGCGTCGACCTCTCCGGGCGTCTCCACCACATAGACCGGCGTCCGGCTCCAGCCGCAGATTCCCTCGACCTCCGGATGCTCCCGGTTTCCCACAACGATCACAGTCCGCCCCTGAGCCGATGCGTCCTCTACCGCGCGGTGAATCTTCTTAACGAAGGGACAGGTGGCATCCACGACCCGCAGACCGGCCGCCGTCAGCTGCTCCTGCACGGCACGGCTCACACCATGAGAACGAAGAACGATCGTTCCTCCGCTCTCAGGAATCTCTTCTCCCTCCTCCAGGATCTGTACCCCCCGCGCTTCCAGGTCCGCCACCACCTGTTCGTTATGGATGATGGGTCCATAGGTGTAGATCGGACCGGATCCGGCCTCGATCTCACTATACACTTTCTCCACCGCCCGTTTCACGCCGAAGCAGAAACCGGCGGTTTTTGCCCGCTTCACGTCCAATGCTTTCAGACTCCTTTCTCCCGGCGGGCCTTCTCATACAGACCCAGGATGACCTCCACGACCTCATCGATGCCAAGATCGGAGGCATCCACCAGAACCGCATCCTCCGCCTGGCGCAGAGGACCAATCGGGCGGTTCATATCCTGCTCATCCCGGGCACGGATCCCCTGCTCGATCTCTGCGGGATCGCAGGCCTCTCCTTTCTCCGTCAGCTCCAGATACCGGCGGCGGGCCCGTTCAGAGACGCTGGCGGTCAGATAGATCTTCAACAGAGCGTCCGGGAGCACCACGGTCCCGATGTCCCGCCCGTCCATGATCACCGCCGTCCGCGCCGCCAGGCTCTGCTGCAGCTGCACCATCTTCGTGCGCACAGCCGCATAGACGGAACAGCGGGACGCCATGCGTCCGGCCTCCTCGGTCCGCAGCAGCCCGGTCACATTCTCTCCGTTCAGAATCACCTGCTGCGCACCGTCGCGGTACTCGATTGAGACTTCCGCACCGTCGACAGCCTGTGAGATCGCCGGTTCATCCGTGGGATCGATGCCCAGACGGTGAAAATAAATTCCCATGGCACGGTACATGGCGCCGGTATCTACATAGATCAGCTGCAGCTGCTGCGCCACCCGCTTCGCAATTGTGCTCTTTCCGGCCCCGGCCGGGCCATCTATGGCAATATTTCGATTCATCGTTTTTTTCCTCCTCCGCTCAGAGTCCCTCTCCGCTCCGGTACAGGCCGCTCCGGGCGTCTTTTTCCCAGGCCAGCCCTGCCTTTTCCTTATTTTCTCTTCACAGTTCCCGCACAGCCTGCGGCATGCCCGGTCGACCAGGCGATCTGCAGATTATAGCCGCCGGTGCAGGCATCCACATCAAGAATCTCTCCGGCAAAATACAGTCCGCTTACCTTCTTTGATTCCATCGTGCCCGGCTGAAGCTCCTTCACAGACACACCGCCCTGGGTAATGATGGCCTCCCGGAAGCTCCGGTTCCCCAGAATCCGCACCGGGAAATCCTTCGTTCTGGTCAGAAGCGTCCGGCGTTCTTCCCGCGTGATCTCCCGGCCCCGCTTTTCAGGCGGAATTCCCGTCAGCCGCAACATCACCGGGATCAGACTGGAAGGAAAAAGAGTTCCCAGAATATTTCGCATTTGTTTCGAAGATCCGGCTGTAAGCTCGCGCAGAAGCCGGGCGTCCAACTGTTCTTCTGTCAATGCCGGTTTCAGGTCAATATGCAGAGCCAGTTCGCCCTGCCGGAGTTCCTTTGTCACGAGACTGCTGGCCGTCAGAATCACCGGGCCGCTGACACCGAAATGTGTGAAGAGCATTTCTCCAAAATCACTGGTCAGAAGCTTCTCTCCCCGGCAGATACGGATTCCCACATTTTTCAAGGCCAGGCCTTGCAGCTCTTTGCAGGAGCTCCCGTCTCCGAGAACCGCATCGAAAGGCACCAGGGCCGGACGCAATTCTGTCACTGTAAACCCCGCGTCTCTGGCCCAACGGTAACCGTCCCCGGTGGAGCCGGTCGAAGGATAGGAGAGGCCGCCGGTGGCCACGATAACCCGGTCAGCTTCGACTTCCCGCCCACCGGAGAGAAGGACGCCGCGGCAGCGGCACAGCGATTCCTCCAGGAGCAGCGACTTCACCGGCGTATTCAGATGCCAGACGACGCCCGCCTGCTCCATCGCTCTCTGCAGCGTGCGTGTCACGTCCGAAGCCCTGTCCGACTCCGGGAAGACACGGTTCCCCCGCTCCACCTTCAGCGGCAGCCCCCGTCCGCTGAGGAAATCATACATATCCCAGTTGTTCCATTTTCCGAAAGAAGAGTAGAGAAAACGGGCATTCGTCACCACATGATCGAAGAAGTCATTCCGGTCTCCGGCATTGGTCACATTGCAGCGCCCCTTCCCGGTGATATAGACCTTCTTCCCCAGCTTCTCATTCTTCTCATAGAGGACAACCTTCTCCCCGCTCTCTGCGGCCGCAATGGCAGCCATCATGCCTGCCGCGCCGCCTCCTACTACGATCGTCCGCCCCATCTCTACTGATAGGCTCCGCCATTGTACTCCGGCCCGACCACGATGGAGAAATGGAAGACCGGGCGATCCACCCGGCGAATGGACAGCGGCATATGAGGCATCCCGGCCGGTACAAAGATCAGAGAGGTCTTCGTCAGCCGATGCGTCTCCCCGTCCAGCGTCACATCCAGCTCCGCTCCCAGATCATAGGGATTCTCCGGATCGCTCCCGAAGAAGCCGATCAGCTCGTCGTATTCATGGACATGCTCTTCGAATACAGGATCCTTTTCCGGGACGGCATAATACCAGGCCGTATTCATCTGAAAGGATCCCGGCATCACATGGTCATCGATCCACAGGATCCTCTTCGAAAACTTCCGATACATCTCCTGAAATTCCGGCGTACCCATGCCCGGATCCTGCAGCTCCTGCAAAATATAACGACCCTTTTCGCCCTCATTATTATGATACATTTTACTCCTCCTGCACCCATCAGACATGCCTGCTTTGCAGGCACTGCAAAGTATAAAAATCAAAACACCTCCGGGGTCTGGCCCCGGAGGTGTCGCACTCATTTCTCTTACACGGGCTGTACGGAACACTCCACATCACCGCTGACAGGGGCATTGCCCTCACGCAGCGCTTTTCTGTGCTTGAAGAAATCCATCGCCACCTGAGGGAATAGCGCATAGGAGAGAACGTCCTCATCCTGCTCCTTCCAATCTCCCAGCTCTGCCTCAAGCTTCGGCAGCTCGGGTTCCAGCAGATCCGCCGGGCGGCAGGTGATCGGTTCCTTGTCGCCGATGACCTTCTTCTGCACTTCCTTGTTGAAGGGCAGAACCGTCTGGCCGTACTCACCGGCGAACATAGCCTTGGTCTCCTTGGTCGCGATCTTATAACGCTCGCCCATCAGGACGTTAAACACAGCCTGTGTTCCCACGATCTGGCTGGACGGAGTCACCAGAGGCGGCGTACCCATATCCGCACGGACGCGCGGCACTTCCTCCAGCACGTCATAGAACTTGTCTTCGGCGTGCTGATCCTTCAGCTGGGACACCAGGTTGGACAGCATGCCGCCGGGCACCTGATAGCGCAGGGTGTTGATATCCACACCCAGAATCCTGGTGCTCATCAGGCCGCTCTCAAGAGCCTCCTCACGCAGCGGACGGAAATACTCGGCAATCTCGTTGAGCAGATCCTCATCCAGACCGGTATCATAAGGGGTTCCCTTGTAGGTAGCCACCTGCACCTCGGTCGCCGGCTGGCTGGTGCCCTGCGCGAACGGCGAAATGGCGGTGTCGATGATGTCACAGCCCGCCTCCACGGCGCGCATATAAGTCATCTCCGCCACACCGCTGGTGCAGTGCGTATGCAATTCCAGCGGAACATGAATATTTTCCTTGATGGCGGATACCAGTTCCCCTGCATAATAGGGAACCAGAAGGCCCGCCATGTCCTTGATGCAGATGGAATCCGCACCCATATCCTCCATCTTCTTCGCCAGATCCACATAGTATTCGGTGGTATAGGGTTCTCCCAGCGTATAGGAGATGGCCGTCTGTACGTGGCCGCCCTCCTTCTTGGTAGCGTTGACCGCGGTCTGCAGGTTACGGACGTCGTTCAGCGCATCGAAGATACGGATGATATCAATGCCGTTGGCGATGGATTTCTGTACGAAATACTCCACCACGTCGTCGGCGTAATGCCGGTATCCGAGAATATTCTGACCACGGAAGAGCATCTGCAGCTTTGTGTGCTTGAATCCGTCACGGAGCTGGCGCAGTCTGTCCCAGGGATCTTCCTTCAGGAAACGCAGGGCCGTATCGAAGGTCGCGCCGCCCCAGCACTCCACTGCATGGTAACCGACCTGGTCCATCTTCTCCATGATGGGAGTCATCTGGCCGGTACTCATACGGGTGGCGATCAGAGACTGATGTGCATCCCGGAGGACGGTCTCTGTAATCTTTACAGGTTTTGCTTCTGCCATTTTATCTTATCCTCCTATTAAACACCGAAGATGGCCATGAAGGTACCGGCTGCAACCGCCGTACCGATGACACCGGCCACATTCGGCCCCATCGCGTTCATCAGCAGGAAATTGGTCGGATCCTCCTCGGCGCCCACCTTCTGAGACACACGGGCCGCCATGGGAACCGCGGACACACCCGCAGAACCGATCAGAGGATTAATCTTGCCGTGTGTCAGCTTACACATCAGCTTACCCAGTATAATGCCGCCGAAGGTACCGAAAGCGAAAGCAATCAGGCCGCAGATAACGATCTTGATGGTAGACAACTGCAGGAAAGTTTCTGCAGAAGTCGTCGCTCCGACGGAAGTGCCCAGAAGGATAACCACGATATACATCAGCGCGTTAGCCGCCGTTTCCTGCAGCTGTCTGGTCACGCCGCACTCGCGGAACAGGTTGCCGAGCATCAGCATACCAATCAGGGGCGCCGTGCTGGGCAGGATCATGCAGACCACGATGGTGATGACGATAGGGAAGAGGATCTTCTCCAGCTTGGATACCGGGCGAAGCTGCGGCATCCTGATGAGCCGCTCTTCTTTGGTGGTAAATGCCTTCATGATCGGGGGCTGGATCAGCGGCACCAGCGCCATGTAAGAGTAGGCC
This sequence comes from Lachnospiraceae bacterium, assembly GCA_021202465.1. Lineage (GTDB taxonomy): Bacteria > Bacillota > Clostridia > Lachnospirales > Lachnospiraceae > UBA3305. The sequence goes on along the minus strand of JAJQCZ010000034.1, from coordinate 1,528 downwards.
GCCACGGCAATCGGCCCCATCAGGTCAGTCTGCCCCAGCTTACTTGCCAGGAAGATCGAGGTCGGGCCGTCGGCGCCGCCGATGATGGAGATGGCCGCTGCAGCCGCTCCGTTAAAACCCATGGCCATGGCCAGGAAATAGGCTGCATAGACACCGAACTGCGCCGCCGCACCCAGCAGAAAACTGATCGGGTTGGCGATTAATGGCCCGAAATCTGTCATTGCCCCCACACCCATGAAGATCAGGGACGGCAGGATTGACCACTCGTCAAGCAAATAGAAATAATGAAGCAGCCCGCCCTCTTCGTTGATATCCGGGTAAATATTCACCAGCAGCATACCGAAGGCAATCGGCACCAGCAGCAGGGGCTCAAAGCCCTTGGCGATGGCCAGATACAGGAAGATGCACGCAACGATGATCATCACGTAGTTCCCCCAGTACAGGTTGGCGAACGCGGTCTGCTCCACCAGATTTGTAATCGTTTCAGCAATACTTCCCATGATAAGTCCTCCTTACTCTCGGATTCCTAGTTCATGGTGGCGATCAGGTCACCGAGCTCAACGGGGGTACCCTCGGACACACTGATGGAAGCCAGCGTCCCATCCTGCGGAGCCACGACCGGGATCTCCATCTTCATGGATTCCAGGATCACGATGCTGTCGCCAGCCTTCAGAGTCTGTCCGGCGGAAGCGACGATCTTCCAGATCTTGCCAGCCACCTGAGCCTCCACGCGGACGCCGCCTGCCGCTGCTGCAGGTGCAGGTGCTGCCGCGGGTGCGGGAGCTGCTGCCGGTGCCGGAGCCGCTGCCGGAGCGCCGGTATTCTCAACGGTCACATCATAGGATACGCCATTCACGGTGATTTTGTACGTGTTCATTCTTAGATTTTCCTCCTGAATATACTCAGATTTTCTCAGCTTTCAGCTTATTTGCTCTTCTTAATGGATGTCACCTTAAAGTTGCCTCCGCAGGTCTCAGCCACAGCCGCCAGAATTGCCGCGGCTACCGGGCCTTCCACCTCATCGGAGATGGTCACCTTGGCGCTCGCCATCGTACCGGGACCGACAGGAACTGCCGCTGCCGGAGCCGGTGCTGCGGCCGGAGCCGGAGCAGGCGCCGCGGGCTTCTTCGCCTCCGCCTTGGCCTGTCTGTTCGTATCCCACTGGTTCACATACTTGAACAGCGAGATAATCAGAATCAGGAACGCCAGGATCACAAACACCGTACCCAGGCCGACGACAGAATTCGTGATCGCCTCGGTTATGTTGCTTGCTGCCAGTAAAGTCATCTTTTCTCACCTCTTTCACCTTTGATAGTATGAAGAAACAGATTCAATTCTCTCCCGCATATATCTTAATGCAAAATGTCGGATTTATCAAGAATTATTTAACAAACCTCTTCATTATTTTTCACAGAATTTTCGCCGTTTTTCTTTCTCTTTTTTATATCCTTCCGGCGGTAGTTAAACACTTTGGGGGGGCTGTGAAAAAACAACCCCAAACAGCAGGAGATTCATTGATTCGAACAAC
>JAJQCZ010000029.1:23244-44600 GCA_021202465.1 Lachnospiraceae bacterium | reverse complement strand
AAGAAAAACGTGAAATCCTGCTCTTTTCTTGTTCCAAAAGTGTTTAAGACCGGATAGTAGATGTGTCGCGTTTTTGCAAGCACTTTTTTTCACTTTGGCCAATTTTTTTTGGCTATATGTGTAGCGGCGGGACGGTCATGCGGCGCCCCGCCGCCATACTGTCAGTGTTTCATATAGTCCTCAAGGAATGTATAGAGCTTCTCCATCTGCTCCGGCGTGCCCACGGTGATGCGCAGATAGTTGTCGATACGCGGCTTGTCGAAGTATCGCACGAAGATGTCCGCCTCCCGCAGGGCCGCAAAGAGTTCCCGGGCCGGGATGCTCTCGTGGGTTACGAAGAGGAAGTTGGCCATGGGCGCGGGGCCGGAGAAGCCAAGCGCTGCCAGGCGCTGTACCGCCTCCTGCCGGGTCTGTGTGATCTTACCGATGGTTTCCTGAAAATACGCTTCGTCTTCCAGCGCCGCTGTGCCGGTCTCAAGGGCCGCCTGGCTCATGGTGTAGGAATTATATGAATTCTTCACCGAGTTCAGGGCCTGGATCAGCGCCGGGCTTCCCAGCGCGAAGCCGATGCGCATGCCCGCCAGGGAGCGCGACTTGGAGAAGGTCTGCACGACCAGGAGATTGTCGTATTTTTCGATCAGGGGCAGCGCGGACGTGCCGCCGAAGTCGATGTAGGCCTCATCCACGATCACGACGCTGTCCGGGTTATGGGAGACGATGTCCTCCACAAAGGAGAGCGGCTCCAGAATCGAGGTGGGTGCGTTGGGATTGGGGAAAACGATGCCTCCGTTTTCCTTATAATAATCCTCCCGCACCAGGCGCAGGGAAGCGTCCAGCGGCTGCTTCTCATAGGGAATCCGCAGCAGATCGGCCCACACCTCATAGAAGGCGTAGGAGATGTCGGGAAACAGGATTGGTTTCTCCGAGTTGAAGAAGGTCAGGAAGGACATTCCCAGCACATCGTCCGAGCCCACGCCTACGAAGACCTGATTCTGTGCCACACCGTACCGCCGGGCCAGCACCGCGGTCAGCATGCCGCAGTCTGGCGCCGGATAGCGGCGCAGGGTGTCGGTATTCATCTGATGCAGCGCCTCCGCCACACCGGGCGCCGGCGGATAAGGGTTTTCATTGGTATTCAGCTTCACGACCTCCAGAGACCGGGGCTGTTCGCCGGGCACATAGGGCTCCACCCGGCGCAGGTTCTTCATCCAGTTGCTCATTATTTCTTCCTCTCACGATGCACAGTGCGCCGTCACTCCGGCAGCACATGTCCCTTTCTCTTCAGCACGTCGATGACGCGGTCCACCTGAGCCTCGCAGATCGAGGCCGTCTCGGCCTCCACCATGACGCGGATCACGGGCTCGGTGCCGCTCTCCCGCACCAGGATGCGGCCGTTATCGCCCAGCTCAGCCGCCACCTTACCGACCTCCATCTGAGCGTCGGGGTCGTTCTGCGCCTCGGGCTTACTGTACACGCGGACATTTTTCAGCACCTGCGGGTAAATGGTCACCGGCGCCGCCAGCTGGCTCAGCGGCTGTTTGCGCTCCAGCATCACCTCCATAATCTTCAGGGAGGTCAAGATGCCGTCGCCGGTCGAAGCGTATTTGCTGAAAATGATATGTCCGGACTGCTCGCCGCCCAGGCGGTGTCCGTTCTCGAGCATATTTTCATAGACATATTTATCACCCACGGCGGTTTTCACATAGCCGATGCCCGCCTTATTCAGCGCCTTGTACAGGCCCAGGTTGGACATCACGGTGGTCACGATGGTGTTGGTCTCCAGCTGCCCTTTTTCCTTCATATACAGGCCGCAGAGATAGAGGATCCGGTCGCCGTCGACGACGCGCCCCTCCTCATCCACCGCGATGCAGCGGTCCGCGTCGCCGTCGTAGGCGAAGCCCACATCCAGCTGATGATCGAGCACAAACTGCTGCAGCGACTCGATGTGTGTGGAGCCGCAGTCGCGGTTGATGTTGGTGCCGTCGGGCTCGTTGTGGATCACATAGGTCTTGGCGCCCAGAGCATCGAAAACGCTCTTGGCGATGGTAAAGGCGCTGCCGTTGGAGCAGTCCAGACCCACCCGCTTGTTCTTGAAGGAACGGGTCGCCAGCGTGATCAGATAACCGATATAACGGTTCCGTCCCGCCGAATAATCGGTCGTGCAGCCGATGTTCTCGCGGGTTGCCAGCGGGGCTTCCGGCATCTTTCCGTCCAGATAGCGCTCGATCTCCTCGATAACGGTCTCCTCCATCTTCTCCCCGCGGCCATTTAAGATCTTGATGCCGTTGTCATAATAGGGGTTGTGGCTGGCGGAGATCATGATGCCGCAGTCGAAGTCCTCCTCGGTGCGCACCACATAGGCCACGCTGGGCGTCGTCGTCACGTGAAGCAGATAGACGTCCGCCCCCGAGGCGGTAAAGCCCGCCGACAGCGCATCCTCAAACATATAGCTGCTGCGCCGCGTGTCCTTGCCGATGGCTACCTTGCATTTATGCTCTCTTCCGTAATACCATCCCAGAAACCGTCCGATCTGGAAGGCATGCTTGACTGTCAGATTCACATTGGCCTCGCCGCGGAAGCCGTCTGTGCCAAAATATTTTCCCATAACAGGGCTCCTTTCGCGGTTTTCCCGCTCAGTGCGGGAAACCTCCGGTTAAGAAGTATAGCACAGATTTCCCCTCTTCTGCAATCCCACTTACACATATATTCAGCGAAAATAACCGTTGTTTTTTGTCTAAGAAGCCCCGGCAGACAGCGCCGCCGGAGCCTCGTGTTGAAGAAATATTTCCTTCTGATGTCAGGATCTTACGTCTCATCGGACAGGCTTGCCCACAGGTCTGTATCGAAATCCTCCGGGATTGCCAGATATACATCGACATAGAACCCGTTCAGCGTGTCAAAGCTCACGATCTCCGTCGTCTCCTCCTCATAGGACTCCTCGTAAGCTTCTTCACTTTCCTCCGTCTGGTAATACTCCAGCGTCATGTAGAGGTGAATATACCCATCCTCGCCGGACAGCGCCGCATTCTGCTGGCTCTCAGCCAGAGCAAGCAGCGCTGCCACCTGCTCCTCACTGAATTCCTCGACGACATAATATCCCGTCAGGGCAGTTGCTCCACTGCCCTCGATGAAAGAATTCTCTCCTTCCTGGTTCTCATTTTCTACAAGTATCTCACAGTAGCCATAAGAGATTTCCACACCGTTTCCCGCGAGGATCCGGTCATACAATGTCTGCAGAGAGGTCACCAGCAGCTGCCTCTGGCTCGTCTGATCCTCCGACGCCCACAGAGCCTCCAGCCAGGCGGCCGCGGCCCGCGGCGTCACATCGGAGATCACGAAGTTCTCCGCCGTCTTTTTACCGTTCTCCGTATATACCATGGACAGATTTGCGTAGTACGTGTTATAGGAAGCATTTGTACAATACGTATACCACTCCGCGAAGCCCATCTCCGCGATATCCTCCTGCAGCGCCTCATAGACCTTCCTGATTCCTGTGTCACCCACGCTCAGGTCACTGCAATACAGCGAAAGGTTCGTATCATCACTGTCCGGAAGGTTCATGTAAATATCCTGCATGGTGTCGTTGGCGAGCAGCTTTTCTGCCAGACTGTAAATATCCGCCTGACTGAAGTGGATATACCGATAGGTCGTCCGTCCGTTTACCCGGATGGCAATCTCCCGGCTGGTATAGGATGTGGTTGTGCTCTCACGCACCTCGCTGGAAGAATCATAAGCGATCGATTCCGCCAGACGGGTGGCAATCAGCTCCTTCGTCTCCTCATCTGTCAGCAGAATCTCCGAAGCCCGGCTGGTCAGATAGCCGTCGTACTCTCTGCTGGAACCGGAGCTCCAGGCATACACACTCTCGCTGCCAACAGACACCGACTCGATCTCCTCCGCCTCCGGGCAATAGGAAAGAACGCTGCGCTGCATGCCGTACATGCCGAAGATCAGCAGCAGATTCACGGCCAGCAGGACAGCCAGTCCCGGCACCGCCTTCACCAGGTTTCTGATCTTCCTCGTGGAAACCAGCTCGTAGAGGAAATACGCCAGCACCGCGATCAGGTAGAAGATAAAGAAGATGTAGATGTCCTCGCTGTTCACACTCTCCTGCTCCGCCATGAAAATGAAGATCAGGACGTCGGGGATCAGGCTGATTACCAGCGCCGGGATCAGACGGAAGATCAGCTGCAGCTTCGGATTGACCGCCGCTTCTCCGGCCATTTCGCTCTTCCGGCGGTTAAACAGCACGCAGGCGATGATCATGTACAGGATACCCAGCGCCGCCGTGTAGGCTCCGGCCCGGAAATCCTGAAAGACGCTGAGTTCCGAGGAGAAGAAGAGCCCGAAGATACTGCCCGTGACCACATTCCAGCCATTTCCCAGAAATGTCAGGTAACGCTCGCTGCTCACGATGGTCAGAGTGTTCCCCACCGCCTGCTGAACCACCAGCATCAGTCCCCGGGGCACGAAGATGATCAGAAGCGTGACCACAAAATTCGTAAAGGACGTACCCGTCATCGTCACCGCCAGCAGCGCCGCCCCCACCACGAAAAGGATGGCCGCCGAGATCTGCACACTGACAGTCAGCGTCGAGCGCACCGCCACGGTGAAATAGGCCGGGAAGCAGCCGTGGACCGCCATCGCCAGAATCGTCGTCCCCCACTGAATCAGCAGGCTCCAGGTCAGAACCGCTGCCGCGAAGCTCACGAACAGACAGGTCCGCGTCTGGGGAATGCTGTGATAGAAATCGCAGGCATTTCGTTTCGTGAGAAAGGAGAACATCTGCAGAGCCATCAGCGGCGCGATACAGCAAAATGCAAGCAGGACCATCGGGTGCATATCCCACAGATCGACTGTGGACGCGGTATATTCGGCGTAGTTCACGGACTGTATGGAGAGCACGCTCCCGATCGGCAGCAGTACCGCCTCCAGAGAGAGAACCAGTGTATACAGGAGACCGATCACCCGCGTCTGGCGTATGGCGTCCCGGTAGAGATTGATGTCAAAGAATTTCTTCTTCATGCCTTCTTCCCCTCCTCCCCGTCAAAATCGTAACCGGTCGCATCAAAATGATACCCCAGCGCCTCCAGCTCGTAGGTGAATACCTCCTCCAGCGTCAGCGGCAATACATCCAGCAGCAGCGGGTGCAGGGCGGCCACCTTCTCTGTGACCTCTTTCTTCTCGCCCCGGACGATCAGCGTCGCCACCGAGCCGCGCCGACTGTAGTGCAGCAGCGGGATGCCTTCAAAGCTCCGCTCGCTGAAATCACGATCAAAAGCCACCTGCAGCTTGAACAGGGCCGTCTTCAGATTCATCACATCATTTTCCAGGACCACGCCGCCCTTGTGCAGCAGCGCCAGCTGATCGCAGATATCCTCCAGCTCCCGCAAAGAATGGGAGGTGATGATGGCAGTGGCCTGATTCTCCAGCACATCCTTACAGATCAGGGTCTTGACCAGGTTGCGCATCACCGGATCCAAACCGTCAAAGGTCTCGTCAAAAAACATATAGCGGGGACGGCAGGACAGGGCCAGAATGATCGCCGCCTGGCGCTTCATCCCCTTGGAGAAGCTGTTCGTAGACTTGCCCGGATCCAGCTCAAAAGTCTTCGTCAGATACTCCAGGCGTCCCCGGTCGAACCTCGGATAGGCCGCCTCGTACAGCTTCGCCATGCGGTTAATTGAGGCGCCGTTCATAAAAAACAGTTCATCGGGCACATAGGAAATCTGCTCCTTGATCTTCGGGTTTTCAAACACCGGTTCCCCGTCAATCAGCACACTGCCCTCGTCCGCCTGGTATACGCCCGTCACCAGCCGCAGAAACGTAGATTTTCCCGCTCCGTTCGAGCCCACCATGCCGTAGATGCAGCCCTCGGGAATCCGGCAGTGCATCTGGTTCAACGCGGTGAAATCATCAAATTTCTTCGTAAGATTCTCTGCCAGAATCATGATATCTCTCCTTCCTCGTACGCTTCCTCCACACATTGGATCACGACTTCCTTCTCCACTCCGGCCAGAGCCAGCTCGTGCACCTCCTCCGTGAAGGCATCCAGGTGGCTCCTCTTCCGGTCGCCGATGCGCTGCACCGCCGTCTCACTGACGAAACATCCCCTGCCCGGGACAGAGTAAACCACGCCCCGCCGATCCAGTTCGGAATAAGCTCTCTGAATGGTATTGGGATTGACGGCAAGGTCCGCGGACAGACTCCTCACAGACTGGAGCTGCTCATCGGATTTCAGGATCCCCCGGAGGATAAATCGTTCCACCTGATCTACGAGCTGCTCGTACACGGGCTTGCGGCTCATCACGTCGATCTGAAACATCCTTCGCTCCTTTCCGATACCCCCCCCCCACGAAAAATCGCGCGGGAGGTGTACCATCTGTCTTAGTACAGTTAGAGCATAACAAAAAGGGCTGCCGGCGGCAACCCCATAAACCTGAAGATATTCTTAAGATTTATCTCCCAACAGGCGACCGGGCGGTCACCTCCTTCGAGGACTGTTTCAGCTGTCCGAGAAGGACGTGCCGTCCGGCCGCCGTCCCCCGGAACCCTGTTTCAGCTGTGCTTCTCCACCTGCCGTTCGGCGGCCCGTTTCCTCTCCTCTTCGTCGAGCTCCGTCCACCGCAGATAAGGGATCTCGCTCATCACCATCGGCGTACCGCAGGCCAGGCAGACGGCACTGCGGGAACGCGATACCAGCCGGACCGCCCGGCAGCCGGGACAGACAAATACGTGAATCACTCCATCACCTCCTCTGCTGCGCCTGCAGCTTTTTTTCTTTGCCGTCACATGCGTCACCGTGCCATTATAAAATATCCCGTTTGGCACCGTCAAGATTTTCCCCCGCTCTCCGGGGAAAATCCGTTCGACAGGAAACGACTGTTTGCTTGCGGCAGAGTCCGGGAAACACATACATCCGGGGGGATTTTCCCCGGCCTGTCTTGATTTTTCCCTGTCTCCGTATTAGAATGAAGTGACTCATTACGAGGAGGAAACGACATGAAAACCATTCTTGAACTGATCACGGACGAACTGGGAACTGCCTTCACCGCCTGCGGCATCGACACGAAGCTGGCGAAGGTCGTACTCTCCAACCGCCCCGATCTGTGCGAATATCAGTGCAACGGCGCGCTGGCCGCCGCCAAAGTATATCACAAAGCCCCGATTCAGATCGCGCAGGAGATCGTCTCTCAGCTGGGGAACAGCCCCCTCTTCGAGAAGATCGAAGCCGTGAAGCCGGGCTTCATCAACATGACCCTGAAGAAGGATTTCACTGCCTGGTATCTGGGAAAAATGCAGGAAGATGAGCATCTGGGCTGCGAGATCTTCGGTGCGGAAAAGACCGTGGTCATCGACTACGGCGGTCCCAACGTGGCCAAGCCCCTGCATGTGGGGCATCTGCGCGCCGCCATCATCGGAGAGAGCCTGAAGCGGCTGTACCGTTTCACCGGACATACCGTCATCGGCGACGTGCATCTGGGAGACTGGGGCCTGCAGATGGGTCTGATCATCGAGGAGACCCGCCTGCGCCAGCCGGAGCTTCCCTATTTTGATCCCACTCACACCGGCGGCTATCCGGAGGAGCCTCCCTTTACCATTTCCGATCTGGAGGAGATCTACCCCACCGCCAGTAAGAAGTCCAAGGAGGACGAGGCCTTCGCACAGGCAGCCCACAATGCAACCGTGAAGCTGCAGCAGGGAGACCCCGGCTACCGCGCCCTGTTCCGCCATATCCTGACCGTTTCCGTCGCCGATCTGAAGAAAAATTACGCACGCCTCGACGTCGATTTCGATGTCTGGAAGGGCGAAAGCGACGCCCAGCCCTATATTCCCGCCATGATCCAGTCCATGAAGGACCAGGGTCTGCTCCACGAGAGCCAGGGTGCCATGGTCGTCGACGTACAGGAGGAATCCGACACTAAGGAAGTGCCTCCCTGCATCATTCAGAAATCCGACGGCGCCTCCCTCTATGCCACGACCGATCTGGCAACGCTGGTGGAGCGCGAAAAGCTCTATCATCCGGACGAGGTGCTCTACGTGGTCGACAAGCGCCAGGAAATGCATTTCACCCAGGTCTTCCGCACAGCCCGCAAGGCCAGGATCATCCGTCCGGAGACGAAGCTCACCTTCCTCGGTTTCGGCACCATGAACGGCAAGGACGGCAAACCCTTCAAGACCCGCGAGGGCGGCGTCATGCGTCTGGAATATCTCATTTCCGACATCAACGAAGCCGTCTTTCAGAGAATCATGGAGAACCGCACCATGTCCGAAGAGGAAGCCCGCCAGACCTCCGAGACCGTGGGCCTGGCCGCCCTGAAATACGGCGACCTCTCCAACCAGGCCACCAAGAACTACGTTTTCGACGTGGACCGCTTTATTTCCTTCGAGGGAAATACCGGCCCTTACATCCTGTACACCATGGTGCGCATCAAGTCCATCCTGGGCAAATATCAGGAAGCAAAGGCCGGGGCAGCGCTCCCCACGGAGCTGCCCGCCGCTGCGGATGACTCAGAGAAAGCCCTCCAGCTTCTGCTGGCGCGGGCGGGCGAGATCATCGCCGACAGCTGCCGGAGCATCGCGCCGCACAAGCTGTGCCAGTATATCTATGAGGTCTCCGACGCCTTCAACAGCTTCTACCATGACCATCGGATTCTGACCGAGGAAGACCAGACCAGACAGGCCGGCTGGATCGCCCTGCTGGGGCTGACCCTGCGCGTCCTCGACACCTGCATCCACCTGCTTGGCTTCGAAGCACCGGATCGGATGTAGGGATACCAGAGAGGAGACCTTCCTATGAATGAACTGTGGCAGCTTTTTACCATTTTTGCCCAGATCGGCGCCGTCACCTTCGGTGGCGGCTATGCTATGCTCCCCATCCTTACCCGGGAGTTTGTGGACAGGCGTCACTGGGTCACCGACAGCGAGCTCACAGACTATTTCGCCATCGGCCAGTGCACCCCCGGCATCATTGCCGTCAACGTGGCCACCTTCATCGGAAATAAGCGCAAGGGCCTTGTCGGCGGCATCGTGGCCACCCTCGGGCTGGTGAGCATTCCCATCGTCATCATCACGATCATCGCCGCCTTCCTGAGCAATTTCGCCGAATACGCCCTCGTTAAAAATGCCTTCGCCGGCATCCGGGTCTGCGTCTGCGTACTCATCATCAACGCCATCCTGCGCCTCTGGAAGAAATCCATCCTCGACGCCCCGACGCTGATCATCTTCCTCGTCGTGTTCGCTCTGTCGGTCTTCTCCTCGCTGTCCCCGATTCTTCTGGTGGTCGCCGCAGCGGCCGTCGGCATCCTGCTGCGTCAGCTTCCCGGGCGGAAAGGAGGTGAAGAGACATGATCTTCCTGAAACTGTATTATGAATTCGCGAAGGTCGGTCTCTTCTCCATCGGCGGCGGCCTGGCCACGATTCCGTTTCTCTATGATCTGGCGGACCGGACGGCCTGGTTCTCCCATGCGGACGTCGCCAACATGATCGCCATCGCCGAGTCCACCCCCGGCGCCATCGGCGTCAACATGGCCACCTACGCCGGATACACCACGGCCGGAGTCCTTGGCGGCATCATCGCCACTCTGGGTCTGATTACACCGGCCATCGTGATCATCACCCTCGTGGCCCGGATCCTGAACCATTTTATGAACAACCCCTACGTCGAGAGCGCCTTCCGCGGCCTGCGGCCCGCCTCCATCGCCCTGATTGCCGCCGCCGGAATCAGCGTCGCCAAGGTATCTCTGCTCGATCTTGATGCCTACGCCGAGACCGGCTCCGTCAGTGACCTGATTGTCTGGAAGGCCGTTATCCTGGGCGTCCTGCTCTTCTTGGGGCAGAAATATTTCCCCAAGGTTCACCCGGTCGTCTTCATTGCCCTGTCCGCTGTAGTGGGTATCATCTTCCAATTCGCGGGGGTATAGAAATCGACTCTTCCTGCAAGCTTGCACAAAACAGGCGTCCAGGCTAACACTATCTTAGAAGACTGTTTCAGCTGTCTGAGAAGATAGTGCTAGCCTGGACGCCGTCACTCGCATAGCTTTCCCGCGCCTCTTCCAACCTCTGTTTTAGCTGTCCGAGAAGAACGTGGGCGCCGGGGCGCCGTCACTCGCTTGTTTTCCCCTGCGCCGGGCAGAGGACTGTCTCTTCGGACACGCTTCGCTCAGTGAAATGGTCCTCAGAGACAATCCTCTGTCCGGCTCACAATTCTGCAGACTATTCCGTCTTATGCTTACTCCCCTTTCTCCCGCAGAGCAGATACTGCCAGACATGCGAGACCGATTCCCAGCATTCCTGCAGCGTCTTTCATTTCCAGCTGATTTAAAGCCGTAAGTACCGCTACCGCAATTCCCATTGCCAGTCCGATCCCCTTGAAAGCTATGTTTATAATCTTCTGGATTTCATCGGATTTCTCAGAACGATCAGGGCTCTTTTTCATCTGCATCAGCTCATCGACAGACACCCCGAGAATCTCTGCCAGCTGTGGGATCGAATTGACATCCGGGCAGGACAGATCCCGCTCCCATTTTGAGACAGCCTTATCCGTCACACCCATCTTTTCAGCCAGTGCAGACTGTGTCATTCCCTTTTCCTTCCGCAGCGAAGCGATCATCGTGCCAAGAGTTTGCTTATTCATACATTTCCCGGCTCCTTTCTTAGTGATGCCTGTATTCTATCATGTACCGCTCTCAATCCTCAACCGACCGACAGTTTACATGGGTCGACCGTTGGTTTACCGGCAGTTTCCTGCCTCCGGACAGGATTCACACACCATATTCAGGCACATGTCACAGGAGGATCTGATTTCCCTGCGAATGACGGAATGTTTCCAGACAATAGCTGGAGACGTGGAACAGCCAGATTACGATCACCACCACATAAGGAAACAACCCAATATCCCAGAATATAGAGCCAATGACACAGAGAAGCCACATCACCGGACAGACATTGCTTGTCGTACGATAGGATCGATACGCCGCCCGGTACGCTGCCTGCTTCTCAGCCTCATCACAACTGGCCAGCCAGGCATCATTAAATCGAGGATCAAGAACGCTTCCCTTTTTCTCCGGATTCATCTCCTTCTCGAATTCCACAATTCGATGAGCCAGAAAATAATTATATGCCACAGCGCACATCATCCCCACTGGCCCCAGGATCGCCCGCAGCAGGAAATGAGCTTCTGCTTCCCCGCTTATCGCCTCTATCGTCAGCCAGTTATTCACTGATATAGAGAAGAAACCAAGAATCATATTCACGGTTCCCAGCCAGAGCGCAACATTCAGATACCTTTCAATGTGCATCATGGTCTCTTCCTCTTCGCCATTCCAGGCTGCATAGGCATGGCGGCTCCGGCGCAGCAAAGACTCACAGACAACCAACGTGATTAGCGTAGGAACCACACTGAACCAGGGAGACACGGCTCGAGCCAACTGAATGAAAGAATCAGAATCCACCGTTCCCCTGTTTCCCATACCAAACCATACAACCGGCGGAACAATCAGAAGCGTTACTATTACAGCCGGCACAAAAATCTTCAGGAATTTATTCCTTGCTCTGCGGTTTTCTTCACGAATCTCATTTTTTCTCGTCTCGTCCATCACAATCCTCCTCATACACAAAAATCTGTTCAACCGGGACCTGAAAGACACGGGCGATCTTCAGCGCCAGTGTCACCGAAGGAGAATAATCCCCTCTCTCAATCTGACTGATGGTCTGCCGTGAGACACCCACCAGCCGTCCCATCTCCGCCTGGTTCACACCGATCCGGGCACGGTATTCCTTCAAATGATTATATAACGGCACAAATTCCTCCTTTCCACGGCTTCGTCCATCATAGTAAGTTTTCTTGTCAACCCCTATTATTTTGTTCTATCAATATTTTTTCAGACGCGATTCCTGTAATGCCAGAAGCAAAGCAGGCGTCCAGGCTAACACTATCTTCGAAGACTGTTTCAGCTGTCTGAGAAGATAGTGCTAGCCTGGACGCCGTCACTCGCATAGCTTTCCCGCGCCTCCTCCAACCTCTGTTTCAGCTGTCCGAGAAGAACGTGGGCGCCTGGCCGCCGTCACTCGCAGGGTTTCGGGTTTCCTCCCCTGTGCCAAACAGAGGGGCGAAAAATATCAGGCTGCCTGCCTGAAATCAATGACCGCAATTTCAGTCAGCATACCTTTTAGCTGACGGATGATGTTCTCGATTTTTTCGAGAACATCTCCGCTGATATATTCCTCTCCGCACTGAGTGCATTTTTCACAGGGCACATTTTTAATAATAATATAGCAATTTTGATAATCCGTCATATAGGTCGTTGTAGATTCTTCTACATTTCCTTTACAGTAAAAGCAGGTCATATCAGTTCTCCTTCCTGGTTTTGAAATCTTCTTCCCATTTATTTATATCCGGGAAATAGGCCGTAATCAAAAATAAATCTGTTTCATTCATTCCTATAACAGTATGTATCAGAGAGCGCCCCGTATTCTGTCCCAGTATAAGACAGCTTGGATATGGGTAATCATCCGGATATTGTTCAATGATCTCACCAGTTTGAATACTACTAATGATATCCTTTAACAGAATTCCTCTCTGCTCCAGCCGCTTTGCGGCGTGTACAGTAATTTTTATATGCTTCGGGGAACAAAGCGCCCGTAATTCTAAAATGTCCATATAGCAATCCTCTCATCATTACTATATACTAAAAAATCTTCACCTGCAACCTTCAATCAGAGCTCCCATGAACCGTTTTGGCCATACCAAAAACCCTTTTCCGTTCCGATACAGCAAACAGGCGGCCAGGCAGCCACTATCTTCGAAGACTGTTTTAGCTGTCTGAGAAGATAGTGGCAACCTGGCCGCCGTCACTCGCATAGCTTTCCCGCGCCTCTTCCAACCTCTGTTTCAGCTGTCTGAGAAGATAGTGCTAGCCTGGACGCCGTCACTCGCACGACTTCCCCCACGCCGCCGGTTATTCTGCCTCGACCTCCATCACGGTCCCGATAAAGAGAGGCAGATTCGTTTCGGCTTCGACAATGGCGTAGACGTAAGGACGATCGCAGACAACCTGGTATGTCTCTTCAAGCGCTGTCTCCGCGCAGACTTCCACTGCGGTGGCCGCTCCGGCCTCCGTTCCGTTTTCGTCCACGGTGATCGTGGTGTTGTGAAGGACCCGCGTTATCACCAGGTTCCCGTCGCTGCACTCTCCCATGAGGGAAAGATCCGCCAGATCTGCATCGAAGGCGTCAGTCATTCCCATTTCCTTGAGGATTTCCGACAGTTCCGCTGCATAGTCCGTCTCGAATTTCGGCATGCCGGTCTCCACGCTGACAGTCTGCGCGTTATCGAGAATCTCGAGGAACTGCTCGTCGGTCAGCTGCGCCACATAGTCCTGAATGGAGATTTCTTCGTCCGGAAGAAGAACCACGAAACGATACCCCCCGGCATAATCCTTCACAAATCCCACGGCATCCTCTGTTTTCAGGTAGGTATACTCTTCACTGAAAAGCATCTCTACATCCTTCTCCGTGCCGTCCGCTCCGGTAAAGGTCTGCGTCCCGATCTGCTCCGTCGTGTAGGGCGTCTCCCATTCCGCATCAAAGGACATGGCATTGATCAGCAGAAACGCCGTGCTCTCATCCAGTTCGTCGATCATGTCCTCGATTTTCCCATCCGTGTTCTCCGAGATCCAGGCATTGACCCGTTCCACGGCGGAAGCATCCGCGAAATCCTCTTCCCGGAGGCTTGCCCCGTAGAGCGTCTCCATCTCATCGAGGAAATCCTGCCGCACCGTCAGCCAGTCCGCTGAATTAAACCAGATGGAGTTGGCCTGACTCAGACGGGCCGTGTCCGAATCCGGCAGCCCGGCATTCCAGGCGGTCAGAGCTTCGTTCCACTCTTCCAGGCTCAGCGCGTCTCCCAGGACCGAGAGCATCTGACTGCGGGTCTCCCCGTCCGCTCCGTTGGTTGCCATCGCCAGCGCCGTCAGCACAGAAGTCGGCGCCAGCAGCGTATTCTCCTCCTCCTGCATGCCCGCCGCAAAGAGGCGCAGGGAGAAATCCGCCGCTGCCTGGCGGAAAGTCTCATCGACATCGGTGTTCCCCCCGGCCGTGCCCGACTCCGCAGGGTCCTCCGTGCCATTTTCCGTCTCGCTCCCGGCGGACTGCGTCTCGCCGTTCGTCCCGGCCCGCGTTTCCTGCTTTGTATGCACCGCTTCGGTCGTTGCAATCGTCTTTTCTTCCGTCAGGAGCCCGCAGGCCGTCATCGCGGCCGCCCACGCCATCATCATACAAATACAGAGAATTTTCTTCGTATGCTTCATATTCTGCCTTCCTTTCTGTCAAGCCTTTCACTATGCTTCTACAGAATAAGACGTCAAAAATCCCGCCAGGTTGCCTTCCCGATAAATTTTTTTTGAAAAACAGGCAGCCGAAAGACCGCCTCCTTCGCGAACTGTTTCAGCTGTTCGGGAAGGACGCGGCTTCCGGCTGCCGTCACTCGCATAAAATCACACGCTCAGGATTCTGCAGAGTCTCTTAAACGAATTTCACTGCCGTCCCATAGGCAATGACTTCGGCTGCCCCCTGCATGATGGCGGAGGATGCATACCGGATGTTAACCACGGCATCAGCGCCCAGCTGCTCCGCTTCCGCCACCATCCTCTTGGTTGCCAGGGCGCGCGCCTCATTCATCATCTCGTTATACGCCTTTAATTCGCCGCCGACCAGCGTCTTAAATCCCTGCGTGATGTCCTTACCCACATTTTTCGACTGAATCGTGCTGCCCTTCACCAGTCCCAGCATTTCCAGCTCCTTGCCCGAAATGTAATCAGTATTTACCAAGATCATCTTCTTCTCCACTCCTTATCTCTTTGATTCGCTGAATACACACCCAGATCATCGTGGCCGCCAGCGCCAGCGGAATGATGCCCAGCAGAAGCGCCCAGGCCGTATCCAGCAGATAGATCAGTATGCCAAAGTAAACCATGTAATATACGACGACCAGAACCGTAATGACAACCGGCGCGATCATCTTCACGCGTTTCACATTCTGCCCCCCTTTCTCGTCCTGTCTCTGTCTTTTAGCGAACTCCTGACTCCAGATTCCTCTCCCGTGTCAGCTTCTCTCAAAGGAAATATACCGGCTTCCCTGAAAGGTCAGAAGCCCCTCATCGCCTTCCGCCAGCATCCCATATGCCGCACCGTTCATCGCAAGCTCCATGCGGTCGCCGCTGTCCACCTGAAATGTCGTATAATAAGAGGTGGCGGTCGACGTATGATAGCCGTGAGCCCCTGTAGCGTCTCCGGCATTTGCGTGCTGAAAATGGCTGACATCCATACGCTTGGCCGTCACCAGCGCGGGAACCGTCAACCGCGGCGAATGATTATTCTGATTCCATGTACTGATTCCCCGCAGGATATTCACCGCAAAGATGCCCATGACGATCAGGAACATCACCATAAATATCACGTCAAAGCCGCCGAAAAATCCATATCCCATATCCATCATCGCACTCATCCCCCCGCAATCTGCTTATGAGTATTTTTCGTCATCGTTTTATATGCAACACCATCTTATCATACCCACAAAAACAGGACAATCTTCTTTATCTCCATTCAGAAAATCTTAAGAATTCTGCCCTATTTGCTGCCCATCCGCCTGCTCACCACATGGACAACCAATCCAATTCCCAGTCCAATCGCCGCCCCCGCCAGAGTTATGAAGACACACTCATGAACATTAAACCGGTTCGCCGTAAAAGACCATATCCCGGCGAACGCCGCGCAGACAATCACGCATCCCAGATATAAGGGCACAAGGCTCCCCGTCTTCTCGCCCTGCGGAACCGGCTCCGTGCCTTTGAGAAGATAATCCGTCGTCACCTCAAAAATCTCGCTCATACGGATGATTTTTTCCAGATCCGGTGTACTCTGTCCGCTTTCCCATTTCGACACCGCCTGCCTGGATACGCCGACCTTCGACGCCAGTTCCTCCTGAGAAAACCCCTTCTTCTTTCTCAGCTGTTGTATTCTTTCCGCCAGGTTCATTTGTTCGCTCTCCCTTCTTTTGGGGACCATTATAACCATTCGTCCCGTTGCGAATCAACCATGCAGACAAGGAAATATGTCAACCAGCCGTTGCAGGTATACATTTTTAGCGCTCCATCGTAAAATCATGAAACTGACTCGTAAGTTACTAACTCACGAGTCAGCAAAAGTGTCGAAACCACGAGACATAACAGGCAGCCGGGCGACCACTTCCTTCGAGGACTGTTTCAGCTGTCCGAGAAGGATGCGGTCGCCCGGCTGCCGTCACTCGCATGAATTATTGCATTAAAACCCCGAACCATAACAGACGGGCGGAAGACCACTTCCTCTGAGGACTGTTTCAGCTGTCCGAAGAGGATGCGGTCTTCCGCCCGCCGTCACTCGTACAAAGTTCTCCTCTACGCCGTACAGAGGGCTGTCTCTTCGGACACAGTGAAATGGTCCTCAGAGACAGCCCTCTGCCCGGCTCAGAATTCATTCCCGGTGATACCTACACCTCCAGCTTCGCCAGCTTGGCCGCCTGGTCCGCTGCGATAAGGCTGTCAAGAATCTCATCAAGATCTCCGTCCAGGATTGCGTCGATCTTGTACAAAGTCAGCTTGATCCGGTGCTCCGTGACCCGCCCCTGGGGGAAATTGTAGGTGCGGATTTTCTCGGAGCGATCCCCGGTTCCGATCTGACTGCGGCGCTCCGCGGCCTCGGCATTGGCCTTCTTCTCGCATTCCAGATCATAGAGCCGGGAGCGCAGAACCTTCAGCGCCTTCTCTTTGTTCTTTAACTGTGACTTCTCATCCTGGCAGGAGATTACGATGCCCGTAGGAAGATGCGTCAGACGCACCGCAGAGTCCGTGGTGTTGACGCACTGACCGCCGTTGCCGGAGGCGCGGAATACATCGAACTTGCAGTCGTTCATGTTCAGCTCCACGTCCACCTCCTCGGCCTCGGGCATCACTGCCACCGTACTAGTCGAAGTGTGAATCCGGCCGCCGGACTCCGTCTCCGGCACCCGCTGTACACGATGCACGCCGCTCTCATATTTCATCCGCGAGTAGGCACCCTGCCCGTTGATCATGAACACGACTTCCTTCATGCCGCCGATGCCGCTCTCATTGAAGCTGATCAGATCCACCTTCCAGCGACGCCGCTCGGCATAGCGGCAGTACATGCGATAAAGCTCTGCAGAAAACAGCGCCGCCTCATCGCCGCCGGCGCCGGCGCGAATCTCCACCACCACGTTCTTGTCGTCATTAGGGTCCTTCGGCAGAAGCAGGATCTTTAACTGCTGCTCCAGCTCTCCGATGCGCTCTCTGGCGTCGGCCAGCTCCTCCTTGGCCAGCTCCCGCAGTTCCTCGTCGTTTTCCTCTTCCAGCAACGCCAGGCTGTCTTCCGCATCCTGGCTGGCCTTCTTGTATTCCCGGTAGGTCTCCACGAGGGGCGCCAGATCCGCCTGTTCTTTCATCAACTTGCGAAAACGGGCCTGATCCATCACCACATCCGGGCTGGCAAGCTCCGCCTGCAGCTCCTCAAACCGTATCAGCAAATCCTCTAATCTGTCAAACATATCCATTCTCCTGTTATCACACGGTCCAGCCCGGCTTCATCAGGGAAAACTTCCACCGACTTAAAGCCCGCGTCCGTCAGCATCCGCCGCACGTCCTCTCCCTGATTCCAGCCAATCTCCCAGAAAATGCGTCCTCCGGACGTCAGATGGGCCGGACTTTCCGCCGCCAGCCGCCGGTAAAAATACAGCCCGTCCTCCCGGCCGTCCAGCGCCATCCGGGGATCGTGATCGCGCACCTCCGGCATCAGTTTTCCGATCTCCGCCGTAGGAATATAGGGAGGATTAGCGGTAATCACTTCAAACCGCTCTCCCGCGAAGGCCTGAAACAGGTCGCTCTGACGGAAGGTCAGGTTCTCACATCCGTTGCGGCGTCCGTTTTCCCGGGCTACCGCCAGAGCTTCTTCGGAGAGATCCGCCCCCACAACAGACGTGAAATGCCCCAGCTTCGCCAGGCTCACGGCGATGCAGCCGGAGCCGGTACACAGATCCAGAGCTCGCAGAGGTGCTTCCCCCTTCTGCGCTCTGTCAAGAGCCTGCTGGGATGACCCTCCCGGCAGCTTTCCGTCCACAACTCGCGGAGATGTCTCTCTCCCCTGCGCCCAGTCCAGAACCAGTTCCACCAGCTTCTCCGTATCCTGCCGCGGAATCAGCACCCGCGTGTCCACCGCGAAGGAAAGCCCCATGAATTCCGTCTCTCCGGTCAGATGCTGCAGAGGCACCCTTTGGGCCCTCCGCCGGATCAGAGCACGGAAATTTTCCTCCTGCCCGGCCGAAATCGCCTCATTCTGCCGCAGAAAATAGCATGCCCGGTTCAGCCCCGTCACATGCTCCAGCAGATACCAGGCGTCAAGCGCCGCCTCGGGCACCCCCGCCGCGGCAAGCTCTCTCTCCCCGCTTTTCAGGCAGTCCCGCAAGGTCATGATGCTCTGTCCGCCGTGCCGAAATTTTCTTCCTCATAGGCCCGCCAGTCAAAAACAGCCTCCACAGCCTGGATCGCCACCTCGATCATATCGTCGTCCGGCTCCCGCGTCGTCAGCCCCTGAAGCATCAGCCCCGGCTTGCTGATCGCATTGATCAGCTTCCCGTCGCTGCGCCCCGCCAGCCGCAGAACTTCATACGAGATCCCGGCAATCACCGGCACGAAGACGATGCGGCTCAGCATCCGCAGCAGGATATTGTCCATCTGCAGGAACATGAACACAAGAATACTGATCATCATGACAAAGAGCATGAAGCTGGTCCCGCAGCGCTTGTGTTCCTTGGAGCTTACGCGGACATTTTCCACAGTCAGCGGCAGCCCGTGCTCGACACAATTGATGCACTTGTGCTCCGCGCCGTGATACATATAGGTCCGGCGGATATCCTCCATAAGCGAGATGCCCCAGACATAGAGGATGAAGATCGCCATGCGGAGCACCCCTTCCAGCAGGGCCGTCACAAAGCTGTTTTCAATAAATCTCTCCATAAAACGGGCGCAAAACATCGGCAGAATCATAAAAATCCCCACGGCCAGCACCACGGCCAACACGACAGTCCCCGCCATGAGCAGACTCTCCTGCTTCTCCGGACTCAGGAAACGATCCAGAAAGGATCCCTTCTTCGTCTCCTCTTCTGTCTCCTCTTCCTCGTAGAAGGATGCAGAATAAGTGAGTGTCTGCATCCCCAGTATCAGGGAATCAATGAAATTAAAGACGCCCCGGATAAATGGCTTCTGCATCCAGCGATGACCAGCGGAGATTCCCCGGTATTCTTCCTTTTTGACCTCGATGGTCTGGTCGGGCTTGCGGACGGCGACAGCGTACCATTCGCCGTTCTTCATCATGATGCCCTCCAGGACCGCCTGGCCTCCAATTCCTGATGATTTCATAGTCAACACTTCCTCTGCTTGCCTGCCATCGAGCAGGAGGCGGCTTTTTCGCCTCATACTCGCCGCGCGAGGCGCATCCGGCAACAGCCGGAAAATACCTTACGCGCCCCTGCGCACATATACAAAAAGGCTGAGATTCACGGGGAATCATGAATCTCAACCTTTTTCAGTGACCCTTCATTTCTATTTCAGGCCGTACTTGCGGTTGAACGCCTCAATCCGGCCACGTGCGGCCGCCGTCTTCTGCTGGCCGGTGTAGTACGGATGGCACTTGGAGCAAATCTCCACGTGGATCTCGGGCTTCGTGGATCCGGTTACGAACTCATTTCCGCAGTTACAGGTAACCTTCGCCTGGTAATACTTGGGTTGAATACTCTCCTGCATGACTTTCACCTCTCTATTGTATTTCGTTCATGGGCGGAGCAGCTGCCCTGCCCCTTGTGCCTAATCAGATCGCTGCTCCGGGCGTACCAAAACAGACGCCGCTTAAAACAGCGTGAAATAGTGTATCACACTTCCCTGTAAAATGCAAGTCCCATCCGGCGGTTTTGCGCGCCTAAAGACGGATTTTTTTTGCCATGGCGACGAACTCGCGGTTATTCCGGGTGCGGGCAAACAGACTCAGCACCTGCTCCACGGCGTCCTCCGGCCGCATGCCGTGCATCCCCTTGCGGATAATATCCACGGCTTCTTTCTCATCCTCCGTCAGCAGCAGATCCTCCCGCCGCGTCCCTGAGCGCACGATATCGATGGCCGGGAAAATACGCCGTTCGGATAATTTCCGGTCAAGAATCAGTTCCATGTTGCCGGTTCCCTTGAACTCCTCGAAAACGACGTCGTCCATACGGCTTCCCGTATCTACCAGCGCCGTGGCGAGGATCGTCAGGCTGCCGCCCTCGCGCATGTTCCGCGCCGCCCCGAAGAATTTCTTCGGCATGTGGAGAGCCGCCGGATCCAGGCCGCCGGAGAGTGTCCGCCCGCTGGGAGCCACCGTCAGGTTATAGGCCCGGGCCAGCCGCGTGATGCTGTCCAGCAGAATGATCACATCCCGGCCATGCTCGACCAGCCGTTTGGCCCGCTCCAGCACCATTTCCGAGACCCGTTTGTGGTGCTCCGGCAGTTCGTCAAAGGTGGAATAGATCACTTCCACATTCGGTCCCTCGATGCTCTCCCGGATATCCGTGACCTCCTCCGGCCGCTCGTCGATCAGCAAAATAATCAGATGCATCTCCGGATGATTGGTCTGTACCGCTCTGGCTATCTGCTTCAGCAGGGTCGTCTTGCCTGCCTTGGGCTGAGAAACGATCATTCCCCTCTGTCCCTTGCCGACAGGGCTCAGCAGATCGACGACCCGCATGGCCAGAGAGCCGCCCGGGACCTCCAGATGCAGCCTCTCGTCCGGGAAGATCGGCGTCAGATCTTCAAAATTCGTACGGTGCTCGGCCACCGACGGCAGCTCTCCGTTGATCTCATTGACATAAAGAAGCGCGGCAAATTTCTCCTGTCCGGTCTTCACGCGGATGGAGCCGCTGACAATGTCCCCCGTCTTCATATTGAAACGGCGAATCTGCGAGGGAGAGACATAAATATCGTTATCCCCCGGCATATAATTCTCACAGCGGATGAAACCGAAACCGTCGGTCATCACCTCCAGGATGCCGTGCGCGGATACGCCGCTGTCAAGATTTTTCAGTTCCTCCGGCGGGATCGCGTCCATCCGCGCCCCGGTATTCCAGCCCGCAGGGCGGGATACCTCGCCGCCGTCGCTATTCTGCCGACGATTCCCGTTCCTTACATTCTCGCTGTTCTCATTCCGATAGCGGCGGGTCGTTCCCTCTCCGTTCTCGCTGTTCTCATTCCGGTAGCGACGGGTCGTTCCCTCCCCGTTTTCGC
>JAJQCZ010000029.1:0-23144 GCA_021202465.1 Lachnospiraceae bacterium | reverse complement strand
CCGTTCTCGCTGTTCTCATTCCGGTAGCGACGGGTCGTTCCCTCCCCGTTTTCGCTGTTCTCATTCCGATAGCGGCGGATTATATGATCTCCGGCGTTATAGCGGACGTTCCCTCTGGATCCCCGGTTCCCGGTCTGCCGCCGATCCTGCCCCCGCCGGTTTTCCGTTCCGTTCTCGGGGCGCTCCTCACGAGTCCGGTGATTCTCAGTTCCGTTCTCCGGACGCTCCTCACGGAACCGACGATTTCCCATCCCGTTTTCCGGACGCTCCTCACGGGTTCGGCGGTTCTCCGTCCTGACCGGATGAGAATCTTCCTCTCTCCGTTCCCGCTCCGCTTTTCTCTTTATCGGTCTCTCTGTCGAAAGCTCCGCCTCGGCCGCTTCCTCCCGTGTCTCCGATTGCTTCGGTTTCTCCGCCGGATGATCCGTTTTCTCTCTCTGCACCGGCTGCTCCTCTGTTTTCACACTCCGGGAAACAGCGCCCTCTCCTGCCGCAGCCATCTGCCGGGACAGCACCTCCGCCAGCTCCTGCTTTCTCAGGCCGCTGACGCCGCGTAAATTCATAGATTTCGCCAGAGCGCGCAGTTCAGCCAACGACTTCTTCGTCATATCTTCCTGCATATATACACCTCAGTCTTCCATGTTCATTTCCATGATTCAATTTTTCGGGATTTCTTCTAAATTTTAAATAAGTAGACAGCAGAAATGCAGATCCGCCTTTTGAAGTTTCCTGTAAAATAAAGAATGACCGTTCCGGTCTTATATTGAAATCATATTCAGTATATCGCTCTTTTTTCCAAATGGCAATGCTTTTCTTTCGGCATTTCCTTGATTTCACCCCGTAAACTTGTTATGATGGGGGAGAGTCCGGTAAATACCGGCTCTGAACCACTGGAATTGCGAGGTAATTGTATGCTTTCCGAACCGCTGACACTCTATAAACTGATGATTCTCTATATGCTCAAGCAGGTAAAATTCCCCCTCTCCTATTCTCAAATCTCCGAATTTTTCCTGTCCAAGGAGTACACCACCTATTTCACACTCCAGCAGGCCATCAATGAACTGCTGGAGGCCCACCTGATGAAGCAGGAGACCATCCGCAACTCCTCGCGCTATGAGATCACCCGCGAGGGGGAGGAAGCCCTGGTTTTCTTCGGCAACAACATTTCCGAGGGCATCGTGGCGGATATGGACCAGTTTCTCCGGGATAATAAAATCCGTCTGCGCAATGAGGTGGGCGTCGTGGCAGACTACTACAAGTCCACCACATCCGACATCGTCGTCCAGTGCGAGGTGCGAGAAGGGAAAGGATTCCTGATCCAGCTGAATATCTCCGTCCCCTCGGAGAAGCAGGCCGAGATCATCTGCGACAACTGGCAGGATTCCAACCAGAAGATTTACGCTTATGTCATGAGTGAGCTGTTAAAGAGCCGCACCGACCACAGAGACGAGGAATAAATCCATCCCTTCATCATTTTAACGCAGAGAAAAAGCGGGGCCGCAGCTCCGCTTTTTCTCTGCCGTTTTATTTATCTTCCGAAATTGAATCCTCCGTTGGACTGGGAGTCCTGCTCCGTGCTGGCCGTGGTCTCCTCGGTCGTCTCATAATCCGACTTATAACCCAGCGTCATGGTCAGCTCCACCTCAGTATAGGAACCGTTCTGCAGCCGCTGTACCGTGACTGTCACCGTCGTGCCGCCCGCATAATACTGGAGCAGCTCATAGAGCTCGTCATATGTGCTCACCGACGTGCCATCGAAGGAGGTGATGATATCCTGCGCCAGGAAGCCCGCTTCCTCCGCGGGCGTGTTCTCCTCCACGCTGTAAACCAGGATTCCTTCCGGCATGTTGTAGGCCTGCGCCACCGAGCTGTCGATGTCCTTCAGCTGAAGACCCATGTAGGGGAATTCTTCATCACTGACCGCCTCCCTGGGAGACATGGTCGTCAGCTCCTGAATGATCTCCATGGCAGAGGAGATCGGAATGGCAAATCCCATACCCTCTACGTCCTCTTCGGCATCCTTGGCCACGTTGATTCCGATCAGCTCACCGCGGCTGTTCAGCAACGCCCCGCCGCTGTTGCCGGGGTTGATTGCAGCATCCGTCTGGATCGTCGTCAGAGTCGTGTTCTCGTCCGTGGTAATCTCACGATCCACCGCACTGACGCAGCCCGTGCTCACCGACTGCCCCATGCCCAGGGCATTTCCGATCGCAATCACCGTCTCACCCAGACGCAGGCTGTCAGAGTCGCCGATCTGAATCGCCCGAATGGAGGATTTGGTACTGTCAGAGAGATCCGTCAGGGCAATGCCCACGACCGCCAGATCGTTGTCGCTGTCCGTCCCCTTGATATAAGCCTCCGCCGTCGTGTCATCATAGAAGGTCACCACCACGCTGTCCGAGTCCTCCACAACATGGTTGTTGGTAACGATCCAGAGCTCTTCACCGTCATCCCCGATGATGATCCCGGAACCGGCTCCCTCCACCTCGTAGGTAGAGCTTCCGTCTGATCCGTAAGAACCAAAGGGGCTGTAGCCGTAATTGCTGTAATATTCATACACTGTCGTCGTGGTGATCGCCACCACCGCCGGCAGAGCCTGATCCACCACATCCGCAATGGCCTCACCGGAGCTGGTGTCGTTCGCAACAGTCTCCGCCACCGCGATTGTCGCATCCTCCGAGGTCAGACTGTTGCCGGACTGGCTGGCATTCGAATCACTCTTCGCCGCCTCCGTCTCGCTCGTCTGCGTTTCTGCCTGCGCAGCCTCTGTCTCACCGGAAGCCTCCGTCGCCGCCTCGGTCTCTGCCTGGCTACTCTCGGCAACGGCCACCCCGGCATTCGAATTGCTTCCGCCGACCAGCCCTCCGACACTCCAGCAGGCCACGCCGATGATACCGCCCAGGACCAGGGCGCCCACCGCGACCGCGACATATTTTAATCCATTGCCCTTTCTCCCCGATCCCCGGGAAGATCCGCCGGCCGGCGGCGTATTATCCTCTGCATAAGAATACCGGCTGTTCCCGGAATCACGGCTCCCGTCCGAGTAGCTGTAGCGGTCATTGCTGTTCTCCGAAGCACTGCCGTAGCGATCGCTGCCGTAAGGGTCGCTGCTGCCGTACCGGTCACTGCTGCTCTCTGAGCTGCCGTAACGATTGCTGCCGTAAGGATCGCTGCTCCTGTCCGAACTGCTGCCATACCGGTCTTCACTGTCCGAGCTGCTGTAGTCTGTGTACTGCGAAGAGCCCCCGATCTCATCTCTCATATAAGGAGGTCTGCGATACTCGTCGGAATTCTCCTCCGTCTGGCGGTAGGAATAGCGATAGGTGCCGTCCTCTCCCACCGGGCTCTCCGGGCCTGCATTGTCATTGGTATCGTCCCGGTACGTGGAATTCGTATCCACCGTCTCTTCTCCGTCGGTGCCCGTCAGAATATCTCTTTCCCGTGAAGAATCATTCTCATTATAAGCACTCATAGCTGTTCTCCTTTACAGTCATCCGGCCTCCCTCCGTCCCCCGTTCGCGGAACAAAGAAAAAGACCTGTTATCTTCGTACTATGTTGAGAAGTTTAGCAGGTCTTTGTGATAAATGTGTGTAAAATACTTGAAAGAAGAAAGGTCAGTTCCCGTAATACCCCGAGTAAGCCGAGATCTCTGCGCTCAGCCCCGACACCGTACCGGAGGGCTCATACTCCGTATTGCCATACAGATATTCGTGGAGCTCCTCCACGTTCGAGACCAGCGTGACCGGGAAGATATAGTAGCTGCCGCCGCTCTGCGAGACCTGATCAAAGGGGAAGCCTGTGCTGTCCTCAATCTCATAGCTCCCCAGCCCCAGAGCAAGCGTCATGATCTGTGTCAGCGAGAAGCTCGAGGAAATACCGGGAAACACCGTGTTGCACACGGACAGAACCTTGGGAATCCCGGCGCTCTTCGCCGCTGCCAGCGTCAAAGAGATCACGGTCCGCTGGCGCTCGGTCCGCTGATAGTCATCACCCAGGCCCTTACGCAGGCGGCAGTACGTCACAGCCTGCACGCCGTCCAGATGCTGTGTCCCCTCCGTCTCGGTGACATACTCCGAGTCGATGCCTGTAGATTCGATCACCTCGTCGATATAATCATTGATCCCCTCGGCTTCCGCTTCGGAGAGCTCGATATCCAGACCGCCCAGCTCATTGATCACCTGCGCCACCGTCTTCCAGTTCACGGTCACATACTCGGTGATATTCAGATCAAAATTCTTGTTGATCGTCTGCAGCTGCTCCTGCGCGCCGTATTTGTAATACACCTCTGTCAGCTTCATCCACTCGCCCTCCGTGGTCTCCACGTAGGTATCGCGGTAGATGGAGGTCAGCTTGATCTCGCCGGTTTTCTTGTTGACCGTGACGATGATATTGCTGTCCGCCAGCGTTCCCGACTGAAGGGTGGAATCATCCCGGGAGTCTACCCCGAAGATCATAAATGTCCGGTAATTCTTCGTATATTCGGTCACCGAATCCGGCAGATCTTCATTGACCAGAATATCGGAATTGCTGAAATCTGCGCTGTCGATCCGGCCCCACAGATAGTTCAGTCCGACAAAAATACCCCCTATGATCACCAGCAGTATGATCAGAGGAATCAGGCAGCCCCAATGTCTCTTCTTTCTCTTCCGCCCGCCGGAAGCTCTCCGGGAACGGTCATCGTCATAATATCCGCCCCGACGCTCCCGCCGATCATCCTCATATCTGCGGTTTCCTGACCCGCTGCGGTTCCGGGAAGTCTCGGACTGTGAACGACTCCGGCTGCGGCCGTCATCGCGGCTGCGGGAATCCCTGCGATCCCGGTCCGTACTGCGGCTGCGATCCTCCCGGTAGTTCCCTTCCGCACTGCGGCTGCGGCTCCGGCTGTCTCCATAACTGTCCTGCGCACTTCGGCTCCGGCTGCGGCCATCATCCCGGCTCCGGCTGTCACGGTACCGTTCCCCGGAGCTGCGGCTGCGGCTGTCCCCGTACTCGTCCTCGTAACTCCGACGGGACGTGCTTCGCGCATAATCCCGGTCGTCATAGTCATCGTAGTCACGATCCGAATATATGTCTTCCTCGTAGGAATCATACGATTCATCTTTATAATCATCATTGTAGGGCTTCGCGGAGCGGCACGAACGTCTCCGCCTCGTAGCCGGACGGCGTGTGCCCCATTCCTCATCTCTTCCCATAGAAGGTCCTCCTGTTGTATCTCGCCCTGCCCGTCTCCTGCCTGCGGTAAACAGATTCTCTGCTCCCGCCCGACAGCCCCGGCATCATTTTCTCTTCGACATTGCACGCTCCATCATACACCATCCCCCCGGAAAATTCAATAAAGTTTGATGGCGCTGTTCTCCGACTGCCTGTGCCGGGGAAAAGGACCAGAAGCTTACCCCTCCAGCAGTTCCTTCAGGATCGCGTTCACCTTCGCCGGGTCGGCCTGGCCCTTCATGGCCTTCATGGTCTGTCCCACCAGGAAACCGGCCGCTTTCTTCTTGCCGCCCCGGTAATCCGCCACGGACTGCGGGTTCTTCGCCACGATCTCTTCGATGACGGAGCGCAGAGCACCGTCGTCGCTGACCATACCGAGGCCCTTCTCCTCCACGTAGGCAACCGGGTCAGTGTCGTGATAGAAGATCTCCTCGAAGACCTCCCGGGCCGTGCCGCGGTTGATCTTTCCCTCCTCCATAAGAGTGATCAGCCCCGCCAGGTGCTCCGGCGAGAAGGCCAGCTCCTCCGGCGTCTGGTTATTCTCTTTCAGCAGCCGCATGGTATCCACCATCAGCCAGTTGGAGACCTCCTTAGGCTTCTTGCCCAGGGCGATCACGGCTTCAAAGAGATCCGCCATCCGTTTGGACTCCGTCAGAATCCCGATATCGTATTCCGGGATATCATACTCCTCTTTGTAACGGACCATCTTCGCCTCGCGGAACTCCGGCTGCGCGGCGCGGATCTTCTCCAGCCACGCATCATCAATGACCACCGGCACCAGATCCGGCTCCGGGAAATACCGATAGTCCTGCGCGTCCTCTTTGGAACGCATGGCATAGGAATAGCCCCCGGCGTCATCCCATCTGCGGGTCTCCTGAATCACGGCCTCCCCGGCCTCCAGCAGATCGATCTGGCGGTTTCTCTCTCCCTCGATGGCCCGGGCAATGGCCTTAAAAGAATTCAGGTTCTTCATCTCCGTGCGGGTACCGAGCTTCTCGCTGCCCACCTCCCGCACAGACAGGTTCACATCCGCCCGCATAGAGCCCTCCTGCAGCTTGCAGTCGGAAGCTCCCAGATACTGAATCCGCAGGCGCAGCGTCTCCAGATAGGCGATGACCTCTTCGGCCGAGCGCATATCCGGCTCGGAGACGATCTCGATCAGGGGCACGCCGCTGCGGTTGAAATCCACCAGCGAGCAGTCGAGCCACTCGTCATGGATCAGCTTTCCGGCGTCCTCTTCCATATGAATCTCATGAATGCCGATGGATTTGGGGCCGTTCTCCGTCTCGATGTCTACATGCCCGTTGCGGCAGATAGGCAGATAAAGCTGGGAAATCTGGTAATTCTGCGGATTATCCGGATAAAAATAATTCTTGCGGTCAAATTTCCCGCTGCGCGTGATCTCGCAGTTCGTGGCCAGGCCCACGGCCACGGCATATTCTACGACTTTTCGATTGAGGACCGGCAGCGAACCGGGCATCCCGGTGCAGACCGGGCAGGTGTGCGTATTGGGCGCACCACCGAAGGCGGTGCTGCAGGAGCAGAAAATCTTCGTCTTTGTGGCCAGCTCCACATGGACTTCCAGGCCGATGACTGTCTCGTATTCTCTCATCTCTCTCACTCTCCCTTCGAGCGCCCGGCGGCGGGATACGGCAGCGGTTCCCGCGACTGCTCATAGCTGTACGCGGCCTGAATCAGCTTCTTCTCCTGGAAGCAGTCTCCGATCAGCTGCATGCCGATGGGCAGTCCTCTTGAATCCATGCCGCAGGGAACGGAGATGCCCGGCAGTCCGGCCAGGTTCACGGAAATCGTATAGATATCTCCCAGATACATCTGCAGCGGATTCTGCAGGCTCTCGCCCAGGCGGGGTGCCGTCGTGGGGGCGGCCGGAGCCAGAATCATATCATACCGGGAGAACGCCCGGTCGAATTCCTGTTTGATCAGCGCCTTGGTGCGCAGCGCTTTCAGATAATAGGCGTCATAATAGCCGGAGCTGAGGACGAAGGAGCCCAGCATGATCCGCCGCTTTACCTCCGGGCCGAAGCCCTCGGAACGGGTCTTCTTATACATATTGTGAAGTCCCTCATACTGCTCCGTGCGGTAGCCGTATTTCACACCGTCAAAACGGGCCAGATTGGAGCTGGCCTCCGCCGAAGCGATAACATAATAGGCCGGGATGGCGTACTCCACCAGTCCCAGGTCGAATTCCTCCAAAATAGCTCCCTTCTCCTCCAGGACATGAGCCGCCGTCCGGATTGCACTCTTTACCTCCGGGTCCAGTCCCTCCCCGAAATAACCGCGCGGAATGCCGATCCTCATGCCCTGCACATCGTCCACCAGCGCCGTGGTGAAATCAGTGTCCTCCCGGGCAATGGAGGTGCTGTCGCGCTCATCATGCGCCGCCAGCATCGTCAGCAGCGCGGCGCAGTCCGTGACATCCCGGGCGATGGGCCCGATCTGATCCAGCGAGGACCCGTAAGCGATCAGTCCATACCGGGAAATCGTCCCATAGGTCGGCTTCATCCCGGTCACACCGCAGAAGGAGCTGGGCTGGCGGATGGAACCGCCGGTATCAGAACCCAGGGCGCAGACCGCCTCCCCGGCCGCCACCGCGGCGCAGGAGCCGCCGGAGGAACCACCGGGTACATGCTCCGTATTCCAGGGATTTCGCGTCACCCCGAAGGCGGAAGTCTCCGTCGTACTCCCCATGGCGAACTCGTCCATATTTGTCTTTCCCAGGATCACCATGCCGGCCTCCCGCAGCCGGGTCACCGCCCCCGCGTCGTAAGGGGGTACAAAATTATAGAGAATCTTCGAACTGCAGGTGGTTTTCAGACCCTCCGTGCAGATATTGTCCTTGACGGCGATGGGCACCCCGGCCAGAGGCCCCGTCAGAGTCCCGGCATCGATCCCGGCCTGGACACGGGCCGCTTCCCGCCGGGCGCCCTCGGCGTCCACGGTCACAAAGCTGTGTACCGTCTTTTCCTTCGCTTCGATCTCCGCCAGTGCTGCCTCCACGGCCTCGAGGACCCGGATCTCCCCGGCACGTATTTTCGCTGACAGCTGAACCGCTGTATAATCTGTCGTTTTCATCGCATCCTCCCCGTCATTCCACCGTTCTGGGAACTACAAACTGCCCTTCGTGCTCCTCCGGCGCGTTGGACAGCACCTTCTCCCGCTGATCCCCGTTCCGCACCTCATCCTCGCGGAACACATTCTGCACCGGGAAGACATGAGACATGGGTTCGACTCCGGAGGTATCCAGCTCATTCAGCTGATCGATATAATCCAGCATCTCGGCCATATCCTTTTTGGCCCGCTCCTTTTCCTCCGGCGACAGCTCCAGCTTCGCCAGAATTCCCACGTAATCAATGGTTTCATCTGTTATGATATTTGCCATAACACACTCCTTTTTCTGCTGCGCAGAGTTCAGAAACGCCCCGGCGCGTGCACACACGACACCGGGGCGAATGTCATTCATCCGCAGTACCACCCGTCTCAGGACTCCCTCGTCCTCTCTGCTGGTAACGGCAGCCGCCCGCTTCCGGGCTATTTTCATTCGTACAAGACTTTACGATACTTTGCCTCTCTTGTCAAGGGGAAGCAGCCGTTCCGGCTCCTTTGCCCGGGGCGGCAGCATACGGTCTCCACAGGAAAAATCAGACGTTGAACTCACCGGAATACACTTCGGTCGCCGGGCCGCACATCTCCACGTGGCCCGTCTCTTCTTTCCATTTGATATTGAGAGTTCCTCCCAGAAGCCGCACGTCGACGCTGCCCCCCGTGTATCCAGCCAGCGCGCAGGCCACCGCGGTGGCGCAGGCTCCGGTGCCGCAGGCCATCGTCTCGGCCGCGCCGCGCTCCCACACGCGCATCTTCACATGCTCCCGGTCTGTCACCTGAACGAACTCCACATTGGTCCGGTCCGGGAAACGGGGATGGTTCTCGATGACCGGTCCCAGCTCCCCGATCTTCAGGCTGTCCACGTCGTCCACGAAGAACACTGCGTGCGGATTCCCCATGGAGACCGGAATCATGCGGAGCTTCTGATCGTTCACCTCCAGCTCCTCCCAGACCTCCGTCTCTGTCAGAAGGACTGCCTCCTCCGGTGTCACCGTCCGTTCTCCGCCGCCGGTCAGCAGCACCGGCAGCCCCATATCCACATTTGCCAGGCTGACCTTGCCGTTCTTCACGGTCAGTTCGATCTCCTTGATTCCTGACAGCGTCTCGATGCGCACCGTGGTCATATTGGTCATCCCATGATCGTACACATACTTAGCCACACAGCGGATGCCGTTCCCGCACATCATGGCCCGGGAGCCGTCCGCATTGTAAATGTCCATACAGAAATCCGCCGTCTCCGACGGCTTGATCAGAATCAAACCGTCCGATCCGATGCCGAAATGCCGGTTGCTGACCAGCTCGGACAGGCGGCCGGGATCCATGGGCAATTCTTCCTCGAGACAATTTACATAGACGTAATCGTTGCCGATTCCGTGCATCTTGGTAAACTTCATCGATTCACCCTCCTTCAGTTCCTGTTTTACGGCACAGCCCCCGCAGGGACTTTTGCTCAGCGCCGCCCCTCTCTGCACACGCACTTAAATCTTCACCATCATAGCATAAATCTATGTATGTGTCAAAGACCGCGGGACGACGCATGTCATTTCACGCCGTCCCGCGGTCCCGGGTTCTTTTTCATTCAGTTAAGATAATCTCCCACGGCCGAGTTGTTGTACTGCTTGATGATCTTCACCATGATGGAGCCATCCGGCTGTTCCATCTCCTCGACGATCTTGTACTGCGTCCGGTTTTTCTCCAGTCCGCTCTTGTAGTGCTCGTATTCCTGCTGCACCAGCTTCACCGCCTGCCCGTGGGGCAGATCGTCCTTCAGCATGAAGTGGAGCGTCTGGCAGATGCAGGCCGCCTTCACTCGTTTCACCCTTGTCACCTCCTTCTGACATCACTGTCAAAATTCTCATTGCGGCAAGTGTCATACCCCGTTTTTGCAGATACCGTCACTGATGCACGAATAGAGAAAGGCAGCGAAACAACTGGTCTTACGCCGGTGTTCCGCTGCTCGCTGTATAGCTATTATATCGTAAAATTATTCAAATTTCAAAGCGAAATTCGTATAAATTTAAAAATTTTTTATGTTATCGGAGGACGCGCGCTGTTTCGTTCCGGGATTCTTTTCTGTTTTTCCCTCTTGACGTCCCGCCTGTCTCCTGCTATACTGAACCACGATTTGTATCATATGAGACACTTTTCGAGGTTTTTGCCATGCTGACAATGCAGGAACTGGAAACACTGGCCGCCTCCCCGCTGTTCGGGGACCGGCCGCCGGAAGAGCTGGCCGCTCTGCTGGAAACGGTGGAGTGGAAGACGCAGGATTTTGCCCGGGGCGAGGTCATTTACACGCCGGGCTCTTTCCGCCGGGAGCTGGCGGCCATCCTGTCAGGGCAGGTGCTGGTAACACGGGCAGAGGGAGAACTGGTGGTGAGTCTGCTCACACCCGGTGCCCTCTTCGGAGCCGCCGCCCTGTTTAACGACGAGGAAGCCTATGTCTCCACGCTGACCGCCCGCTCTGCCTGCCGCGTTCTTTTCCTGCCCCAGACCTCGGTGCAGGCGCTGATCGACAGCCAGATGTCGTTCCGGCACTGCTACATCCGCTACCTGTCCGGCCGCATCCGTTTCCTCTCCGACGAGGCGGACGCCCTGAGCCGGGGAACGGGTGAAAAGAAACTCTCTGCCTACCTCCTGCAGCATATGGATGAAAAGGGCCAGGTACGGCCCGGCTGCTCCATGACCGAGCTGGCCGCGCGCCTGAATATCAGCCGCGCCTCCCTCTACCGGGAAATGCAGAAGCTCGAGGAACGGGGCACGCTGATCCGACACGGCAGAACTCTTGTGGTACAAAAACCGGAGGAGCTGTCCATCGAGAGGTGAATTCTCAGACGTCCCGCATCCCTGAACGTTTCTCCACGAACGACTTCATGTCACTCAAATCAGGCACGTTCGCCACAGACTGTATGGTCAGCGATTTCTGTGTGATCGTGCATAAAGGAAGGAATCACGCATTATGAAAAAGAAAATGACACGCACATTTCTGACTCTGCTGCTGGCACTGGCTCTTACTCTGGGACTTGCTGCCTGCAGTTCCTCCTCATCGGAGACGACCACGGCGGAGACCGAAGAAGCCACCAGCGCAGAGACCTCTTCCGAAGCACAGGAAGAGACCACCACGGAGGAGACCTCCTCCGCCGCCGAAACCACCGAAACACAGGATGACACCATCTCCGGAGGAAGCGAGATCAACATCGCCGTCCTCGCCGGCCCGACCGGCATCGGCGCTGTAAGTCTGATGGAAGCCAATGACGCCGGGGAGACCACCAACACATACAACTTCACGGTGAGCTCCGCCAACGACGACGTCGTAGCCGGTCTGACCTCCGGCGAGTTTGATATCGCCGCCGTGGCCACCAACATAGCGGCCAACCTCTACAACAAGACCAGCGGCGCTGTGCAGATCTGCGCGCTGAATACCTATGGCGTTCTCTACATTCTGGAAAACGGTGAGAGCATTGAAAGCATGGCCGACCTGGCCGGCAAGACCATTTACGCCACCGGTCAGGGAGCCAACCCTGAATACGTGCTGGAATATCTGCTCGAGCAGAACGGCCTGACCTGGAGTACCGACGGCAGCGACGCCGACGTACAGATCGAATTCATGGATTCCGATACACTGACGACCGGTATGGCTTCCGGCGAGTATGAGGTCTGCATGCTCCCCGTTCCTGCCGTCACCAGCGTTCTGATGCAGAATGAGGACGTCCGTGCTGCGCTTGATCTGACGGAAGAGTGGAACAATTGCACCGACGAAGGTCAGCTCACCATGGGCTGCATCGTCGTGCGCACCGAATTTGCCGAAGAGAACCCGGAGGCGGTCGCAGCCTTCCTCGAAGAGTACGCGGCCTCCATTGAAACCGTCCAGAGCGACGTGGAACACGCCGCCGAGCTGTGCGAGACCTACGGCATCGTCGCCAAGGCTGCCGTCGCCGCGCAGGCCATCCCCGACTGCAACCTGTGCTGCGTCACCGGCGACGAGATCCGCACGACCATCGAACCCTACTACAATGTCCTCTATACGGCCAACGCCGACGCCATCGGCGGTGCGCTGCCCGGCGACGACTTCTACTTCGTCGCCGCAGAGGAATGAAGCCCGATTTTAAAAACAGAATAGTAAAAATCGCCCTGCCCGCCGCCTTCTGGCTGGCAGTCTGGCAGGGCGCGGCCGCCTGGGTGGGTCAGGAGCTCCTGATCCCCTCTCCCCTTGCCGTCCTGCGGCAGCTGGGAGAGCTGGCGGTCACTTTCTCCTTCTGGCGCAGCGCCGGATACAGCCTGCTGCGGATCTTCTGCGGTGCACTGGGAGGAACGTTTCTGGGTATCCTGTCCGCCGTCCTCACCTGCTGCAGCCGCTGGGCAGACCGGGTCCTCTCTCCCGCCCTCCGCATCATCCGCGCCACACCGGTCGCCAGCTTCATCATCCTGCTCCTGCTGTGGTTCCCCACCGGACGGGTCCCGGGCATCATCTCGGGACTCATGGTGCTGCCGGTGATGTGGGAAAGCGTCGGCGCCGGAATCCGGAATACGCCGCAGGAGTTGCTGGAAATGAGCCGTGCCTACCATTTCGGCCGCCGGAAGACTGTCCGCTATGTGTATATCCCGGCTATCCGGCCGCATTTCGCCTCCGGCGTCTGCAACGCCATCGGCCTGGCCTGGAAGTCCGGAGTGGCTGCCGAGGTTCTCTGCCTCCCCAAAGCCTCCATCGGCACCCAGATCTATTATTCAAAAATCTACCTGGAAACGCCCTCCCTGTTCGCCTGGACCTTCGTGGTCATTGTGCTCTCCCTGCTGCTGGAGAAGCTGGTGCGGCGAATCCTGGGCGTGAAAGGAGGCGACACAGCATGAATCTCACTGACCTCTGCTTCTCTTACGGAGAAAAAACCATCCTCGATCATTTCAGTCTGGAGCTGCCGGATACGGGCGTCACCGCCCTGGCCGGTCCCTCCGGCTGCGGCAAGACCACCCTGCTGCGGATTCTCGGCGGTCTGGAAATGCCTCTCTCCGGAACGTCGGATACCCCTCCGGCCCATCGGACCGCCTTCCTCTTTCAGGAAAACCGTCTGCTGCCCGGTCTTCCCGCCGCGGAGCAGATTCGTGTCATCCTCCCGCGGGGCGGCGATCCTCTGCCCTGGCTGGATGCTGTAGGACTTACGAAAGAAGCAGAGACCCTCCCCGGCGAGCTCTCCGGCGGCATGCAGCGGCGCGTGGCGCTGGCACGCTGCCTTGCCTACGGGCAGGATAAAGATCTCTTCCTGCTGGACGAACCCTTCACCGGCATTGACCCGGCGCGCGCCCGGAGCCTGATGGATTTCCTGCGCAGCCTGGACGTCCCCGTCCTCTGCACGGCTCACGACGCCGAGACACTGGAACTGGCCGACCGAATCATCCGCCTGGAGGGGCCGCCGCTTTCCCTTACTGCCACCCCACGATCCCGGCATAGCGTTCCGCCGGGAACATAACATGATACAGGGCTTCCAGGTTCTCCTGAACCGGAAGCCCTGTATCGTCTTCATTGCAGGGAAGAGCAAAAAGGCGATAACCCACGCCGTAGATCCGCGGCGTCAGTTCCGTCTGCCGGGCGCCGGCGTGCAGGTAGAAGTCCTGTCGGCGCACACGAATGCTCCGGTCCTCCTCCGAGCAGGCCTCATCCCGCCGCTCCGACTCGATATAGATGACCCGGATCCCTTCCATGAGTTCTCTCAGGACAGACAGGCATCGGCTTCCCACGCCGGTATTCCGCCGCTCGGCGGCGACGGCAAAATAATCCAGGAGCGCACAGGGACAGTCCTCACACACAACCAGACAGGCATAAGCAACCAGCGTCCCCTCCTCATAGAATCCCCAGGGACGATAGTGTCCCGCTTTCATCATTCTCTCCATGGCCGACAGCGGCTTTAGCTCCGCCGCCGGGAAATCCTCCTGCATGCGATCCGCGTAGATCTCCGACAGCTCCCCGAAGGAAAGCTCCCTCGTCTCCAGGCCGGCCCGCAGACAGCGGCAGGGAATCCCCGCCGCATCCGGCTGCCCGGCAGCGATCAGCCTCTTCTTTTCTCTGTGCGTCAACTGCTTGATCTCCCACTCCCGATGCATAGCTTCCTGTTTCGTGTCCCATATCTCATAGTAAGCCAGCCGTACCGGCCGCCTGGGTTTCGTGTATTTGGCGCCCTCACCGCGGTTATGCACCTTCACGCGCTCCGCCAGATGATTTGTCCAGCCGGTATAGAGGCTGCCGTCGGCACAGGAGAGGATATACGTCACATTT
Source organism: Lachnospiraceae bacterium (assembly GCA_021202465.1). GTDB lineage: Bacteria > Bacillota > Clostridia > Lachnospirales > Lachnospiraceae > UBA3305. The sequence continues at coordinate 8,544 of JAJQCZ010000029.1, read as the reverse complement.
TTCTCCATCAGAGACGGCGCTCCGCCGCGACAGCGTGCCCCTCAAGACCTTCGCCGCGGGCCATGCGGGCAACCAGCGGCGAGATCGCACTAGAAGCCTCTCTGGTCATGCGCTGCTGCGTGCAGGTCTTAAGGAAGGTCCCCACCCACACACCGCCGGTGTAGCGGGAAGCCCGCACCGTGGGAAGCGTGTGGTTGGTCCCGGAGGCGTAATCGCCAAAGACCTCCGCCGTATTTTCACCGATAAACAGTGATCCGTAATTGTGCAGGTCGGGGATCAGGGCACCCGGATCAGCCACATTCAGCTCCAGATGCTCCGGCGCATAAGAATTTGCCAGCTCCACGGCCTCCGCCAGACTCTCCGCCACAGCGACTTCACCGTAGGTCTCCCAGGATTTCCGGGCGATGCCCGCGGTCGCCAGCGTCTCAAGCTCCTTCTCCACGTCCTGCATCACGGCCTGTCCGAAGGCCTCGTCGGTCGTCACCAGGATCCCCTTGGCATTGGGATCATGCTCCGACTGCGCCAGCAGATCCGCCGCCACCGTCGCACTGGCTCCCGACCCGTCGGCAATGACCAGTACCTCGCTGGGTCCGGCCACAAAATCAATGCCCACCTGGCCGTAGCACTGGCGCTTCGCCTCCGCCACATAGCGGTTGCCCGGCCCCACGATCATATCCACCGGGGCGATCTCCTCCGTCCCATAGGAGAAGGCGGCGACGGCCTGGGCGCCGCCCACGACATAGATCTCATCGGCTCCGGCCAGATCCATGGCCACGAGCGTCTTGGCATGAATCAGATCTGTTCCCTTCACGGCCGGCGAGCAGGCGGCGATGCGCCCCACGTCGGCGACCTTTGCCGGCGTGATCAGCATCAGAGCCGTCGAGTACAGCGGATAGCCGCCGCCCGGCACATAGCAGCAGCAGGAGCTCACCGGAAGAATACGGTGCCCCAGGAAAATCCCCGGACGGGGACTGAAATCCGCGAGCTCCGTCACCGTCTCTCTCTGCGCCCGCGCAAAGGCCTCGATGTTGGCCCGCGCCTCCTTCAGATCAGAAAGCTCCTGCTCCGTCAGCTGCGCATAGGCTGCCTCGATCTCCTCCCGGCTGACCCGCAGGCACTCCCGCTCACAGCCGTCGAAGGTGCGGTTGTACTCCCGCAGCGCTGCGTCGCCGTTTGCGTAAACATTATCTATAATTCCTGTCACCGTATCACGGAGAGCCCGGTCATCCGCCGCGGTTCTCTCCTGCGCTTTCTTGATAATCTTCATATGTAAATACTTCCTCCTGTTTTCTGGTTTATCATTCCGCCGCCAGCAGATCGCGCACGACCTCCCCGGCCAGGACCAGCCCCGCTGCCGGGGGCACGAAAGCGATGCTGCCCGGTGTCTGCCGACGCCCGGCGGTCGGCGCTTCCGCCATTTCGCTCTCCTCCGCCTGCGGCGTCCGGGGCACTTCCTCAGAGTACACGACCTTCAGATGGTCAACGCCGCGCTTGCGCAGCTCCCGGCGCATGACGCGCGCCAGGGGGCAGACGGAGGTTTTATAAATATCCGCCACCCGGAAAGCGCCCGGGTCGAGCTTGTTCCCTGCGCCCATGGAACTGATAATGGGCGTATGGCTCCGCTGCGCCTGGAGCACCAGCTCGATCTTTCCCGTCACCGTATCGATGGCATCCACGACATAATCATACTGAGAGAAATCGAATTCTTCTTCCGTATCCGGCCCGTAAAAGACACGGTATGCGCGCACATGAGCCTCCGGATTGATGTCCCGGACGCGCTCAGCCGCCACATCCGCCTTGTACCGGCCCACAGTGCTGTACAGCGCCAGGATCTGCCGGTTCAGGTTGCTGACAGACACCGTGTCATTGTCAATCAAATCAAGGGCTCCGATGCCGCTGCGCGCCAGCGCCTCCACCACGTAGCCGCCGACACCGCCGACGCCGAACACCGCCACCCGGGCCCGGGCCAGCCGCTCCACGGCCGCCTCGCCCAGCAGAAGGCGCGTCCTTGCCCACGCGTCCTCCATCTCAGATCTCCTCCAGGGCGGCCCGCACGGACTCCTCGCAGGAGCGCATAGCCAGGATCGTCTTCTCAAAAAGCTCCGTCAGCTCCCAGCCCAGCATCTCCGCGCCCCGTGAGATCACCTCCCGGGAGCAGCCTTCGGCGAAATGCACCGATTTGAATTTCTTCTTCAGAGATTTCACTTCCATATCCTGCACGCTCTTCGAGGGACGCATCAGAGCCGCTGCACCGATCAGCCCCGTCAGCTCATCCGCGGCATAGAGCACCTTCTCCATCTCGTGCTCCGGCGCGATATCCACGCCCAGCCCGTAGCCGTGGCTGCAGACCGCATGGATCAGCGGCTCGCTGGCGCCGCCCTCCCGCAGCAGCTCCGGCGCCCGCAGGCAATGCTCCTCCGGATAGAGTTCAAAATCAATGTCATGGAGCAGTCCCACCTGCCCCCAGAATTCCTCATCCTCGCCGTAGCCCAGCTCCCGGGCATACCAGCGCATCACGCCCTCCACGGTCAGCCCGTGCTGCAGGTGAAAATGATCCTGATTGTATTTCCGCAGCAGGCCCCAGGCCTGCTCTCTCGTCAGATTGCTCTCCATCTTCCGTCACCCTCCTTTTCTCATCCCATGATACCATACCACGTCAATATTTTCCTCTCCTTTGTTCTCCCAGCACTTCATTCATGCTTCCCGTCCGGTAGCCGCTCATGTCCAGGGTCACATAGGCGAAGCCCAGCGCCTTCAATTCTGCCGTGACCTCCCGGCGTGTCTCCTCCGCCGCCAGGCGGGGAAAATCCTCCGGCAGCACCTCGATGCGGGCCAGATTCCCGTGAACCCGCACACGCATCTGGCGAAAGCCCCGCTGCAGCAGCGCATCCTCGGCGGCCTCCACCCGCGCCAGCCCCTCCCGGGTGATCGTCTCCCCGTAGACAAAACGGGAAGCCAGGCAGGCGAAGGAGGGCTTCCCCCAGGTGGGAAGCCCCCGGTTCTGCGACAGCTGCCGGATCTCCGCCTTGGTCAGCCCCGCCTCCCGCAGCGGACTGCGGATGCCCAGCTCCGCCACGGCCCGCAGACCCGGCCGGTAATCTCCCGTATCATCCACATTGGAGCCCTCCGCCACGCAGGCCAGCCCCTCCCCGGCGGCAATCTTCTGAATCTGTCCGAAGAGATGTTTCTTGCAGAGATAGCAGCGATCGGGCGGATTCTCCCGGATTCCCTCCACCGCCAGTTCATCAAAATCCAGGAAGATCTGCCGGATCCCTCTCTCCCGACAGAGCTCTTCTGCCTCACGGCTCTCCCGCTCCGGGAAGAAACTGCTCCGGGCCGTCACGGCCGTCACACACTCCCCCAGCTCCTCCGCGGCCACCGCCAGAAGCAGCGTGGAGTCCACCCCGGCCGAGAAAGCCACGGCGGCGCTTCCCATCTCCCGCAGAATGCTTCGCAGACGTTCTTCTTTCTCTTCCAGACTGTGCGATCCTGCCATATCATTTCTCCTATCCTCATGCCTCTGCCAATCCGCGTCGCGCTATCATCCCGGCAAGGCATTCCTGCAAGGCCTGAACCTTCGCTCAGACACCCGTGTTCCCGCATACCGGCCTCTGCAAGGCAGATCGGCAGATTTACCCAGTAATCCGGTAGGATTGTAACACTTTCACCTTTCCCTGTCAATGCCGGGACATTCTTCCGGCGGCCTGCCAGGCATTTCCCCCGAACCCCCGTGCTGTCCCTCCCGTCTGTCCTCTCATCCCGCCTCCCCCGGCAGGGCAAACTGCCGCCGGTAAAGCCGGTAATAGGCACCCCGCCGGGCCATAAGCTCCTCGTGCGTCCCGCGCTCGATGATCCGCCCGGCCTCCACCATGAGGATCACATCCGCCTGACGGATCGTCGAGAGACGATGGGCGATCACGAAAGATGTCCGCCCCTGCATGAGCAGACGGGTGGCGTCCTGAATTTTCTGCTCCGTCACCGTGTCGATGGAGGAGGTGGCCTCATCGAGAACGAAGATCCGGGGATCCGAGAGGATGGCCCGTGCGAAGGAGATCAGCTGCTTCTCCCCTGTGGAGAGCAGATCACCGCCCTCCCCCACCTGGCTGTCATAGCCATCGCCCATCCGCGCCGGGATATCCTCCGCCGCCACGGCCGCCATCGCCGCCTGCATTTCCGCCAATGTAGCGTCCGGCTTCGCGTAGCGCAGGTTCTCCGCGATACTCCCGGAGAACAGATGAGGCGTCTGAATGACGTAGCCGATGTGGCTGTGAAGCCACAGTCCCGACCGCTCCCGGATGTCCCGCCCGTCGATAAGAATCTGTCCCTCCGTGGGCTCGAAGAACCGGCACAGCAGGTTCACCAGCGTCGATTTGCCTGCGCCGGTCTCCCCGACGATGGCCACATTGGTTCCCTGGGGCACGACCAGATCAAAATGCTCGAAGATCATTTCCTCCCCGTCCGGGTAATGGAAGCTGACATCGCGGAACTCCACATCCCCGAAGAGCGGCTCCCAGTTCTCCCGCTTCGGGTGGAAGGCATCCCCGTAGCGCTCCGTCACCTCCGGCGTGTCGGCGACCTCCGAGCCGGTCTCCATGAGCCGGGCATAGCGCTCGATGTTCACCTGGATCGACACCAGGTCTGACAGCGCCCGGATGATCCACTGAATCGGTTCCATCATGCCCAGCGCATAGGACATAAAGACCGACAGCGTGCCGATCTCCATGGCGCCCTGCGCCGTGATCACGCCGCCCCGCCACAGCACCAGCGCCAGCGCACAGGAAGCGGAGAAGGAAATCATTGCCAGAAACAGCGCCCGGTAATGGGTCATATGCACCGAGGTCCGGCGCATCCGCTCCGTATCCTCCTGAAAATGCCGCTGCATCTTCTCCTCGATGACCAGCGTCTTCACGGTCCGGGCGCCGGTGATCCCCTCGTTGTAATCGCCGGTAATCTGCGAATTGATCTCCCTCACCTGCCGGTTCAGTCCCACGAGCTTTCGCTGAAAATACACAGCCCCGGCGGCGGTGACGGGGACCAGCAGTAGGATAAAACAGGCCAGCCGCCAATTCATGACAAACATCACCAGAATGACCCCCGCAAGGTAGCTGAAGTTCCAGACACCGTCCATCAGCCCCCAGGCCAGCCAGGAGCCGATGCGGTCCGTGTCGCTCATGACCCGCGCATGAATGTAGCCGACCGAGTTCTGATTAAAATATGAGAACGAAAGCGTCTGCAGATGGTCAAAGCTGCTCTGCTTCATATCCCGCCCCACATACATTTCAATCTGGCAGGTCTGATAGATAGAAATGGTATTGGCTGCCACCTCCAGAAGGATCACGGCCAGATACACCGCCGTGAATCGTTCCAGTCCCTCCAGCGTCCCCGCCGCCACAAAATGGTTCAGCGCATAGCTCTGGAAGAGAGGCACCACGATATCCAGCGCGCTGCCGAGCAAGCCCAGCACCAGCATACTGACCATGATGCCGCCATAAGGACGCAGGAAGGGCGCCAGCTTCTTCAGTCCGAACCAGGGAAGACGCACATAGCTCTTCTCCTGTTTCTCATGCTCCGGCATGGCACATCCCTCCTTCCTCCGGATCCTGAATCGCGCAGATCTCCCGGTACAACCCCGGCTGCCCGGCCAGCTCCTCATGAGTTCCCTGTTGAGTGACACGCCCCTGCTCCAGCACCAGAATCTGATCGGCCTCGCGCAGCGTCGCGATGCGGTGAGAGATCAGAATCACCGTCGCCTGCCCGGTATAGGCCGCCAGCGCCCGCCGGATCTTCGCATCGGTCTCGGCGTCCACCGCCGACAGGGAATCGTCGAAGACCAGAATCGGCGTCCCCTGCACCAGGGTCCGGGCGATGGCCACGCGCTGCTTCTGCCCGCCGGAGAGCGTCACGCCCCTCTCTCCCACCAGGGTATCATAGCCGCGGGCGAACTGTTCGATGCTCTCATCCACCGCCGCCGTCCGGGCCGCACTGCGTATTTTCTCCTCCCCGGCCTCCGCGGCCATGGCGATATTTTCCCCGACCGTCCGCGAAAACAGGTAGGGCTCCTGCAGCACCATGCCGATGTGCGCACGCAGCCACGGCAGGGACATATCCCGCACATCCACGCCGTCCACGGTGATGCGTCCCTCATCCGCGTCATACAGGCGGTTCAGCAAATGCATCAGCGTCGATTTGCCGCTTCCCGTGGGACCGAGGATGCCCAATGTACTGCCGCCCGCCACCCGGAAGCTGACGTCCCGGAGCACCGGCACGTCCTTCTCATAACCGAAGCTCACATGGTCAAAGACAATGTCTCCCCGCATGGCCGGAGTCTGCCCTGCCTCATTTCTCTCTTCGGCCGGAGAATTGAGGATATAGAGCAAACGCTCCATGGACACCCCGGCCTTGCTCATCTCCGAGAGCATCCGCCCCAGGCGGCGCACCGGCCAGATCAGACGCCGGTTGTAGGAAATGAAGGCGATCAGCTCGCCGGCCGTCAGCTCGCCCCGCACGCAGAACACCGTCCCCAGCACCACGATCAGCATCAGCTGCAGTCCCATGAGCAGGTCACCCGAAGCCCAGAAGCCCGACAGCAGGCGGCACAGATCCATCCAGGCGTCCGTGTAGACCACATTTTGCTTCCGGAACCGCTCCCGTTCATACTGCTCCCGCCCGAAGGCGCGCACCACGCGGACCCCCGTCAGGTTCTCCTGCGTAATCGTCGACAGCACGCCCTCATTTTCATCGCATTGCAGAAACAGATGCCCGATCCTGCGATAAAAGAACCAGGAATAACCCACGATGACCGGCACGGAGAGAAAGACCACCAGAGAAAGCTTCCAGCTCATGGAGGCCATGAAAAAGGCGCTGAAGAGAATGAGAATGGCGATCCGCATCACCTGAACCAGCTGCTCCGAGACGAAATCCCGCACTGTCGTCACATCCGAGGTACAGCGCTGCAGGATGTCCCCCGTCTGATTTTTCATATGCCAGTCGAAGGGCAGTTCCTCGATATGGGAAAACAGCAGATCCCGGGCTGTCTTGACCATCCGCTCCGTCGCCCGCGCGTTGAGATAGGTATTCAGATACTGAAAAAACGCGGAGAACACCGCCACCGCCAGAACCGCCACCGCCGCCAGGTACAGATTCCTAAGAAAATACGTCCGCCCCCCGGCCGCCGCCAGCGCCTCCTGCACGAAAACCGGCAGACTTCCCATCTCGTCGCCCAGGCAGTAATCCACCACGATGCGAATGATCTGGGGCGTCACCATGTCCAGCGCCGCCACCACCGCTGAAGCCAGGATGCTCGCAGCAAACAGCCCCTTGCTCCCCCGCAGGAAGCACAGGAGCATCCCCGTCTTCGTATACGTCTTCCCGTTCTCCTTCATCTCGTCCCGCTTCCCCTTCTCCGGAGCGTCCATCCTCAGGGCCTGTCCTGTAAATGCACGCTCTCTCTGTGCCTGAGATTGTATCACAGTTTTCATTTCATATCCACAGGATTCACAGGACACTGTCCGGCCACCGCCAGGATCGCCTTCCCGCTCCTCCTGCTGCGCACCGAAGTTTTCTTGCGCCCCCCGGGCATTTGTGGTAAGCTTTCCCCAAATATCAGACCAGACAGGACGGCGCTGCGACAGCGCCACGGCAGGAAAAGCAGAAAGCGGGGAACGACAATGAAGAAAGACACACTGACGGATATTTTAAATCAGGTACAGGCGGGGACGCTGCCGGTGGAGGCGGCGGTTCTGCGAATCAAAGAACAGCCCTTCGAGGATCTGGGCTACGCCAAAGTGGACCACCACCGCGAACTGCGCCAGGGAGAGGCGGAGGTCATCTACGGCGCCGGGAAGACCACGGAGCAGATCCTGGGGATCGTCGAATCCATGAAACGGCACGGCCAGGAGACGATTCTCATCACACGGCTGGCTCCGGAGGCGGCCGCCGTCATCGCAGCCCGCTATGACCTTCACTATGAGGAGGCTTCCCGCATCGGCTTTCTGGGAACGCTGCCTGTTCCCGACGGCAAAGGGACCATCCTCGTCGCCACCGGCGGCACCAGCGACATTCCCGTGGCCGAGGAGGCGGCCTGGACCGCCGAGGCCCTGGGCAACGAAGTGCAGCGCCTCTACGACGTGGGCGTGGCCGGGCTGCACCGGACCCTCTCCCATCTGGATGACATCATGAGCGCCAACGTCATCATCGCCGTGGCCGGGATGGAGGGTGCTCTGGCGAGCGTCATCGCCGGGCTGGCTGAGTGCCCGGTCATCGCCGTCCCCACCAGCGTGGGCTACGGAGCTTCCTTTCACGGACTGGCAGCGCTCCTCTCCATGCTCAATTCCTGCGCCAACGGCGTGGCCACCGTGAACATCGACAACGGCTTCGGCGCCGGCAGCCTCGCCAGCCGCATTAACCATCGGTGAGGTCCGCCCGTTCGACGGGCCAGGAGACAAAAACGTATGTTGAGAAAATTTCTCCGGAAAATTTTCCGCAATAAGATAGGGCTGTTTCATGAAGAATCTTTTAACTGAATAAATCCTTGCTATAAAGCCA
>JAJQCZ010000064.1 GCA_021202465.1 Lachnospiraceae bacterium | reverse complement strand
TGTTCGAATCAATGAATCTCCTGCTGTTTGGGGTTGTTTTTTCACAGCCCCATTTATACACGATTTACGTATGCATGTTGACAATATTACATTTTTACGAAAGCACCTCGATCCTGCATCGATGCACTTTGTCTTTCCGCCGATATCCGATTCCGACCAGGATGATACGGCCGGTAGTTTTCGGTGCTTCTCCGATCTTTCCCTGAAACTTCAAAGCATACTGTTTCTCTTTGATCTGTTTCAGGGCGGTTTCCGGTGAATCGTCGACCTTCAATTCTACAATAATGCCGTCGTCTGAATGATTGCGGGGATAAAAAATATAATCCACATACCCGATTCCGGCCTGATCCTCGCGCTGTATATCATACTTATTTCTTGCTGCAATATAAGCCAGCTTCACGCTCCCTGATAACTCCGCTTCATCATTATATGCTTTCAGCGGCGATTCCGTCGTGTGAACGAAAGACAGCATGTCTGCAACTGTCTCTTCATCTCCGTCATACGTCGCTTTTAATATACGAGCAGACTCCTTCTCCAGTTCGCGCATATAGCTGTATTCCGGCTCTGTCTGCACAATTCGGTCAAATTCCATTTGCAGTTCTTTGTTCGGAATCCGCACAAAACCATCGTAATAGTTCAGATATCCGTACACCGTCATGACGGACAGAATCTCATCCCTGTACTTTAATTCTGTGGCTGTCGAAGCATATTCGGACAGATCTGCCTTTACAGACTCCCCAGCCACAAGAAGCATCACGGATTCCCGAACGCCGTCGATATCATTCAGCACATAGGTCTTCAGTTCGTCGTACTCACCGGCTTTCGCCCAGTAATCTCTGATATTGTTTCGCGTAAGAGCCCGCACCACGGAATTCGGATTGTACAGACTGGTTCCGTTATCTCTCTGATATCCGTCATACCAGTCCGCCAGGTCCAGCCTGGAAAATTCCGGCGTGACACAGTTCTTCAGATAACGCTGATACAGTTCATCCACTTCTTCGTTTGTAAATCCAAAATATTTGTCATATACGTCGCTGTTCGCCATGTTATATTCGTCAAAATGATTCATGATATCGCTGGCGGAATACTTTTTGATCGGAAGAACGCCTGTCAGATAAGCAAGCTCAACATAGGCTCTGCCCTTCGTCAGATCTCCCAGAAAAGCCGTAAACTTTCCGCGATCCTTCTCCGAAAAATAATCCCTGTGAAATACATAATCCCATTCATCAAAAATCAATAGAAATTTCTCATTTTTATATGTCAGCGATACGATTCGCAAAGCCGCGCCCAAAGAATCTTCTTCTTGAATCCCGGCCTCAGGATAAGCCTCCTTCAGATCATGAAACAGCCTCTTCTTGATGGTACCAATATATTCATGATACGATTCACATTCAAAGACATCCCGGCTAAAGTCAATATAAATCAGATTATGCTGATTCAGATGCTTTTTGTAATTCTGTTCCCGGGCAATTTTCAGATGTGAGAACAATTCCGCACTGTCTGTTCCCTTTCCAAAAAAAAGCGCCAATCATCGCGGCCATCACCGATTTTCCGAATCGCCGCGGCCTTGTGACCGCAAGATAACTGCCCTGCTGTTCTACAAGCGGGATTAGTTCCTTTAACATCTCGGTTTTATCAACAAAATAAGGTTTCGAAGCCTCTCTTTTATAAATATCAATGACATCATCCGGATTCAGATAGTATCCCATCCTCTGGTCACCTCCTGCCACGCCATTCCATGAAAATCATTCATGTTAAGCTTACCACGACGCACCACACAATTCAACCAGAACACGGAAAAGGAACCAAAAACCCCGAACACACTCTCTCATGCTCCAGAAGCCAGATTTTCTTATCCACACCACCGCCGTATCCGGTCATGCTTCCGTCCTTGCCGATGACCCGATGGCAGGGAATCACGATGGAAATGGGATTCCGGTGGTTCGCCATCCCCACCGCACGGCAGGCCCGGCGGTTTCCCGCTGCCTCCGCGACCTCCTGATAGCTCCGGGTCTCACCGTAAGGAATCTCCCGGAGACAGTCCCAGACCTGTTTCTGAAAGTCCGTTCCCTCCGGATCGAGAGGAAGGTCGAAGACCGTTCGCTGTCCCTGAAAATACTCCCGCAGCTGAGAGATGACCTCTGCCGTCAGGAAATTGCTGCCCCGGCTCCGATCCGGTGCGTCCAGACCGTTCACGAGAGGATCAAACTCGATGCGGCGCACCTTTTCATCACAGAAAATGCCCAGTTTTCCCACCGGGGAATCCATTTCTTCATAATAATATGGTTCAGCCATACGGTTCTCTCCTCCCTTTTTCACATGTACAGGTTCTTAATTTTGTTTTCTCACAATCTGATATTCATCATCGATGAGGAAGTACGGGCAGTCATGAAAGGTGTTGGTGATGAAGCGAGCCATCTCATCCTCATCCAGGTCCACCGCACAGACCATGCACTCGTATTCCTCATCATATTCATAATTCAGGCAATGCTCACACGCTCCCGACGCCATCTCAACCTCCGCAGACGCAGTATTTGCGATTTTTCTACATTATAGCCCCCTATTTCAATCTGTCAATGATTCCCTGCCAGCTTTCCCTTTTTTTCTCATTTCTGAAAGGTCACAGGATGATCACTTCTCTCCTCTATAATGCTACCTGTTTATACTACCAATCCGAAGGCATCCCGTGTTCCGCGAAACACTTCACAAACGCCTTTCTACCAGCATAAGAAGGAGCTGACCACCATGCATTCATCCCTCACACGCCGCCTGTCGGCGCTTGCCCTCGCCGCTCTCCTGCTTTTTTCACAGGCAGGCTGCGCCTCCTCTGACAGTGAAACCTCCGCCGCCGATGAAACCGCCGCCTCACATATTTCCGACTCCTCGATTCTGGCGGACGCCCTGACGGCGCTGACAGAGGACGGTGCCTCGGGAACGATCGAGCTGACATACCTCCTCTCTCAGGAGGACGGAGACGATACCACAGAGATTTCTCTGGAATTCTCCGGTTCCTGGAGCGGCATCCCCGGCAGTACTACAGATTATATGGAAGGAACCGGAACGGCGACACAGTTCGGCAACGCGGACGAGATGGACATAGAGACCTGGCTGGTGCAGGAAGAGAGCGGTGCGCGCTGCTATACCAATGTTTCAGATTACTGGAGCTATCTCGATCTCGGGTCCGGTGAAGCCGGTTCTCTGGGAAATCTGTCCTCTCTGGCCGCTCTGACGGAGGAGGATCTAACCGGTACAGACTCCGACGGGGGCAGCCTCATCGAGACCTTTGAGACCGGCGGGGACATTCTGGACACCTCTCTGGCTCTGGTACGCGCGATTCTGAAAAACAGTGCGGTCTGTGACACCGACTCTTTCTCTGATCTGACGGCGGAAATTCAATGCACACTCAGCGAAGCAGACGGGAACCTGGAATCCGTCACCGTTACATTCACGGATCCGGACGGCGCCTTCTACGACACGCTGGGCTACAACGGTGTGGAAGGAGCTTTGGAGGAATTCACCGTCACGCTCACTCTCACCGGGGACGGAACTGAGACGCCGTTTCTGCCCGAGGAGGCATCCGAGGCCACAGAAGAGATCGCCGCTGAGGACATCGACGATTCTACAGAAGACTATGAAGAGGAGACCGTGGAAGATCTCATTTCCGACGGAACCGGGCGCTATCAGGTCTGGGACAACGGCGACGCCGTCTCCGCCTGGATTTCTCTGCCGGACGGTTATACGGCCGATGAGGAAAATTCCTATAAAAACGGTCTCTACCTCTACAGCGACTCCGATGATCCGGACATCGATGCCTCTTATTACCTGTATAACGCCGACGAGGGATACCTGGATATGAACATGACCGATCCCTTCGATACCGAGACTGACTTTTTTGACACCGAGGAATCGTACCAGTATGACGGACCTTCCGACACGGAAACAGTGACCTTCGGAGAGCACACGGTCCTGGGCGCTTCTCTGTACGTTACCTACTCAGAGGATGACACATCTCTGTACATCCTGGAGTACATCCTCTGGGAGCATCTGGATGACAGCACCATCGTCTCCTGCACCGTCCACATTTCCTCGGACAGTGAGGAATCCGTCTCCCTGACTCTGGAGGAGGCGACGGAGCTGTTCTTCTCCGGCGTTACGCTGGAGTAAACAATTCTGCCCGCAGGAAAAGCAGCGCAGATATTTGCATGCGGGCAGAACATTCACAGGAAACATCATCTCACCTTCGGCTCACGAACTTCATACAATAAATCATCCCCGTGAGAAGGAGGAAAACGTATGACCCCTATCCTGGAATGCAGAAATCTCTGCTTCTCTTACCACTCTGCGGAAGGAGAGACAGAGGCACTTCGCGATATCAGTTTCACCGTTTTTCCCGGGACATTCACTGCCATCGTCGGTCCGTCCGGCTGCGGCAAGTCTACGCTTCTCTCCCTGATCTGCGGGCTGATTCCGCCGGAACGGGGAGAAATCATCAGCGACAATATCCACATCGGTTATATGCTGCAGAGAGACCATCTGCTGGAATGGCGCACCGTCTACGAAAATGTCATCCTCGGCCTGGAGATGCAGCATCAGTGTACCGAAGAGAACCTGCAGTTTGTCCGGCAGATGCTTACAGCCTACGGTCTGGCTGATTTTGCCGACGCAAAGCCCTCCGCCCTGTCCGGCGGCATGCGGCAGCGGGCGGCTCTAATCCGTACCATGGCCATTCGCCCGGAGCTGCTCCTGCTGGATGAACCCTTCTCAGCTCTGGACTATCAGACCCGGCTGGAGGTAGCCGACGACATCGGCTCCCTGATCGTTCAGTCGGGAAAGACGGCCATTCTGGTCACGCACGATCTGTCTGAGGCCATCAGCCTGGCGGACCGGGTGATCGTTCTGACCCGGCGTCCCGCTGAGATCCGCTGCATCCTGCCGCTGGATTTCGAAGAGGAGCATGGAGGCAGACACCTCACTTCGCTGGAGTGGCGGAACTCATCCGCCTTTCCTCCGTATTTCCAGAAACTATGGACGGAGGTGAGGCAGCTATGACCCATGAAATGTCCACCGCACAGCAGAACTGGATGTGGGAGCAGGAGCGGCACCGTCGGCGCATACGCCTGGGCCGTTTTCTGCTTCTGTGTGTTTTTCTTCTGGCCTGGGAGGGGAGCGTCTCCCTGGGATGGCTCAACGATTTTATTTTCAGCAGTCCCTCGCGGATTCTCTCCACCTTTATCACCCTGGCCCGCAACGGCAGCATCTTCCGGCATCTTGGTTACACGCTGGCCGAGACACTGATCAGCTTCGCGCTGGTCACGATTCTGGGACTGGCGGCGGCCATGCTGCTGTGGCGCTGTCGGCTGGCGGCCGAGATCCTGGAGCCGTGTCTGGTCACCCTTAACAGCCTGCCCAAATCGGCTCTGGCGCCGCTGCTCATCGTCTGGCTGGGAAATAATACCCGGACTGTCATCGTATCTGCGGTATCAATTGCCGTCTTCGGCTCCGCCGTCTCTCTGCTGACACAGTTTCGGGAAGCGGACGAAGACAAGATCCGCCTGATCCGCTCACTCGGCGGAGGAACCCGGGACATCCTGTTCAAGGTCCTGCTCCCCGGTTCTCTCCCTGCCCTCATCGCAAATATGAAGGTCAACATCGGCCTCTGCCTCATCGGCGTCATCATCGGCGAGATGCTGGTCTGCCGCAACGGGTTGGGATACCTGATTATCTATGGCAGTCAGGTCTTTAAACTGGATTACATCCTCCTGTCGATCTTCATCCTCTGTGTCATCGCCATGGCACTGTATCGCGGCGTAGGTGAGCTGGAAAAAAGGATTCAGACCTGAGGAGCACTTTTCTCAGACATCGCAGGCCCGCCGGACGGCGGGCCTGTTCCCTTCTGTGAAACAATGGCGCCACGAATTTTTCTCTTATTTCTCATTTCTTCTTTGCAAATTTCTTTTTGTCTGATATACTAGAGGGACAGACTGTCCGCCCATAGTAAGGAGTAAAGAAATGAAGCATTTGATCCTTCCTGACGATTACCGCTCTGAATTGAATCTTCATGAGACGCAGGTCGCCATTAAGACCGTGAAAGAATTTTTCCAGCAAACCCTGTCCGAGCAGCTGAATCTGCTGCGCGTCTCCGCGCCTCTTTTTGTCCCTCCGGAGTCAGGCCTCAATGACAATCTCAACGGAGTGGAGCATCCCGTCACCTTCCAGATCCAGGAGCAGGGCGACACAACTGTGGAGGTCGTCCATTCTCTGGCCAAGTGGAAGCGCCAGGCACTCCAGAATTACGGCTTCTCCATGGGAGAGGGCCTGATCACGGATATGAACGCCATCCGTAAGGAGGAGACAACCGACAATATTCACTCCATCTATGTGGATCAGTGGGACTGGGAAAAAATCATCACAAAATATGACCGCACCGAGGAGACTCTGCGCGAGACCGTGAAGAAGGTCTACAAGGCACTGAAAAAGACTGAAAAGTACATGGCCATCCAGTACGATTATATCGAAGAGATCCTTCCCCGGGATATTTTCTTCATCACCTCCCAGGAACTGGAGGACATGTATCCGGGCCTTTCCAGCAAGGAGAAGGAGTACCGCATCTGCCGGGAGAAGGGTGCCGTGTTCATCATGCAGATCGGCGATAAGCTCTCCACCGGTCGGCCGCACGCCGGGCGCGCCCCGGACTACGACGACTGGTCGCTCAACGGCGACATCTGCGTCTACTATCCCGTTCTGGACATCTCCATGGAGCTCTCCTCCATGGGCGTGCGGGTCGACGAGGATGTCCTCATGGAGCAGCTGAAGAAAGCCGGCTGCGAAGAACGGGCCAATCTTCCCTTCCAGCGCGCCATCCTCGACCGCATGCTTCCCTATACCATCGGCGGCGGCATCGGCCAGTCCCGCACCTGTATGTTCTTCCTGCGCAAGGCGCACATCGGCGAAGTACAGGTCTCTGTCTGGCCCGACGAGATCGTCTCCGCAGCCTGGGACGCAGGGATCCGGCTGCTTTAAAACCGGTGAGCATCATCATGAATGAAAGTCAGCTGCTCCGTGCTTCGCACTCCCGCAGCTGCCACCCGTATTCGTATTCCGGCCTTCTCCGCTCCGCTTCGATCGGTGCTTAACGAGCGTCACCGGCGCTCAGCACTGGCCTACATACTCATACGGGTTAGCCCGTCCGATGTCAACGTGTCCTTGCGTGTAAACACGCAGGCCACATTGACATCGGACGGAACTTTCATAATAAAAAGAAGAACACCGCCCAGGCGCTCTTCGCTCCCCAAAGGTGCGCGCCCGAACAGCGTCAGACCTCATCTGAAGGGACAACCCATACCCGCGATATTCTTCCTCTTTGTGCCGGCCCGTACCGGCCCCTCTCACTGCGGCCCCTCTTGTGCCGCACGAGCCTACTATACACACCTGATAATAATATGTCAAGAGGCAAAAAGCCCCCGCTCCGGCCAGAGCCGTACAGCGGGGGCTGACGTCAGTCTTCCCTGCGGGGAAGGATCTCTTTTCCTTTACTGCCCACAGGCGGCTTCCTTCTCGCGGAAGCGGGCATAGTTCGCCTCGTCCCGTTCCCGTTTCTCCTCCAGAGCATCCTTCACCAGCATATCCTTAACCTTCTGGAGCCGGGTCTGCGTCGACCGCTGATCCTCCTCCAGCTTCATGCGGATATAGCGGATCGTCTCCTCGTACTGAGGGATCTTCACATACTCCAGAGCGTTGACGCGGCGGCGCGTCTTCTCGATCTCATCGGCGAGCATCGCCGCTTCCTTCTCCATCGCTGCCAGCTTCAGCATCGTGGGGAAGATCTCGGACAGCTTCTCAATGGCCGTATCCAGCTCGCCGGATGTATTGGCAAAGCCGTACGGATAGATGTTCCCGGCCTCGGTGGAGGTCGTCTCGAAGTCAAACTCCGGAACATTGACGCTCATGATGTTTTTATTTCCCACCTGCAGGTGCACGCCCTGCTTGGGATACATCAGCGCCTCCTCCATCATGCTGGGGGTCATGACGGCGCTGGCGACGGAGAAACTGGCATAGACCTCCGTCAGCTGCGCCTCGACCTCTTTGCGAAGCTTCATATTCTCACGGGCCAGCTCCAGAAAGCGCTTCATCAGTTCATCGCGCTTATCCTTCATGAGCCGGTGGCCGCGCACAGCAACGTTTAACTGTTTCTTCAGACTGGCGAGCACCATTCTCGTAGGATTTACATTTAATCTGGCCATATTCTCACCTCTCTGAACTTATTCCTGCGACTCACCCTGTTTATCATAATATTTCTCCAGGTACGCGTCGCGGATACGCTTCAGCTCGCCTCTGGGCATCTCGCGCAGGAGCTCCCAGCCGATATCCAGCGTCTCCTCAATGGAGCGGTTGGTTTCGTAGCCCTGGGAGACGAATTTCTCCTCGAAGTCATCGGCGAAACGGGCGTATTTCTTATCCACATCGGACAGAGCGGCCTCGCCCAGAATGGCCATCAGCTCCTTGCACTCCTTGCCGCGGGCATAGGCCGCGAAGAGCTGGTTCAGCACATCGGAATGATCCTCCCTCGTCTTGCCCTTGCCGATGCCCTTATCCTTCAGACGGGACAGGGACGGCAGTACGTCGATGGGCGGTGTAATGCCCTTGCGGTACAGCTCACGGGACAGGATGATCTGGCCCTCGGTGATGTATCCGGTCAGGTCCGGGATGGGATGCGTCTTGTCATCCTCGGGCATGGTCAGAATCGGAATCATGGTAATGGAGCCGTCGATGCCCTTCTTCTTACCGGCGCGCTCATACATGGTCGCGAGGTCCGTATACAGGTAGCCGGGATAACCACGGCGGCCGGGGACTTCCTTCCGGGCCGCGGAGATCTCACGCAGCGCCTCAGCGTAGTTCGTGATATCGGTCATGATGACCAGCACGTGCATGTGCTTCTCGAAAGCCAGATACTCGGCAGCCGTCAGAGCCATACGCGGCGTAGCGGTACGCTCAACGGCCGGGTCATTGGCCAGGTTCACAAACATGACCGTCCGGTCAATGGCGCCGGTCTTGCGGAAATCGGAGATGAAGAAATCGGATTCCTCATAGGTGATACCGATGGCAGCAAAGACCACGGCAAAATTGCCCTCGGAGTTCAGCACCTTCGCCTGCCGGGCGATCTGCGCTGCCAGGTCAGCATGAGGCAGACCGGAACCGGAGAAGATCGGCAGCTTCTGTCCACGGACCAGCGTGTTCAGTCCGTCGATAGCGGACACACCGGTCTGAATGAACTCAGAAGGATAGTCACGGGCGGCCGGGTTCATGGCCTGTCCGTTGATGTCCCGGGATTCCTCGGGAATAATCGCGGGGCCGCCGTCAATCGGACGTCCCATCCCGTCAAAGACACGGCCCAGCATGTCTGCGGACACATCCAGCGTAATGCCGTGTCCCAGGAACCGTACCTTGCTCTCCGGCAGGTTCAGCCCCGAAGAGCTTTCAAAAAGCTGCACCGTGGCGTTCTCACCGCTGATTTCCAGCACCTTGCAGTGGCGGATGTCGCCGTTGGGAAGCTCGATCTCACCCAGCTCGTCGTAGCCGACGCCCTGGACTCCTTTCACCAGCATCAGAGGGCCGGATACCTCGGATATTGTCTTATATTCTCTTATCATACCGCTTCCGCCTCCTTATTCACCAATGCGCTCATGCTTTCCTCGATCTCCGCCTTTACACGCTGGAACTCAAGTCCCACCGCATCTTCTCTGATGTATTTGAAGCGGCCAATAGCCTCACGCACCGGCAGAGCAGAGATTTTGGTGAATTCTGCATGCTGCTTCAGAGCAGCCAGCCCCTCCTCATAGAAGATACTGATCAGCTTCATCATGGCGAACTGCTTCGGCAGAGACGTATAGGTATCAACCTCGTCGAAGGCATTCTGATGCAGATAGTCCTCACGGATCATCTTGCAGACCTCCAGCTTCAGCCGGTCTTCGGCAGACAGGCCGTCTTCACCGACCAGCTGCACGATCTCATTCAGCTCCGCTTCCTCCTGCAGCAGCTTCAGGAACTGACCCCGCAGCACCGGGTACTCCGGATTCACCTGATCTCCGAACCACTGATCCAGACGGGCCGAATACAGAGAATAGCTGTTCAGCCAGTTGATGGCCGGGAAATGACGGGCATAGGCCAGGTTGGAATCCAGGCACCAGAAGACCTTGACGATCCGCAGCGTTGCCTGCGACACAGGCTCGGACGTATCACCGCCGGGCGGCGACACCGCGCCGATCGCGGACAGAGCGCCCTCTCTGCCTTCCTTACCCAGAGAAATCACCTTACCGGCTCTCTCATAGAACTGTGCCAGACGGGAAGCCAGGTAAGCAGGGTAGCCTTCCTCACCGGGCATCTCCTCCAGACGGCCGGACATCTCACGCAGAGCCTCAGCCCAGCGGGAAGTGGAGTCAGCCATCAGTGCGACGGAATAACCCATATCGCGGAAATATTCAGCAATCGTGATACCTGTATAGATGGACGCCTCACGGGCCGCCACAGGCATATCCGAGGTATTGGCGATCAGCACCGTCCGCTTCATCAGCGTCTCGCCGGTGCGGGGATCCTTCAGCTCGGGGAACTCATTCAGCACGTCGGTCATCTCGTTGCCGCGCTCGCCGCAGCCGATGTAGACCACGATCTCCGCGTCCGCCCACTTGGCCAGCTGGTGCTGCACCACGGTCTTGCCGGACCCGAAGGGGCCGGGCACGGCGGCCACGCCGCCCTTGGCGATGGGGAACATGGTATCGATGACTCTCTGGCCGGTGACCAGCGGCTCATCGGGAACCAGCTTCGTCTTATAAGGTCTGCCGAAACGGACCGGCCACTTCTGCATCAGGCTCAGCTCCACTTCAGTTCCGTCATCCTTTTTAACAACGGCCACGGTCTCCTCCACCGTATAGGAGCCGCCCTCAATCTTCGTGATCACGCCCTTCACACGGTCAGGAACCATGATCTTCTGCTGAACCACGCTTGTCTCCTGAACGGTCCCGATGATGTCTCCGGGCTCTACGGCGTCCCCCACCTTCGCAGTGGGCACAAACTCCCATTTCTTCTCACGATCCAGAGCCGGCACCGCGATACCGCGGGCGATGTTGGAGCCGGACACCTTCATCATGCCTTCCAGCGGTCTCTGAATTCCGTCATACATGGTCTCGATCAGGCCCGGTCCCAGTTCCACAGACAGGGGCGCTCCGGTCGACACCACCGGCGCTCCCGGCTGCAGTCCGGCCGTCTCCTCATAGACCTGAATGGAAGCCATGCCGTCCCGCATCTCAATGATCTCGCCGATGAGGTTCAGGTCGCCGACGCGGACCACATCGTACATATTGGCATCCTGCATCCCCTCGGCCACGACCAGAGGACCGGATATCTTGACAATTTTCCCTTGACTCATTTAATTGTCACCTCCGAACAATATATCGGCTCCAACCGCCCGCACCTCGGCGCTCCTCACACCCTCGATACCGATGCCGTAGCTTCCGTCCACACCGGGAATCGGTATGATGGCGGGCGTCTTCAACTCTCTGTATTTATCAATTTCAGTCTGCATGTCCTTACAGAATCTCTCCGTGATATAGATGATCCCGTAGTCCTCCCCGGCAATACGCCGGAGCGCATGAACGGCTTCCTCCGCGGTCGTGCAGGCGAACACATCCAGGCCGAATGCTTTAAATCCCAGGACGCTCTGGGCGTCCCCGATCACACCAATCTTAGCCATATGTCTCCCTCACTCTCTCCCGGATCCGCTCCGGCACCAGACCGGCCATCTTCCCGGCCAGAATGATCCGGACGCTCTTGATCTCCATCTGCTTGCCCACGGCGTAGCCGATCAGCGGTTCAATGCCGAAGGAAATGTATTTGGCATCCTTTACATAGGCGATCAGAGCATCATCACAGAGCTTCTCGATGCTGGTAAAGCTTCCTGTCTCCTTGATCGACACGCCGCCGATCTCCGCCGCCTGACTCAGCGCCGAAGCTGCGATCCGCGCCGCAAACTGCTGCACCGGCTCGTCGTACCCGGCCACGAAGGTCTTCTCGGAAATATCTCCGCCGGGCAGGAACACGCCGGAGAAATAGCTCCAGGGCTGTCCCATCTTCTGGCAGCGGACAAAGGTCTTCAGGTTCACCGTATCGATCAGCAGGCGTACATAGCCCTGCACGAATTTGCTGCCTGATTTCTCTGCCGCCTCCAGGATGTCGGCATAGCACTCCCGGTCACAGATCAGATCCACACACTGAGGATCCCTGGTCCGCGCCAGCGTGTCCACGGATTCGTCAATGGCCTTCTTCATATGGGGCGTCAGAGGCAGCGTATTCCTCTCCTTCACCATCAGCGCCATCGCCGCAGGCTCCAGGGTCCCGCCGCTCATAAGAAGATCTCCGGCAGAGATCTCCAGCGCCTCCGCCTTCAGCAGCACCCGGATATTATGGTAATCAAACGGATAGGCAAAGATGCGGAATTCCGCCGCATCCGGCGCCAGCTGATGCAGAAGAGCGTACAGCTTATCCGACTCTTTCACCAGCGCCTGCTCATAGGCCTCCGGCTGTATGACATCCTCGTCCCCGTAGCGGGCGTCCTGCAGGATCTTGCAGGCATCCTCCGGGGTCTTGGCTTCGATCATCTGATTCAATTTATCTTTGTTCAGCAGATACCGCTCGTTGCTGCGGATTCTGGCACAGGCAAAGACATAACTTGCTCCCATCGTTTTCCTCCTTTCTCAGAATTATGGGGTAGGAACCTATGAGAACAGCGTCTTTGCGATCTGCGCTGTAATCTGCTTTTTCTCCGATTCGAAGATCGTCTCCAGAGAACCGTTGGCGGAAACCAGACCGGTCCGCAGGATGAAGCCGCCCTGAATGTCGGCGGTGTCCTCACTGACCGTCAGCCCCGTGCCTTCCAGCTCCTTCTTCAGAGAATCACCAAGGCGCTTCCTGTCTCTGGCGTTCAGAATCACTTCCCCTTCATGATAGGGGGCCAGATGCTTCAGCAGGAACTTCCGGTACTCGGCGTCCTCCATGGCAAGCAGCGCCTCCTTCGCCATCTCGAAGCTCTTCTCGATCATCTCCTGCTTGGCAGCCAGACGCATCTTCCTCGCTTCCAGTTCAGCCACCGAATTCTTCCGCTCCTTGAGGACGGCCGCATCACGCACCGCCCGGGCGGCGGTATCGCTGCCGATGGCTGAAGCCTCCTTCTCCGCTTCCTTCCGGGCGGCGGCGGCTTCCTGTTCCGCATTCTGCGTCACGGCAGCCGCTTCGTCCTTCGCCTCCTGAAGGATCCGTGCGGTTATTTTATCAATGCTCATATACGATTCCTTTCACTTCAATGACTGTCCGCGATCTTATCCTTACAGCTGCACGTTGCTGTACATCAGGAAGGAAACCAGCAGAGCCAGCACGGCATAGGTCTCAACCATGGCCGCGTAGATCATACCCTTGGCCAGCTCGCTGGGTCTCTTGGCAATCAGCTGAATACCGGCTGCCGACGCCTTGCCCTGCGCATAACCGGACCAGATACCCACGATGCCGATCGGAGCGCCGGAGGCCAGAAGAGCGAGACCGGAATACACGGAAACATCCTGCAGGCCGCCGCCCAGCAGGCCGATCTTGCTGAGGATCAGGAATGCTACCAGCAGACCATAAATACCCTGTGTACCGGGCAGCGCCTGCAGAACCAGTGTCTGACCGAACTTCCCGGGGTCCTCTGCCATGACGCCGGCTGCCGCCTCACCGGCTACGCCCACGCCCAATGCGCTTCCAACACCTGCCAATGCCGCCAAAGCCGCTCCCAATACTGCCAAAGCCTGTCCTAAACTCATTTTACTTTTCCTCCTTAACAAACTTAATGTATTTAGTTTTTCTTTCAAAGGGTCTGAAGGGAACTCCCCCGCCCTCATAAAATTTACCGAAAAATTCCACATACTGCAGACGGCTGGCGTGCACGAACGACCCCAGCGCGTTGATTGCGAAGTTCACAGCATGTCCTACCACGAGGATGACCACGAAGAAGATCATACCCACGATCCCGGCGCTCCCGACCATGCGGGCCAGCATGTTAAACACCTGCGCGATGACCGCCGAGGCCAGCCCCAGAGCCAGCAGACGGGAGTACGACAGGATATCAGCCAGATAACTGGTCACTCCGTAGAGATTCCACAGCCCGACGAGCTTGCCGATGCCCTTGCCGCGGATGAATTCGCAGGCCACGATCCAGACACCGCCGATGATGGCCATATACATGCCCACCGTGCCGGAGCCCTGTGCCACGTAGCTGTTGCCGAAGAGCAGCAGCGCCAGACCGATGATGAAGACATACCAGCAGAATTCATCGCAGACGGCATCGAAGAAATGTCCGTCCCGGATCTGCATATAGGCCTTGATGCCCATACCTACAAAGAGGTGAATCACACCGAAGACACAGGAGAACGCCAGCACAAACATAGCATTATCCAGCGGGTCGAGCCACAGCGGCTCGATGGAAATCAGATCTCCGAAGAAGCCTCCGAAGAGCAGTCCCCAGATGGCAGTGGAGACACCGCAGTAGGCCAGCGTCTTCACCAGCCGGTAGGCCATCCCTTCCAGCTTGTAATGGTACACGGCAAAGAAGCACGCCCCGGCCAGAATCAGGCCATAGCCGATGTCTGCAAACATCATGCCATAAAAGATGATGTAGAACAGACAGAAGAGCGGCGTCGGATCGACCTCGTGCGAGCTGGGCAGGGAATACAGCTCCGTGATCGACTGTACCGGATAGACAAAGCTGTTATTCTTCATCAGAACCGGCGTATCCTCATCCTTCTCCGGCACCGTAAACTCACAGACACAGCCCAGAGCATCCAGCTCCTTCTCTACGGCATCCTGGCTCTCCGCCGGAACCCAGCCATCGAAATAGAAGGCCGTCTTTGTCCGCAGCAGCCGCTCCGACCCCCGCGCGCGATCCCGCAGGATCTGCAGATGGTCAAAATACGTCCGGATCTGCCCCTTCACTTCAGGGGAGACACGGAAACGGGCCGTCAGCTCCTCCTCTTTGTTTTTCGCCTCTGCAAGGCGTTCCGCCAGCCGGTTCATATTTTCGGCGGCGGTTCCCTTCATGTCCTTGAAAACCGTCTGCGTGAAGCCGAAGGACTTCAGCACATCGGTCACAGTCTCCTCCTCCGCTTTCATACACAGGAGGCTCAGATACTGCTGTTCCGCATCGGCGCCGAGAATCGTCAGGACGGTAGCCTCACTGGCCTCCTCCACCTGCTTTCTCAGAGCTTCGGCGTCTGCCACAGCGGGAATCACGCCGCACAGGACGCGCACCGACCGGGTCTCCGTCAGCTCCAGAGGCAGCTCATAGGACATCCAGGGCATCAGGGCAGCCTGTGAAGACACGATGGAATTCTCCAGGGATTTCTCCTCATTCCAGAGCTCATACAGAGAGTAAAGCTCCGCGATCTCCCGCTGCGCCTCCTCGCCATCTCCCAGCAGCTCCGCATACTGCGACTCCGTCACAGGCTTTCTCATCGCGAAGAGCGGCTTCTTCTCAGTGTCATACCGGGCGATGGTATCCAGCACGGTCTGCACCTCTGCCAGCTCACTTTCCAGCCGCGACACCTGATCCTCGTCGCCGTCCCTGCGGATCAGAGCTGTCCACTCGGGATCCTGGAGCTTCGCCGACTGATCGTTCAGCTCCACCACGCCCATCCGCTGGAGACACTTCATCACCGCCTCTTTCTCGGACTCCAGGCCGATGACGGAAAGCTTGTTCATCTTAACTATCGACACTCGAATTCACAACCTTTCCCGTAATGACTTTGACAGCTTCCGGCAGATGCGCCGCCGCGTCGGCCTTCATGGTTTCACACTCTCCGGCCACCTCGGCGAGCCGCGCCTCGTACGCTGCCCCGGCCTCGGCCTCCGCCTGTCGGATCGCTTCCTGGTAGGCGGCGTCTGCAGATTGTCTGGCTTTATCAACCACATCCTGCGCATCCCGCTTGCCCTGTTCGGCGATCTTCCTGGCATCAGCCTGAGCCTGCCTGCGAATGGAAACGGCTTCCGCCTCCGCTTCGGAAATACGTTTCATATTCTCGATCGACATGTTTCTACCTCCTTACCCTGTATATTTTCGCATCTGAATCATCAAACCTTCTCCCTGTGATACGATTGCCCCCGTGTGAAAATTTCAAGAGAGTTTTGACTTTTCGAAACAAATGCAGAATAAAAAAGCAATCGTAAGACCAATGTCGATTCAATTTTACCTCTATCAGCCACAAAATGCAACGTCGAATTCTTAACTTTTAACAGGTTCTTCATAATGTATCATTAACCTAAAATCAAATTGTTAAAAAAATGGCAATTTGTGTGGGTCCGTCTGCTTTTTCTCCCGAAAAATAGTTACTCTCTTCGTAGTATTCAACAAAGACATTCAGAATATGCAAAAAATCCCCCTTCAGCAGATGTAAGATCATTGTAATCTCTGTTCTCCTGCCTGTCGGCGGAATAATTAACGAAAAACCGTATTATTTTTTGCATCAAAAAAAGAGAAAGGGAACTCTCTCCCTTCCTCTCCGTCGTTATTAAAGATTACTTCGCCAGGTTCTTATTCAGTTTTGCGAACCGGGGCAGACCGTTCTCACGGGGCGCCTCGGCGTCTCCCTGAATCAGGGGCAGCACATAGTCAATGAACGGCTGCTCGATGCCGTTTCCGGCCTCGTTGATCCAGGCACGCGGTACCTTCTTCTCGAAGTTGGCCACGATATCCAGAGGCTCCAGCGACATCTCGCAGGTATAACCGTCCTCACGGCTGCACTTGAAGGCAACCATACGGTCGGTCGTGCCGGCGACAGCAGCTTCCACTGCAGTCTTCCCCGCCAGATAAGCTTCTTCCACATCCGTCTTTGAAGCACAGTGGGACGCGCAGCGCTGCAGCAGAGACAGTTCAATGCCGCGCACCTTGGCGCCGGTCGCCGCCTTGACAGTCTCCGCCAGCAGAGCTGCCAGGCCGCCCAGCTGGGCATGACCGAAGCCGTCTGTGGCAGAAGTCTTCGCCTCAGAGACGAACGTGCCGTCCGCATAATGGATTCCTTCGGAGACAGCCACCATACAGTTGCCGGTCCGCTCATAGACTTCCTTCACATCCGCGATGAAGCGGTCCATGTCGAAATCTGTCTCCGGCAGGTAGATCAGGTCGGGACCATATCCTGCCCAGGTGGCCAGCGCAGCCGCGCCGGTCAGCCATCCCGCATGACGACCCATGATCTCGATCACGGTGATCATACCAGTGTCATACACATGAGCATCCTGCCATACCTCCATGCAGGAGGTGGCGATATACCGGGCCGCCGAAGCGAAGCCGGGGCAGTGATCCGTGCCATTCAGATCGTTATCGATCGTCTTGGGCACACCCATGATCCGGCACTCATAACCGGACTTCTGCATGAACTTGGAAATCTTGTTGCAGGTATCCATGGAGTCATTGCCGCCATTATAGAAGAAATAGCGGACATCGTATTTCTTAAAGATCTCCAGGATACGCTGATAATCAGTATCATCCTGATCCGGGTCGGCCAGCTTGTAGCGGCAGGAGCCCAGCGCCGAAGAGGGCGTATATTTCAGCAGAGCCAGCTCTGCCGGATCCTCCTGACTCATATCGATCAGTTTATCATCCAGGACGCCCTTGATTCCATGGGCAGCGCCCAGCACCCGCGTAATATTGCCGGACTTCAGTGCCGTCTCGATGACGCCCTGCGCACTGGCATTGATGACAGCGGTCGGGCCGCCCGACTGTCCGAAGATACATGCGCCTTTCAATTCAGACATCTCCTTCAAACCCCCTGCTCGTCTCAGGCCTTGCCGTCGCAGCCCAGAACATCAACCAGCTTGTGCTTGACCAGCTCCTTGATGTTGGCGCGGGCGGGTTTCAGGTACTCACGGGGATCGAATTTATCCGGATGCTCGTTGAAGAACTGGCGGATGGAACCGGTCATGGCCAGACGCAGGTCAGAGTCGATGTTGATCTTGCAGACCGACATGGTCGCCGCCTTGCGCAGCTGCTCTTCGGGGATACCCACGGCATCAGGCATATTGCCGCCGTTCTCGTTGATCATCTTTACATACTCCTGCGGCACGGAAGAGGAACCGTGGAGCACGATCGGGAATCCGGGCAGGCGCTTGGAGACCTCCTCCAGCACGTCGAAACGCAGGGGCGGGGGTACCAGGACACCCTTCTCATTGCGGGTGCACTGTGCGGCCGTGAACTTGTAGGCGCCGTGGCTGGTGCCGATGGCGATGGCCAGAGAGTCGCAGCCGGTCCGCGTCACGAACTCCTCGACCTCCTCGGGACGGGTATAGGAAGCGGCGTCGGCAGCCACCTTGACCTCGTCCTCGATGCCGGCCAGAGTTCCCAGCTCAGCCTCGACGACAACACCGTGCGCATGCGCGTACTCAACAACCTTCTTGGTGACCTCAATGTTCTCCTCGAAAGGCTTGCTGCTGGCGTCGATCATGACGGAAGTGAATCCGCCGTCGATGCAGCTCTTGCACAGCTCGTAGCTGTCGCCGTGATCCAGATGCAGGCAGATCGGCAGGCCGGTCTCGATGACCGCAGCCTCCACCAGCTTGATCAGATAGGTATGATTGGCGTAGGCGCGGGCTCCCTTGGAGACCTGAAGGATCAGCGGAGCGTTGACCTCCTTGGCGGCCTCGGTGATGCCCTGCACGATCTCCATGTTGTTGACGTTGAAGGCGCCGATGGCATAGCCCCCATTATAGGCCTTCTTGAACATCTCAGTCGTTGTTACCAATGGCATAATTGACATCTCCTGTTCTCTTATTATTTTGGTCCGCGCGCCGCCCGCCTGCGTGCCCTGTGCACGGAAAACGGTCGATTCCGGTACCAATTTCTCACTCATTTTACCAGTATCCCCGTGAAAATGCAAGCGTCCGGACCCCTGTTTGGCCGGTTCCTGCTTTCATTTTTTTATACTATTTTCTTATATAATTTCCTCTTGCGGATTTTGTCATAACTTTATCAGTCTTCGCAGCGGATATGCAGCTCAGCCAGCTGCTTCGCGTCCACCGTGCCGGGCGCCTCGGTCATAAGGCAGGATGCATCCTTGGCCTTGGGGAAGGCGATAACGTCGCGGATGCTGTCCGCCCCGGCCATGAGCATGGCCAGCCGGTCCAGGCCGTAGGCCAGACCGCCGTGCGGCGGCACACCATATTTGAATGCCTCCAGAAGGAAACCAAACTGCTCGTGCGCCGACTCATCGGTGAAGCCCAGGGCGCGGAACATCTTCTCCTGCACGTCGTCCTGGTGGATCCGGATGCTGCCGCCGCCGATCTCGTTGCCGTTGAGTACGATATCATAGGCCCGCGCCCGCACCGCGCCGGGATCGCTCTCCAGCAGATCGATATCCTCCTCCATCGGCATGGTGAAGGGATGGTGCATGGCCACGTAGCGGCCCTCCTCCTCGGAATACTCGAACTGCGGGAACTCCGTCACCCAGAGGAAGTGGAAATCATCCTTGTGCAGCAGTCCCAGACGCTCCGCCATCTCCAGACGCAGGCTGCCGAGAACATTGAACACGATGCTGTCCTTATCGGCCGCGAACAGAAGCAGATCACCCGGCTTTCCGTCGAGGGCCGCGATCAGCGCCTCCATCTCCTCCGGCTTCATGAACTTGGCAAAAGGGGACTTGTGCGCACCATTCTCGCCGCAGCCCACACAGACGTAGGCCAGCCCCTTTGCGCCCATACCCTTCGCCATGTCTGTCAGCGCGTCGATCTTCTTCCGGGGCATCTTGCCCTGACCGGGCACATTGATGCCGCGCACCGAGCCGCCGGCGGCCAGCGCCCCGGTGAAGACACCGAAGCCGCAGTCCTTCACCAGTTCTGAGACATTTTTCAGCTCCATGCCGAAGCGGATATCCGGCTTGTCCGAGCCAAAACGGTCCATGGCCTCCCGCCAGGGCATCCGCGGCAGGGGAAGCTGAATCTCTACGTTAAGAATCTCCTTAAACAGATAAGCCAGCAGTCTCTCGTTGACGTCCATGACGTCTTCTTCGTCCACAAAGGAGAGCTCCATATCCATCTGCGTGAAATCCGGCTGGCGGTCTGCCCGCAGGTCCTCATCCCGGAAGCAGCGGGCGATCTGGAAATACCGGTCATAGCCGGACACCATCAGCAGCTGCTTAAAAAGCTGCGGCGACTGAGGCAGCGCGTAGAAGGTGCCGGGGTGGACGCGGCTGGGCACCAGGTAATCCCGGGCCCCCTCCGGGGTGCTGCGCCCCAGCATGGGCGTCTCGATCTCGATGAAGCCTTCCTCCGCCATGAACTGGCGGGAGAGATTGGCGATACGACTGCGCAGAATCAGATTCTTCTGCAGCTCCGGACGCCGCAGGTCCAGATAGCGGTATTTCAGCCGCAGCTCCTCGCGCGTGTTGATGCCGTCCTCGATCGGGAAGGGCGGCGTTTCCGACTGAGAAAGGATACGGATCTCCCGCGCCCGGATCTCGATGTCGCCGGTCGCGAGATTCGGATTCACCGCGCCGGAGCGCGCTTCCACCCGGCCGACCACAGCCACCACAAATTCACTCCGCAGGGTCGCGGCCTTGGCGAAGCCCTCCGCCCCGCAGTCATTTTCATCAAATACCAGCTGGAGAATCCCGGAACGGTCTCTCAGATCGATAAAGATCATACCGCCCAGATTTCTCCGTTTCTGCACCCAGCCCATGACGGTGACAGTCTCACCGATCAGGCGGTTAGATACTTCTGTACAGCGATGGGTCCTGTGCAGACCCTTCATGGATTCTGTCATGATTTTTGTTTGCCTCCTTATCGCATCGGGTTTATATAAAATTCCCGGAACTCCGTGTAGCCCTGCGCCGCGAGCTGCTCCTTCTGGAACTTCTTGTTCTTATTCATCACAGACACCAGCACCGGCGTTCCCTGCTCCCGCAGCGTCTGCGCTTCCTTCATGATCGCACAGAGGCGGTCCGCCGGCATATTTTTCTCCAGCAAAAATGCCTGCTTCGCCGCTGTTCCCGGCACCTGGAAGCCCTGATCGAGAAGAATCGTGATGATGCGCTCGAAGCCGATGGAGAACCCGCAGGCGGGCGTTTTCATGTTGGTGAATTTGCCGACCATCTCATCGTAGCGGCCGCCTCCGCCGGCCGAGCAGCCCAGGCCCGCGATCTCGATCTCGAAGATCGTCCCGGTGTAGTAGGACATGCCGCGCACCAGCGTCGGATCAAACTGCAGGTTGAAATCCGTGGAGGTCGTCGCCGTCACGCTGTCCACGATTTCCTTCAGATTCTCCGCCGTACCCGGCTCCATGACATCCGCCAGCTTCCCGCCCAGATAGGAGACCGCGTCCTCCTGCTCTGCCATCTCTGCGAACAGCGCCAGATAACGATCGACCGCCTCTTTGGCGAAGCCATTCTCCGTCAGCTCGGCTGCCACACCCTCCGGACCGATCTTGTCCATCTTGTCCAGCGTGATAAAGACCTGATCATAGGAATCCTCGGGGAATCCGCTCCAGGCCGCCATAGCCTTGAGGATTCGCCGGTCATTGATGTGTACTGTGAAGCCCGTAAAGCCCAGCTTCCCCAGCAGTGTCGTCGTCGCCAGAATCAGCTCGATCTCCGCCAGATTCCCGGCCTCTCCCAGAATGTCGATGTCGCACTGATAGAACTGACGGAAACGCCCCTTCTGCGGACGGTCCGCCCGGAACACCGGCCCGATCTGCAGCGCCTTGAAGGGCTTCGGCAGCTCGTTGGCATGGTTCGAATAATAGCGCACCAGCGGCACCGTCAGATCGTAGCGAAGCCCGCTGTCCGCCAGGTCCTCCTCGCAGGTGGCCTTCGCCAGATTGAATTTCTCGCCCCGCTTCATGATCTTGAAGATCAGCTTCTCATTGTCCCCGCCCTGCTTGCTCGTCAGGTTGGGAAGGTTCTCCACCACCGGAGTCTCAATCGAGGTGAAGCCGAAGCTGCTGTATGTCTCCTTGATCTGGGAAATCACATAATCCCGGATCTGCATCTCCTGCGGCAGGATATCCTTCATACCCGTCACCGGTTTCTTTGTCAGCGCCATAATTCCTGTCTCCTTACTATTCTTGCACCGGGATATTCCCGGTCTTCTTCATATCCGGCTGCATCTGCCAAAACAATCTCGTTCCTCCGCGCAGGCAGCCATTAAAAACCGGATTCATTATACCTGTCTCCTCTGGTTCTGGCAAGTATGAATTCCCATGACGGAACGGCTCACACAGAAAACAGTCCCCTCTTCCGCTCAATCATCTCATCAATCCTTGTCAGGTACTGGTCGATCGCCTTGACGTTCTCCACTCTCTCAATACGCCCATCCGGAAATACGCCCTTGGTAACGGTCCCGGCCCCCAGGGCGACGATCGTCTGTTTTTCCTCCATGATGAGAATGTTGTAGAGTCCCGCCTTCCCCGGCCGGGCGTAGCCGACGTTCTCGAGGTTCCCGGCCATGTTTTTCTGGCGGTACAGGTAATAGGGCTCCATCCCCATCGCCGCCGCGCCGCGGGAAGCGATGTCCATCATTTCTTCGGATTCCTCCTGCGTGCCCCCGGCCAGCACGGTACCGTGGGCTTCCATCTTCAGGCGAGAGGCCCGCTTGATAGCCAGCGCATGCACGGTCAGGCTGTCCGGCGCCAGCTTCTCAATCTCCGCCACGGTCTCCGCCACGTCGGACGGCTTCTCCCCGGGCAGGCCGAGGATCATATCCATGTTGATGTTCTCAAATCCTGCTTCCCGGGCCATCGCGTAGGCCTGACGCACCTCCTCCACCGTATGACGGCGTCCAATACGCTGCAGGGTTTCTTCTTTCATAGTCTGCGGATTGATGGAAATGCGCGTCACCGGGTAACGCCGCAGGACCGCCAGCTTCTCCGGCGTGATGCTGTCGGGGCGGCCGCCCTCCACGGTAAATTCCTGCAGATATGAATAATCGAAGCTGTCTCCCAGTTTTTTCAGGAGCCGGTCCAGCAGCTCCGGCGACAGGGAGGTCGGCGTACCGCCGCCGATGTAGAGCGTATTTAACTTCCGCCCCCGGAAGGCCTCCGCTGTATAGTCGATCTCCCGCTCCAGCGCGTCCAGGTACTCGCCCATCCGCGGCGCCCATTTGTCCATCGGATAGGAAGTGAAGGAGCAATAAAGGCAGGTCGTGGGACAGAAAGGGATGCCGATGTAGAGACTGTAGCCATCCTCATAATCAATGTTCCGCAGCAGCTCACGCTCCGTCCCGGCGATCTGCACAGCCAGGGCGCTCTTTGGCGCACTTACGAGATACTCCCGCCGCATGACCGCCTCCGCCGCCTGCGGACTGCGTCCTTCTTCCAGAAGAGCCATGGCGATCTTCGTCGGACGGATGCCCGTCAATGCGCCCCAGGGCAGATCATGGCCGGTGCGGGCAGCCAGCTCGTGATAGGCCCACTGCTTCACCTCGTTCTTGCGGTCGATCCGCGCCTCCCGGTGCGAAGCCGGCACGAAGAGAAAACCATCCAGTTCCTCCCCCTCGGCCGGGTTCTGCACAATCTCTGCGCCGGGGTAGAAGGCCATCAGCAGCCCCCGGATGTCGTATTCAAATTCATCCCGTTCCAGTACAAATCCGATCTTCATCTTCCTGTCTCCTCCGGTACTATATACAGAGCAAAAGGGCGCTTACAGCGCCCTTCTGGCATTCAGTTCAACTTCCTTTGTCCCCTGCTATCATTAGAAGACGGCCGGATTATACTTCTTCTCGTGCTCAATGGTCGTCATGTCCATATGCCCCGGGTAGACATTGACATCATCCGGCAGCTTCAGGAGAATCTCCTGAATGGAGCGGAAGATCGCAGACTCGCTGCCGGTGTCCAGATCGGTTCTCCCGTAGGACTCATGGAACAGCGTGTCGCCGCTGATCAGCGTCTTTTCGTCAGCGATGTAATAGCAGCAGCCTCCGGAAGTGTGTCCCGGCGTATGGATGACCTCGATGGAGAATCCGGCCAGCTCGAGGATCTCATGGTCCTTCACCCAGATGTCCGCCTGCACGGACACCGGCTCCGCCCAGACCTTGGAGCGGTTCATCCACGGATCGCCCATGAGCTTCTTCTCGCCCTCGTAGGCATACACCTTCACATCGGGCCAGGCCTTCCGCAGGTCGTTTACCGCATAGATGTGGTCAAAATGTCCATGTGTCAGCAGGATCGCGGCGGGCTCATAGTTCCGCTGCCGACATTGATCCACGATATAGTCGGCGTCATCCGCCGGGTCGACCAGAATCACCTGATTCGTCTCCTGGTTCAGCAGAAAATACACATTGGTACCGATGGAGCCAAGCACCCGGTACTGAATCAATAATTTACTCATCCTGTCGTCCTCTGAATATCCATCACGCCCTCGATCTGGCGCAATTTCGTGGTAATACGATTGATTTCCTCCACGCCGCTGGTCTGGAAGTCCAGCGTCACCGTGGCGATGCCCTGCTTGCTGGTCCGTGTGTTCATGGACTGAATATCCACCTCGCCCTCGGCCAGCACCCGCGAGAGATCGGCCAGCAGACCGATGCGGTTATGTGTGAAGAGCGTGATTTCCGTCTTGTACTTCTCTGTCTTCTGAATATCCTCGTTCCACTCAGCCTCGATCAGGCGATGACGTTCCACCTCCGGCAGATTCAGTACATTGATGCAGTCCGTGCGGTGAATCGAAATGCCGCGTCCCCGTGTGACGAAACCCACGATCTCGTCGCCGGGAATCGGGTTGCAGCAGCGGGAGAAATGTACGGCCAGATCATCCAGGCCCTCAACCACGATGCCCTTGCCGGTCTTCTTCAGCTCCGGCTTCCTGTCGCCCTCAGTCACCGCCTGCAGCACGTCCTCGTCAGTGAGATGGAGCCGCTCGTCCTTCTTTTTCTCCTCCAGCAGCTTGTTGACGACCTGGCCTTCCTTCATACCGCCGTGGCCGATGGCTGCCAGCACCGCATCCCACTCCTGGAAGCCGTATTTCCGCAGAACCTTCTCCTGGTACTCCGGTTTGGAGATCTCAGGCAGGGAAATGTTCTTATTCTTACAGTAGCGCTCCAGCTGATCCCGGCCGCGCACGATATTCTCTTCCTTATTCTGCTTCTTAAACCACTGATTGATCTTGTTTTTCGCCTGGGGGCTTTTCACCAGATTCAGCCAGTCGCGGCTCGGCCCCCTGGTATTCTGCGAGGTAATGACTTCCACCCGGTCGCCGTTCTGGATCTCATAATCGATCGGCACCAGCTTATCGTTGACCCGCGCTCCCACCATCTTGTTGCCCACGGCGCTGTGAATGCTGTAGGCGAAATCGATCGGCGTGGAGCCCTTGGGCAGGCTCTTCACATCCCCGTTCGGCGTGAAGCAGTAGACGTTCTCCGAGAACATGTTCAGATCACTCTTCAGGGAGGTGAGGAATTCCCCGTTGTCCGACATATCCCGCTGCCACTCCAGAATCTGGCGCAGCCAGCTGAGCTTCTCCTCCTCGCTGGAAAGAGAAGCGCCGCCCTTGCCCTCCTTGTATTTCCAGTGCGCCGCGATACCGTATTCCGCCACCTTGTGCATCTCGTAGGTACGGATCTGAATCTCGAAGGGCGTGCCGTTTTTGGCGATCAGCGTCGTGTGCAGCGACTGATAGCGGTTCGGCTTGGGCATGGCGATATAGTCCTTAAAACGCCCCGGCATGGGGGTATACATCTCATGAATGATGCCCAGAACCGCATAGCAATCCGGCACCG
Organism: Lachnospiraceae bacterium; assembly: GCA_021202465.1. Lineage (GTDB taxonomy): Bacteria > Bacillota > Clostridia > Lachnospirales > Lachnospiraceae > UBA3305. The sequence continues at coordinate 19,527 of JAJQCZ010000064.1, read as the reverse complement.
TATCCACCAGTACCCGCACCGCGAAGAGATCGTAGATCTGATCCAGCGTCTTGTGCTGCACCAGCATCTTCTTATAAATACTGAAATAATGCTTGACCCGGCCGTAGACCTCCGCCCGGATACCCGCCGTCTCCAGATGTCCGCGGACCTCGCCCACGATCTGCTGGATATAGTCCTCACGGGCTTCCTTCTTCTGATTGATATCCTCGATCAGCTTATTATAGTCCTCGGGCTGCAGGTACTGCAGCGCCAGATTGTCAAGTTCGACCTTGATCTTGGAAATACCGAGCCGACTGGCCAGCGGGGCAAAGATCTCCAGCGTCTCGCGGGACTTTTCCTTCTGCTTCTCCGGCTTCATATACTGGAGAGTACGCATGTTGTGCAGACGGTCTGCCAGCTTGATGATGATGACACGGATGTCCTTGGCCATGGCCAGGAACATCTTACGCAGATTTTCCGCCTGGATCTCCGTCTTGTCCGCATCCCAGGACAGACGGGTCAGCTTCGTCACACCGTCCACCAGCAGTGCCACATCGGAGCCAAATTCGCGCTCCACGTCCTCCAGCGTCATGTCGGTATCCTCCACCACGTCGTGGAGAATCCCGGCAATGATGGACTCTTTGTCCATCTCCAGCTCCGCCAGAATGATCGCCACCCGCAGAGGGTGAATGATATAGGGCTCTCCGGACTTCCGCAGCTGCCCCTCATGCTGCTTTCTGGCGATCCGGTACGCCTTCTCCACCTGGCTCAGATCGTCGGAGGGGTGGTATCTGCGTATGGTCTCCACCAACTCTTCGTACAGTTCCTCGGCCGTTTTTTTCTCATCCTTCACAATAGACTCCTTGTTGCAGTCTGTCACCGCATGATAGATCACGGGCACCCGTTCTTCCTTCTCCTGCGCCACGGCTCTTCACCTCCCCCTCTTTGCGCTTTGCCTTATACCCGAAGCAGCTCCTGACTCACCGTCCGGAAATCCGGCGGGATCGTCTTGGTCATCGCCAGCGCTTCCGCAATATCGTAATCCACGAATTCACCGCCCTGATGGGCGATCACCCGCTTCGTCTTTCCTTCTTTCAGCAAATGGACCGCCTTGGTTCCCATGATGGACGCATACACACGATCCTTACATGTCGGTGAACCGCCGCGCTGCATATACCCGAGAACCGTAGCCCGCGTCTCGATCCCCGTTGCTGCCTCGATGCGGGCCGCCATCTCCATCGTATGACCAACGCCCTCGGCGTTGACGATGATATGATGCTTCTTGCCGCTGCGCCGCAGGCGAATGATCTGTTCGATGATCTTCTGCTCGTCGTAATCATAAGTTTCCGGAATCAGAATATTCTCCGCGCCGTTGGCAATACCGCACCACAGAGCGATATACCCGGCATGACGCCCCATCACTTCGATGATGCTGACCCTCTCGTGCGACGTGGAGGTATCCCGGATCCGGTCGATGGCCTCCACCGCCGTGTTGATAGCCGTATCAAATCCAATCGTATAATCCGTACAGGCGATATCCAGATCGATGGTGCCCGGAATTCCGATGGTATTGATGCCCAGCTCCGCCAGCTTCCCGGCGCCCCGGAAGGATCCGTCGCCGCCGATGACCACCAGGCCGTCGATGCCATGTTTCCGGCAGATCTCCGCTGCGCGCTGCTGGCCCTCTTCCGTCATAAATTCCTGACAGCGGGCTGTATAGAGGATGGTTCCGCCGCGTTCAATGATCTCCGCGACGCTCCGGGAGTCCATCTCCACAATCTCCTCATCCAGGAGACCGGCGTAGCCCCGCATGATTCCCTTTACCTGCAGTCCGGCGGCGATCCCGGCCCGGACGACGGCGCGGATCGCGGCGTTCATACCGGGGGCGTCTCCCCCGCTGGTCAGCACTCCGATGGTTTTCACTTCTTCTGACATAACGGCTCCTTTCTGATGATCCTTGTGCGAATGTTGTGACGATACCTCGGTTTTTTTTACCCTGGTATCGTCAATTTGGTTGCTAGTTTATCTCATTTTCCATACATCTTCAAGCTTTTTTTCGACGGTACGGATGTTTTCCGCCCCGAAACGGTCTGTCAGCCGGCGGATCAGGGCCTCTTCCTCCTCACCGGGACGGCGGACGCCGGACAGACGCTTAACGGCGCGCTCCCGTGCCAGATAGACGGTCACCGGCTGCCCATCCCGCAGCTGCTCCAGCCTCTCCGTGTCCGCGGCATAGCCCGCGCGGTCGGGGAACTGCACCCAGATGTCCCGCGGCAGAGCTTCGAAGTCAAGCACCCGCTCGCAGACCAGCTTGCCCTTCGGATCATCCGCCCCCAGGCTGACCCGCCCGCGGATGAACAGCTTGCGGTCCGGTTCCAGGAAGGCCCGGTTCCTCTCATAATCCCTGGGAAATACGATCACCTCGACGTCTCCGGTCAGATCCTCCAGCGTGACAAAGGCCATATTCTGGTTATTTTTGGTCAGCTTTACAGTCTTCGCGGTAAGGATACCACCGATCGTCACGATGGCTCCCTCCGAGACCTGCGCGCGCCCGGTCTCCTCGTCGACCGCGAACTGCGCCGCCGCAGCCGTCGTATGCTTCTCCCACCGCGCCCGGTCGTCATCCAGCGGATGCCCGCTGACATAGATGCCCAGGACCTCCTTCTCCAGCGCCAGGCGCTCCGCCTTGCTGTAGTCCTCCACGTCCGGCAGCGGCGTCTCGGCGGCGCTGCGGTCCTCTTCGGAGAGAAAGTCAAAGAGGGAGAGCTGGCCGCTGATGCCGTCCTTCAGTTCACGGCTGCGCCGGTCCATGATCTCCGCATAGATCAGCATTTTCTGCCGTCTGGTGCCGGGAAGAGTGTCCATGGCGCCCGCCTTGATGAAGTTCTCGATCGTGCGCTTATTGATCTCCTTGCCGGTCATGCGGTCAATGAAATCCTTCAGATCCCGGAAGGGACCCGCCGCCTCCCGCTCCGCCTGAATATTTTCGATGACGCTGCGTCCGACACCCTTGATGGCGGAGAGGCCGTAGCGGATGTTCTTCCCTGACACCGAGAAGCCCCATTCCCCCTCGTTGATATCCGGGGGCAGGATCCCGATACCCATGGAACGGCAGGAACCGATGTACTCCGTCACCTTGCTGATATTGTCGATGACCGAGGTCATCAGCGCCGCCATGAACTCGACCGGATAATAATATTTCAGCCAGGCGGTCTGGTAAGCTACCACCGCATAGCAGGCCGCGTGTGACTTATTGAAAGCATATTTGGCAAAATCCATCATCTCGTCGTAGATCTGGCTGGCCACCTCCGCGGAGATTCCGTTGGCCACGCAGCCCGGCACGCCCTCGGCCTCATTTCCGTAAATGAAATTCTGGCGCTCGCGCTTCATGACATCCTGCTTCTTCTTGCTCATGGCGCGGCGCACCAGATCGCTGCGGCCCAGCGTGTAGCCGCCCAGGTCGCGGACGATCTGCATGACCTGCTCCTGATAGACGATGCAGCCGTAGGTGGGCTTGAGGATGGGCTCAAGCTGCGGGCAGTGATAGGTCACCGCCCGGGGATTGTTCTTGCCGCGGATATACTGGGGAATGAAATCCATCGGGCCCGGCCGATAGAGGGAAATACCGGCGATGACATCCTCCAGGTTCATCGGCTTGAGCTCCTTCATGAAGCTCTTCATCCCTGAACTTTCAAGCTGGAACACGCCGTCGGTCTTCCCGGTGCCCAGAGACTCGTAAACCCTGCGGTCATCGAAATCAATCTTACTGATATCAATATGCTTCCCCCGCCGCGCCAGCATTTTCACGGTATTCTGGATCACCGTCAGTGTGCGCAGTCCGAGGAAATCCATCTTCAGCAGACCCAGCTCCTCGATCGTGGTCATCGTAAACTGTGTCGTCAGCTGACCGTCCGAGGAACGCGACAGCGGCACGAATTCATCCATGGGCCGCTGGCCGATGACGACGCCCGCCGCGTGCATCGAGGTATGGCGCGGCAGTCCCTCCAGGCGCTTCGACATCTCGATGAGCTTCGCCACGCGCTCATCCTCTGCCATCGCTTTCTGCAGATCGGTGCTCTTCTGAATTGCCTGCTCGATGGTGATGTTCAGCTCCTTGGGAATCATCTTGGCGATCTGGTCGCAGAGCGCATAGGGCAGATCCATGACCCGGCCCACATCCCGCACCACAGCCCGGGCCGCCATGGTACCGAAGGTCACGATCTGCACCACCCGGTCGGCGCCGTATTTGCGCGTCACATAATCGATGACCTCGCCCCGGCGCTCAAAACAGAAATCGACGTCGATATCCGGCATGCTGACCCGCTCCGGATTCAGGAAACGCTCGAACAGCAGCTGATAACGGATGGGATCGATGTCGGTGATCTCCAGACAGTAAGCAACCACGCTCCCGGCCGCCGAACCGCGCCCCGGGCCCACCGCGATATCGTGCTCTTTCGCATAGTGGATAAAGTCCCAGACGATGAGGAAATAATCCACATACCCCATCTTACGGATGACACCCAGCTCATACTCCATCTGATTCCGCACCGAACCGTCGTCCTGCGGATAGCGCTTCGTCAGCCCTTCCTGACAGAGATGATTCAGATAGGTCCAGGAATCATAGCCTTCCGGCACATCGAAATGCGGCAGCTTCGGCACGCCGAACTCGATCTCCACATGGCAGCGCTCCGCGATGCGGTGCGTATTCTCCAGAGCCTGCGGCGCGTAGGGAAAGAGCGCCCGCATCTCCTCCTCGGACTTAAGATAATACTGACCGCCCTCATAGCGCATACGGTTCTCGTCCGCCAGCTTCTTCCCGGTCTGCAGGCACAGCAGGATATCATGCGCCTCGGCGTCGTCCGCGTAGATATAATGCGTATCGTTGGTGGCCACCAGCGGGATGCCCAGCTCCTCGCTCATGCGCAGCAGCCCCGCATTCACCGTTTTCTGCGTGGGAATTCCGTGATCCTGCAGCTCCAGGAAATAATTCCCCTTCCCGAAAATCTCCTCGTACCGCCGCGCCGCGGCACAGGCTGCCTCATACTGATTCCGGGCCAGAAGCTTTGCCACCTCCCCGGCCAGGCAGGCGCTCAGAGCAATGATCCCCTCGTGATACTCGCGCAGCACGTCCAGGTCCACCCGCGGCTTATAGTAGAAGCCGTCAATGAAGCCCTTCGAGACGATCTTCATCAGGTTATGATAGCCCTGATCGTTCTCCGCCAGCAGCACCAGATGGAAATAGCGATCCTCCCCGGTGCCCGGCTCCCGGTCAAGGCGGGAACCCGGCGCCACATAGACCTCACAGCCGAGGATGGGGTTAATGCCCTCCTTCCGGCAGGCCTTGTAGAAATCGATCACGCCGTACATCACGCCGTGGTCGGTGATCGCCAGGCTGTCCATGCCCAGCTCCTTCGCCCGGGCGGCGATCTCCGAGATCTTGCTGGAGCCGTCCAGCAGGCTGTATTCTGTGTGTACGTGAAGATGGGTGAAGGCCATCGTGTCTCTCCTCCGTGTTCTCTGCTGTCTTACTCTGCAGCATATATGCCGTCCCGTTCATGCTTCCGCAGCCCGTCCGGTCAGGGATCTTTCACAGTTCCTCCGCAATGGCTTTGATCTTGCGCAGCCGATGGTTCACGCCGGACTTTCCCACCGGCGGATCCAGATAGGCTCCCAGCTCCTTTAACGGCAGATCCGGATACTCCAGCCGAACCTCCGCCATCTGCCGCAGGGAGTCCGGCAGACTGCCCAGACCGATCGTCCTCTGTATCTTCTCGATGTCGCGGATCTGCTCGACCGAGGCAGACACGGTCTTGTTCAGGTTGGCCGTCTCGCAGTTGACCGAGCGGTTCACATGGCCGCTGATGCCCCGGAGAATGCGGATATTTTCCAGATTCATCAGTCCCCGGTGCGCCTCCATGACATTGAGCATATCGGCGATGCCGTCGCTCTCCTTGACATAAACCACCCAGGACTTCTTACGCGGGACGATCTTCGCATCCACTTCGAAGGAACGGATGGCATCCCGCAGCTGCTCCGCCCGCTCCGGCGTCCCGCAGACAATCTCAAAATGATAGGATTTCCGTGGATCACTGATCGACCCGGAGGCCAGAAAGCACCCGCGGATGAACGCCCGCCGACAGCAGGTCTGCTGCAGCAGCAGACCGTTGGACGGAAGCGACAGCTCCCGGAGCACACCGCCCTGAGAGAGATATTTCACCGCCTTCAGCACCTGACCGGCCGCCTCCCGTTCCAGGATGGCCAGCGTATACAGCCGGCCCTTGCGCCAGTCGCCGTTGCCGTACACGGAGACCTCCGGCTGTATGCGAAAGGCCCGGCGCAGCAGCCGGGCCGCCTTGCGGATCACCAGAATATTTTCACTCTGAAGCAGCAGATAGACGCTTCGGTCACACCGGATCCCGTAAACGCCGCAGGCGCCGACCAGCGCGGCCAGCTCCGCCAGCTGACAGTGCCTGGCCGGGCTCATCTGTTCCGCCAGTTCCTCTTTGATTTCCTGTGAAAAGGACATTTAAAATTCCCCCAGACAGCGAACCTCCATCTCCAGCGCCACACCCGTCTGCCGCTCCACCTCCGCCGCCACATCGCGGCAGACCGCCAGGATATCAGCCGCCGTTGCGCGGTCCCGGTTAATGACAAAGCCGCAGTGCTTCTCCGACACACAGGCGCCGCCCACGGCGTAGCCCGCCAGACCGGCATCCTCGATCAGCTTCCCGGCGAAATATCCCGGCGGCCGTTTGAACGTGCTGCCGGCGCTGGGATATTCCAGCGGCTGTTTGCTCCGCCGACGCCTGGCGAAGTCCGCCATGCGCTCCTGAATCTCCTCCGGATCCCCCGGCACCAGCTCCATCCGGGCCGCCAGGGCGATCAGCCCCTCCGTCTGGATGCGGCTGGTCCGGTAGCCCAGAGCCAGCTCCTCCGCCGGGATCCAGCGTGCTTCCCCGGACTCCGTCAGGATCAGCGCTTCGCGCACCACGTCGCGCATCTCGCCGCCGTAGGCTCCGGCATTCATGAACAGCGCGCCGCCCAGAGAGCCGGGAATACCTCCGGCGAATTCCAGCCCCGACAGACTGTTCAGCCGGGCAAAACGGGCCAGTGCCGACAGCGTGACCCCCGCCTCCGCGATGATCTCACACCCCTCCCGGCGGATACGCGACATCGCGTCGCCGATATGAAAAATGACGCCGCGATAGCCTCCGTCGCCGACCAGGACATTGCTGCCCCGTCCGAGAATAACAAAGGGAATCTCTTCCTCCCGGCAGACGTCAAGCATCTCCGCCAGCACCGCCGGACTCTCCGGCTCGATGAAGAAATCCGCCGGGCCGCCCACCTGGAAGGTCGTGTGCAGGGACATGGGCTCGTGCTCGCGCACCACGGAAGTCCCTGCTACCGCCCACAGGCGCGCCTGTCCCTCCATTCCGCCGCTTCGTTCCTGATTCGGTCTCGTCATCAGCTCTCAATTCCCTTCAGCATATTGTTCTGCACTCTCTTATACAGCTCTTCCTTGGCGTCGTAGCCCATTTCCTTCTGGCGGAAATTGACCGCCGCCGCTTCCACGATGATAGCCACGTTCCGGCCGGGCCGGATGGGGATGCGGCAGCTGAGAATCTTGTTCCCCAGATATTTCACATACTCCTCCTGAGATCCCAGGCGATCATACACCTTGTCCTTGTTCCAGTCCTCCAGGACGATCACCATATCCACGTCCTGCTCGTCCTTGACGCTCTCCGCGCCGAACAGCGCCTTCACATCGATGATGCCGATGCCGCGCAGCTCGATAAAATGCTTGGTGACCGACGGCGCCCGCCCCACGATCTCGGCATCGTTGACACGGTGCAGCTCCACCGCGTCGTCCGCCACCAGACGGTGTCCGCGCTTGATCAGCTCCAGCGCCGCCTCGCTCTTGCCGATGCCGCTCTCTCCGGTGATGAGGATTCCCACGCCGGCCACATCCATCAGCACGCCGTGAATCGTCTGCGTCGGCCCCAGCTTCTCCTGGAGATACCGCAGCACCCGGGCATACACATCCGAAGTAAAGCAGTGCGAGGCGAACAGAGGCACCTCGTACTCATCCGCCAGCCCGATCACTTCCTCATCCGGCAGATGATCGCGGCAGTACACCAGGCAGGGAATATTCCGCGAGAACAGCATGCGGAACACCTCATTCTTCCTCTCCCGGGTCAGATTCCGCAGATACGTCATCTCCACATTCCCGATGAACTGCATGCGGTCCGCATCAAAATGCTCAAAAAATCCCGCCATCTGCAGCGCCGGCCGGTTGACATCCCAGTGCGTCACCCGCACGCCCTCGATGTCCACCTCCGGATTCAGATGCCGCAGGTTCATATCCATCGCCACCTGGCTCAAACTGATTCCTTCCACGTTGGTCCTCCTATCTTCTTCTCCTGAAGCTTTATTTCCATATCCATCCCGGAGTACGCCCCGCCTCTTTCGTGCAGAACGCCCCGCGCGTGTCCGTATTCAGTGTGTGCTATAAGCACGCAATGCTTTTTCAGTATACCATATTTTCCCCGTTCTGGCTACTCCTCCGGGATCTCCCCGTCATGAAAAAACGCATACACCGTGCGCGCCACGCGGCGATTCATCTCCGGGATCCGGGCCAGATCGTCCACCGACGCCTCCCGCAGCGCGTCCAGCGTCTGGAACTCCCGCATCAGCGCCTTCCGGCGCGCCGGTCCCACGCCGTCGATGTCGTCCAGGATCGAATGTACCTGCGCCTTGCCCCGCAGACTGCGGTGGTACTCGATGGCAAAGCGGTGCGTCTCGTCCTGAATCCGCGTGATCAGCTGAAACGCCTCACTGTGCCGGTCGATCGGCAGCTCCTGATTGCGGAAATACAGCCCCCGTGTCCGGTGATTGTCATCCTTCACCATCCCGCAGACCGGAATCGACAGACCCATCCGCGCCAGCACCTCCTCAGCCACATTCACCTGACCGCGCCCGCCGTCCATCAGAAGCAGATCCGGGAAACGGGTGAAGCTGCCGTACTCCTCCTCCAGCCCCCGCTCCCGCAGGATCCGCTGTTCCTCAAGCCCATGGGAGAAGCGCCGCGTGAGCACCTCCTCCATAGACGCATAATCGTTCGGCCCCTGCACCCATTTGATCTTAAATTTACGATAGTCACTGCGTTTCGGCTTCCCCTTCTCATAGACAACCATGGAACCCACCGACTCGAAGCCCGAGATATTGGAAATGTCGAAGGCCTCCATGCGCACCAGCCCCGCCAGACCGAGCAGATCCTCCAGCTGACGGACCGCACCCAGCGTCCGCGCCTCCTCCCGTTTCACCCTCTCACGGTCCCGCGAGAGAATCAGCCCGGCGTTCTGCTCCGCCAGCTCCATGAGGCAGTGCTTCTCCCCCCGCCGCGGCACAGTCAGCGTCACCTTATGACCGCTCTTTGCAGACAGCCAGGAAGCGATCGAATCCCCCTCCGGCAGCACATCGGGCAGGAAGATCTCGCCGGGGATAAAGGGCGTCCCGGCATAAAACTGTTTGACGAAATCCTCCAGGATCTGCACCTTCCCGTCGCCCTCCGCCACCTGCACGTGAAAATGATCCCGGCCGATGAGCTTGCCCTCGCGGACGAAGAAGACCTGCACGATCGCGTCCGCCCCTTCGGCGGCCAGCGCGATCACATCCCGGTTCTCCCGACTATTCTCCGTCATCTTCTGCTGTTCATCCATCTTCCGCACGCTGAACAGCAGCTCCCGGTACGACGCCGCCGTCTCAAAATCCAGCGCCTCCGCCGCCGCCTGCATCTTCTCCTCCAGCTGTTTTAACAGTGGCTCATAGTTTCCTCCCAGGAAGCTCTGTGCCTTACGGATGGACTCCGCGTAGGCCTCCGGCGTGATCCAGCCCTGACAGGGCGCATCGCACTGATGAATGTGATAATTCAGACAGGGCCGCTCCTTCCCCGTATCCTCCGGCAGCTTCCGGCTGCAGTCGCGGATGCGGAAGAGCCGGTGTACCAGGCGGATCGTATCGCGCACCGCCCCGGCGCTGACATACGGTCCGTAATATTTCGACGCATCCCGCTTCGCGCGCCGTGCCAGCAGAATCCGCGGATACTCCTCTTCCACCGTCACCCGGATATAGGGATAGCCCTTATCATCCTTCAGCATCGTATTATATTTGGGGCGGTGCTCCTTGATCAGGTTGCACTCCAGCACCAGAGCCTCCGCTTCCGAATCCACGACGATCGTCTCGAACCAGGCGATCTGCGACACCATGCGCTGCACCTTCGGCGACTTGTTCGTGCCTTTCTGGAAATACTGGCGCACCCGGTTCTTCAGGACCACCGCTTTCCCCACGTAAATAATCCGGTCCGAGGCGTCATGCATCAGATACACCCCCGGCCGATCCGGCAGCTTCTTCAGTTCTTCCTGTAAATTAAATTCCATACTGAACAGTATACCGCTTTTTGCCGGGATTCTCAACGAAAAAAGCCCCCGGGGAGGAGCTCCCGGGGGCGTCGCTGAAAAACGAAAAGTCGTCAGTTGTCATTCATCAGGATATAGACGTGTCTCCGCGATCTGAAAAGATCGCCGGTTCACTCACCCAGTGCGATCTCTTTCGCCCAGGCAAACATGTCGTCCATGTCGTAATCGCCGCAGTGTGATTTATCCCAGGCCAGCTGGAAATCCACATCCAGCGAGGGATCCTTCTGTTTCAGCGTCTCCGCGAAGATCATGGGAATCGCCCAGGAGGTATGGCAGTCCGTCGTTCCGTAACGAATCCGGAAATGCCGCGCCACATCAGAGTTCTGTCCGTCCGCGTACTCCATGGGATTCATGGCACGGATGAGCTCCGGTTCCGCCAAACTTCTTCCACCCGTATCATGAGCCAGCCCGAACTCCGTAAAGTGCCGGAAGCGCTCCGTCTCCGTCTGGAAGAGTTCATTCTCTGCGGAGATGCCATCCCAGTCGTCAAAGGCCGGGACCGGTTTCATTCTCTGCAGCCGCTCCATATGCGCCCGCAGGTCAAAGCCTGTCACCTGACCGTCTTTTACCGTAACATACGGTGCGGCAGAAAGATCCGCCCCCGCATCCAGCGCTCTCTGCGCGGAGGCCATCAGATAGCGTACCAGGTTGTCTTTAAATGTGCCGTCACCCTGCGCGTCCAGCGAAAGTTCCTGCGTTCCGTTCACGCACAGATACAGACCGTTCACATACTCCACGAACATGGCACGCAGCTCCCGGGACGCCTGCTCCTGCTCCGGCGTCAGAGTTCCCGCATAGGGTTCGCCGATCACAGTTCCCTCTTCATTCACGCGAAAACGAAGAGAGTGATAATCATTCAATCCCTCCAGCAGCCACTCATAGGCCATATCCGCATGCTCCAGATTCATGATCGGGCAAAAGCAGATGGCTGCGAAGATATCATCCCGTTCTTCGGCGGCGCCGATCTCCTGCAGGTACGGCTCATAGTCGGGACTGTTCCCACTGACTCCCAGCAGGGCGGACAGGGCGCCGCCGGCACTGGTGCCGTCGCTGATGATGCGCTCTGTATTTCCCGGAATCACGTCGCGGTTGTGCCGCAGGAAACGGACCGCCGCCTTGAGATCGACGATACAGGCCGGCGCGGCCCCGGCCGTCTCGCCGCTTTCCTTCACGGAGTTACGTCCGCGGCTGGCCGGCGCCGCCACCACGAAGCCCTTCTGCAGGGCCACAAACAGGGCGTTGATCTGATCCCGGCCCCAGGACCGGAAATTCATTCCCGGTGCATCCGCCCGTCCGGCAGCATAGGCGCCCACCGCATTGGGCAGGAAGATCGGCGCCGTCTCCGCGGTCAGGCCGTTGACACTTTCGCCGCGGAAATACTCTTCCGGCACGAAGATGTTCATCTTCTGATGCTCCGGGCAAACCGGATGTTCCACATAGGGAATATTCCGAAAGGCCCGGTATGTAACAGACTGCCCTTTCAGCTCCAGAGTCTCCGTCTGGCCGCTGTCAGGTTTCCATTTCAAGCTATCATTCATTATCTCAATACATCCTTCCCCATCCGAATCAATCCGGCATGGAAATCCTGCCCCGTAAGACAGGCAGCGGTTGACAGGTTCCTAGAATCCGAAGTAGATCGGCATCCAGATTACGGACACGATCATCTCGATGATCACCACCGGAAGGCCGAACTTTACGGCATCCTTGATGGAATATTTCCCGGCGCCGAAGGCGGCAGCCGCCGTACCGGAGGCCATGGGAGTCATGATGGCCGTGATGGAGGACAGCTCCAGAGCACAGATAACAGGCAGAGCACTGATGCCGCTGTTCATGCAGGCCAGAATCGCCAGAGGTGTCAGTACATTGACCAGACCGCCGTTCTCCATGAACTGCGTCAGGATGGAGCAGATCAGGAAGAAAGCAGCCACGACGATCGTCATGTTGTTTGCAGAACCAATGAGATTGCCAATCGCGGTCGAGATCAGATCCGCCGCGCCGCTGTTCGTCAGCGCCGTCGCCAGAGACAGCATGCAGGCCACCATGACGACCGGGCTGTGAATCAGACCGCCCGTGACATCCTTGCCGTCCATGACGCCGAGGATCACGACCGCCAGAGCCGCAACCACAGAGATCTGACCCGCGGTAAGACCCAGCGTATCATTAAAGAACATCGCAACCATGGCCACCACGAAAATCACATACACCGCATTCTCTTTCCACTTGGGAAGATCCGAGGTCAGCTTGGACTCCATCCGCGCATCTTCGACGATGACCACATCGTCTCCCTTGGGCAGCAGCTTATAGCCGATCAGGATGACAAAGAGCATGGCGATGACAGCGCCGGGAATACGGGACAGGCAGATATCGTAGATCTTCATGGACTCACTGCTGCCCAGATTCGTCAGGAATTCATTCTTCTGCAGGAAGAGAACGGTGCTCATGCCGATCGGGAAGAAGCCGATTCCCAGCTGAGCACCCAGCGCAGCGGGTAAGATCAGTCGTGCCTTCGGTACACGGGAAGTCTCCGCCATTTTCCCCAGCAGAGGCAGGCAGACGATCAGAGCCACCGTGGAACCGGTGAACTGACACATCAGGAAGGGGAACAGCATGGCGGCCGCCACCATCACGCGGTCTCCGCCCTTCATTTTGGTCAGCGCGTTGGCAATCATTCCCAGCAGACTTGTTTTCTGCAGGGCACCGCCCAGGATGATCATACCGATCATGGAGATCACCGTGTTTCCTACGAAGTTGCCCCAGGCCTCATCTGTGCTGAGGATACCGGCCAGCCAGAGAACTGTAATCGATGCAAGGCATCCCAGTTCAGTGGGGATTTTGCTCGAGCTGATCGACACGCAGATAAATACGAAGACCAGCAACACTAAAACCATTTGAAATGTCATTGAGTTTCTCCTCCTATTGTAATAGTGGGCTGCAGGGCGGCTACAGCGTTGGTCTCTCCGCCCGATCCGCCCTTCCCCCGTTCCAGCATACGGGCTGTACACCTCCCTCTGCCTTCATAAAGAGGATATCACATTCTTTTTGACATTTTCAATTATCTATGCTTCCACGACCTATTTCAATTCTTTCCTTTTCCTCAGTATTTCCCCCTTTATAAGAGGTTATTTTATTGCAATCCTTTCATTTCCCGATTGTATCTTGCCATTTCCTTCCCGAAATATTATAATCAGGATGTGACGACTTTCATTTTTATACACCAGGGAGATAAACTTATGTGGAACATTGATTTTCGCGAGCCGCCTCAGAACGCGGGAAGCAACCCGCTGCCGCCGCCCTTCGCGGCCATCCATCATTTCAGCTATATGGATTATATTCCCAACTGGTACTTTTTCTGGCACCTTCACCAGCACTCCGCTGAGCTGGTCTTCATCCAGTCGGGACACGGCTTCCTCAACGTCGGGAATCAGAAGATTCCTCTGCATCGGGGCTATGTCTGCATCGTTCCGCCCAAGATTCTCCACTATTATTCCAGTGAGGAGAGCGATCCGCTGTGCTACTACAGTCTGGGCATTCCCACTGACCGTGATGACTGTGAACTGGCCGTCTTTTTCCGGGAGCTCGACTGCTCCGTCATCCCGCTGGAGGAGGATTTCTCCTTCCTCCTCTCCGGCTGTCAGGCGCTGCGGCGGCAGCTCGACGCCTCCGACAACTGCGCTGACGCCACCTTTCAGGCCATTCTCTACGGGATGCTTATGCGCATCCGGCAGGTCGCGCTCGATCACCACATCACGCCTGTCACCCGCTCCCGGATCATGATTCAGGATGTACTGACCTATATTGCTGAGCACTATGACGAAAAACTTACCCTGGATACGCTTTCCCACCGCTTTGGCATCAGTCCGGTACACCTCAACCGGCTCTTCAAGAAGTCCTGCGGGCTCTCACCCATCAACTACATCATTTATTTCCGCATCACCTCGGCCATCATTCTCCTGCAGAAGACCAATATGAGCATCGCCGATATCACCTATACGGTCGGTTACCAGAATCAGGCGCACTTCACCAAGCTGTTCCGGGAGCAGATCGGATATACTCCTGCGGAATTCCGCCAGAAGATTCAGCAGGAACAGACCGACAAGCTGATTGCCGACAACTTTTAAACGCGGGGAAGCCAGCCGGCAGCGCTGACTGCCTGGTCAACAACCGTTCCCACCGGATAAAGTGAAACATAAAAATCAGAAAAACCGGCACAAAAAAGACACTCTTCCGTGCTCCTCATTTGCACAGAAAAGTGTCTTTTTTATTTTTACGAATTGACGGTGTCTTACAAAACGTGCTCTCCCGGATTCCCCGGATTGTCGCCCTTTGCGGCCTCTCCGGTCCCTTCGCTGTCGTTCACGTTCGGAGCATCCGGATTCACCGCGGGCTGTCCGCCTGCCTCCGCTGCCTGATTCGCCTGCGTCAGCCGGGCGTTCTCCTCCCAGCGGTGGCGATCCTCCTGCACCTCATGGAGCAGCTTCATGAATTCCTTGCCGGTGATGGTCTCGCGCTTGATCAGGTAATCCGCAATGCGGTGCATGGCATCCTTATTCTCCGAGAGAATCTTCTTCGCCTTCTCATAGGCGGTCTTCAGCATCTCTTCCACCACATCGTCGATCTTCGCCGCCGTAGCGTCGCCGCAGTTGAGCACCGAGCGGCCATCCAGATACTGACCCTCAACAGTCTCCAGCCCCATCAGGCCGAATTCCTCGCTCATGCCGTAGCGGGTCACCATGGAGTGGGCGATCTTCGTCGCCTTCTCAATGTCGTTGGAAGCGCCGGTCGAAACAGAGTCAAAGAAGATCTCCTCCGAAGCGCGTCCGGCCAGCAGACTGACCAGCTCCGCCTCCAGCTCTGCCTTGGTCATAAGGAACTTCTCCTCCTCGGGCGTCTGCATCACATAGCCCAGAGAACCCATGGTCCGGGGCACGATGGTAATCTTCTGCACCGGCTCCGCGTCCTTCTGCAGCGCCATGACGAGAGCATGTCCCACCTCATGATAGGCAACCATCCGCTTATCGCGGTCGTTCATGATGCGGTCCTTCTTCTCCTTACCGGCGATGACAACCTCCACCGATTCGAACAGGTCGGCCTGCGTCACATAGCGGCGCTTGTTCTTTACCGCCAGAATCGCTGCCTCATTGATCATATTCGCCAGGTCAGAACCCACGGCGCCGGAGGTAGCCAACGCGATCTCCTCCAGATTCACCGAGTCATCCATATGCACATTCTTGGCATGAACCTGCAGCACGGCGACACGGCCCTTCAGATCCGGCTTGTCCACGATGATCCGCCGGTCCAGACGGCCGGGCCGGGTCAGGGCCGGATCCAGCACCTCCGGCCGGTTGGTGGCCGCGAGGATAAACACACCCTTGTTGGAATCGAACCCGTCCATCTCGGACAGCAGCTGGTTCAGCGTCTGCTCGCGCTCGTCGTTGCCGCCGAAGCGCGTATCACGGCTCTTGCCGATGGCGTCGATCTCATCAATGAAAATAATACAGGGAGCATGCTGCTGCGCCTGCTTGAACAGGTCGCGCACTCTTGAAGCACCCACGCCGACGAACATTTCCACGAAATCAGAGCCCGCCAGACTGAAAAACGGCACCTTGGCCTCACCGGCCACAGCCTTCGCCAGCAGCGTCTTGCCGGTGCCGGGAGGGCCCACCAGAAGAGCGCCCTTCGGCAGCTTGGCGCCGATCTCCGAATATTTCCCCGGATTGTGCAGGAAATCCACGATCTCCACCAGAGACTCCTCCGCCTCATCCTGTCCGGCCACATCCTGGAACGTCACGCCGGTCTCCTTCTGCATGTACATCTTGGCATTGCTCTTGCCGACACCCATGATGCCGCCGCCGGCGCCGCCGCTCCTTCTCATCATGTATATGAAGATGCCCCAGACCAGGAGCACAGGGATCATGTAAATCAGCAGCTCCGTCAGCCAGGAGGTCTGCTCGATCACCGTCCCCGACAGTTCGATATCATCCCGGTTCGCCAGAATCTCCTTGATCTCCTCAACCTCATCGCCCACGATTGCCGAATAATATTCCTCCGTATAATCGCTGGTCTCGGAGGGCTTGATCGTCACCGTGATCTTATTGTACGTCTCATTGATCACGACGCTCTCAACATTCTCCGTCTGAATGACCTGCATCAGCTCATTGTACGTCAACTCTGTGGAATTCGCCGTACTGGAATAACGGCTGATCAGGGAAACGCAGAACAGCGTGATCATGGCCACGGCCACCATCTGCATAAAACTTGGCTTCTTGGGATCGTTTTGATTCTGATTTTGATTCTGATTCTGATTTCGATTTGTATTATTATCCATGCAGGTTTTATCTCCTTCTCTTACGTACAGAGAACGCACGTGAGTATAGTATAAGGTCCCTCTGGTGATAAATCAAGCAACAGATTCGGAAGTTTTCATGAAAATCTATGAATTTTTTACAAAACGTTCTGGATTTTGCGGATGAAGTATTATATACTGGATACTTGTTATTGAAGAATTTGAGCGCCATACGAGGAGGATGTATTCATGTCGGTAAAGTACGTATTTGTCACAGGCGGCGTCGTCTCCGGCCTGGGGAAGGGCATCACAGCTGCCTCTCTGGGCCGCCTGCTGAAAGCCCGCGGCTACAAGGTCACCATGCAGAAGTTTGATCCCTACATCAACATCGACCCAGGCACGATGAACCCGGTGCAGCACGGGGAAGTCTTCGTCACCGACGACGGCGCGGAGACCGACCTCGACCTGGGACATTACGAGCGGTTTATCGATGAAAACCTGACTAAAAATTCCAATGTGACCACCGGCAAGGTCTACTGGTCCGTCCTCTCCAAGGAGCGCCGCGGCGATTTCGGAGGAGGCACCGTGCAGGTCATTCCCCACATCACCAACGAGATCAAGAGCCGTTTCTATGCCAATGATCACGCTGAGCAGACGGAGATCGCCATTATCGAGGTGGGCGGCACTGTGGGCGACATCGAGAGCCAGCCCTTCCTGGAAGCCATCCGTCAGTTCATGCACGAGGTGGGCCCGCACAACGCCATGCTGATCCACGTCACGCTCATCCCCTTCCTGAAGGCCTCCAGCGAGATGAAGACCAAGCCCACCCAGGCCAGCGTCAAGGATCTGCAGGGCATGGGCATCCAGCCTGACATCATTGTCTGCCGCACAGAGCATCCCATGGATCAGGGCATCAAGGAGAAGATCTCCCTCTTCTGCAATGTGCCCGTAACCCACGTCATCCAGAACCTGGATTACCCGATCCTCTACGAAATCCCGCTGGCCATGGAGAAGGAGCATCTGGCCGAGGTGGCCTGCGAATGCCTCGACCTGCCCTGCCCGGAACCCGATCTGCAGGAATGGAAGGACATGGTGGAGGCCTGGAAGAACCGCACCCGCGAGGTCTGCGTGGCCCTGGTCGGCAAATATACAGCGCTTCATGACGCCTATATCAGTGTAGTGGAAGCCCTGCGCCACGCCGGCAACGCCTGCGGCGCCAAGGTCCGCATCAAATGGATCGAGTCCGAGGATGTGACCAAAGACACCGTGAATACCCTCCTCGGGGACGTCTCCGGCATCCTGATTCCCGGCGGCTTCGGCGACCGCGGCATCGACGGCAAGATCCTCGCCATCCGCTACGCCCGGGAGAACCGCATCCCCCTGCTGGGTCTGTGCCTGGGCATGCAGCTGTCCATCGTGGAATTCGCCCGCGACGTCATCGGCTTCGAGGATGCCGACAGCGTTGAGCTGAACCCCGACACCACCCATCCGGTCATCCACCTGATGCCCGACCAGGACGGCGTCACAGACCTCGGCGGCACCCTGCGCCTGGGCTCCTACCCCTGCATTCTGGACAAGAACTCCAAAGCCTACCAGCTCTACGGCCAGGAACTGATCCACGAGAGACACCGCCACCGCTATGAGGTCAACAACGCCTTCCGCGACGTCCTCCAGGCCAACGGCATGACGCTCTCCGGCATCTCCCCCGACGGAAAGATCGTAGAAATGATCGAGCTGCCCGACCATCCCTTCTTCATCGGCACCCAAGGCCATCCGGAGCTCAAATCCCGCCCCAACCGGCCTCATCCGCTGTTCCTCGGCTTTGTCGAGGCGTCACTGAAGATGGACCGATAGATTTTACGCACTGCGAAGAGCCGCCCGCTGGCCATCTGGCCAGTGGGCGGCTCTGATTTATGCGGTGTGCCCTGTTGCAGGCCATCGTTTTCATTTTGCCGAAAAATATGCTACTAAAAAAGGAAAAAAACCGCATGAACAAACTGAATCAAACACTACTGCTTTGAATGAGAGCACTTTCCGGCAAGAGAACAGCCGGGGCAGCCACCGCTGCATTTGCCGTTTCTGTGGTTCCGTATCAGTCTGCATATGGCAAGGATGACGGCTGTCAGCAAAAGCAGCCCGACGATGATCGTTGCCAGATTATCCATGATCCATTCCATAAAGTGCGCCTCCTGACGTTCCTTACTTTGCAGCGGCGTTCAGGACGCTCTTTTTATCGCTCGCAGGCTTGTACCCCGGCCGGAACAGCATATAGAGGATAAAGGCCAGAACGACGATCGCGGCAACCGTTCCCACTGTAAAGCCGCCTCCGGTAAACAGAGAACCGAACTGATAAATCAGCAAGGAAACATGGTACGGGCAGCCATAATGCCGGGCAGACCGCAGCCGGTGCCGATCAGCATAGGGATAAAGGACTTGCCAGACAGACCGAATTTACGGAATACCCTGTCCATCACGAAAGCGATACGGGCCATGTATCCACAATCCTCCAGGATGGCCAGGAAGAAGAACAGAATAAACATCTGCGGCATGAAGCCCAGCATAGCGCCGACACCGCCGATAATACCCTCACAGATCAGTCCTGTCAGCCAGTCCGCACAGCCGACATTCGTCAGAAATGCTTCCACAGGAGCCTGAATCCACTCCCCGACAAACACATCGTTTGTCCAGTCCGTGACCCAGCTGCCGACAGTCGTGACGGATATATAGTAAACGACCAGCATGACCAGAGCAAAGATAGGCAGACCGAGCCAGCGGTTTGTTACAATGCGG
>JAJQCZ010000005.1 GCA_021202465.1 Lachnospiraceae bacterium | reverse complement strand
GCTAATGCGAGTCCAGATGGCCTTTTCGATAGGGCTAATTATTTCACAGCCCCCATAAGGTGGTTGATGCCTACATGAAAAAGTTAGCAGGTTCTGGGCGGGCATTTCTTGCAGACTGCCAAACAATCATGCTCACAAGCATTAGCGTGGGGCGTGAAAGTTTTAGGAGTAGTCTTTGCTTTCTGGATAACCTTCATTAGATTCACCTCCTGTCCAATATATCAATCGCTGAAGAATGCACCTTCAAGGTAATTCTTCATTGATTCCTCTGTGAAACCGCAATCGTATCTATCTGTATTCATTCGATGGAACTTACATCCACCGAAGCATACTGGCAAGAATACGCATTGTCCACATTTCTCATCTCGGAACGGGTCCCAAGACATAAACTTTGTTATATTAGGGTAATTCTTGTCGTCTGGACTCAGAATGTTAAAGCAACAGGTTTCTATTCGCCCAACTTGATCCCAGCACTTATAACAATTTCCCAGTTCATCAATCACATAACTATTTTCTGTTTCTGCTTGACAATAACAGTATCTGTCATCGAGAACTTTTGTTGCCGCCGAGGTTGCATCACCCTCTTTACAAATTCCACCAGCAAACTTCTCGAAGTCATCAAAAGACATAAAGTCGCTGACTTCATTTATTGTATCGGGGTTGATGTCCTCTACTGGAGATGGATAAAGAATAATATTGGGATTATCGAGTTCTGCAAGTTTCCGTTGCAATCCGATGTAATCACCACAGTTTTCATTATCGACATTCATACGCACATCAACTCTGATGGAGTATTCATCAAACAGTCTTAGGTTTTCAATAATCTTATCGAAAGTACCATTACCGTTTCTCAGATGTCGTCTGGCATCGTGGTGTTCTTTTAATCCATCTAATGTTATCTGAACCTTTACAACGCCAATCTGGTCGATAAGTTCTACCAGCTCTGGAGTAAACAAATAGCCATTGGTGACCATGTACATTGTAAGTTCACAGCCAGAGGCATCGGCTATTTGTCTGATTCTTGTTGCAAGAGCTTGGACAATATCAGGGTAAAGCAAAGGTTCTCCACCATACCAAGTAACATCCAATTTCTGAACACCATGATTGATATTCTCTTGGATAAACCGACTAATGGCATCCTGAACTTCAATACTCATTTTGCCTTTTCTCCGATTCTCATAACAGTACGGGCAAGCAAAGTTGCAGTCCATTGTTGTTGCCAAAACTAAGTGTAATGAACCTTCGGAAAACTTAGTCATATTGTGGCAATATGACAGAAACCCTACCTCATCAAAGGATTCTTCTATAAGAATACGATTATCAACCAGCTCCTGAACCATCTCTGGATTGTCAAAAGACATTTCCTGAAACTGCTGGAACTCACTATCGCTCAAAACCACCAGCGCCTTGCTGTAAGTATTAAAGACAACATGGGCATCTTCATCCTGCTTATAAGTAAAATTGAATCTGGACTTTTTATATGGCATCAATTACACCTCCCTTCAAAGCCCAATCGTTGCATGATTGTATTTTCATTTTTTCTTACTTACGGTACTATTGAGATGCAGTGAGTGGCTTTTGGGTCATGCCACCTACTGCATCCGTAAGTATTCTGTTAGGCGATGATTTCGTCGAAGATGTCGAACACGCACTGGTAGTACATCTGCTCTTCTTCGAGCTTCTTCTTACTCTTGCCGAGGGTCATAACGCTCTGACCGAGCATAGAGCCAAACTTGTAGCTCATGCTCTTGCCCTTGCGATCGGCCTTGTAGTTCTCTGCGTAGGATGCCTTGTCCATCTGCTTGCTTTGACCGAAGTCGTTGACAGAAACGAAAGCGTAGGTGCCCTGGCGACCAACACGGATGCAGAACTTGAAGTAGTCGTTCTGGTGTTCAGGGTGGTACATAACGATGCAGTCCTCAACGGAGGAGTTGAACAGACCGCCGGACTTAACCTGCTCTGCATAGAAAGCAACAGGGATACCCATGCCCTGAGCGGCGTCCTTGATGGCGCTCTGCACGGTCTGAAGTGTGATACCGCTACCGTCTTTGTAGCGAACGGAAGGGCGGAACTCTCTCAAAGTGTCAGCTTTAATCATAATGTTTCTCTCCTTTATGGTAGATTTTTTATTCAGTATCGCCATAGACGTTTACTGCGGAAGATAGTAGTTACCGAAGATATTTCTTCTGTAACGCTTGATAAGTTCAATAGACATTTCATGTCCATTGTCTGCGGCAATCTTGAAATATTTGTATGCCATGCTGAAGTCCTGGTCTACAACTTTGCCGGTTTCGTAGAACCAAGCAACCATCATGTGACAGTCCAGGTCACCTTTTTCTACGCCTTTGCTTGCCCAAGAAAAAGCTTCTTCCAACATGGAATAATCAGGATGCAAATTAAAGTCCTCGAAAGGATCTGCAAGACAAACAACTAAGCGATACATATCGAATGTATTGTCGGGGTCTTGCTGCAAGCATTCACGATACCAATGTGCCGCCTGCATAGGGTCTCGGTAGACACCAAGTCCGTCATCGTAGATTATTGCGACAATTTCCATGCCGTTTTTATCTCCGAGTTTTGCTGCTTTTTGCCCCCATTCCAATGATTTGGCATAATCTTGTGCAACACCAACACCGTTTAGATAGGCAGTTGCTAATTTCCCCATGGACAGTGGATCACCCATGTCAGCTGCTTTAATTAGATAAGAAACTCCTTTTCGGTCATCTTGAGGAACTTTTTCTCCTACCAGATAAAGGCTTCCAAGCTTATCCGCAGCTTCCATACATCCCCTTGAAATTGCTCTTTCGAGCAGTTCAAGGGCCGTTTCAACATCCTCAGGGACACCAACTCCGTGCAGATAGAATTCAGCCAGAATTGCGGTTGCATTTCCGTCGCCTTGCAAGTCCCCGTTTTTTACGAGAGAGTAGGCAGATTCCCAATCCTGAGCATTAAGATAACTCATAACACAACCGTATAACTCGGTATATTTGCTCATTCCCATTGTTTTCACCTCCATATTTTTGTTCTTATCAGATAAGTTTCCATCCGAAAAGACCTTTTTTGAAATGTTTTAGTTCCTCTGTTGCTTCGGTATTTCCTTTAGAAGCCGCTATTGTAAAATGTTTATATGCTTCTTCAAGGTTCTTAGGAATACCGAGGCCATCTTTATTCATCCTTCCATAACACAATTCGATTTCTCCAAGGTAGTAATCAATGGTAGTTTTTTCTTGCGCAAGAGAAAGATAGCGGTGAGCTAATTTGTAATTTGCTGTTTCGCCCGAAACCATATACAGCTTTCCCAAAGATAAATAGACCATATCAATGTCATGGTCAGCGGCAAACTGGTAGTAGTAGATCGCCTTTGCGACATCAACTTGAACTGGTGAATAGCCATTCTCATATTTTCGTCCAAGAGTAACTGCCGCCCATTCATCTCCGTTTTCTACGGCTTTTTCAAACCAATAAATCATTTGGCTGTTTCTTTCTTCTGTAGACAGCCCAGGGATGTATTCATCATCAAGCAATTCTGCCAAAGGCTTCATTGCATAAGTTTGACCGGCTTGGGCTGCATGAGAAAGGTATTCATATCCTTTGCGATGATCTACTTCAAACCCATCTATTCCCAGAACATATTTCATTCCATACTGATATTCAGAAAAGGTGTTTCCGTTTTCTATCGCTTTTTCATACCACTTAGATGCCAATTCTTTATTTGCAGGAACTCCCAAACCACGAGCGTAGGCTTCTCCTAATGCGTCTTGAAGTTCGGCATCATTCCAATTTGCTCTGCGTTCTGCTTCGGCAAAAAACGCTCTCATTTCTTCGGGCGTTGCTACACCACAACCGGTAGATGTGATTAACATGGATAGACAATCACTCAGTTCTTTTCCACGCACAAAATACTGGTATGCAGTTTTAGGACTTTCAGGAAGTCCGTAATCACCCCATTTATAGAGCAGACCCATGCGATAACAACCTTTGCTATCACCCATTTCAGCACCACGCTGATACCATTTAACTGCGGCTTTTATGTTGTCTATGGTTTTTTCCATATTAAACATATACAGCAAACCGATTTCTGTCGCAGCTCTGCCAGAACCTTTTCTCCATGCATCTTCAAGCAAGGTAATAGAGTAGGGGATATTTTTTGTAAATCCCCATCCGTGACCGTGCATACGACCAATCCGGCATAGTGCCTGATGATCGTTAGGGTTTCTCCGTATGACTTCATTGTAAATCTCAATGGCTTTTTCATTGCTCCCAGGATACCCAGAGCCAAAGAAATAGCAGTCACCCAGAGAACGGAGACAATCAATGTTATTTGATGCTCCTTTTTCCCAAAGCGGAATAAATCTATCAGCAGTAGGAGCAGCATAGATTCCGTCAAAATACACTTTACCAAGAAGATAAGTGGCTTCCAGATTACCAGCGGCACTATCATTTTCGAGTTGCTGTATTGCGATTGCTGTATTCGCATCAAGCAAATCTTTCATCTTGTCAATGTAGATAGACATCTAAACACCTCCTATCTTTGTCGTTGTTTGAGAGAACTAATTTCGTTTCTTATACGCTGTACTTCTTCTTCATAAGAAGATTTTTTAGAGAAGCCAGTGAAAACCATAATACCTGCAACAGCTGTACCGATAAGGAATATCGGGTAAATTGCAATGCCACAAAGCAACATAACGATTGCTGCAATCAGCGGTGTTTTCGGAACAGCTCCCCGTGCATGACCTTCTGCAACCATCAAATCAAACTCCAGATCAGCGATGCTTTTTGTTGTGGCAGTAGTCATTCTACGGTCTGGCTGAACTGCTGGCGTTGGTGCAGTCTCAACAGGTTGTGCCTGACGATTGGCTCCATTTTCAAGCGGAGATACGGGAGCAGCATGAGACACATAACTTCTCTGCGGAACATTGCTAACTGCGATGTTGGATGATTCAATAGTTCCGTCATCTCTAATGACGGTTCCGCTGCTTGAAATAACTTCATCGCCGTTAATGATTGTTCCATCTTCGCCAATTCTAATTGCCATTGTTATTTCCCCCCCTTATTCAGAGATTTCTACTACTTCCCCTGAAAGCCCAGGGAGAAAATAGAACACTTCTTTCTTTTGTGTTATTGCTTGGGTTAAAGCATCCACATATGCTTCTCTTGTACAAGGAAAGTCATCGTGGTGCGGAATATATCCAAATAGTTCATTGTACTTTTTGTTTAGTGGCTGGCACACCTTGCCAAATTCATACATATCCATTTATGCTCCTCCTATGCTATCTCTGAGAGCTTTGGAAAGCTGTGGAAACCAGCGTTCAGCAAAGTTTGTAGAGATACGATAGCTTCCGGTTTCAATCGCAAATATATTTGCAAAAGAATCCTTTTCCCTCATGCCAGCATTGGTGCCATCTCGTAGTTGTCGATCCCAATAATCGTTTTGGTGTCTGTAATATGCGATACCTTCTTCTGTAAAGCGTCTTACCACGACAGGATCATTGTGGGTCAAAGCCGAGATTATATCGGTTATGTTTCTGTCAAAAGCAGCACCAGTAGAAAACGCATCGTCCAGCATATTGTTTAGCATCATTCGTCCGTGGGGTGTATCTGTGTTATATCTTGCTGCGGCATCTGAAAAGGCTTGTCGGAACCTATCACCGGTTGAAGGTCGCCCAAGTACATCATCAATGAAATGTCCGAGTTCGTGCTGGAGTACATCTGCATACTCAGCATCTGTCATATCATTGTGCATAGCTATATGATGTTCCATCGGTGAATAGTGGCAAGACTCTTTTACTCTCATGCCATATCTGTTCAAAACATAGTGTCCATAGCAATCTGTTTCGTATTCGGTATCTTTAATACACCGGAGCTTGTCACAGTGTTGGTTGATTGCCGAAACGATATAGTCAGGTGCCTTGGCATAAGCCGTATGAACAGCAGCCGAACGACTATGCGGCAGTTTTGCGATAAACGAATCCGAGAGGTCGGACATCAGCGGTACTTCAACAGCACCGTTTGTCGCTCTGTCTAAGCTGTTTGTCGCAGATGCGTTTAGCGTTTTTTCTTTAGCTTCATCTTGTTCGAGACCTGCATCGAACGAGATAGTAGTTCCTAAATACTGTTCCAGAATACTGATGCAGCTTGCGAGTGATGCAATACCTCTATAAGCGTTACCTGCTTCAGACGAGAAGAACGATGCGAATAAATGCTGGAACTCGTTCTTCTGTTGATTGTAGTTATTGACCATTTGACGAAGTTGTTCGAGTTCGTCCATGTCTTTTCTACGCTGTTCTGAAGAATAGGTGCGGTCTGTATGGACTCTGTGCAATGTTCCGTTACATCCCTGTTCTCGGCAATGTGTAGTGTCACTGCGAATGAGAAGTCGGATTCTTCCAGGGCAGGTATCGCAAGCGAAGGTGTCTGTTCGTCCTTCGTCTGTTCCTCTGCGTTGTCTTTCTTCAAGCTGTCTCATTTTGAACTTTACGCTTTGAGAAAGTTGTTCATCAATTTCCTGAAACGCTTGTGTAAGTTCACTTTGCAAAGGAGCAATACGCTCTTGAAATCGAACTAAGCTATCCTTAATTTCGTGCAGGGCTTCGATATTTGTATTTACTCCGTTGCCCATGATTTACCCCGTTTCTTAAATCTGGTGAGAAAGGTAATCCTCCAGCATGCGCTTGAGAACCTGCAATCTTGTTGTACATTCGGAAAGCGTTGCATAGTTAGAGGAAAGGGTTGCAACAGCTTGGTCAATTACGGCACCCAGGTTTTGATACTGCTTGTCATCCCATTCTTCACCAACTGCGATATAATCGCTTTTCAGAGACTGGGCAACACTCTGCTGCACCTGAATAAATTTTGTGATGTTGTTGATCATACGATCCATTGCTTCAGGGGAAGATTTTCCTGCCATAATTACAACTCCTTTTCTTAAATAATGTCATAAGGCTTAAATTGATAAGCCGGGTTGACCCCATCATAAAACAGGGCAATGTTGGACTTGAGATTTTCTACTCGTGCTTCGGAAATGATACGGTCTGCATCTTTGTCGCTCAAAGAGAATAGAATACGATTTTGAAATTTCGGTATGCACTCATAGATGATTTCTTTGATTGAAATAAAGTCAGGACAACTCATTACGACATTGAAGCCGTAGATGTATCCAGATTCAATCAAGGTCATCAGTTTTTTGTGGTAGGAGATGTTAGAGGTTGTAGTTTTAGCAGGAGTAAGATCTGCCAAAAAGCTATCCATAACACCGCCCATGTCGTTTTTGTGTGGCTTATTAACAAATCCGAACAAGTCATCCCCATCAGCTCCGAAGTCAGGTGCTGGTTCATTCTGTGTTACCAGGAAATCATCTACGGATTTATTGTTAAGCATGAGGACGATTGGCTCAATCCACTGGAAATCGTTTATCACGATATGGATTGTAGCGAACTGAGATTTACGCCCATCCATGGTCAAGCGCTGTTGTTTTCTCTTTTCATAGATACCGTATAGCTCGTCGATTAAAGGAAGAACATCAAATACATCCTTTGCCAGCTTAATGTCCGCAGCTCCGTTGCTGACTACACGGGATACTTTATCTGGCAATGGTTCACCCATTATCGAGAGGCCGTCAAACAAATACACGGATTGCTCAGTAGCCATTGCCAGTTTGTGCGGCTGTGACTTGATAGCATTTTTCATATACACAGCTACAAGTTGGTCGCTCATGCGTCTTTCACTACCTACAATGAGCAATGTGCTTCGCTTCATGCGGCTTACATTGAGTGTAACAGGCTGATCTATACGGATTGGCTCACCCAAATAAACCGGTACATTTGAAAGAACTTCGAGGTTATCAAAATTGTGGAACCCAGCACATTCGGAAAGGCGAGGAACAGTTTCACCAATGAATACCTTGGTAGGTGTAGCCGTTTCTACTAAGCCATAACGGGATTCGATAGCTTCTAACATTCGTTCCTGCGTATCTGTATCGCAGAATGCCACCTTGAATCCAACGGGCTTTTCAGTCACATAGTCTGCGTTATAGACTGCGGTTCCTTTCGTATCGCCCATTTTTCCAAATGCCGATTTAGCGTTACTGTCTCCAAACAACAGGTTACATTCGGGTTCGGAGCATTTAAGACCGATACGGACATAAATTTCGCTCAATGTGGAAGGGGATACCGTGAAGCCGTTACAGAGTCTGCTCATGGTCTGCGTAGCCAATACGAAGTGAATACCACAAACTCGATACAGCGAAATTATATCTGCCAATCTGGTAGCACAAGTGTTTGCAACACGACGGTTGTGGGCTTCACTGAACAGCACCTGGAACTCGTCTGCTACAACAAGTACACGGGGCATCTTTTTACCTGTATATTTGCGATAGCTGGCAATGTCTTTGACAGGGTATCCATTTTTAGCTTCTTCCGTGAACATATCCAAGCGTTCCTGCATCATGTTCACCAATTCATCCAGTACGCTTTGT
Source organism: Lachnospiraceae bacterium (assembly GCA_021202465.1). Lineage (GTDB taxonomy): Bacteria > Bacillota > Clostridia > Lachnospirales > Lachnospiraceae > UBA3305. The sequence goes on along the minus strand of JAJQCZ010000005.1, from coordinate 37,624 downwards.
CCAAACTCTTGCATTGCATCCAGTGCAATGACCTTTATGTGAGGAATCTTATGATTTGCGTAAACCTGGAACTCTGTACCACTCTTAAAGTCAAGTAGGTACAAATTGATTTCGTCCGGGCTATATGCCACAAGTGTACTCATTATTATTGTATGTAGCAGAGTAGACTTGCCGGAACCCAGAGAACCAGTAACCAAAGCGTGATGCGATGTGCCTTTTGACACAGGATCGCCAAACTCCAAATACTGTATAGTTCCGTTCTCGTCCTTGCCAATCGGCACAGAAAAGAGGGAACTGGAGTCGCCAGAAAACCAAGCGTTTTCGGGAATTACCTTGGTAATCGGCAGGATAGAACTTGTTACCTCGGCATATTTGGAAGCATACAATTCGCAGAAATCCAACATAGTTTTCTGTGTGGGTTGAGGATTGAATACCCAATTTGTGCCGTTCTCTGAATACCAGCCGGTAGTGGATGGCTGTAAGCAAATGCAACTTTCTCTAATCTTTGCAAGTAAATCTATGTAAGTTGTGCTGCTGGAGTTCCTAATTGCATTTTCATCAAAATGAATAACCGTCTGAACGCCGCAGCTACTTCCGTTTTTGACGATATTTGCAAACTGCTCCAACATCTGCTCGTCAAAGTCTTTAGGGAAGTTTAACAAGCAAAGGCATTTTAGAGATTCAGGTCGTTCAACAGATACCCTGTTATATGCGAAAATATCAGAGCTATCTGCCAGCTTCGTCTGACTAAACTCATCAATAAATGCAGACAGTTCTTCTACCTGCTCTCGAATCTGCTGTTGAGTTGTAAAGACTCTATTGTACATGACAACAGGGTTACTACGCATAAACTCCAAATATGGAACAAAGCCCTTGGAGCGTCCTTCAGGATCAAAAAGAATAAACTTCTGGTGCGATGCAGGCTGGTTCTTCAGTGACGAGAAAATGATGGAATTAACTGCATTGCGAACTCTTATAGATTCGCTTTCGTCGAACAGCATGAAGTTAGCTTTTTCTCTCAAATCCAGAATGGCTGGCAAGCAGAGATTCTGGTTCTCGATAAAACCGTAGTATAAACGGTTCACAAGAGATACGACATAGGAATTGTATGCGACCTCGCCTAATGTCACTCCGTATGAGCCATAGGAGATAAACTCAGAAAATGTATCTGGTAGTATATCTTGAGTCCTTACACTGTCAGAAAGAATACGCAGGTTTTCAATATCATTTCTCGGAAGGCAGTTTTCAATCGAAAGTTCATAGGACGCAATGGTAGAAGTGATTTCTTCTGTGTGTCGTTCCTCTAAAGCCGCAAGTAAATCGGCAGTTTCTGTAGCTGCCTTGTCGATTTCTGTTTCCTTGGTAGCATCCAACTGTTGATTGGTTGCTGCCAGATTTTTTTGAATGGTTGAGTATGCCTGATCCCTTATAGATTTCCCCTCTGCAATTAACTCTGCAAGTCGCCCATAGAGCTGCTTTCTCTTTCCTGAAAAAAGCATTGTGAACTCTTGCAACGGTTGGGCTTTAAGAGTAAGAGAACATTCTGAAGCAATGGCTTTAGCTTCTTTTGCTATTTCCTCCATTCGAGATAAAAAGGCTTCTTCGGTTTGATATGTAACATTCGGGGCAGTGACCATAGATAGCGCATCATGCCTTTTTGCATAGCTCTGGTTTACTTGGCTTAACTGTACATCAAGAAGATTTAGCCCGCTTGCCATCTGGTCAAGTCTCTCCAAAGCTATCCCAGCTTTTTGAGAAGCAGTCGCTTTCTTATCTGTGGTGGTTCTTTCCCAGAACGCCTTGCTATCAACGAATGAGTTTTCCAACTCTGCAACTATTGTATTATAGTCCTGTTCCAGAGACTCCATTTGACCCGCAAAAAGAATCAACTGTTCTCGCACAGAGGAAACCTTTGTATATAAAGTGTTCATTCCAGTTTGCCGCAAATTTCATCCCTCCTAATAGCGGTCGATCAGCCCCTGATCCGCTAATTTTTTAAGTGCAGAGCCTAACTGCTCCGCTTGTAAGTTGAGCTTGGCACCGGCGTTGGATATGGGGCGTAAAATATTGGTGCCAAACTGTTCTATTTTATTATCTGTGAAATTGCCACGCTGTTTTTGCCAGGCAACAGCTACATCGGCAATCGCTTCGTTAAAGTCATCGAGAATGTTTTGTAATCGTGCCATAGCTTATCACCTACCATTTGAAAATCTTAAGAACAGAGTTGGTTGCAATCAGGACAACCACGATTAAGACGATCGGAGAGGAAAAGATTGCAATTAAATAATAGATCAACGCTGTTTTCAAGAAGCTAATACATATTGCTTGAATAGCATAGAGAACATCTGTGGCGGTGAATCTGTTGGTAACACGCTCACTAAATAGTTTCCGGTTGAACTTCTTGCATCCATGTAAGCATGAGCAAAACAAGATGAAAGGAGCAAAAATTGCGAAGATTGAGTAATATGCTCCTACTAATGTTGTGCCGGTTGTAGATAGTGTAGCAGTGTTGAATAGCCACGGGGCGAAAAAACATCCTACCAGCAATCCGATACCAATAGCGGATGAGATAGTAACCAAGGAATACAGAGCTTTTTTTGCAATTCCACGGTTCTTTCGGTTCGTTTGTGGGTGAAACATAGAACTCAGAATTGGCATTGTATAACTCGGTATTGTGTTCATCCATCCCCAGACACTCCTTTCTATTCAAATTCGCAAGGAGGACAGTTCAAGCCATGACCCACCTGCAATGATGTTGTAACTTGCAGAGGATAGCTGAAAATCTCAGCCATTTCTCCACCAATCTTTGGGTTGTTAGTGTTGCAGACTAAGGTGTATTGCGTAAGGGTCGGCAAAAGACGTGGGGTATATCCCTCATTATCAAGGTTGAAGATATCCAACAGCAGTTTAATTCCAACCGTTGTAACGAAGTTAATATCGACGGAGATTCCAGGCTCAAAGTTGACCTTACTGAGATCTTCCTCGTTTGTATATAGTCTGCGATTCGTTGATGTACGTTGAGACATAGAGTTACCCTCGCCCAATGCACATTTATAGCAAGGCATTCCTTTGTTTGGAAGATAGTAGAATATCTCGCCAGCGAAAGCTCGCTCCCAAAAGCCGATGCTCAGAAAAGGAATACCATACATTACGGATATTGAATTGGCATAGACATCTGCCGAACGGTTATCGGCACAACCGATCAGCACAGTTTGATCTTTCTTGCAGAAGCTATCGAAAACCGGTTTGTCAAGCATTTCTACGGTGGAAACAATAGCTTCAATTTCAGCTGCTGGGTTAATTTCCAAGATGCGACGTTTTAACGCATCTACTTTATACTCGCCAACTTCCACAATGGAGCATTGATGGCGACACAGATTGTGATATTCCAGAATATCGTTATCAACCAAGACATATTTTCCGATACCTGCACGAGCCAGTTCCAGAGCGACCAAACTTCCAACGGAACCACAACCCAGAATAAAGGCACATTTGTTTTGTAGTACACCAGTTTCCAGAATGCCAGTATTGCGTGAGAAGATATTCTGCACCAAGTTGTAGTTTTGGCTGGCGTATTCTTCGCCGTCAAAGCGGAACTGTAAACTTTCTTCTTCCCACCATCCTGTCAGGCTATCGTTCGTAATGAGCTCTGGCTTTTGCGAATGGATAACACCCAAGCATTCTGTCGAATATAGGTCACTTTTTTCATTGGAGAAGATGTTGAACACCTTTGATTTTTCAAAGTGTTTTCCCCAAATCTCACCCGTGTATCTGGTTTCATAAAGCCTATCCGGGAAAAATATTGTTTTCTTCGGTTTTACTCCAACAAAGTTCAATACTTCTCACCTTCTTTCGACAAAAACTCAATATAAGCATCTTTGAAAAGCCCAGGATAGTATTTGTAGCAACATTCGTTAAAGGAAAAAAGAATGTCTTTATCCTTGGAACCAAAAGCCAACTCAAAGCGTGAGTGTGACTCAGTTGGTGGTTCACTTTCTTTCAAGACTAATGCTCCAGCTGGATTGATCGCCATTTCACATTCAATGCTGAGCTGAGACAAGAATTTAAGATCATTGTCCAGCTTTTCCAGAATCATCATTACTGCATCATCTTCAGCTTGGCGTGGGAGCCGTATTTCGGGGTTCTTCGCATTAGCAAAAGTCCTCTGCTGTAAAAAGTGATAGATGGCTTCGTGGAAAGAAAACTCAGTGAGTTCAACCGGAATAGAACTCGCCTTTTGCGGCTTAGCTTGATTCTTCGCCATTTGAGTTGCAAGCATTTTGAATTTGTTGATGCTTGATACTGCCGGTTGTTGAATAGGAATTGACATTTGCTGTTGCAGCATCGTCCCATCTTTTTTCTCCAGCAAATCTTTAGGGATGTAGGAATCTCCAACAATATATTTAATCTTTTCGTATTTCAGAGGTAGGGTTACGGAGTACATGGTCAATCTGAACTGTGGGTCGATGTTGACCAATGCCGAAATTGCTCCCTGTTTATCCAATTCGGCATACTTCGTATTTGTTCCATCGTCCGTTCCAGAGAAGGAATCGAAAGAACCAGGGTGTCGATGCCATAAGCCGATTAAGTCAAGCTGTGTGGCGTACAGCTTGGACACTTTATTTATTAAATGATTTATGTAGACTTGGTCGTATTCAAAATAGGCAGTCTGAAAGACAGAGTTCGGACCGGGATCAATGCTTTCAATGACATACCAAATATCGCCTTTACGATAGCCTAAGAATACTCCACCGGTTTCCGTTTTGATTTTCTCCTGTGTTTCGACCAATATGGAGATAAAGGCTCGTTCAGAAAAAACGACACACTTTGGCATTTCTGCACCCCTTCCTTTGTTTTTGGCTTGAACATCAATAAGTATGCTCAAACACCTCGTCACCAATTTCGCCGGCAAGCCACCCCTCAACTGCAAAAATCCATTTTGCTGCCCAGCCAAGAGCTTTAGCTGCGGATGTTGTGCGGTTGCCGGAATCAATATCTTCTTTTCGTGCGGTACACATATAAAGATCGCCGTTAGCATCTCTCAGAACATGAGGAAGTGAACCAGCCGCTTTATACAGCTCGTTCAGATCAGGCTTTACAGAGTAAACTCGCAAAGAACCACCGTATGTATTGTTGTGAGGATGATTGTGGTCGTACACCACCATCAGAGTCCATGTGCCGCCGTCAGCACCTCTGGGATTAAGGTTGCCGACCCAGCAGATTCTTCCATCAGCTAATCGGTCTAAAACAAAGTTAGGGAAATACAGGTTCATTGCCTGTTTTTCATCATTAAAAAGTTGAGCGTTTCTTTCGTACCAATAAAATCCAGCCACAGTTACCCCTCCTTATGCCAACTTGCCTTCAGGAGCTTTCAGTGTTCTACTCACCTGTGCTTGAGGGTCATTAGGTTCAACAATCTGACCGGAAGGAGTTACATTAACGGACTCACCCCTTTTAAGTCTTTCAGCGATCTCTCTACGTTTTGCAGCAGCTGCATCTTCCTCTGCGGCGAAGCGACCAACAGGAACAGAAATATACATCATAGTTTTTACCTTCTTTCTTAAATAATGGTTTCGGCTACCTCAGCTATAAACTCACCTACCGTTATATTGAATTGATATCATAAGTAGAAATATATATTATGATATTACGCTTGCAGGACAAGCAAATACACAGGAAATCCTGTCATCTTATTCCCTTGTTAGCGTCGGGGGTAATAGCCACCCATGCCGTAAAAAGACCGTTCTATATTTTACAACAAAAAACGCACAAATTGTCTAACCATACACAATCTGCGCGTTTTTTGGAATATTCTGCATTATTTTTATAATCTGCCAAGCCCTCTATCCCCCAATACGAAGGCCCCTCACTCCTCCTCCCCCATCGCCAGCCCCACCACAACATCTCTGCACCCGTTTTGGCACTCCTGTCTGAGTGCTCCGCTGTATTTTTTCAGCCAGGGTTTCATCCACTGCGTTTTCAGCGGTCTGGTATTTCCCGTCGTCAGCGACATATGAAGGATCAGCTGGCCTTTGAGTGACGAGATTCCCAGTGTCATGGCGGAACAGGGAGGGTTGTCGCTGTTCTGCGCATTTTGCTCATTGAGTTCCGGGCAGGTCTGCGCCGCTGTTTCCAGCATGCGCAGCAGGATCTGTGCGAGATCGCTTTCTTCGATGCGGCCCCGTGCATAGTCCTGGCAATGGCAGGAGAACGCGACGCCTGACCGTTCCAGGATTCCGGCCTGATAGCAGAGCACGGCATCGATCATCGGATCGTCGCAGTATATTCCGGAACGGAGCGAGGCGTATTCCTGTTCCAGATGGGTCAGGTAATTCTGTATTTTCACGGATTTTTCTGCGGAATTGCTGATCTTCAATTTTTTCATCTGCTCGTCCAGTTCGCGGATCATCCGTTCATAGTCCTGGATCCTGGTCTGCTTTAATATTCTGTAGTTGCTATCTATCAGACTCTGCTGCAGCTTCAGATACTCTCCTTCCATGCTGACCTGACGATTGTCCCTCATAAGGAAAAACAAGATGATCAGACTGATCGTCAGAAACCATCCCATGCTTAAAATTACATATTCAAATCCATATTTCCATAAACCTTCTATGTTGATAAAATAGGAAAGAGAGGATACAGACAAACCTGTCACCAACAAAGCCCCCGCCATCTTTTTGTGTCTGATCTCACTGACACGGCATATCAAAAGCAGCGGTCTGACCAGGTAATATAAGAGAACTGAGACGACAAGAAAGACAGGTATTATCATCATGCTCTGTTGCGGCAGGAAAAGCTCTGTCAGCCTCTGGCTGAAGAAGCCGATCAGCATGGATACCGGTTCGCAGATTATAACAGTCAGAATTGATTTTATAACGTCACCCCGGAAGACAAACATGATCAGGGCACATCCCAGCAAGGGGAAGACGAGGGCATTGACTGCCGGAAGAAAGAAGAACAGGTCCGATTTTTCAACAAGCCAGGGGGAGAGTATCTGGACATAACAAGCCTTGATATTTATAAATGCGATAACCATCCAGACAGGTTGCCTGGCAGTCAGAACTGTACATACGATCACACACACCAGAATGCTTGGCATGAACATATTAGTTAAAATACTTTCTTTGCAGGCATACAGTATCGCCGCCACATCCCCGTTCATCCGGCGCCCCCTTTCTTTTTATTCACAGCTTCATCCTGTTCCATCAGGGGAAACATAAGGACGATCTTCAGGACATGTTTTTTTGAGTCAGCCGTCCTTTCCCATTGGCCGTTATAATGACGAGCCACAACGTCGATGATCTTCATTCCGAGACCGTGCTCGGATGGCTCCGGTTTTGTTGTCCGAAAATCGACAGATTCCGTGAAAGAGATCTGATTCTGTAATTCGATCCGCAGCATGCCGGATTCCCTGGTCATCGAAAACTGTATTCCTTTGGGCTCACCGGCCGGAATCCGTTCCTGCGCTTCGATCGCATTGTCGAACAGATTCTGAAGCAGCGCAACCAGATTTATGTCCCGAATCAACGTGTCGATCCGTAAGCAGTCCCGCGGATCGGCGATCACCGAAAAGGGGATCTGAGCTTCCTCACAGCGTTCTTTATGTATACAGAGAAGGGTCTCTAACAGGCTGCACGGCTCACCGGCATTTTCCTCCCCGATGAAGGCTTTCCATTTTCTGAAATTCCCTGTTTCAGAACCATCCTGCCCTTCCGGTACCCCCTCTTCCTCCGCCATAGACTGAAGAATCCGGATATGTTTGGACAGATCATGGCGGTACCGGCGGATATATTCTTTTCTCTCCTGGAAACCGGAACAAAGCTCTCCGACGGATTCCACATATTCTTTTACAAGCTCATTCTCAAATTCTTTTTCCTGAAGCTGCAAGGCTTGATTGGTCAGAAATAAAATGGCCAGAAGCATCAGGAAGAATATCACAAACACGACCATCGGTGATCTCCTGCCATTTCGTCTTATTCAGTCTGCATCAGGGACCACCGCAGAAATGCCTGTCCGCAGCGGTTCCAGTAGCTTCGGCTGATCTCGATTCGCTCACTGTTCTTCAAGATAAACCATTTTTTGTGGTATTCCAGGATAGCCGGAAAATAGACGATATAGCTTTGGTGGCAGCGTACAAAGTCGATGTCCGGAAGCTGCTTTTCAACCTCCGCCAGCGGATCCTTTATGCACCAGGTTCCTGAAACCGTATTGATCTCTGTCAGTCGTCCCCGGCGTTCAAAGAATAGGATTTCCCTGGGATACAGAGAAACGGAGCCGCCTTTATTCAGATGGAAAATCAGCATTTTCTGCTTTTGCTCCAGTTCATGGAAGATCTTCCGGAAGACTTCCCCGATCCGGGGAGCGAACTCGTTTTTCAGGATGTAAAAAACATGCTCCGTATGATAAACATGGGTGGCATATTTTAAATAATCAGTCAGATAGATGATCAGACTGTCCGGCCACTCCGCATTGACCTGCGAGGCGATGTCCATCCCGTTTTTGTCTGTGTCGAATTGAATATCCAGGAAGAGAACCTCTGGCGGCTCACCGGCCCACGACAGCAAGGCCTCCCCCTCACGGAAGCAGCGCAGCTCCATGTCCAGATTGTTCTTTTTCCCGAAATCCTTTATGATTTTCTCCGACTGATCAAGCCAGTTTTGATCATCATCGCATAGTGCTATCCGCATTCTTTTCCCCCCGGCTGATTCCTGTATTTTTTTGTTCCTTATGTTGATACCAATAGTTTATAAAACTGACATCGCCCTGTCAAGTAGTCAAAATAAGTCGGGACCATCGTTGGACGATCCCGACCTTTAAAGCCGTCTGACAGGTTATTTCATATATTCCTCCAGCAGCCCCAGGAATTTCGTCAGGTCCTCCTCCGTATGTGCGGCGGAGAGAAAGATGGCCTCGAACTGTGCGGGCGCCAGGTAGACGCCATGGTTCAGCATGAAGTTGCAGTAGCGGGCGAAGGCCGCCGTGTCGGAGGTCTTCGCACTATCGTAATCCCGGACGGTCTCCGCGGTGAAGAACAGGCAGCCCAGGGAACCGAGGTGGCTGACCTGGTACGGCTTCCCGCAGCGCGTCAGGATCTCCTGCATGGAGGTGAAGAAACGATCCGCCTTCGCGTTCAGCTCTTCATACCATTCCGGGTACTTCTGCATCAGAGAGAGCTGCGTATATCCGGCAGCCATGGCTACGGGGTTGCCGCTGAGTGTACCGGCCTGATAGACGCCGCCTAAGGGCGCGACCAGCTCCATGATTTCCCGGCGGCCGCCGTAGGCGCCCACGGGCATCCCGGCGCCGATGATCTTGCCAAATGTAGTGAGATCGGGCGTCACGCCGAACCAGCCCTGCGCCCCGTCGGGGCCCAGCCGGAAGCCGGTGATGACCTCATCGAAGATCAGCAGCGCGCCGTACTCCGTGCAGAGCTCCCGCAGTCCCGGAAGGAAGCCCTCCTCCGGCAGCACCACACCCATGTTGGCCGCCACCGGTTCAACGATCACGGCGGCGATCTGCCCCGGATTCTCAGCAAAGAGCGCTTCAACATTCGCCAGGTCGTTGTACCGTGCCGTCAGCGTGTCCGCCGTGCATCCGGCCGGGACGCCCAGACTTCCCGGCGCCCCCGCTGTCATAACGCCGGACCCGGCCCGCACCAGCAGCCCGTCGGAGTGGCCGTGGTAGCAGCCGTCGAATTTCACGATCTTGTCCCGTCCGGTGAAGCCCCGAGCCACACGGATGGCGCTCATCACGGCTTCCGTGCCGGAGTTCACCATGCGCACCATTTCGATGGAGGGTACCATCTCACAGATGAGCCGCGCCATCCGCACCTCGATCTCCGTGGCGGCTCCGAAACTCAAGCCCCGGCTCACCGCATCCAAGACGCTCTCCCGCACCTCTTCCCGGTCGTGTCCCAGGAGCATAGGGCCCCAGGAGCCGATGAAATCTACATACTCCAGGCCGTCCTCGTCCGTCATATGGCCGCCGGAGCCGCTGCGGATGAACCGCGGCGTGGAGCCGATGGAGCCAAAGGCCCGCACCGGGCTGTTGACCCCGCCCGGGATATATTTCTTCGCTTCCTCAAAGAGTTCCTCTGATCGTGTCATGTTTTTCTCCTCTTCTATCCGATATACCCCTTATCCATGCAGCGTGCCAGCTCTTCGGCGAAATATGTCAGGTAGATGTCGGCTCCGGCCCGGAAAGCGCTGACCGCGATCTCACAGAGGATGGCGGTCTCGTCCACGAAGCCCTGTCCGGCCGCGGCCTTAACCATCGCGTACTCGCCGCTGACGTTGTAGGCAGCGATGGGGACGTGGGTCGTCTCCTTCAGTTCACGGATGACATCGCCGAAGGCCATTGCGGGCTTGACCATGAGGATGTCTGCGCCCTCTTCGATGTCAAGCAGCGCTTCCTTGACGCCCTCGCGGCGGTTATGATAATCCATCTGGTAGGATTTGCGGTCGCCGAAGGAGGGCGCCGACCCGGCAGCCTCGCGGAAGGGGCCGTAGAAGGCGGAGGCATACTTCACCGCGTAGGACATGATGGGCGTGTTCTGGTGTCCGTTGGCATCGAGCAGCTTCCGGATCGCGGCCACCCGGCCGTCCATCATATCGGAGGGCGCTACCATGTCCGCTCCGGCCTCCACCTGCGAGAGCGCCGTCCGCGCCAGATAGTCCAGGGTGCGGTCGTTGTCGACCTCCTGCCCGTTGAGGATGCCGCAGTGGCCGTGAGAGGTATATTCACACATGCACACGTCGCCGATGCAGTACATTTCCGGAAAACGCTCCTTGATCGCCCGGAAGCCCTTCTGCACGATGCCGTTCTCATCGTAGGCGCCGCTGCCCCACTCGTCCTTGTGGTCGGGAATGCCGAAGAGCATCACCTTGTCTACTCCGACATTCAGCAGCTCCTCGATCTTATACATCAGCTGATCGACGGTGTAGCGATACTGCCCCTCCATCGAGGGAATCTCCTCCCGCTGATTCTCGCCCTCCATGACGAAGGCGGGATAGATCAGAGCGGATTTGTCCATGCGGGTTTCCCGTACCATTTTCCTTAAAGAAGCGCCGTAGCGCAGACGCCTCGGTCTCTGTGTCATGTCCATTTGATTCTTACCTCCAGTCTTTCTAGTAAAAAACTTCCTGTCGCGTATAACTTTCGCACACAAGCAGCCATTTTTCGACCATTGTATCTGTCTCTATCATAAGGAATATGCTATACCCATAACAGTGGACACATGAATGACATTTCTTGTTTTATTCGCCACAATCTTTCTCTTCCATCTCTCTGTGCACGCGGCAGACGAGCTCCTCCAGGCTGTCCATCGTCGCTTTTTCCGCCGTGTACGTCCGCATCCCGGCTTCCCCGGCGGCCCGGGCGGTCTGTTTTCCGATGCAGAGGGCCCGCACCCGGCTCACGTCCAGCCCCTCCGTGGCCACAAGGAACCCCCGCACAGTGGAGGCGCTGGTAAACACGGCCAGCGTCTGCGGATGCTTCTCGAACTCTGCCCGTTCATCGATGAGGGGTGATTTCTCATACAGGGTCTCGTAAATGGGAATGTCCTCGAGGATCACCGAAGGAGCCTTGCGAATCTCCTCCACGATCTCAGGGTTCCCCTTCGCCGCCCGGGGCAGCAGTACCCTCTCGCCCGGCTGCAGGACGGCCGCCAGCGCCCGTCCCAGGCTGACACCGTCATAGGTACCCGGCTCCAGGTCAGCAAAGAGGCCGCAGCGTTCCAGCTCCCGGCGGGTGCCCGGTCCCAGGACGGCCAGACGGCAGCCCGCCAGGCTCCGCACATCCTTTTTCTCCGCCCGCAGCGCTTCGAGGAAGATCTTCACTCCGGCCGGACTTGTAAATACGATCCACTGAAACTCCGCCAGCCGGCCCAGAGCATCCTGAAGCGCCTTATTATCGGGAATGGCCTCCGTGCGAATCGCCGGGATATCGATGACCTGCGCGCCCTTCTGCCGCAATCGGTCTGTCAGAGCAGATGCCCGATCCCGGGGGCGGGTCACGATCACACGGCAGCCGGCCAGCTCCCGTTTCTCCGCCCAGGCGAACTCCTCCGCCAGACGGCACACCGGTCCTACCACGATGATGGCCGGCGCTTCGATGGCCGCCTGTCGGCTCTCCTCCGGAAGTCCGGCCACCGTCGAGACCACACGCCGCTGCTCGGCGGTGGTGCCCTTCTCCACGATGGCTGCCGGGGTCTTCGGATCCATCCCCGCTGCCAGCAGTCCGGCGCAGATGTCCGGCAGAGCCGTCACTCCCATGAGGAAGACCAGCGTCGCTTTCATGGATACCAGAGCATCAAAGTTCAGATCCAGCGGCGCATCCTTCTTCTTGTGTCCTGTGATGATGTGCACCGAGGAGCAGAAATCCCGGTGCGTCACGGGAATGCCGCTGTAGGCCGGTACGGCGATGGCTGAGGTCACGCCCGGCACGATCTCATAGGGAATCTCATGCTCCGTAAGCAGCTGCAGCTCTTCGCCGCCGCGTCCAAAGAGGAACGGATCTCCGCCCTTGAGGCGGACGACCCGTTTCCCCTGCAGCGCTTCCTCAAGAAGGATCTGGTTGATCTCCTCCTGCCTGCGGATATGATGATGGGAACGCTTCCCCACGTTGACAAGCTCTGCGTCCTCCGGCACCAGCGCCAGGATTTCCGGGCTCACCAGAGCGTCGTAGACCACCACCTCGGCGGCCTCCAGCACCGCCTTGCCCTTCAGGGTCAGCAATCCGATATCCGAGGGACCGGCTCCCACCAACCATACTTTACCTGTCATACGCGACCTCCCACCTGACATTTCCCGACTTCCGAACCTTTTCCTGCACCGGCTGTCTGCCAAATACTTCCCGCATTTCCTTCAATCATCCGTCCAGCTGACGCCGCAGACGTTCCGCCAGCTCTGCGCCGAGGTACTCTCCCTCACAGCAGCGGCCGGTGAGGATGCCCGTTGCGAAATCCTGTTTCTCCTCACTGTAGTACAGTCCCCGCAGGGTCAGCGCGTCTCCCTGTACCCATGCATGGGCAGCGATCGGAGAGCTGCAGCCTCCGTCGAGACGCCGGACAAAAGCCCGCTCCGCCAGCGCACAGACCCGCGCTTCCTCACAGAAATATCCTTTCAGGAAGGAGTAATCCTCTCCGGCGCGTCCCTGCACGGCCAGGATTCCCTGTCCGGCCGCCGGGATCATCCTGTCCGCGGAAAACAGATGCGAGATGCGGCCCGCCAGTCCCAGCCGCCGCAAACCCGCCGCGGCCAGGATCAGTGCCCCGTATTCCCCGGCATCCAGCTTCTTAAGCCGCGTCTGTACATTGCCCCGCACCGGGGCAAATGTCACATCCGGAGCCAGCCGCTGCAGCTGCACCATCCTCCGTCGGCTGGAACAACCCACGGGTAAGCTGCGATCCCAGGACGTGGCTCCCTTCGGCAACACCAGGGCATCCCGGGGATCCTCCCGGCGGGAGAATCCCAGCAACGGCAGATCCTCCGGCACCTCCATGGGCACATCCTTGAGGCTGTGAACAGAGAGATCACTGCGCCCTTCACGAAGTGCCCGGTCAAGTTCCCGGACGAAGAGGCCTTTGCCGCCGATCGCTTCCAGACTCCGGTCCAGGATCTTATCGCCGGTTGTCTTCATCGTGACCAGTTCCGGACTGACCTCCGGGTCCCGGTCGCGCAGGTAATCCAGCACTGTCTCAGACTGGATCACCGCCAGCCGACTCTCCCGACTTCCGATACGAATGGTTCTCATCGCAGTTCCTCCTTCTTCACAAGCTTCCGCAGCGCGGCGGCGGCCCGCCGGACTCTCCCGTGATCGCTCCCGCCGGAGGTCACGCCGAGGATCAGATTCCCGTCCCGGACGACGGCGGGGAAGAAAAAGTCGCATTCCTCCTGATTGGAGGCATTATTGACCCGAATTCCTCTCTCCCGGCAGGCCCGGAAGATCGCCGTATTCACCGCCGGGTTGTCGGTGGCCGCCAGAACCATCTGGGTCTCCTCCGGACCGGAAAGCATGTCCGGTTCATAGCAGCCCTGTTTCCAGGCGATTTCCCCGGCTCGCCAGCGCGCTGTCAGACCCGGCGTCAGCTCCGGGCTTACGACCCGGATATGCGCTCCGAAGGACAACAGTGTCCCCACCCGGCGCTCCGCGATGTGTCCGCCGCCGAATGCCAGCACCTGCCAGCCAGAGATATCCCGGAAATAGGGGAATTTCGGTATCGTCCCGCTCATGTTTCCTCCTCCGTGAATTCCGTTTCCGCGGCTTCCAGGCATTTGCGCAGCACATCGACACCGGCCTCATTGCGTATGGTGAAGAGCATTTTTTCAATGACCTTCTCCGAGGAAGCGCAGACGGCCTGGCGCAGACTGTCCGCATCCTCCTCCGTCAGAGGCAGGCTCCTCACGGTCCGCCCCATGCGCCAGCAGACATCATCCGCGGCCGCGCGGCCCACCCGGCGGACCCGGGGAATCAGATCGCGGCCCTCGTACCAGACCATAAATTCATGAATCTGTTCCTCAAGAATTTCCTCCGCCCGGCGAATCTGTTCGGTCAGCTCCTCCGACTGAGTCACGGAGAAGCTGTCGATGTCATACAATGTCACCTGGGGCAGACTCCCCACCTCCGGCTCGATATCCCGGGGCACGGCCAGATCGATGTAGATCTGCTGCCGTTTCACCGGAAGATCGCGCACATCCTGATACCGGATTGTCGTGTTGGGGCTGCTGGTGGCACTGACCAGCAGATCACAGTCCGGCAGCAGGCCCAGCCGGTCGCCATAGTTGATACGATGGCACCCCACGGGGATTTCCACGACGCCGCTGCGGTACTGGCGAACGGTCACGGTCACGTCCGCGCCCTCGGCCGCCAGGGCCTGCGCCGCCCGCTTGCCCATCTCGCCATTGCCGATGACCAGACAGCGCCTGCCCGCAAAGGAATAACCGCGCCGTTTCATCCCGGCCACAGCCTGTTCCACGGCGGACAGATTTGCCGTAGACATCTGCATCCCCGTTTTCACCTTCTTGGCGCCGGTGATCGCCATGCGAAAGAGCGTCTCCAGCACCGGATCCGTGCTGTACACCTCCCGGGCATTCCGCAGCGCCTCCTTCACCTGCGTCAGCACCTGATCCTCCCCGAGGATGCGGGATTTCAGGCCGCTGGTCATCCGAAAAAGATGCCGCACCGCCTCCATATCACAGCGATGAACAAAAAATTTCTCATAATCCGTCGGTTCCAGGCCCTTAAGCTCACACAGGATGGCATGGAGAGGCAGTTCGCATCCCTCCCCGGTGTGCACCCAGAGCTCCATCCGGTTACATGTCGAGAGAATCACACAGCCGAGGATTCCCTCCCGCTGCCGCAGCTCCTCCATGGCCGCCGCGGCGCCCTTCCGGGTGAAGGAAAACAGCTCGCGGATCTCCACGGGCGCGAGGCTGTGGTCAATTCCTGTCATCTGTATATTCATGGTCTCACTCTTCACTTCCCTGCGCCTCGCGTTTCCTTTTCTGTCATCGATCTCTGCCTTTTCGTTTTCAGACAAGCGTATTCTCTTTTCCTGTTGATTCAAACTGTTTTCTCATTTCTGTGTTCTGACGCTCTTATTTCCCGGCTCCCGTACGGCTGGGATCCATCTCATAGAGAAGCGCGTTGCAGATCGCGGCGGCCACATTGCTGCCGCCCTTCCGGCCCCGGGCCACGATCGCCGGGACATCCGTCTCCAGGATCATTTCCTTGGAAGTCACCACATTGACGAAGCCGACCGGGACGCCGATGATCAGCTCCGGAGCGATCCGCCCCTCCTGAATCATATCGTAAAGCTTCACCAGAGCTGTCGGCGCATTTCCCACGGCGAAGATCAGCGGACGGTTCAGGCGCGCAGCCTTCTCCATGCTGGCCGTTGCCCGGGTCGTATGGTCCCGTTTCGCCGCCTCCGCCACGTCCGGGTCGGACATGAAGCAGAAGACCTCCCCGCCGAAGGACGCCAGCACCCGCTTGTTGATGCCGGAGCGGGCCATCTGTGTATCGGTCACGATGCACGCGCCCCGCCGGATGGCCTCCTTCGCCGCCGCCACCGCATCATGGGTAAATACGAGGTTGTCCGCATAGTCAAAATCCGCCGTCGTGTGGATCACCCGCTTGACGATGGGCTCCTCCGCCGCCGGGAACTGCCGGTCTCCCAGCTCCTCGGTGATAATTTCAAAGCTCCGCCGCTCGATCTCCATGGGGAGTACCTTTTCCAGCTGTGTACGCATTTTTCACTCACGTCCCTTCTATCTCTTCAGCGTCCTTCACTCTAGGAACCACGCCTTTTCCTCCGGCAGCCTTTTCACGCGAAGATCGATTTCTTCTTACAGAAACCCTTCCGTTCCCGCATTTACAATCTCGTAAATCTTCTCCATATCCAGATGCTTCCGCAGTTCATCGGCCAGGATATCGTACTGCTGCTGCTTGTAAGCCTCATAGTCCATCATACCCAGTTCCTCCACCTTCATCCCTTTCCGGGAAGCCAGGCTTCCCAGCAGGGCGCGGACGATCTCCGGCGTATCAAAAAATCCGTGGACATAGGTGCCGTATACATTTCCGGACCAGCCGCCGTCCTCCTTGGAGATCCCGGTGACGCCGTCTGTCAATGTGTTCAGTGCCTGTCCGGTCTCCCGCCAGGTACTGACGCCCATATGAATCTCATAGCCCTCTACCGGACAGCCGGACAGCCCCGCCAGCGGCCCGCCCGGCGCCGCGACCCGCCCCTCGACGCGGGTTCTTGTCTTCTCCCCGGCAAAGACCGTATCCATCGGCAGCAGTCCCAGGCCGCGCAGTGTTCCGCCCTCCTCGACGCCCTCCGGATCGGCCAGGGTCTCCCCCAGCATCTGATAGCCGCCGCAGATGCCGAATACCGGCGTTCCCGCCCGGGCGGCTTTGAGAACCGCTGCTTCCAGACCGCTCTGGCGCAGCCACAGCAGATCCTTCATGGTATTCTTCGTTCCGGGAAGCAGGATCAGATCCGGATTCCGCAGTTCAGAAACGCGCTGCACATAGCGCACTGTCACGTCTTCGACGCTCTCGAGACGGTTAAAATCTGTAAAATTCGCGATGCGCGGCAGACGCAGCACGGCGATATCGATCTGTCCCTGCATGGTCCGGTTCTCCAGCCGCTCCGAGAGGCTGTCCTCGTCCTCGACATCAATGTGCATGTAAGGAGCCACACCCACCACCGGGATGCCGCCGCTGCGCTCCTCCAGCATGACGATGCCGGGATCGAGAATCGTCTTATCCCCGCGGAATTTATTGATGATCATGCCGCGCACCAGCCGTTTCTCGTCCTCCTCGAGGAGCAGGATGGTTCCCAGAAGCTGGGCGAATACACCGCCCCGGTCGATATCTCCCACGAGAAGCACCGGCGCCTTCGCCATTTTCGCCATCCCCATGTTGACGATGTCATCGGCTTTTAAGTTGATTTCCGCCGGACTGCCGGCTCCCTCAATGACGATGATGTCATTCTCCCGGGCCAGACTGTCGTAGGCCGCGAGAATATCCGGGATCAGCTGCTTTTTATAACGGAAATAGTCGCGGGCGCTCATATTTCCCCGGACTTCCCCGTTGACGATGACCTGCGAGCCGACGTCGTTGGTAGGTTTGAGAAGGATCGGATTCATCCGCACCGAGGGTTCACAGCAGGCCGCTTCCGCCTGCATGACCTGCGCCCGGCCCATTTCCAGTCCCTCGCGGGTGATGAAGGAGTTCAGAGCCATATTTTGAGATTTGAAGGGAGCCACCCGGTAGCCGTCCTGATGGAAGATGCGGCAGAGCCCCGCGGTCAGCAGGCTCTTCCCCGCGTTCGACATCGTTCCCTGGATCATCAGTGATTTCGCCATCACGCTCTCCTTTCCTTCCCCGCGATGCGGGAAAATGCTTCCATCAGCTGTACATTTTCCGCATGACTGCGCACAGCCACCCGGTAGTAGCCTTCCGTTAAGCCCCGATAGTTCGAGCAGTCCCGGATCAGGATGCCTTCCCCCGCCAGCGCGGCGGCCAGCCCCCATTGTCCCTTAAAAAATACATAATTGGCCTGCGAGCCGAACACCCGCATCCCGGCGTCAGTCAGAGCCGCCTTCAGCCAGGGTCTCTCTTCAGCCAGCAGCGTCCGGTAGCGGCGCACGTATTCTGTCTCCTCCAGAGCGGCCAAACCGGCCTGCTGGGCGGGAACGGACACGCTCCAGGGCGGGTGTGCCGCCAGAAGCCGCTCCATCCGGCCCGCATCGGCGGTCAGCGCATAGCCCAGCCGCAGTCCGGCCATGGCGTAGAGCTTGGTAAAAGCCTTCAGGATAAACAGGCAGGGATACTCAGACAGCTGCGGAACCAGCGTATGCGCCGCCGGGTCCTCCAGAAAATCAATAAAACACTCGTCCAGAAGCAGACAAATGTTCCTGGCCTGACAGGTCTCAAGGATTTCTCGCAGAAGCGCCCGGTCTGCCGTCTGTCCGGTGGGATTGTTGGGGTTGCAGAGCACCAGCATATCTACGTCCTCCGGCAGGAGGGAGAGGACGTGCCGGTCATAGCAAAATTCCTCCTCCGCCCGCAGCGGACAGAAAATGATCTCACAGCCCACCGCCTCCAGCGCCTGCGTATATTCATGAAAGGTCGGCGCGAAGACGACGGCGCGATGCGGCCGCTCGGCCAGCGCCAGTGTGAAGATCAGATCGGTGGCACCGTTGCCGCAGAGCACCTGCTCCACGGACACCTGCTCGCGCGCTGCGATGGCGCGGCTCAATGCCTCACAGCGAATATCCGGATAGCAGTCAGCGTGAGCCGCCCCCTCCCGGGCCGCCCGGCGCACCGACTCCGGCATCCCCAGGAAGTTCAGATTGGCCGAAAAGTCCAGCCGGACCTCCCGGCGATAGATGTCCCCGCCGTGTTCATACATGGTGTATCGCTCCTTGTTCTCTCTGTCGCTCATCCGCTCCGCAGACAAATGGCATAACCGCCCTGACATGACAGTTCTTCTCATCCCGGCAAATATGCTCAGACTTCTATATCTGCCCTAACAGCATCGCCGCCAGCAGCCGCAGTCCGGTCAGCAGAATCAGCCCCAGCACGGCGGTCCCATACATCAGCCGGTGAGAACGACCGATATCGGCGACCTCCACCGGACGAATCGGATCCCCGATGGTGTCCTTCCGATGCAGCTTGCCAAAATACCAGGCGTCTCCGGCCAGCTGGATATCCAGCGCTCCGGCCATGACCGCCTCGGTGTGCGCCGAGTTGGGACTGGCGTGCTTCCGGCGATCCCGCCGGTAGATGTGCGCCGCATTTTTCCCGTCAAAGCCCAGCAGCCAGGCCGCAGCAATCATCAGGATTCCCGACAGACGGGCCGGAATGTAGTTGCAAAGATCATCAAACCGGGCCGCCGCCCGCCCGAAATACAGATACTTCTCATTTTTATAGCCCACCATGGAATCCATGGTGTTGACTGCCTTATAAAAGAATCCCAGCAGACTGCCGCCCAGCGCCATGAAGACCATCGGAGCAATAATGCCGTCTGAGGTATTCTCGGCCACTGTTTCCACCGCCGCCTTCACGACGCCTTCTTCATCGAGCCGCTCCGTATCGCGTCCCACGATCATGGAGACAGCACGCTGTCCCGCGGGCAGGCTCTCCTGCAGCGCGTCCGCGACCTTCGCGCTCTCCCGCTGCAGGCTGCGGGCCGCCAGAATCTGATAGCAGAACACGGTCTCCACCACGACACCCGCGATCATCGACCAGCGGCAGGCCAGAAACAGGATCGCCGCAGGCAGAATCAGAGAAGACACAATGACCAGAACCACCAGAAGCCCACCGGCCGCGCACTCGCCCGCCGGTGTCTTCGGAAAGATTCTCCGCAGGAGCTTCTCCCAGGTTGTAATGAGCCAGCCGATCCCCTGCACCGGATGCCAGAGTCCGTGAGGGTCGCCCAGGAAGAAATCCAGAATGAAGCCCAGTACCAGAGCCAGAGCCGACGCGGTCAGCATGGCGTTTCCTCCTCCCGGATGCACAGAGGCACGCCGCAGGTTACCAGATAAACCCGCTCCGCCCGTTCGGCAAGGAAGCAGCCCAGGCGGCCGACCCGCTCCCGCCAGGCGCGCTCGAAGGCATCCACCGGCACCAGACCGCAGCCCATTTCCCGGGTCACGATAATTAGACGAGGATTGGCCGCAAGAATCTCTGCCAGCTCTGCCTCTGTCTGCGCGTCAACGCCCTCTTCCATGCGCCGTTTCACCCAGGCATGGAACTGATCCCAGATATCGGCACGTATGATGTCCTCTGCCCGGGCGTACTCCTCCGAGACAATGACCGGTTCACGGTCTTCCCGCGCCGCCAGCTCTCTGGCCCGGTCCAGTTTCCCCTGGAATGCGCCTCCCGTAATTAGTACCATACACTCATCCTTTCACCCGTACCGGGATGCCGCAGACCACCTGAAAGACCTGCTCCGCCGAATGTCCCAGTCCCTGATTGATCTCTCCCAGCACTTCCAGATAGCGCTGCGAGCCCTCCGCATACTCAATGCCGTCACCGAAGACGTCGTTGGTCACCACGATCAGGTTCCGGCAGGAAGCCGCCAGCCGCCGGACATCCATAAGCACCGCCTGCGCGGTCTCTCCGCCCCGGCCCTCCGGGTGGAACATTTCTCCGGCCACGAGGTTCGACATGCACTCAAGAAGTACTGTGTCCGACGGTTCCACAGCCACACAGTCCAGATGCCGGAAGCACTCGATCGTCCGAAAATGCTTTCCCTCCCGCATCCGGCGGTGGCGCTTCACGCGCCGTTTTCCCTCCTCATCATAGGGCTCCATGGTGGCGATATAGATCTTCCTGCCCGGCTCGCAGGTCATCGCCAGAGCTTCGGCGAAAGCCGATTTCCCGCTGCCGCTGCCGCCGCTTACCACTGCAAACATCGCTCTTCCTCCCGCATATCTCCGGGTCAGCTTTTTCACCGGCCTCTTTGATTCAGCTTCAATAATACTACAGCTGTCCCCTCCCGCCTACAGGGGCACATAGGTCTCGATCTCCGTCTCGTCAAAGGTCGCCATGCTGTAATAGACCTTCACCGCCATATCGAGAATCGGGAACATGGCCACGGCGCCGGAGCCCTCTCCGAGCCGCATCTCGCAGTGCAGCCAGGGATCCATGCCCAGCGCATCCAGCAGCATCGCCCCCGCCGGTTCCCCGGAAATGTGCGAAGCCATCATGTATTCCCGGGACAGAGGGCAGAGCCTCTGCGCGACGAGCGCCGCCGTCCCGGAGATAAAACCGTCGATGACCACGGGCATATGCAGCGCCGCGCCCCCGAGGAAGACCCCCGCCATCCCCGCGATGTCAAGACCTCCGACCTTCGCGAGAACGTCCAGCGCATCCTGCGGATCCGGACGATGCCGCTTCACCGCGTCCCGGATGACCTGTATTTTCCTCTGCAGTCCCGCGTCGGACAGTCCGGCGCCCTTCCCGGTCACCGTCTCCACCGGCACACCGAGAAGCACCGAAGTCACGGCGCTGCTGGTCGTGGTATTGCCGATGCCCATCTCGCCGGTTGCCAGGATATCGTAACCCCTGGCATGGCATTTCTCCGCCCAGCGGATGCCCACCTCGATGGCCGCCGCCGCCTGCTCTCTGGTCATGGCCGGTTCCCGGGCAAAATTTTTCGTACCGTAGGCGATCTTGTCCGCCCGGTTCACCCGGGTATCCACAGCCATGCCGATGTCGATCGGAATCAGATCAGCCCCGCATTCCCGGGCCATGATAGCCGTGCAGGTCCGGTCGTCGAGGAAATTCTCCGCCACAATGGCCGTCACGTCCTGGCCGCTCTGAGAGATGCCCTCCTCCACGACCCCATTGTCGGCGCAGAAAACGAGCAGCGCCTTCCGGTCGCATCTCACCCGGGGTGTCCCGCCGATCCCGGCGATCTGCACCACTCCCTTCTCCAGCTTCCCCAGGCTGCGCAGCGGCTTGGCCAGGCTGTCCCAGTGCCGCCAGGCCGCCTCCTCAGCGGCCCGGTCCGCCGGTACGATCTTCTCCATGGTCTCCTGCAAATTCATGTTTCTCTCCATTCCGTCACCCATTGGCTGACATCGATCAGACAGAGTTGTTCCCGCTCTCCCCCGCGCAGATCTTCACAAAATGCCAGATTGCCTCGGGGTTCGAGTAATAATACAGATGAGGAAATCCGAGCACCATCGTCTCTGTGGCATGCATGCACTCCCAGCCGCGCTTTCGCAGCGGCTTCTGCGCATGAAAACTGTCCCCGCAGCAGGTACTGTCAAAATAGTGGAATTCATGCCCGCGGATCTGCATGCCCGCCTCCCCCAGCAGCTGGGAGGTATGCGCCGTCAGCGTCACATAGCCGAAACGCCCCAGCTTCTCCGTCCGGTAGGCCCGGCCGGGAAGGAGCCCCACGCCCGCGTGAACGCGTCCCTCCATGTCCTCCATCTCCCGGTGCAGGTACATGAAGCCGCCGCACTCGGCCAGACAGGGCAGCCCCTCCTCCAGAGCCCTGCGGATGGAAGAGCGCATCGAACCGTTCTCCTCCAGACGGTCCGCGCAGAGCTCCGGATAACCGCCGGGGAGAAGAAGTCCCTGCACTCCCTCCGGAAGCGCTTGATCCCGCAGCGGAGAAAAAGGAACGAGCTCCGCTCCCATCCGCCGCAGCAGATCAAGGTTATCCTCATAGCAGAAACAAAACGCCTCATCCCGCGCCAGCCCCAGACGCACCGTCTGCCCTTCCGGCAGCCGGGGAAGCTGCGGCGGCGTAAAGGTAAGCTGCGGGGCCGCCTCCGCCATCCGCAGCAGGCCGTCCACATCCACGGTTTCTTCCAGTATCTCCGCCATTTTCTGAAGCTTCTCCTGCAGATCGGCCACGCCGTCCGGCGTCACCAGTCCCAGATGGCGGCTGCCGATCACCAGCTCCGGAGAGCGAGGCACATATCCCAGGACCGGGATGCCGCATTCCCTCTCCACCAGCGCCCGAATCTCCGGATAGAGACCGGCGCTCATCTGATTGAGGATCACACCGACGATCCGGGAATCCTCCTGATAGCGCAGCAGTCCCTGGATGACCGGCACCACCGAACGGCTCATGCCCCGGGTATTGACCACCAGCACCACCGGCGTCTCCGTCATGCGGGCCAGATCATAGGAGGACGCCTGCAGCGAAGTTCCCGCCAGCCCGTCATAGTAGCCCATGACACCCTCCATCACAGAGATCCGGAACCGTTCCGCATCCCGCGCCAGAAGGAAGCGGACTGTCTCCGCATCACAGAAAAACGGATCCAGGTTGCGGCTTGGTACGCCGATGATCCGACTGTGGAACATCGGATCGATATAATCAGGGCCGCATTTAAAGGAAGCCGTCCGCAGCCCCCGGTTCACCAGCGCCTGCAGCAGGCCACAGGTCACCGTCGTCTTGCCGCTGCCGCTGGCTCCCGCAGCGATCATGATTCTGGGAATACTGCGCTTCACTGATTCTCTCCCTGATAATCAAAGGATGCGATCAGCACCGGATTCATGCCTGTCATCAGATGACTGTTCCCCATCTTCTTCGCCCGCGCGCAGGAGACCTGCACCAGATCCTGATGGATAGGCGGATGCTTCCGCAGATAGTCGGTCAGGGCCGCCATTGTCTCCAGCGTCACCGTGTTCACCACGATGCGGACCTCCGGATTCTTCATGCAGGCTGCATCCAGGATTCCCTCCAGATTCCCGGCGCTTCCGCCGACAAAGACATGCGTAGGGACGGGAAGCTCCTCCAGAGCCTCCGGCGCGGTCCCTTCCACCACGTTCAGATTGGTCACGCCGAACTTCCGGGCGTTGCGCCGGATAAGCTCGGCCGCAGCCGTCTTCTTCTCCACCGCATAGACCGTCCCCTCCGTGGCCTGTCCGGCGGCTTCCACGGACACAGAGCCGGTTCCGGCTCCCACATCCCAGAGCACGGAACGCCGCGTCAGGCGCAATTTGGACAGGGAAATGCTGCGGATCTCCTCTTTAGTCATGGGAACCTTCTCCCGCAGGAATTCCTCGTCGGGAATTCCGTGCGTCACCACATGCTCCGCCGCCCGCGGATTCACCGCCAGAACCACGCACAGTGCCGCGAAATCCGCCGTGAGAAGCTCCTCCGGCGACCCCTCGAAGATCTTCTCGTCGGAATAAGACAGGTTCTGGCCGACCCACAGCTTCACATGGCCAAGACCCGCATCGGCCAGCTCCCGGCAGATATCCCGCATCCCGGAGGAGCTTCCCACCAGGGCGAATACCTTGGAATTCTCCCGGATGGCCGCCGCCAGGTTGGTCTTCCGTCCGTGGGCGCTGACCAGCGTCACATCCTCCCAGGGCGTATGGAGACGGGAGCAGAAATATGCCACCGAAGAAATGCCGCAGATCAGCTCTACCTTATCCTCCTCCATGCCCTCCAGCAGCTTCTTCGCGCCGCTGTAGAAGCCCACATCTCCGGACAGGGCCACAACGACCCGGTGATACTCCGGGTGTTCATGAATATACTGCAGGATCTCCCCGCTGCGGTAGGACTCGAACACCGGCTTCCCGAAACCTTGCAGCGCCTCCAGCATCCGTCTCGCGCCGATGATCACATCTGCCTCCCGGCAGGCCCGGGCGCCGTCCAGCGTCAGCTGTCCTTCGGCTCCCATGCCGATGCCAAGCAGCGTAATCTTCCGGGGATCCGTGGGAATCAGCCGAATCTCCCGCACCTCGTTCAAGCCCTCCGGGCACAGCCGTTCCACGGTTTCCTCCAGGGAAAGTCCCTGCTCCTCCGAAGGACGACGGATCAGAACCAGCCTCGCCCCGGCCCGCTCAGCGGCCCGCACCTTGTCCGGGAAGCCGCCGGCCTTGCCCGACTCCTTGGTCACCAGAAACGAAGCACCGGTCTGCCGCAGCATGGCCGTATTCAGTTCCTCGGAGAAGGGTCCCTGCATGGCGATGACATTCTTCCCCTCAAAACCCAGCTTCTGACAGGCCTCCAGTACCTCGGCGGAGGGGAGCACCCGCGCCACAAAGCGCTCCGCATAATTCTCCACGACCGTATATTTCTCCAGCTCCTTGCTGCCCGTCGTCAGGAGCGCCTTCCCGGAGACCCCCTTCAGATACTCCGCGGCCTCCTCCACACTGCCGACAACAACCACATTTTTATGGTCCAGGATCGCGTCCTCCTCGGACTTCCGCAGAAGACGCAGATAAGGGATCTGTTTATCCTCACAGGCATGCCGGATGTTCTCCGACACTACCACCGCGTAGGGATGCGTGGCATCCACCACCTGGTCGACGCCCTCCCGCTCCATCAGTTCCTCCATCTGCAGGACGTCCAGCCGCCCCACGGTCACCCGCTCCGCCAGCTCGTCCTCCAGGACCTTCTCGCCATACTCCGTGGCCACGCAGATATGGATGGATTTCCCATAGCGATTCATCAGTTCAGCCAGCGTGCGTCCTTCGCTGGTTCCGGCAAAAATCAATACACAGCTCATAATTTATACCCCCGGGGCGTCACCATGCGCCCGTCCAGCACCTGCGTCTGGGAATTTCCGACAAAGACTGTCGTAAACATATCCACCTGCACCTCCGCCAGCTCCGCCAGCGTATAAATCTTCGCGGTTTCCCCCGTCCGGCCGATGTTCGTCACCGTGCCGCAGACCGTCTCCGGCGACCGGTATGTGAGCAGCAGTTCACAGGCCCGCTGCAGATAATCCCGGCGTTTTTTGCTCGCCGGATTGTAGAGAGCAATGCAGAAATCCGCCTGCGCCGCCGCCAGGAGTCTGGCCTCGATCTTCTCCCAGGGCGTCAGCAGATCGCTGAGACTGATCACCGCGAAATCATGCGTCAGAGGCGCGCCCAGCACCGCCGCGCCGCCGATCGCCGCCGTCACGCCCGGCACCACGGAAACGGACACCTCCGGATAGTCCTCTCCCACCTGGCAGATCAGTCCGGCCATCCCGTATACACCGGCGTCGCCGCTGCAGATCATCGCCACCCTGCGTCCTTTTTCCGCCTCCTCGAAGGCCATGACGCAGCGGTCCACCTCCCGTTTCATGGGTGTCGTCAGAAATTCCTTTCCGGGAAAATACGCCCGTACCAGATCCACATACACGGTGTATCCGACGATCACATCACAGTTCTCCAGCACCCGGGTGGCCCGGATCGTCATATCCTCGTACGCGCCGGGCCCGATCCCCACCACTGTCACACTTCCCTGTCTGCTCAAAAACATACCCTCCAACTCCGGCAGGCCGCCGCGGCCGTCACGCCGTCTCCCGCCTGTTTTCGCATCAGCCATGCTCCGCCGCCAGCCGCCAGCGCCGCGGCGCGCTCACACACATTATCGACCCCGACGACACTCTGCACGAAGGCGGAGGAAGCGAATTCCCCCGGAGCCTGCGCCAGCTCTTCCGCCGTATAGGTCTCATAGGGAATTCTCTTTTCATTGCAATAGGTAAGAATCCCCTCTTCATTTTTCTTTACATCGATGGAAGCCGCCCGCTCCAGACTCTCCGGCCGGATCCCGGCCGCAGCCAGCCAGCCGTCCACCCGGACGCGGAGAACCTCTCCGCCGACGCCCCTCCGACAGCCCAGGCCCAGAGCCACGCACCGGGGTGTCAGCTGCAGGATTCTTTTCCGACCAGACCGCCAGTCCCGCGGGGAAACGACGATCAGCAGCCGTTCCTCCGGCCAGTCCGCCGGGTCTGCGACCTGCGTCAGCTCCGGCGGCGCCTCCCCCTCCACGACACCGTCACAGAAGAATCCCACCGGCTCCCCGGCCAGGATCGCCGCCGAGACCTCCTTCGCAAGCCCCAGGGAATCGATCGTCAGGCCATTTTCCTTCGCCCACACATCCACGGCAAAGCGTCCTTCCACATCGGTCGCCGTCGTAATCACCGGCACCGCGCCCAACACCGCAGCCAACTGTTCAGTCCAGGCATTGGCGCCACCCAGATGTCCCGACAGCATAGAGATTACGAACTGCCCCCTCTCGTCCACCACCAGCACCGCCGGGTCCGTCGCCTTGCTCTTCACATAGGGGGCGATCGTGCGCACCGCGATGCCGCTGGCTCCTACAAAGATCAACAGCTCCTCCGTCTCCCAGCGCGCCCGGCACCAGGCCGCAAGACCAGTCTCAATCGGAATCTGGCCGTTCTCCCACGCAAATTTGGGAAGGGCGTACGCCTCCACGCTCTTCCCACACTCCGGGCTCTCTTCCCACTCCGGGGACAGCAGAATATCCCGGATCTGCGCCGCCAGGATTCCGCCCCGGCGGGAAAAACTGACAAGGGATGCTTTCATCCGACGTTCTCTCTCCTGCCTGTTTCTTGTTTCAATCTCATGATCTAAACAACATTCAAAATCCACATTATTCCGTCAGGCTTACCCGCTGCTTCTCAGACCTTCCCATCGGATTCCTCCGCATGGCAGGAGGCCGTCGCCTGCCTGTATCCCGTCGTAAAAGCCGGATGATACAGCTCGGACCTCCGATAGTTCGTATGAGCCACCGCATCTCCGACCAGGATCAGCGCCGTCCGGGTAATGTCATTTTCCTCCGCCGTCTGCGCCAGGGTTCCGACGGTGCAGACAAAGGATTTCTCATCCGGCCAGGTGGCCTTATACACGATCGCCGCCGGCGTATCCTCCCGGTATCCTCCCGCCACCAGGCGGCGGCTCAGCTCCGCCAGCATGCCGGTGCTGAGAAAAATCACCATCGTCGCGCCGTGCGCCGCAAAGCTCTCGATGCTCTCCCGCTCCGGCACAGGCGTCCGTCCGGCCATCCGCGTAATCACCACGCTCTGCGACACCGAAGGAAGCGTATACTCGAGATTCAGCGCCGCGGCCGCCCCGCTGAAGGAGCTGACGCCGGGGCAATAATCATAGGAAATCCCCTTCTCATCCAGAATGTCCATCTGCTCACGGATGGCTCCATAGAGACAGGGGTCTCCGGTATGCAGGCGCACCGTCGTTAAGCCTGCCTCCTCGGCCTCCTCCATGACAGCGATGACCTCCTCCAGCGTCATCCGGGCGCTGTTCTCCACGCGGCAGCCTTCCTTCGCCTCCTCCAGCAGCGCCGGATTCACCAGAGAACCGGCATAGATGATGACGTCCGCCTCCCGCAGGAGCCGTGCGCCCCGCACCGTGATCAGATCCGCCGCGCCCGAACCGGCGCCCACAAAATGAACCATGTTCCGCTTCCTTTCCACACTATACCCTATGCCTGTTCAGATTCTTCCAGGCCACCGCGGCACTGCGCCAGCACCTCTTCGAAGTTCTTCGTCCGCCCCAGCTCGCCGCGCTCTTTGGAAAATACCAGGATCCCAAAGGTCAGCTTCCCGTAAGCCCGCCGGTCACAGGCCTGCGCGATCGCCTCCATCATCGTCTCCATGGCCGGATGCAATACCCCGACCTTCTCCATCAGATTCAGAGCCTCGTCAGTGGTCAGGCAATCCAGAATAGCCCGCGCTGTCTCCGCTTCGCAGCCCGCCCGCAGACTGTGAGCCGCCAGAATCTCCATGCGACAATCCGCATTCCGCGAGTGCGTGTTCATGATACCCCCGGCCACCTTGACAAATTTGCCGATGTGGCTGACAAAGAGGATCCCCTGAACGCCCAGCTCCACCGCCGTATCGATGGTCTCGCCGATGAAATTGCTGCACTTCACAGCCCGGTTCAAATCGAGATTCAGATGCTCGCGGATATAATCCGCTCCGTAATTGCCCGGGGAAATCACCAGGAAACGGTCACCTGCCGCGGCGCGCATGCGCAGCTCCACCTCGATACTTGCCACCAGCGCCGATTCGCTCATGGGCTCGACGATGCCGCTGGTGCCGAGCACCGAGATGCCGCCCTCGATGCCCAGCCGGGGATTGAAGGTCCGCGCCGCCAGCTCCACGCCCTGCGGGATGGAAATGGTCACGGCGAGGCCCCCGGCATAGCCCCACTCCTCACAGACCGAGAGAACGGCCTCGCGGATCATCTGCCGCGGCACCCGGTTGATGGCCGCCGCCCCGACGGGCTGCTCCAGGCCGGGGCGCGTCACCCGACCGACACCTGTGCCGCCGTCGATCTCAATGTCCTTTCCTTCCGTACAGCGCACGGAAGCCCAGACCAGAACCCCGTCCGTCACATCCGGATCGTCGCCGCTGTCCTTGCGAATGCAGCAGACCGCCTCCGCGCCGTTCATCCGGCAGCTCTCCGGCCGCAGCCGCAGCCGGATGCCCTTCGGCGTCAGCAATACGATCTCCTCCGGCGCCCTTCCACTCAGAAGCAGACAGGCCGCCCCGCGGGCGGCCGCGGCGGCACAACTCCCGGTGGTATATCCATAGGCCATCCGGCGGTTGTTCCGCTCCACATAGATCTTCTCCAGTCCCGTCCCCATCTCCTGCATCTGTCCGACTCCCTGCTATCCTGCAAGTTCTCCTGATTCGCAGACGATTTTATCACTCTGTCCGGGACATGTCAATCGTCGCACCACATCCCGACCAAAGCTCCCGCCTGTTACTTCATCTGCCTCCCGATCCATTCCATCAGCACGTTCACCACATACTCCTGCTGCTCTTCGGTCAGCTCACAGCCCTTCGGGATTCTGTGCCATTTCTCAAGGCACCCCCGACAGCAGGTCGCCGTCGCATGCTGCGCGATGAAGACCGGATGTCCCCTCATCGGCGTCTGTTTGCCGTCGTTCGGGATCACCGCCGGAGCCAGTCTCTTTCTCACAAAATCCTGCGCGTGAGAGCGGATGGTATCCAGTCCCTTCTCCTTCACATAGGCTCTATCCTTCGCTTTCAGGGAAAAACTGCTGCGGAATTTCGAATGGGCCAGACGGTCAAACAGATCGTTCTCCCCATACAGCGCGGCCGCCTCGGCCACCATCCGGGCTTTTTTCGCCGATTCCGGAAGCCGCAGGATTTTCCCATTTTCATAAGATTGGCGCGGTTCGGGCGGGCTTTCCGGCAGGCCGCGCAGCCTCTCCGCCAGCCGGGTATTCCGCGCCGCCGTCGTCTCATTGCGGACCGCATAGGTGATCGCCTTCTTCTCGCCGATCAGCACGAGAATCTTTTTGGCCCGCGTGACACCGGTATAGAGAAGATTGCGCTGCAGCATCACGTAATGACTCATTGTAAAAGGCATCACGACGATCGGATATTCCGACCCCTGCGCCTTGTGGATCGTCGTGGCGTAGGCCAGCACCAGTTCATCCAGTTCCGACACATCATAGACCACCTCCCGGCCTCCGGCGGACATGCTGTCGGCAAAATCCACAGCCAGCTCGCCCTCCTCCGTGTCCACGCGCACGATCCGGCCAATGTCGCCGTTAAAGACTTCCTTATTATAGTCGTTTTTGATCTGCATGACCTTATCATGCAGCCGGTACTGCGTTCCCCCGCGTTTTAAGAAAATGCCCGACGGATTCATGGCCGTCTGCAGCAGCTGGTTGAGATTGGCCGCGCCGCAGACGCCGCGCTGCATGGGCGTCAGCACCTGAATATCGCGAAAGGCATCCGCATGGTAATAGCGCGGAAGATTCTGCGTGCAGTATTTTACCACCAGCTCCGCCGTCTCCTCATTGGTCTCCTTCGCTGCGAAGAAGAAATCGGCATTCCGGCCATTACTCAGATCCGGCATCTCGCCGTGATTGATCCGGTGCGCGTTCATGATGATCCGGCTGCCCTGCGCCTGCCGGAAGATGCGCGTCAGACGCACCACCGGAACACTTCCGGAGGCAATGATATCCTTTAAGACATTGCCGGCACCCACACTGGGCAACTGATCTGTATCGCCGACCAGGATCAGCGTCATGGAATCCGGCAGGGCTTTCAGCAGGTTATACATCAGCATGATATCGATCATGGAGCACTCGTCCAGAATCAGCACATCCGCCTCCAGCGGATGCTCCTCGTTACGCTGATAGCCCTCCGCCGGCTGATATTCGAGAAGGCGGTGAATCGTCTTCGCCTCCATGCCGGTCGCCTCTGACATCCGCTTGGCCGCGCGCCCGGTCGGCGCCGCCAGAAGAATCCGGCAGCCCGCCATCCGATAGGCAGAAATGATGCCGAGCGTCGTCGTGGTCTTCCCGGTGCCCGGCCCGCCGGTCAGCGCCATCACCTTCGAAGAGACCGCCTGACGGATGGCCTGCAGCTGCGCCTCATCATAGGTGATCTGCGAGCGCTTACTCACTCGCTCCATCACCTGATCCACATCCACACGGGACTTTCGCTCCGCGGCCAGCAGCCTGAGCAGTCTCTTCGCGCACCCGGTCTCAGAAAAATAAAAAGGCGGAAGATAGATGGCTTCCTCCGGCTTCTGACCATCTTCCGGAATGGCCGCACTCTCCCTGTCCACGATAACATCCGAGCTGCGCAGCATCTCATCCAGCGTGATCTCAAGCTCCGGCGCTTCGACCTCCAGCAGCTGCTCCGCCGTCCGGATCAGCTGATCCCGCAATGCGAAGCAATGACCGCTTTCCGACAGTTTATTCAGCGTATAGAGAATACCGCTGCGCAGGCGGATAAAACGGTCCTTTTCAATTCCCAGCTTCGCCGCAATCTGATCCGCCGTCTTAAAACCGATTCCCCAGATGTCATCCGCCAGCCGGTAGGGGTTCTCCTTCACAATGCGGATGCTGTCATTCCCGTAGGTCTTATAAATCCGCGCCGCGTGCGCCGTGCTCACATCATGGCTCTGCAGGAAAAGCATGATGTTCTTGATCTCCTTCTGCTCCTGCCAGCCCTCCTTGATGCGCTCTACACGCTTCTGACCGATCCCGTCCACCTCCGTCAGACGGTCGGGTTCAAAATCGATCACATCCAGTGTCTCTTTGCCGAACTTCTGCACGATACGCCGGGCAAACTTCGGGCCGACCCCTTTGATCAGACCGCTGCCCAGATATTTTTCGATCCCATAGGTCGTCGCCGGAAGGGTCTCCTCCCATTTCTCCGCAGAAAACTGTCTGCCGTATTTGCCGTCGATACGCCACTGGCCCTCGATCGTCAGAACAGAGCCGACATGGACATCGGGCATACTGCCGACCACCGTCACCAGGTCGCTGTATCCCTTCGCGCGGCAGCGGATCACCGAGAAACCATTTTCCGCATTCTGATATGTGATTCGTTCCACGACACAGCGCAGATGATCCATGGGGAGATGCCTCCTGACATTCTTTCGGCCGGGGCAGGTTGTATCTTTCTGCCTGCCGACCTTTCGTTTCTCATCATATCACAAAAGGATTCCGGCTGCATTCATTATTTCCTCTGTGTACAAACGACTTTATCTCTGTCTTTGGCACCTTCAAAAGCTTTAGATAATAGCACATCAGGAGAACATAATTCGTTCAGAATCCCGTCTTGCATTCAATTGTAGATTGAGAATTGCAATGAAAATAGTCTATGACGTTTTCGTTAAATATCTTTTTGCGCTATAAGTCGATATGCTCTCACAGCGCCGCTGCCGGCATCAGCCACGTCTGCCGGTTGTACGGCACCAGCTCATCTGACATACAGATCACAATTCCAGGCTGTATTTTCAAATGCAGCCTCTCCAGCACTTTAAAATTTTTATCCGGATGAGCGGGAGATTTACTTTTTTTTATTTCAATCGGATAGAGGTTCTCTCCTTCCACAACCAGCAAATCCACCTCTCTTTTATCTACATCCCTGTAATAATACAGATTTGGCCGTTTTCCCGCATTATAATAGCTTTTAACAATTTCCGTAACGACATATGTCTCAAAGAAAGCTCCGTCCATGGCGCCGTTTTCCAAAGTTTCCGCCGTCGGCCACCGGCACAGATACGCTGCAAGTCCGGTATCCATAAAATAAAATTTCGGTGTCTTTACTAATCGGCTGGTAATATTGGTGAAATAAGGACGAAGAATATAAATCACACCGGAACGTTCCAGAATCGTTACCCACGCCTTTGCAGTGGGCGAAGAGACGCCTACCGCTGAAGCAATTTCCTCGTAATGCAATTCCTGTGATGTACGGGCAGCCATAAAAACCAGAAAATCATAAAATGCATTCAGTTTACCAACCTGTGCCAGATCTTTGATATCCCTCTCTATATAGGTATTGACATAATCCATATAAAAGCGCTCTCTGTCCATCCCCGTCGTAATCAGACGCGGCATTCCTCCCTGAAAAATCCGTTCATAGATCTGATGAATATCCTTGGGAACACAATCACGCATTCGCTCCTTCAATGAATCCAGGGACGGATGAAACAACTGTGCCGGCCGCTCTTCGATCTCCGCTGTAGATAAGCCGGACAGATCAAACACCGCCACTCTCCCGGCCAATGACTCCGACACTCCCTTCATCATAGCAAATTTTTGTGAACCGGTCAGCCAATACATCCCGCCGGTTTCCTCCCCATCCAACGAAGCTTCATCCACAATCCGTTTCATTTCCAGCAGAAGCGAAGGCACTCTCTGGAACTCGTCGATCAGGAGCGGTGCGCCATATGTCTCAAAAAACAGCCCGGGATCCTGCTCTGCAAGACGCCTTGCATTCATGTCATCTAATGTGATGTATTTGCGATCATTCTCCTTCAAATGGTGCAGCATGGTTGATTTTCCTACCTGCCGCTGCCCACATACCATCACAACCGGATAATATTGAGAAGCTTCCCGTATCTGTGTTTCCAAATGTCGGTTAATATACATGACTCTGCCTCCCATCCTGTCCACAGCATTCCCTCGCCATATCTTTCTATACAAATCCCGAGTAAAATAAAGTATGACTTTATTTTACTCGGGATTTTGTTGAATGTCAATCTTCTATCTAGTCTCAATCAAACAGGAAAATGATACCTACTCCTCCCACTCTTCTCCCAGTTCCCGCATGCCATACGTCATCACCCGCGGGACAACTTCTTCTTTTTCAAACCACGCCCCGATCCGGCTGCGGCGGATATCCCGTCCAATAAATACGCACTGTGAGCGTTCCTCCTTCTCCTCGCCGCGGATTGCGTACAGAGAATCGGCCACATCGAAACGAAGCCACTGCCGTCCGGCCCGCACCACGCCCTTGGCGCGGGTGATGTCGCCGAACTGCCCCCTCAGCAATTCCTGAAGAAACAGGATCAGGTCCGCTTCGCTGTGCAGGAACACATTCCGAAGCGAATACTGGTCAATCTCATCCTCGCCGTCCCGAACCAGACGCGGCTGCACCTCCCGCCCGTCCCGCAGGAGAGCGTTCCACCAGTCCTCCGGCATGCCGGTGTAGGGGGTCTCCAGAATCTGCGCCGACGGATTCATGGCGCGGATCTGTTCCACGGTCTCCGCGATTACCCGCACGTCCTCATTTTCAATTTTGGATAAAACAATCACACCGGCGTTGCCGATCTGGTCGGAACAGATGTCCCCATAGAGGCTGAGATTCTCCCGCAGGCTCCGGGGCGTCACGATGACCACCGGCGGCAGCAGGCGGATCTGCTCGTAGCAGACCTTCCGCAGATTGGCGAGGATATTTCCCAGGCGGCCGACGCCGGACAGCTCCACGATCAGATATTCCGGAGAAAGGGTCGCCGAGATCGTAATGACCGAGGAAGTAAAGCTCTCCTTCATGCTGCAGCAGACGCAGCCCTCCATGAATTCCAGCACATCGGTCTGGCCGTCCGCCGCGATCTCGCGGCTGTCCAGATCAGTCTCGCCCAGCTCATTCTCCATAACGACAGGACGCTGCCCGGTTTTTCGAATCAGTTCTTTGATAAAGGTGGTCTTTCCCGCACCCAGAAAGCCCGATACAACCAGAATCTTCATTTTCTTCCTCCCATAAAAGAAATGCACTGCGGTACAGCCACGGAAAGCTGTTTTTCATCAGAACGATGCGGCCTGTAGTGAAAAGAGGGGCCGGAGAGTTCCTCCGGCCCAGGCGGGCAGGCGGCGAAAAAACGCCCCTGCCCAATTCTGCATTTCTTCCGGATTCCGCCAATCAGTCAGCAAATTTCACGACCGGCTTGATCAGATCCGCGGGCTTGTCCTTCATGAGCTGCAGAGCCTCCGGAACATAATCCCAGCCCTCGAAGACATGCGTGGAGAGCGGGCTGACATCAAGTCTCCCGGAAGCGACCAGCGCTCCCAGCTTCTCCATGCGCAGACGTCCGCCGGGCATCAGGCCGCCGTTGATCATCTTGTGGCCCATGCCGACACCCCATTCCACACGGGGAATGTTCACGTAGGTGCCGCTGCCCAGATAATTGACGCTGCCGATCTTTCCGCCGGGCTTCAGGCTCTTCACAGCCGACTCGAAGGTCTCGACCGTACCGCCGGCGATGATGACCTTGTCCACGCCCTTGCCGTTCGTCATCTCAAGAACCTGATCCTCGATGGAGCCGTCCTTGTAGCTGACGAATTCGGTCGCACCGTAGCCTTTGGCGGCCGCCACGCAGTTGGGTCTCGTACCGACTGCAATGATCCGGGACGCGCCCCGCATGTTGGCGCCGGCCACGCTCATCAGACCCACCGGTCCGATTCCGATCACCAGCACCTCGTCGCCGAACTGGATATCAGCCAGCTCTGCGCCATGGAATCCGGTGGGGACCATGTCAGAGAGCATGCAGGCGTCCACCACATTGATGCTGGGAGGCAGAAGCGCCAGGTTTCCATCGGCATCGTTGACATGGAAAAACTCCGAGAACACGCCGTCCTTGAAGTTGGAGAACTTCCAGCCTGCCAGCATGCCGCCGGAGTGCATGGCGTATCCGGCCTGCGCCTCCAGGGAGTTCCAGTCGGGCGTGATGGCGGGGACCAGGACCCGGTCGCCGGGCTTGAAGTCCTTCACCAGAGAACCGACCTCCACCACCTCAGCGCAGCACTCATGACCGAGAATCATGTTGTGCCGCTCGCCGACCGCACCTTCCCAGACCGTATGTACGTCGGAAGTGCAGATCGCGATCGCCAGGGGCTTGCAGATCGCATCCAGGGGGCCGCACTGAGGGATGTCCTTTTCCACCCAGCCGACTTCGCCGATTTTCAGCATGGCATAACCCTTCATTGTTTGTACCATCCTTTCGTTTAATTTTTAACAAGCAACACACTCAGTCTAACACAAACCGTGCGTTGTGTCAATACATTTTTTTCACATCCCGGTCTTTTTGATAATTTTTACCATCTGTTGACAATTTTCACAGGCAGATTTTATCCATTTTCCCGATTATAAGACGATTTCTCCCAACAATCCACTTTAATAAGTGAAACAAATCTTTATTTATCCCTGTCCAGATACGCTCTGAGCGTCTCCCGCACAGCACCCGGACCAGACAGCTCCCGTCGCACCATCTCTTCGATTTTTTCTCCGAGACCGACGGCATAGAGGTCCAGGCCAAACAGATTGACATTGGAAAGAATAGGACGGAGGCAGTCTCTCAGGCTGTCCGGCTCCCCGTACTTCACGTCTGCCAGCTGTGCCCGCAGCCAGGGAAACAGAGGATCCGGCGACAGCTCAAACGGTTCTCCCTGATCATCTACAGCCAGCAGATAACGGATCCTTCCGGCGATGGCCAGGGGAATCGCGATCAGGCAGGCCGCGCTGCCTTCCCGCGCGGCATAGGCCCGGATCGTTTCACCGAAGCGAATCCCGAGCATCTGCGAGATATCGACCGCGATGCGCGCACTGGTATCTCCCAGATAAGCATTCGGAAAACGAACCTGCATCAGTTCATCAAGAAACGCCCGCGGAGACAGTATGCCCGGATCCTCCACCACAGGAAGCCCCTCCACATATCCGATCTGCCGGGCCAGTTCCCGCAACTGTGGATCGTTCATCCCCTCCGCGAACAGGTCGTACCCCAGCAGCCGCTCATAGGTGCAGAGCGCCGTGTGAATAGGGTTCAGGCAAACGGTAACCTTCATGCGTTCGGAGCGGTTCACGGTCTCCCGGTCCGTCATGTAGACACCGGCCCGCTCCAGCGGCGGACGTCCATTGGGGAAGGAATCCTCCACGACCAGATATTCCGGCGCCTCGGCATTGACAAAGGGAGCGATGTACGTATGTTTTGATGTCACGCAAATCTCCATGTCCTCCACCCCGGCTTCCGCCAGCGCGTCTGCCACCGAGGAACTGGGCCGGGGCGTGATTTTATCGATCATCGTCCAGGGAAAGCTGACTCTTGCCGCGTCCTGCACATATTCCCCGAAGGATTCACTTTCCCCGTCAGTACTCCGACGAGCGCAGCCGGTCCTTCTTCTCCGGGAATACCGATCCTCGATATAGATCACGCTGTCGCAAACGGAAGCAATCAGTTCGTAGTCATGGATGATGATAAACAAAAATACATCCTCCTTGCTCCGTTTTTTGGCATGATGTCGCCCAGCGGTGTTTGATTTGGTACATAATCATGTGGGTACTGTATTGATTTCTTCCGTCGTATCTGTTACAATATAGGTTAGTCGCGGCTAACAGCTGGCAGAGGGAGAGAACGATATGAGCAGACATAATGAAATCAAATCAGCATATCAAGCATTGGGCAAAGGAGCGACTTTTTATGATGGCATGATCACTTGCTCTACCCTGCTGGGCAAAGCCGTGTGCAGACTGGTGTGGGCCATGGGGCAGACAGAAACCGGTGAGTATCTGTCCCGTGCGCTTTCCGGTATTCCGGAGAATTTCTCCGGTTCGTT
>JAJQCZ010000043.1 GCA_021202465.1 Lachnospiraceae bacterium | reverse complement strand
TAGGCGGTAGCGCTCACGGCGGACCATTGACCTGTTGGTAACCAATCCACGTATATCAGAGTGGCCAATGCCGGAGACTGATACCGAAGCTCTTTCAGAATGCCTTCTGGCAAATAAATTTACAATGTGACCCTGTTACAGGCAAATTGCCTCTTGACAAAGGTCATTACATATCAGATGATACAATTAAAGGGTTAAGAATTCGTCAAGGTAATATTCTTCTTGGAGATAAGAGCTCTTGTAATTCTTATTTTAAAGAAGAACGGTTTAACGGATGGATGATTGGGGAACTGCACATTTTAGATAAAGAATTGATTGCTAATTCCAGAAGAGATGGTTTTGAAAAGAATAAAGCTTACTACGAACTTGTAGAAGAACTTAAGAAATGGGCTGTTGGGATTTCCAAAACGATACGACATATATCGTATGAAAGAAGCCTTTCGTCTCCAAAGAAAGCGATTGCAGAAGCTGATAAGATTGATAATGTTAATGATTTATTTACCGAAGATATGATGCTTATGGATGATGTGAATGAAAGCGAGGCAATGGACCAAGGTGAATCTTTTGAAGTTGCTGAAACTGACTTTATTGGCAAATTATCATTGTTTTTGAATCAAAAAAAGAATCAAACCAAATATACGGCATTAAATATCAATGATAAGTTAACTGCGGAGCAAAGAAAAGTATTGGAAAGAGTATTTGATGTCATACGACAAGAATATGACAGTATTACGGCAGAGCAATTTATAAATATAATAGCGAGTAAATACTGATCAGTTGGTTCGGTTATGATAAAATAGCTTTTGGCGATAGCTCATACCTTTTGGCAGTAGCTATACAATTTGGCAATAGCCTGTACTTTTTGGCAATAGCTCATTCTTACGGAAAGGTGGGGACAAAACCGATGTTGGAAACAGCATATGATTACAATCCAATAGCGTAAGCGCTCAATAAAGCAGCGTACTGCAAGCGTTCTACTTGATTCATTTTGACAGATGCAAGCGTTTTACTCTATATCGTGCCGGAACATCTGGCTTTGACATCCGGATCCCAGGGGGCCAGCTTCGCCAGGGCTTCATCGGTCATCTTTGTATCCGGCAGCTGCTCCAGTAAATAGCAGAGATATTTATAAATGTTAAGGTCATGGGCTTTGGCCATCTCAACCATCGTGTAAACAGTCGTACTCGATTCAGCACCTTTGGGGGTATCACTGAACATCCAGTTGCGGCGACCCACGGTAAACGGACGGATCGAGTTTTCACTCAGATTGTTGGACAGGCTGCACCGTCCATCCTCTAAGTAGGTCATGGAGTATTTTGAGGCTTTTATGGATGATTAACGAGGAGAAGAGAGCAAGACAGGACATATGAAACCAAAATCGAAAATAAGTCAGGAATTATATCAGATGTTGCTGGATCGGGGATATCAGGAACGATTCTGTGATCTGGTCACGCAGAATCTGAACACGGATTTTACGGCACAGAGGATGATTTTTTATTTGTCTCATTACAGTGAACTGCCGGAGGGAGAGATTGTGGACGAGATGCTTGCGATCCTCAGCGACCGGAACCGGATTATGCAGAAAAAACAGCTGGAACACAGCAATGCAGTGTATAACGAATATCTGAACAGCAGGGAGACATGATGAGGATTTTAATGCTCGGGAACAGCTACATATTTACCAATAAGATGCCGCAGATGCTCGCGGAGATAACCGGAGCGGAGGTCGTGCATCATACGCGCGGCGGCGCCAGATTGGCGGAGCAGCTTAACCCGGAGACGAAGCTGGGTGCCAGAACACAGAGAGCATTGGCAGAGGAGCACTGGGACTATGTAGTGCTGCAGGAAATGAGCAACGCGCCGGTGGTAACCAGAGAGAAATTCCTCCAGTCTGCGGCAGCACTTTGTGATCAGGTTCATGCGGCAGGGGCAAAGCCGGTTTTCTATTTGACCTGGGCATATCAAAAAGGTGGACTTCAGATGAAGAAGTCCGGGTTGGACTACGATGTCATGTATCAGGGATTGCAGGATGCCTATCGGGAGGCGGCAAGGGCTAACGATGCGCTGCTTGCGGATGTGGGGACGGCATTTTATCAGCGGAGTGAGTATCAAAGCCTGTATGCGGAAGATGGCAGTCATCCGAATGAGGACGGCTCCAGACTGGCGGCAGAAATCATCGCGGCGGAGATCATGGATGATTACAATCATAGAATAAAGGCGATAACCGGGAATATCCAGACGTGTAATGTGAAGAATGACGATTTGTGAGGAGAATTATGAGTGTGAAGCCAATTATGAGGGACGTTCTGTTCCTTTCGCG
Organism: Lachnospiraceae bacterium; assembly: GCA_021202465.1. Lineage (GTDB taxonomy): Bacteria > Bacillota > Clostridia > Lachnospirales > Lachnospiraceae > UBA3305. Next base: position 3,960 of record JAJQCZ010000043.1, on the reverse strand, counting down.
GAAAGCAGAACCGGCTGCCATGACGGACAAACAGGTTGCCATTGACCTGCTGGATACTTTGCAGGCGCACAAAGAAGAGTGTGTCGGGATGGCAGCCAATATGATCGGTGTGAATAAAGCCATCATAGCTGTGAATATGGGGATGATCAATGTGGCAATGTTCAATCCGAAAATCATTAAGAGAATCGGGAAGTTTGAGACAGAAGAAGGGTGCCTGTCTCTCAATGGTGTTCGTGAATGTACGCGTTACAGAGAGATAGAGGTAAGCTATCAGGATATGAATTTCAAAATGCAGAAGCAGAGATTCTCCGGGTGGACCGCGCAGATCATCCAGCATGAGGTGGATCATTTGTCTGGGACTATTATTTGAAGGATGTTACGGAGGACGAGGAGAGAAAGGATGTTATATACCCCGAGTGATATTTGGTTTGTTCTTTTGATTTGCCTTATCATTTATCTGTATGAACGCAGGAAAAAGAACAAGGAAGAAGAAAAAAGGGCATTAGAGCGGGAGAAATGGGCTCGTTTGCACAGAGAACGGGAGCAAAGAGAGAGGGAAGAAGAGGCAGAGAGAGAAGAGCGTATGCGGCGATACCGTGAAAGTCTTAAGACAGTGCTCATATATCTGACGGAAGAGGAAATGAAAAAAGAAAGATTTTGTCAAAAGAGAAGCGGGGATATCGTGATTTCTCATAATGCCATTTATATGCTTTACCAGGTACTTCATCAAAAGGGTGTAGAAAAACAGGAGATTTTGAATCTGCTTGGTGACAGAACGAAAAAACATCTTGCGGCGATCACGATGGATGCAGACGATCAGAATCGGATGGAATTTTGTAAAGAATGGCTGGGGGTGGGAGAAGAAGAGGCTTACGCTATAGGCATAGAACTTTATCGGCAATATCTCACACAGGATGATGAATGATTGCATGAAAAATGACTTTATACAGGTCTGTTTTTTATCGCAAGCCGTGATCATGGACAATAATCCATCCCGGCCTTCTCCGCCTGCCGATGCTGGTCAATTATCTTTTGTGAGAGATTAAAAACAAACAGCTTTTATGATTACCCAGATGATAATGAGCCAGAACAGAACGATGGGAATGGCATAGTACCATTTCTTTGGTTTACCATTTGCCCATAGCCCCGCGGAAGCTATTTTGCTTCGTTCCCATACATCCTTTGGGATGCATCGGATGGTCAGCGCTGCCAATGCAGGCAGGATGATCAGATCATCCAAATAGCCCAGCACAGGAATAAAATCCGGGATCAAATCGACAGGTGACAGGGCATAACCGACTGTGATCCCGGCGAGCAATCTGGCAACGAAAGGGGTATCCTTATCCCTGAGGGCGATGAAGATTGCTGGTATGTCTTCTTTAAGTCTGTTTACTCTGGTTTTCAGATTCATTTTCTTGCTCCTGAGGGTATTTGTTGGAAGTTGATTGAGTACATACCAGGCAGCAAGTACGTTATACCCGCTCCATGGGATCAACGATCCCATCTCCACCAACATCGAGCAGGTCATCCAGGGGAATCGTGGTTTCAACCGCTCCTTTTTCGTCCGTTTCCCCCGTGGCGATCCGGATATACCGGGAAACGGAATCCAGACAGGTGACGGTTCCGCAGAGGGAGATATGGTTCCCCATCTCGCTGCCGGGATGGTCCGCGAGAAAGTAGAGCGCGGTGATGCGTATTCCCTCTTTTACTTGTGCCAGCTTCAGGTTCAGGATTTCGCTTTCCTCTTCGGAGAGCTCCGGCCGGCGGCCGCGGAGCAGTTTTCCGGTTTCTTCCTGTAGCCGTTCACTGTGTCCGCGCAGCGCGGCGAAGGGGGCGAAGATCTTCGCCCGATCCTGTAGGGACATCCGGGGGTGACGCTGCAGGGTAGCGGCGTCCCAGGGGCGCTCCCGGTACAGGATATCCTTATATTTTTCCTCGGTGGTCATGTCAGTCACTTCCGCTTCTATGATTTATTACTCCTGGGAGTAGTATCTTCCTGCCTTGCGGCAGTTTCGCCATCTCTTCTAACTTTTATGCCCGCCGATCTGCAGGTTTCGGTCACGCATGGTGGCTCCTTCGAGATAATTGGTCCCCTTCAGGACGGCGTTCTTTCCATATTTATCTTTGATCTTCACCACGGCATCCTGCAGTTTCCGCTCCCGTTCGAGCTTTTCCACATCGGTGAACAGATCCAGCTGCATGGTTCCTGTGTCCGGGACGACGCGGTTGGCGGTGAGGTTTACTCTTCGTACGGTCAGGTTCCGGTCGACGATCCGGTCGAACAGGCCGACGATGGCCCGCTGGAGTTCGCTTCCGAGGCTGGTCGGGTTCTCAGTCCGGCAGCTCCCGTGGGCCGGTTTGGGGACGACCCGGCCGTAATGGTCGGTGCGGCAGCTTCCGCCATAGCGTCCTTGGTCGATATTTTCCCGGTCGTAGGCGATATCCAGGGTGAAAGAATCCGAGACAAGTTCCTGGCGGTGGAGCTGCAGTGCCAGGCAGTCGGTCATTTCCTGGACGATGATCCGTGCCTTTTCGTAGGGGTAGGGTTCGGAGAGGACCTGCCCTTCGGAAATACTGTTCGCCTCCGGGCGGTAGCTCTTGATCTGTTCCATCGTGGTCGGCTCCACGCCCCAGGCGTGGTCGATGAGGATCTCCGCGTCGATACCGAAGGCACGGTAAAACCGTTCCTGGTCGTAGCAGGAGATGCGGGCCAGTTCACCCATGGTGTGGATCTGCAGTTTTTCCAGCTTCCGCACGGTGCCGGGACCAACGCGCCAGAAATCGGTGAGCGGCCGGTGGTCCCAGAGGAGTTTTCTGTAAGAATACACGTCGAGCTCCGCGATCCGAACCCCGTCGTGGTCGGCGGGGATATGCTTGGCGACGATGTCCATGGCGATCTTGGCCAGATAGAGGTTCGTACCGATGCCGCAGGTGGCTGTGATACCGGTCTCATAGAGCACCTCACGGACGAGGGTCATGGCCATCTCGTGGGCGGTCAGCTGGTAGGTATCCAGATAGCCGGTGATATCGATGAAGACTTCATCCACCGAGTAGGCGAAGATGTCTTCCGGGGCGATGAAGCGCAGATAAATGGAATAAATCTGTGCGGATACTTCCAGATAGCGTGCCATGCGCGGCGGGGCGACCAGATAAGAGAGCTCCAGGGACGGGTCGCGGGCCAGGGCTTCCGCGTCGAAGGAGGAGGTGAGGAAGCGGCCGCCCGGTGTCCGGCGCAGCCGATTCTGGTTGATTTCCTTTACTTTCTGGATGACCTCGAAGAGCCGCGGCCGCCCGGGGATGCCCTGACTTTTCAGGGAGGGGGAGACGGCCAGGCAGATCGTTTTGTCCGTCCGGGATTCGTCCGCCACCACGAGGTTCGTGGTCAGCGGATCGAGGTGCCGGTCGGCGCATTCGCAGGAAGCATAGAAGGATTTGAGGTCGATGGCCAGGTAGGTGCGGCCTTCCGCTGGCGCTGTCCTGCCGCCTGTATTTGACCCTGCCGGATTTCGGTCTGTCGATTGCGCATTTTTTTGATTCATATCCATATTCGCTTCCTTATTGGTCAATGGCCAGCTTGTATCTCATTGCGGAATCTATACTCCCACCGTTTCCACGAACCAGCGTCCCTGCCGCGTACGGCTGCCGAAGCCCAGCTTCTCATAAAATAAATGTTTTTCCTGTCCCCGGATGATGACGGTGTAGCAGTCGCCGGACAGGGACAGTCCGATGGTGTCTGCCGGGCGGAAGTCGCGCACCCGTTCGATCTCGAAGGTTCGACCGTTCGGCCAGGTGATGGCCCGGGGCTCCACATAGCCGGTGGGGTCGGTGTTGGTATTGACGGTCACATAGACGCGGCTGGAGCGCGGGTGCAGGGCCTGTGCTTTCGGATGCATGGGGCATCACCTCCCCTACTACAATGTATTTATGGGTTAGATACCTTACAGCCAGTAAGGTTCTTCT
>JAJQCZ010000061.1 GCA_021202465.1 Lachnospiraceae bacterium | reverse complement strand
ACTGCTGCGCGGTGGTCAATTTTTCCCACATGGGGAAGTATTCTTTTAACTCCATGGCGCTTCATCTCCTGTGGGAAGTATCGTACCATACTTTATGGCATATGTCAATAACGGTTTTTGACATATGCCATAAATGGATGTATGATGTGAGCAGACTCAAACAAAAAGGAGGAATCATCATGAGTGAGGAATGCGGCGGCTCTCAGGGGCATTGACATCGAACCGAATGACATTGATGTGAGTGACACTGTGACATTTGTGTGGGAGATTGAATCCTGAAAATACAACAACACGCAGGTGCCCTGGACATTTTATGGACATCTGAGTGTTGTTTTGTGTCGTCGGGAAGAAATTGATTCATTCACTTACAGTACCTGGCAGTGAACCCGGCAAATCTGATTGGCACTTTTCTGCGTGCAGTTCCTTCAGCAGAGGCTGCAGCTCCTCCTTCAGCGTCTCCAGCGTCACCTGTTCCAGACTTGCTTTCATGGCATTGACAGCAGACTCCATGTGCGGATACAGGATCTGATAAAAATTTTTCCCGACAGGACAGGTATCGCTTCCCTCGTACATTTTGAAAATCTCATCCGCATCTGGCGTCTCCACTGCCTGATAAATGTCCCATAAGGTAATATCCTTCGGCTCTCTTGCCAGATGCACACCACCGTTTTTGCCGGCGGTCGCGATCAGCAGGCCGCTGTCAGATAATTCAAGGAATGGTTGCTTACGCAGCCCGCGATCGGCGCGCAGTAAACGAGTATAGCAGATTTATTTTGAAAAATCAAATGTAGCCCTTGACATTACTTTTATATGGCAATATAATGTAGCTACTTGAATTACATTAAGGAGGTAATTTTGATGCAGACTTTGGAAGCGATTGCAAAAAGAAAATCAACACGGGATTTTGACCCGGATAAGGCAATTCCCGAGGAAATTGTAGATACGATTGTAAAGGCAGGCTGCCAAGCCCCGATCGGTGGGAATGACCGGAAATCTCTTCATCTGACGGTATGCCGAAACAAGGAAATCTTAAACGAGATCAATCAGTCCACCGCCGCTGCCATGAAAATGGAGCCCAGAGATTTCTTCTATGGCGCACCGGCCGTGATTATTGTCTCCGCTTCGGAGAAACAGATGGCACCGGGAATTGAATGCGCAAATGCAGCATGTGTGATCGAGAATATGCTGATTGCCGCGACAGATGCGGGCGTTGACAATATTTATCTCTGGGGTGGTGTGCAGGCTCTGGCAAAGAACGCGGACCTGTGTGCGAAGATGGGCATTCCGGAAGGGTTTAAGCCGGTTTCCGCAGCTGCGCTCGGATACAGTAAGAGCGGAAGTTCAGAGGCAAGGGAACTATCAGTTTCACTTGCAGTGAATTACATCTGAAAAACCATTAGCACCCATTGAAGATATCACCTTTCTTTGATGGGTGCTGTCTTTTTTATACGCACAGGCGCGAGTGGAAATTAGCAGCTTTGCCGCTCGCGCCTGGCGCAGCGGATGGGAGTTGTCCGAGCACAACTCCCATCCGATTACAGGCAAACACAGAAAAAGGAGGGCATCATGAAAACACTGATTGCTTATTATTTCTATTTTACTACGCTCATGAACCACTCTACCGTCTGCGGATCATAATGGGAGAAAAACAGACTCCGGGCGGTGTCAAGCGCTTCCAGTTTTTCCATGTCTTCCGTATCCAGTTCAAAGTCAAACACATTGAAATTTTCCTCCATGCGCTCCCTGTGGGTGGACTTCGGGATTACCACCACGCCGCTCTGAAGCAGGAACCGCAGCGCAGTCTGTGCCGGTGTTTTCCCGTATCTGGCTGCAACCGCGTTAAGCGCCGGATTATTAAAATAATCATTTCTTCCTTCCGCAAACGGCCCCCAGGATTCGATCTGTGTTCCATATTTCTGCATCACAGACTTTGCGGTCTTCTGCTGCTGGAAAAGGTGCGTCTCCACCTGGTTGACCGCCGGAACAACCTCGCAGAAATTCGCGATGTCAATAAAACGGTCGGGATAAAAATTGGAGACACCGATAGCCCGTACTTTGCCCTCTTTGTACGCTTCTTCCATCGCCCGATATGTTCCATAATAATCGTTAAAGGGCTGGTGGATCAGGAGCAGATCAATATAGTCTGTCTTCAGTTTCTTCAGAGAATCTGTAATGGAAGTCTTTGCCTTTTCATAACCCGCATTGCTGATCCATATTTTTGTGGTGATAAACAGCTCTTCACGCGGAAGTCCGCATTTTTGGATTGCGCTACCGACTCCCTCTTCATTGTTATAAGCCTGTGCAGTGTCAATGGAACGATAGCCGACGGAAATGGCGTCCAGTACGCAGCGCTCTGTTTCCTCAGGCGGTGTCTGGTAGACGCCGTACCCTAACTGGGGCATTTTCACACCATTATTCAACGTGATATCATTCATAATGTTTCCTCCTGTCTGAAAATAGGTTGTTTTGTAATTCAGAGTTTACAGCGAAACGAAAAGAATGTACAATAGCAATATCGAAATCTGCTATTCGCAAGATGAATAGCGAAGAAAGGGAAGGAAAGCACGGAATACTATCCGGGCATAGTCAGCGAGGAAGCCTGAAACGGAGGAGGTAACCTATGGAAATTAGAGTGCTTCGCTACTTTCTCACAGTCGCCCGGGAAGGCGGAATTAACCGGGCGGCAGAAATTCTGCATATCACACAGCCAACTCTAAGCCGACAGCTCGCTGCGCTTGAGGACGAGGTTGGCGTCAGATTGTTTGAACGCGGTGCCCGTAAAATTACCCTGACGAATGAAGGAATGCTGCTTCGCCGCAGGGCAGAGGAAATCCTCTCCCTGGTGGACAGGACACAGACGGAGCTTCTCGAGCAGGATCAACTGGTGGAAGGAAGGGTTGTCATCGGCTGTGGGGAAATGGCGGCTGTCGGGCTGCTGCCGGAAATCGTCACGTCATTTCATGAAAAATATCCATTGGTCACCTACGATATTTATACGGCGAACGCTGACGTTGTAAAGGAGCAGATGGAAAAAGGCCTGGTCGACATCGGTATCCTGCTGGAACCGATTGATATCGAAAAGTTTGATTTTCTTCGTCTGAAACAGAAGGAGCGGTGGGTGGCGCTGATGCGCCCGGACGATCCGCTTGCAGCCAGGGAAGTAATTTCTCCGAAGGATCTGAAGGAAAAGTCGCTGATCCTGCCGGCACGCGCCAATGTACGAAATGAGCTTTCAAACTGGCTTGGAGAGGATTTCTCAGAATCGCAGGTACTGTTTACCAGTAATCTGGCAACAAACGGCGCGCTGATGGTACAGGCAGGACTGGGATATTCCCTCATTATTGAAGGGGCGATTCCTTTCTGGGATGAAAGAAAAATTGTCAGCCGTCCGCTTTCTCCGGAGATCGTATCTGACAGTGTGTTTGCCTGGAAACGCAGTCAGCCGCTCACACCGGCTGTGGAAAAATTCGTGACAGAAATCAGATGCTTTTTAGGCATAACTGGACGATAGAAATTAAGCATTTGATATATAAATACATCAGAATTATAATATGACCCAAAGAGAATTATTTTTTGTACAGAGCGGGGTAATGATGTTTTGCGGCCTAAACCATTTTTTATTCGCGCAGGTCAACAGGGGAGGAATGCCTATGACAATTACAGAGATTGTGAAACTCACAGAGGCAGGACAGAAAACAACAGAAGAAAAGTTGATGCTTTTGAAAAGAATCAGAGGAAATCTGATGGACGAACTACACAGTAAACAGCAGTTGGTCGATCAGGTGGATTACATGATCTATGAATTGAAAACAAAGCAGAAAAAACAAGTTGAAGGAGTCTGCGGCTGATCTGAAAAAATGGATTGAAAATATTTGAAGGAGGCTTTTTGAACATGGAAAAAATTGTACAGACAGCAGGAAGAAATACTCTGGGCGAATTTGCCCCGGACTTTGCTCACTTCAATGACGATATTCTTTTTGGCGAGGACTGGAACAACCAGGATATCGATCATAAGACACGCTGCATCATCACAGTGGTGGCGCTGATGTCCTCCGGTATTACGGATTCTTCTCTGAAATATTACCTGGAGAACGCCCAAAAAGCCGGCGTGACCAGAAAAGAAATCGCAGCCATTATCACTCACGCAGCATTCTATGTTGGCTGGCCGAAGGCCTGGGCCGTGTTTTATATGGCAAAAGAGGTCTGGGCGGAGGATATTGTCCCGGCTGATACGAAAGAGGCACATGCGGCGGAAATGGTATTCCCCATCGGTGCGCCGAATGACGCCTTTGCGCAGTATTTTATCGGACAGAGCTATCTCGCTCCCGTATCCACCAGCCAGGTCGGCATTTTCAATGTGACCTTTGACCGGGGTGCCGCAACAACTGGCATATTCATCACGCAGACAAGGGCGGCGGACAGATTTTAATCTGTGTGGCCGGGCGAGGATATTATCAGGAGTGGGGTAAAGATGCTGTGGAGATGAAGCCGGGAGACTGCATCAACATTCCGGTTGGTGTGAAGCATTGGCACGGCGCTGCGCCGGACAGCTGGTTCTCTCATCTGGCAGTTGAGGTGCCTGGCGAAAATGGCTCTAATGAGTGGCTTGAAGCCGTGGATGACAGTCAGTATGGGATTTTAAAATAATGACAGAAGGGAGATTTTTGATATGGTAAAGAAAACATTAGTGGCATATTTTTCGGCAAGCGGAGTGACCGCTGCTCTGGCAAAACGACTGGCAGATGCAGTCGGTGCAGACCTGCATGAAATCCAGCCGGAGGTTCCTTATACAAAAGAGGACTTAGACTGGACGAACAAAAATAGTCGAAGCAGCGTGGAGATGAATGATAAGTCTTTCCGGCCACCAGTAGCAAACCGCGTGGAGAATATTGACGATTACGACATTATTTACATCGGTTTCCCGATATGGTGGTATGTGGCTCCAACCATCATTAACACGTTTTTGGAGCAGTATAATCTGACCGGAAAAGAAATTATCCCCTTTGCGACATCAGGCAGCAGTGGAATGGGACGGACAAATGAAGAACTGAAGGCGTCCTGTAAAGGTGCGGTTTTAAAGGATGGCAGGCGTTTCGCTGCCAATGCCGGTGCAGCAGAGCTTAAAGCCTGGGCGGAGAAAAATTGACGAAAAGAAAGCTCGTTTTTCTCACATTATGATCTGCAATGGTAGAATACGGCCATCTTTGACCTCCTTCCAGTGACGGCACATCATCACTTCCGATATGCTTTGGACTTTTGCTTTCATTGCCGGAAACAAAAATAGAGCGGCAACCCATCTGCCGGAACCGAAGTCCCAACAGCGGATTGCCGCTTTATGTTCATTGCTATATTCTGTTTTTTACAAGATTTACTTCTCGTATTTCTTCTCACCATTTTTCAGAAGAACCACAGAGCCGATTGGCAACAAATTCTGTATTTCCATAGTCATAATCCACCTCGCATTATCAAGCAGTGTCTCGATAAACTGGAATAGATTGATTTCTCTATTCATTCCGAATATATATTTTTCCCGAAATCATATGCCTTTTGCAAATAATCTGTATTACCGATCTGCGCTTTCCCGTTCGTATCTCCGCAACCGCCAGCAAGAAGCATACCTCTGTCCTGAAATCCGATATAATTGACGATGGCAAATTGATAATAGGAAACAGCCTGCTCGAATGTCCAAAAGAAATTATCTGCCGAAGTCATAAGCAGAGCGCAATCCTTTACCGGGTATTTTTCATATCTGCCCAGAGGTGGATTCGGGTCTTCCTCCGCAATGCAGTAAAACCGTTCGATAAAGGCTTTCAGTCTGGAGGACAGGGTCCAAAAATACAGCGGCGAGGCAAAAACAATGCAATCTGCGGCTTTGATTTTTGGCACTATATCATTAAAAGCGTCTTTCTGGACACATGGTTTCCCATAGCGACAGGCATTGCAGCCAATGCAACCTTTTACCTCGTTCTTGATTAACGAAATGATCTCAACCGTATGGCCTGCGTCGATTGCACCTTTCACAAATGAGTGGATGAGTTGTGCGGTATTTCCATTCGGCCTGCCGCCACCTTGAACAACCAATATATTTTTCAATCATCATTCCTCCGTATTTCGACTTGCCAATCTGACATGGCCATTATACATCATCCGGCCTTTGCTGGATAGATGGCTCTACAGGAATTTTTAAGAGCAAATTTCTTCCGACGTGTCTGGCTTTTCGCTTCCGTTGCCAGAAACAAAAATAGAGCGGCAACCCATCTGCCGGAACTGGTGCAGCCGCCCTGAAACGAGTTTGGCTGCACCGGATTTTACTATTACATATTTACTTGAAAATTCCTAATTCTGTCACTGCTTGGACAAATTTTT
>JAJQCZ010000028.1 GCA_021202465.1 Lachnospiraceae bacterium | reverse complement strand
TATCACAATATATATTTCCTTTAAAATTGCAATAGCGTCTGTTCTCATTTATAATAGTGATGTTACAGACTATTTCAATCATACCGCTCCGGCGGTATCCCGCTCTTGCAAAGGAGAAGCAAAAATGGTAGTAAAAGTAGGTGTCAATGGTTTCGGACGTATCGCGCGTGTCATCCTTCGGATTCTCGAGGAGCGCGACACGGACATTGAGGTATGCGGCATCAACGTGAGAAACGCGGATCTGGACCGCATGGCCTATCTGTTTGAGTATGATTCCGTATTCGCCCGCTTCAAAGGGAAAGTACGCCACACCGACACAGAGCTCGTGATCAACGGCAAGAAGATCAAGGTCTTCTCCGAATCCGACCCCGCCAAGATCGACTGGGCTTCCTGCGGCGCCGAGTACATCATCGAGTCCACCGGTGCGTTCCGTACACTGGAGACCTGCGCCAAGCATTTCCAGGGCGGCGCCAAGAAGGTCATCCTGACCGCCCCCGGCAAGGACAAAGGCTTCCCGACCTTCGTCTTCGGCGTGAACCATCAGACCTACGATTCCGGCATGACGATCATCTCCAACGCCTCCTGTACCACGAACTGCCTGGCGCCCCTGACCAAGGTCATCAACGATCACTTCGGCATTGAACGTGCGCTGATGTCCACGATCCACGCTTCGACTTCCAAGCAGAAACCTGTTGACTCCAACGGCGGACGTGACTGGAGAACCGGTCGTTCCGTCTTCAACAACATCATCCCCTCCACGACCGGCGCTGCCAAGGCCGTAGGCCTGGTCATCCCGGAGATGCAGGGCAAGATGACCGGCATGAGCTTCCGCGTCCCTACCAACGACGTATCTGTCGTAGACCTGACCGCGCAGCTCTCCAAGCCCGCCACCTACGCAGAGGTCTGTGACGTGGTCGAAGAGGCCAGCCACTCCTACATGAGAGGCATCATCGAATATAACAACGACGATATCGTCTCCCAGGATCTGCGCGGCAATTTCAACACCTGTATCTTCGATGAGAAGGCCGGCATCATGCTGGATGACACCTTCGTCAAGCTCATCGCCTGGTACGACAATGAGTGGGGCTATTCCAATCAGTGCGTCAGCCTGCTCCAGTACGTCGCCGACCGCGACGAGAAGGCCGCCAAGGGCGGCGCCAAGGCTGCACCGCAGACCGACGCGCCCCTGGAAGTACATCCCGAGGACAAAAAGAAGAAATAATATCAGGTATCAAGGGGCGGAGCGCACAGCGCTCCGCCCCTTCTCTTCAATTCAATCACAGAATGTATCACTTCTTCCTGTACAGCGAAATCGTCTTCATCGTCCGGAACAACCCCTTCTCCACATTCTGCGTCAGGATTTCCAGGAGAGCTGACTCATCCATCCGGGAATCACTGTTCAGCCACCATCGCATCGTCGCCATCGTCTGCGCCGCAAACAGGCAGGCGTACAATTCAAGCAGCTCCCTGTCCTTCTCAGGCACCTCATAGTTTTCCATCAGCACCGTAAGCAGCCCCTCTTCCACCCGCTCTGTCATCACATCATAAAAGTTCACCGGCAGCGCCGCCTTCCAGAGAACTGTCAGATACTCCCTGTTCTTGTCAAAAAAACGGATCATTTTTTTCAGCTTCGGATGGTAGGCGTCCGCGTCCTGGTAGCTCATCAATACGAAACTTGCGTCCAGGCTCCGGTCAAAATCGGCCAGCAGTTCCTGCAGGATACTGTCCAGAAGAGCATACTTGTCCTCATAATTTCTGTAAAACGTCGAGCGGTTGATCTGAGAATCCGCGATCAGCATCTTGACACTGATCTCATGAAAACCATGCGTTTTCAGTTCCTCGATCAACTGATCGGAAATATTTTTCCGGGTTTTTATGACCCGCAAATCCTGATTGTTCATCTTTCCTTCCCCTTCGGTCTCCATAAGATGGAACAAATTCCCGCAAAAAGTTGCATAAGCAATCATTTTACAGCAAGCTGTTTCTTGTTATCTCTTTAACGAAATTATATAATTATCCTGTGATTTGAATCATACAAACGACATTGCTCCCCCGTTTCGGGCTGCCAGACAGCTTAAGTATAACAAATGAAACGCAAAATGTCATTCGTTTACCAATTTTTCTTAAAAAGGAGGCACTCTATGAATCAATATCCTCATGTTTTTCAACCGCTGAAAATCCGCGGACGAATCCTGAAGAACCGGATTCAGTTCAGCCCGCATGCTCCGAACCTGCCGACGGAATCCGGCGAGGTGACTGACGCGCTGGTCGAGTATGTGTCGCAGCAGGCGGCAACCGGCGTAGCCTTTGTGACGATCAGCGACTGCCAGATCGAACAGAAAAGCGGCGCCAGCTTTCTGGGGGAGATGGACATTGAAAAGCCCTCCTCCATCGCAGGCCTCACCAAGCTGGCCGAAGCGGCGCACGAACACGGCGCGCTGATTTCCATCGAGCTCTCCCATGCCGGCGCCGGCGCCAATCCGGACATGATCTCGCAGCCGGCCTATTCGCCCTCCGGCGTACAGATTCCGGCACCCATGTGCACCCCTCACGTGAAAGCCATGGACCGGGCGGATATGGATCACGTCCGGGACAAATGGGTAGAAGCCGCGATGCGCTGCGTGGCGGCCGGTTTCGACATGGTCCTGGTTCACATGGCCCATCAGAACCTGATCGGACAGTTCCTCTCTCCGGCGACCAATACACGTACCGATGAATACGGCAGAAGCCCGGAAAACCGCATGCGTTATCCTCTGGAAATCCTGAAAGCGGTACGGGACGCCGTAGGCCCCGGCATCCTCATTGAAATCCGACTCAGCGCTCAGGAAGAAATCCCCGGCGGCATGATGATCGACGACGTCGTCGCCTTTGCCAAAGAGGCGCAGGAATACGCGGATATCATCAACCTGTCCCGCGGCTCCATCTTCTTCCCGGCGGCCGGCGTTCTGCATATGCCCTCCTACCTCAGCGAGCGCTGTCTGAACGCGGACTTCGCCGCGAAGGTGAAGGAAGCCGTCCATGTTCCCGTCTCCGTGTGCGGCAACATCATCACCATGGAGGATGCGGAGAAAATCCTTGCTGAAGGGAAGGCGGACATCGTCGGTATGGCTCGCTCCCTGATGGCCGAGCCGAACCTGATCCGCAACGCCAGTGAGGGACACGAAGAGGATTCCCGCCCCTGTCTGCGCTGCATGGAGTGCAGCTCCTACTCCGGAAGCGGACGTCCCATCCGCTGTGCGGTCAATCCCCGTCTGGGACGTGAGCTGTACTGCAAGAGCAAACCGGCTGCGACGCAGAAGAAAAAAGTCGTGGTCATCGGCGGCGGCCCCGGCGGCATGACCGCAGCCCGGACCTGTGCGGAAAGGGGTCACGAGGTCGTTCTGTTCGAAAAATCCTCCCGCCTGGGTGGACTGCTCAACGACGCCTCCTCACTTCCCATGAAGGAGCTGATGCGGAATTATCTCCGCTGGTCCGTCGAACAGACAGAAAAATCCGGCGTAACGATCCGCCTGAACACGACCGCCACCATGGATCTCATCCGGGCAGAGAAGCCGGACGCCGTCATTCTGGCCTCAGGCTCCACCCATATCAAGCCAAACATCCCCGGCATCGACACCGGGAATGTAAAGATGGTCTATGAAGCGGATGCCGATCTGGAGGCGATCGGAAAGAAGGTCATTGTCTGCGGCGCCGGCATCTCGGGCATCGAATGTGCGGCCGAGCTGTGCCAGAGAGACCACCAGGTCACTCTGCTCGACATGATCCCCGTGGAGAAGATGGGCGCCAGCCTGCAGCCCTTCCTATTCATGACATTCTTCCTGGACATCTTCCCCAAACACCAGGTCGAACTGGTCGGTGACAGCCGCATCACAGCTTTCACGGAAAACGGCCTGGTCGCGCAGACACCGGAAGGAGAAAAGAGCTTCGAGGCCGACACGGTCATCATCGCTCTGGGCGTCAAACCGGATCAAAGCCTGTATGAGGAAATCCTCAAAGAATATCCGACCAGCAGCTACTTCATCGGCGACTGCCGGGCTCCGGGCGGAAAGATTCTGCGGGCAAACCACGACGCGTATTACACGGCACTCAACATCTAAATATTTCATATACAGAAAGGAGATACACCATGGGAACAAGACTGGAAGGTAAGGTATGTGTAGTGACGGGAGGCACCTCCGGCATCGGCAAGGCCTGTGTGGAGGCATTCATCCGGGAAGGCGCGAAGGTTCTCTTTGTCGGCCGCAGAGAAGAGAAGGGCAAAGCCATCGAGGCAGAACTTACGGCAGCCGGAGGCACCGCCGTCTTCGTCAAGGGCGATCTGACGCAGGAAGCAGACTGCCGGAAGATTATTTCCACCTGCCTGGAGACATTTGGCACCATTGATGTCCTCATGAACAACGCCGGTCTCGGCACGATCTTCCCTCTGGACGGGATGGATCTGCAGAAGGACTACGAAGATGTCTTCAACCTGAACATCCGCGCCTATTTCATTCTCTGCCAGGAAGCACTGAAATACATGAAAGAGCAGGGAAAGGGCAATATTATCAACGTCGCCTCCATCGGCGCCATCACCGGCATGCCCATGCAGGCCTCCTATGCCGCCTCGAAGGGCGCAGTCGTTCAGCTGACCCGCACGATCGCCGTGGAATATTCCAAGAAGGGCATCCGTGCGAATACCATTTCGCCCGGCCTCACCCTCACGGAGATGGTTCCCGCCGGTTCGGACGCGGAAGCGCTCCTCAAATCCATCGTTCCCGGCGGCAATGCCGGAACTGCCGAGGGAGTCGCCAATGCCGCCGTCTATCTGGCCAGCGATGAGACCCCCTTCATGAGCGGCGCCAACCTGGTCATCGACGGAGCCGTCACCTGCGGTCCCTGCGCTCCGCTGTACTGATTATTAAAGCAATACTCTCCCACAGCTGCACAAAAATTCACTGGACGTGCGCCATAAAGCGCCTTACATGATCGTGCGCAGCCCCTGTCCCCGCCCGCCATCTGACACCGGGCGGGGATTTTTATGCTCTCGCTCACATATTTCCACTCTCACTTCCATATTTTACTACTAATCATCCAAGGACCTTCCCCTTTATGTCCCGTCTGTCAACCAGAAAGCGTCTTTCCACTCTTCTCGGACTGTGCCTGCTGCTCCTGACCGCCGCCGCACTTCTCTCCCGCTCCGGCAGCCGCCTGTCCTCCGCTCTCGTCTCCGTCAGCCTTATCCGCAACCGCGAGCTTCCCATCTACTGCGTACAAACAGACGAAAAAAAGGTGGCGCTGAGCTTCGACGCCGCCTGGGGAAATGAAGATACGCAGACGATTCTGGATATTCTCGCTGAAAATGAAGTGACTGTCACCTTCTTCATGACCGGCGGCTGGGTGGAGAGCTACCCCGACGACGTAAAAGCCATCGCCGCCGCGGGGCACGACCTGGGAAATCACAGCGAAAACCACTATCAGATGAGCACCCTCTCCGCCGGGGAGATCCGGGAGGAGATTCTCAGTGTACACGAAAAAGTAAAGGAACTGACCGGCGTGGAGATGACCCTCTTCCGCCCGCCCTACGGCGATTACAACGATACCCTCGTAAGCACCGTCGCAGACTGCGGCTATTACTGCATTCAGTGGGATGTTGACTCTCTGGACTGGAAGGACTACGGCGTAGATTCCATCATTTCCACGGTCTGTTCGCACGAACATCTGGGAAACGGCTCCATCATCCTGATGCACAACGGCGCCACCTATACCCCCGACGCACTGGCCTCGGTGATCACCGGCCTGCGCGACCAGGGATATGAGATCGTTCCCATTTCTGAATTGATTTACACGGAGGGAGAGTACAGCATTGATTACGAAGGGCGGCAGATTCCTGCACAGCATTGACCTGACATTCGGTTCATGGCTTTGGTATCCTGGTATCATATAAATAGCAAGTATTTCCGATACTAATGGAAGGTTTTCTTTTTTTCTATCTCTGCTAGGCTATCTTGTGTCAAAAACCAACACATTCTTTCATAAAACGGAGGAATCACAAGATGAATTACGCCTACCTGGAAAAAAGGATTCGCGAAGAACGCTGCCGCCTAAATATGACACAGGCCGATCTGGCTGCAGCGGTTGAAGTCTCCCCGGCCTATATCGGACAAATTGAGCGCGGCGAAAAGAATGCCACGCTCGATAAAATGATCAAGATCTCCAACAGCCTTCATGTCACGCTGGACTATCTGCTTCAGGATTACGTCGAGGACCGCGATGATAACATCAATCGTCTGATTCTGCAGTTTCTCCATACAAAAAGCGTGCCTGAAAAAGAGATGGCGTACCGCATGCTTCTGGCCGTTTTTGACTGCTATGAGACGACCCAGCCACATGCAGACTCTTCTCAGACGGTAAAAACCGTGTTATAATATACTCCGTGGTCACGCAAGGAACGACTGCTTATGCAGTTCGTGATCAGCACGATCACATGGTCGGTCGGTTCCGCGGAGGAGAACCGGAAATCACATTCCGGTTCAGCCAGGTTCTGGAGCAAACATAGAGAATCCCGTCAGAAACCGTGGCTGCCGGCCGCACCATTTTTCTACAGCATCTTCTTCTTTCTCAGAACCAGCATCGTGATGGCGCAGATCACCAGCGTCAGGACACAGATGATACCAAAGCCATGCGCCGCATTGGCCAGAGGCATCCATTCGCTGGCAACGTTCATCCCGTACAGGCCGGAGATCACCGTTGGAATCGCCATGATCAGAGTAATGGACGTCAGATATTTCATCACATTATTCAGTCGGTTATCTACAATAGAGGAAAGCAGCTGTCTCGTGCCATCGATGATGTCCCGGTAGATCCCGGTCATCTCGATGGCCTGCTTATTTTCTACGATGTCATCCTCCAGAAGATCCATGTCCTCCGGATACTGAGGCAGGCGCTTGTACCGCTGCAGACGGTCCAGAACGATACCATTGGCCCGCAGAGAAGTGGCAAAATACACCAGCGTCGACTCCAGTTCATGAAGATCAATGAGGTCCACATCCTCAATATCTCCGTTGACCCGCTCCTCGATCTCGGTGCGCTTCCGGTCAATGACCCGCAGATAGCTCTGATAAAGCAGCGCTGTACGATACAGAATCTGATACACAAAGCGCATCTTCTTTTTCGTGCTGAATTCCTTCACCCGACGTTTCACAAAATGATTCAGAATAGGTGTATTCTCATTGCAAACAGTGATAATGACATCCTGTGTCAGAAGGATGCCCAGAGGAATCGTCGTATAAGCTGTCTTGTCATGACGAATCTCCGGGGTGGGAATGTCTACCAGAATCAGCGTATAGCCGTCCTCCAGATCAATGCGCGAGCTCTCTTCTTCATCCAACGCAGCCAGAATATCGTCAAACTCAATATTAAATGCCCGGGCAACCCGTTGGCTCTCCTCCTCCGTGGGGGCTGTCAGCTTAATCCAGATTCCGTCTTCAAATTCTTCCAGCTCATGCAGTACCTGATTTTCCGTTTTATAAATGTTCAGCATGACTCTGTCCCCCTGTAAAATCTCCCACGGCGGTATACCGCCCGGCATTTTTTATTTTACCGCAAATACTTATTTTTGACCAGAGTTTCCCGAGGTTTTCTTGATATTCAATTCTTTCAGAGCCAGGTATCCCGCACTGTATTCCTGTCGGCTTGTGCTGCGGCAATGCAGATTTCAAAGCCGCTCTGATCGGAGTACTGTCCCTCAGACAGATTGTTCAGGAGCAGGCATCCCGGCAAACTATTACTGTTATTTTCATAATCCAAATGTATTTATGGCCATAAAAACCATCACATATGAGGAATTCCTCATAGAACTTCCCCTCCCACGCGACTAGAATCATTTTCGAAAATTTTGTCGAAACAGGGAGGATTTCACTATGAGTTACACAAAGTTTGCCCGCAGCTTTTTCTCCGGCTATACCAAATCTCTGCGCAGCCACCGTAAGCTGACGCAGGAAGAGATGTCCGAACAGCTTCATATCTCCTGGCGCTCCTACAGCGATTTGGAACGGGGAAAATCCGGCTTTTCCGCGAAATCACTGCTATTTCTCATGCTCATGCTGAATCAGGAAGAAGCCATGGCTCTTCTTGCAGAAGCCCGTGTACAGCTTCAGGAGCTGATAGAGACAGACAGCCTCTAAAATCCTGACATCGCCTGTAAAAAGCCCTCTGAACTGTGCGGCCGCACAATCCAGGGGGCTTTCCTGGACATTCATCAGACCGCAAGAGCTCCATTCATGACTTTCAACCCTGGTATCATTGAAATTCAGGTTCCGTTCAAGTATAATACAGGACAAATACAGAAATTCCTCAAACGTTGACATTCAGATTCAGCAAGAAATAAACAGAGGAAGAGAATATATGGATCAATACACACAGACACTTACCAGAATGTCAGAGGTCCTGACCCCGGATGATGATCAATATGAAGAAAAACTGCTGACAATTGCCTCCACTTTCAGAGGGTTCAGCCAAGCGCTGACTTCCTTCCTGTGTACCCACAACTTTTTCGGTAATGCAGATGATATCGATGAGAAGGTTGATTATCTGAAAGATCAGTTCAAAGCCGCTGACATCCCGCTTCCCCGGGACATACAGAAATGGTTCCTCAAGGATACAGGAATCAAATCCGACACTGCCTACCAGATTTGTTTTGCTTTCCATCTGGACGTTGAAGGAACACGCGATTTCTTTCGCCGGGTTTATTTCGAACGGGCTTTTGACTGCCATTCGATCCCGGAGGCCGTGTACTACTACTGCATGCGCAATGGGCTGTCCTGGCCGGATGCCCGTGAGATCATTTCCCGAATTCCCAAAGCAAAAATGACCGGCATCCGGGCGGGCCGGGAGATTCTTTACACAGGAACCATTATCGAATTCATCGACGGGATGAAGACCCCGGATGAACTGGTAACCTTCATCAGCGATCACATTGAGCAATTTGGCTACAATCATGCGACCGCCACAAAGCATATTCAGGAGCTGTGGGCCGCTTTATCCTGCGAAGACGGTCTGGCCTATAAAGAAGGCCTGCTTCTGGATAAAACCTTCAATGTCGATTTCGGCACTGATTCTGAGCCGGATGATGCTTACGCCACCGTAACAAAGAAAGCGGATTCTGTATGGAGAATCCTCGCCCAGATTCTCTGTCTGGACAGACGGCAGACGGTGCAGCTCGGAGCAAACCGAACCATCAAACCGCTGCTGGAAAACAATACGCTCCTGCCTTCCCTCGCTGCAGAATCATTTCCGGATCGAAACGGAATCGAACTGATACTCCGGGGAAAGCACGTCTCCCATGAGCGAATCCGCAAAACGATGATTCTGCTTGAATTCTACACCTATTGGGCCAACGCTGTTGTCTCGCATCAGAATGCCCTATGGGAGCGGGCGGAAACAGAGGCAGAGCGATGCATTGACAAAATCAACCGCTACCTGATCGAAGCAGGTTATTCGGAGCTGTATCCCGGCAACCCCTATGACTGGATCTTTCTGTGGGCTGTGAAAGACAGGCAGCCGCTGGTCACGTTCCGCTATTATATGCTTTATCTGTATGCCTTTAAGAGCGACGATCAGGCATAAACAGATTACATCAAAAAATCCAATACAGACGCTCCGCGATATAAAATGACGATACGAGATACAATCAGCCGGAAAGGCGGTGGCAGGATGGATTCCAGAATGGCTCTGGCTGCAAATACGCAATTATATTTTCAGAATAAGGAGGGCGGTGCCGTTCGATATACTATTCTCCGGGAAATCGGCCGCGGCGGATCATGTATCGTCTACGAGGCTTCTTACGAGACAAATACCGGCGATGTGAAATACGTACGCGTCAAGGAGTGCTATCCGCTCCGTCTGCGTATAGAACGAATGGACAACGGTTGTTTACGTGCGTCTGCTGATGACAAAGTCCGTTTTGATGCCGCACAGAAAAAATTTGAATCAGACTTCCGTCTCGGGAATGGTCTGTTCTACGCAGACGGATTATATGATGCACTTACAACAACACTCGACATTTATTCCGGAAACGAAACCACCTATCTGGTATCCGCATTTTCTCCGGAAAAAACACTGGCAGCCTGCCATCCGAAGAGCTTACATGAATGTCTGACTCTGATAAAGCAGATCGCGCGGATTCTCAAACGCATCCACGACGAGGGGTATCTGTATCTGGATATCAAGCCGGATAATGTTCTGATTCTGGACACCTATACGACCCGGGTACAGCTCTTTGATCTGGACTCTCTGGTTCCTGTCGGCAATAGGACTGCATATTCTTCTGCAGACCCGGGTCCTATCAAACTGTCATTCTCCCGGGGATTTGCCGCCATTGAACTGCAAACGGGCCAATGCAGGAAATGGGGACGATATACCGATGTATATGGCGTAGGCTCCCTGCTTTTTTACCTGCTGTTTGACTCAGCCCCCACCGCAGCTGATTGTGAACCGAACGCCGTCTATGATTTCACAAAATCCAGATATGCCGGAGAACAATACTCCGATCCGTTGTTCTTCATTCTGACAGAATTCTTCCACAACGCACTGGCGAACTTCTATCTGGATCGTTATCCGGATATGGAACCAGTCATCGAAGCACTGAACCACCTTGAGTCCCTGGCAGACCCGGCAAAGCCTTATATCGTATCCAGTGTGGTTGCCGCACCGCCTGTCACGATGGGGCGTCAGAAGGAACTGCAGATCCTCTCAGAATGGCTCGGCGCCTCCGCTTCGCCCTGTATCTTTGTCACCGGCATGGGCGGTATTGGCAAAAGCACTCTCGTCCGCGCCTTTCTCTCTTCACAGCGCGAACATTTTGACAATGTACTCTACCTGCCTTTTACCGGCAGCCTGATAAGAACACTGACCGATGATCGTACCGCCTGTATCCATACCGTAGAAAAATTCAGAGAAGAAACTCCGGAAGAATATTATCACAGAAAGCTTCGTGCCTTCCGGAAAATCGTCCACGGTACAACATCGATTCTGGTCATTGATAACTATTCCGGCGAGATCAGCCGGGAGCTTTCAGATGTGCTCGCCGTCGGATGGAAGGTAATCCTAATCAGCCGGAAGCAGCCCGCCGGAAACACATACCCTGTCATTTCCGTCAGGGCCCTGACAGAGCAGGCCGACCTGTATAACCTGTTTGAGTACAATCTTGGAGCCAGATTACAGCCTGACGATTGCCCTGATCTGGATAACATCATCCGCCGGATCGACGGGCATACGCTGGTTCTTGAACTGATCGCAAAGCAGATTGCCAGCAGTTATCTGACCATACAAGAAGCCTCTGAACTGACAGCTTCCCAGGGGTTTACGGCTATTGCGCCTGAAAAAGTGATCTGTCAGAAGGATACCGACGCTTGCCCGGAAACCCTGCGTTCGATCATCACATCACTTTTTGAAGCTGACCATCTGTCGCTGCAAAAGAAGAATTTACTGAAAGTAATGTCTCTGACAGGTAACTCCGGGATTGACATCCGGTTGCTCCATACCGCACTGGCGCTTGAATCCAAAAACGATGCCAATGTCCTGATTCGTGATGGGTGGATGATCCTGAGCGGAAAAATCATTTCCCTGCATCCGGTCATCCGCGAAACCATACATTGCTGGGAATGGTCTGCTAAAGCAAAGTCCTATGCCGTCAGGCTGATGAGCTATCTCTGCCGTGGGCTCAGGGCAGATCTTTATAATTCCGTTCTTGTGCAGCTATCCGAGGAAATTCTGGGCAGCTGCAGGCGCGAGCCGGTTCTCCTGGAAGAAACGATTTATACGGAGCTTCTGTACAGAACAGTGATTCAGATGCCCCGTTACCGCGAGGATTTTATCCTGGAACGGGCAAACGAACTGATTCATAATCCACGCATTCTGTCCGGCTCTTCCATCATGAAGCTGTATGACTGCATTCTTTCCGTTTATCAGGAACGAAAAGAATTTGGCACAGCCTCTGCCGCACTGAAAGAAGCAGAACAGGCCGCGAAAAAGTTCAGAAATAACTATGTTTGGGCTCTATACTATGACCTCCTCTCCCATTTCTGTGACCACGTTCTGAACGGCGCCTATGATGCTGTTCGGCCGGATGAGAAACATCTGATAAAGAGAATGATGGATGCCATCAATAAAGCCATCCATTATGCCAGAAAATCACATGCTCCCGGCAGCAAACCTCTGCTGGCGAAAAATCTTCTGGCCCGGGCAGCCATCCTGATCCGCAGTGAACCGAAGTGAAAAACAGAAATTGATAAGCTGCTGACAGAAGCTGAAAGAATTGTGTTTGCCGAAACACAGACATTTACGGAAGAGCGCTGTATTCTTTATATGGTTCAGGCATGGTATGCGACTCTGATTACACCTTCCTTTCAGAAAACGCTTGACTATATCGGCAGGGCCGGTGAAATCTCCCGGTCGATCACGCCGACAGACCTTGACGAAATCGACAACCTGATCATTCCCAGCGCCAACATCATGTATTTCTGGCAAAAATATTCACTCTCCGACGAACTGTTGTTGACCGGGATTCAATACTGTGAACAAAACACCTCAGTGATACCATATGTTCGGGAAAAAATGGAATTGTACCGATGCCGTCTGGATGTCTGCTATGAATGGGGCCGGCATGACCTGTGCAGGCAGATCATTGAAGCGATTGATACAGAAAACCGCATATATCAGTCTGTCGGCGTGCATATAAAAGTTCCCGCAGAATTACGAAATCTGGTTTTCTCCAAAGAAGAAGGCACATCAAATAAGGGGTAATCCATGAACAGCTTGTTCACACCCTAAGTCTGCCTTATTGTATGACAACGACATCCGCTTCGGCAGGTGTCGTTTTTTTATGTTTTCACAAATCCAGATGTCAAAAGCACTTATGGTAAACTGTCGCCATATTACCAACGATGACATCCACAAGTACAAGGAGGAAACCCAAATGAAAAAGATTTTATCTCTTTTCCTGACACTGCTGCTGACAGCATCTCTTGCAGCCTGCGGAAATCAGACTGAGGGTACGAGCGGCACTTCCGTTGAACCTTCAGCCTCAGAGACCCAGCCTGCCGCCAGCGATACAGGAAACGAGACCGAGCCAGCCGACATGTCTGAAGATACAATGAACTCTTACACATTTAACCAGAATGCCACCATTGAAGAAACCATCCTTGTGGATGAATATGACGTCAAAATCACCGCCACAGAACTGACTTATGATGATTACTCCGCGGAGCTTGCCCTGGTTATTGAGAACAACTCTGACAGGAATCTGTCCTTTATTGCTAACTCAATAGGCTATAGCTGTAACTCCGTCAACGGGTATATGCTCCCGGATGGTTATCTGAATTGCGACGTCGCCGCCGGGAAAAAAGCCACCGACACCATTTCCATCGCATACGATTCGCTGATGGCCTACGGGATTTCAGAAATTGCCGATCTGGAAATTGGTTTTGACATCAGCGATGACGATTACAACCACACTTACACCGGTCCCTGCGCAATTCTCACATCTGCTGCCGACAGTTACGATTACAGCAGAACATATTACCGCAACACAATTGCCAGCGAAGCGTCTCAGACCGGGAATGATTATTCCGTGTCATACTTTTCCACAGATGCTGTCTATGAAGAAAACGGCCTGGCGATTGTCTCTCAGACCATGATAAATAATAAAGGCGGCGAGAGCATTCTGCTCCTTGAAATCGAAAACACCACCGGGGAAACGGTTAATGTATCCACGGCAGACATTGACCTTAACGGTCTGCGTATCTATGATTCAACATGGAGCAGCGACACGATCAACCCCGGCAAAACCGCAATCGTGAATATTGACCTGTCCTCAGTACTGGAACCGGAGTATTGGACGATTTATGGCATTACAGATGCAGACAACGTGGCACTGAAGATTTTCTTCACAAACGAAGACGATGAAGAAGTTTCCGAGCCGGCCTATCTTTCCATAGACATTTCCGGCACCGAAGCAACCTTCAGCATGGAGGGAACCGAGATCTATAACGATAACGGACTCCGTCTCATCTCCAAGGGCATTTATGCTGATTCATCTAGATACAGTGACAATTTGCACCTTCTCCTGATTGCTGAGAACACCTCCGGTCAGACTCTGGCTCTCCACAATGTATATGACTCCCTGTCCCTCAACGATTACATGGCATCCTATTCATACTACACAACAACGATTGAAAATGATGTCTGTGTCATGATTGATATTCTTCTTTGGGGAGACGACCTGGAAGACATCGGAATTTCCGGGCCATCGGACATTCAGTCCGTCGAACTCTCACT
Source organism: Lachnospiraceae bacterium (assembly GCA_021202465.1). GTDB lineage: Bacteria > Bacillota > Clostridia > Lachnospirales > Lachnospiraceae > UBA3305. The sequence continues at coordinate 35,036 of JAJQCZ010000028.1, read as the reverse complement.
GACCATCCGGGATGAGGATTATACGGAAATTGACGAGGCCAACATAGCCTTTACGATCGAGTGACCATTAACAACAAACAATCAAACAACGAATAAGATCGCCATATTTAGAATGGAGGAGACGCTTTATGAAGAACGGATTTATCTTCGGATACCTGGACACACTTGGGAAATCTGAAATGATTACAGAAACAACAATGAGGAAGACCGGTTCCGGGAAGTGTAACCACGATGAAATTCCCCTGTTTGTCCGCTGTGATCATTGCGGAACATACATGGATTTTAAGCCGGGGTCAGCCAGAGAACCTGACGGGGTGTGGACATGCCCGAACTGCGGAATCTCGGTGGAAGAGCTGGATGCATATGCGGAACTCAACAAAGAGAATCAGGAATTTCTCAGGAGAAATGGACTGGAATAAGAAATCGCAGCACTATATAATTTTGCACCGTCTCCATAAATATCGCATTGACAAGTTATTGTCAATCCCGGATTTTTGTGATATCATCCATGCAGTGTGGCTCAGGTAAATACGAACGCCCAGCAATATGCCACATAATACATCTTTAATAAGGAGAATAAACTATGGATCTGTCAGGTAAATCTGTCGTTGTCACAGGTGCATCTTCCGGTATGGGCAAAGCCATTGTTGAATCATTTGTGAAGGCAGGTGCATCCGTTGTTGCAGTTGCCCGCAGAAAAGAGCGTCTGGATGCTCTTGTTGAAAGTCTGAAGGATGCTTCCGGTAAAGTAATTGCTTTTGCCGGCGACGTATCCAAACGTGTAGACAACGAGGCAATGATCGACCTCGCAGTCAAAGAATACGGGAAACTTGATATCCTGGTAAATAATGCCGGGGTCATGGATGATATGGCTCCTATCGCCGAAGCATCTGACGAGAAATACGAATATGTCATGAGCATCAATGTATATGGTCCCATGGCTTCCATGCGGAAAGCCTGCCAGGTCTTTCTGGAACAGGGGAACGGCGGAAGTATCATCAACGTTTCGTCGATTGGCGCTTCTCATCAGGCAGCCGGTCCTGTTTACTGCGCATCCAAGGCGGCATTAAACGCCATGAGTCAAAATGTAGCTTATATGTATATGAAAGATGGCATTCGCTGCAATGTAATCGCTCCTGGCGGCATTAAAACGGAAATCGGCAGTGCCATGGGCAGACCCAATATGAATGGATATCAGAAGATTCAGGGTGTGCTGGCACTTGCACCCGTTCAGGGAGAGGCCTCAGATATTGCGAAGACTGCGCTTTTCCTTGCCAGTGACGAATCAGCTTATATCAGCGGCGCCATCCTGCCCGTAGACGGTGGCTGGACTGCTTTCTAAAACGAAACACCATTTTATGCTCCAGTAACGGGACATCGCCGTTGCTGGAGTTTTTTTATAACCCGTATAGATGTTCCTGACAAATGGCTGAATGAATGTTTCCCTATTCTTCCTTGTCCTTCAGATTATTCTGTTTTCCGAGTGCATCCATATAACCTGCGGTGATAATGCCGGCCGGCAATGCAACGATGGCTATTCCCATGAATGAAGAAAGCATGGTAACAATGCGTCCTGCCGTGCTGACTGGGTAAATGTCCCCATACCCCATCGTAGTCAAACTCACCGTTGCCCAATAAATTGCATCAAAAAATGTATCAAAGGTGTCAGGCTCCACATTGAAGATCACCAGAGCTGCTATCACAACATAGGCCACCGCCATTGAACAGACAGCCAGCAACGCTTCCTTTTGATTTTGCATGACTTCGAGTATGATTGCTACACTCCTGGAGTATCGAAACATCTTAAATGCCCGAAAAACCCGGAAAGAACGCAGAAGACGAAATAATTTAAACAACCGGAAGCCAGGGCTCACCGGCAGGAACGTAGGCAGGATCGCAGCCAGATCTACGATTGCCATTGGAGAAAACGGATATCGCAGAAAGGAGAAAACACCGTTCCCGAATTTATAGTCTGCCGTCAAAAGGCGCAAAGCATAATCAATCAGGAAAATCGTCGCCGCCGCAGTATCAATTATCTCGAACACCGGCGTAGTTCCCCTTGAAGGTGAGCGGAATGAGACTGATGACAATAACTGCAATCATCCCGTAATCATATATAGTACTCGTCAGGTCGCCCTCACCCGATGGTTCGATTATTTCATAGAGACGTTTTCTCCACTGCATATTTCTCGCCTTTATCCCTTATATGTATTTTTAATGCAAAATAATAGGCGCTGAACAACCCTTGGGTCATCCAGCGTCTATTATTAGCGGTTTTCTGCTGGCTGTCAGCCGCAATGCCCTGCCGAGCATCTATAGTCGCCGGAAATTTAAGTCCCCGGCGCGGACTCACCGTATCTCCCTGGTGTGGGCGCGATATCCTTCCGAACATCTGGTACGTCTTGGAAATTAACCTGCCCAAGCGCAGCACAGCTTTTACGTGCCGCCACACGAGAAACATTTCTATTTCTGTTTTTATTATACTCAAGAGCAAGTCAAAAAACAATTGGATCTTATGTTTTTTGAGAAAAAACAGCCCCGCGCCGAAAATGCAGGGCTGTATATATCATGGTATGATTGAACTAATCGAACTTCTCCAGTTCTTCTGCCGCTTTCAGATAAGCGTCATCTGCTTCCTCCAACGCCGTCTCGGCTTTTGTATATGCGGTACCGGCAGCGTCTTCTTCCGCCTCAGCCTCACTCACTGCATTTTGAGCAGCTGTCAACGCGGTCTGTGCGTCCGTCAGTTCCTCGTTTGCTTTATCAAGAACTGCCTGTGCTTCCGCAACAGCTTCCTGCGCGGCGGTGAGAGCACTTGCTTCGTCGCTGTTTTCTGTCGCAGCTTTTGCCGCTTCCAGTGCTGCTTCTGCCTCCGCTACCGCAGCTTCGGGCTTAGTAACAACCTCAGCGTAATATTCATCTAATAAGTTGGAGAATTCTTCGACAGTGTATGCGGTATAAACCGCATTGCCTTCTCCATCACCCCAAATGCAGTCTGGATATGCTTCAGCGTAATACTCAATAGATTGTTCAGATAAAAATGTTTGAGAATAAACATATTTGTATCTTGTCCCTTTTGTACAAATACCCAGCCCGGTCAAGGTATAAGATTCTGAAATAATAGTAGCGTAATGTCCTGTAGTGCCGCCATTCTCAGTTTCCGCGTTCTCTTTTTCTTCATAATACCAATAGTCATATGGGTCAGCTGCACTTGAAAGTAATGCCAGGTTTTCGCCAGCATTAAACTGGTCTGAATGATCCAGCAATGTAAGCGAAGCATTTGCATTGCATTCTGCCATCGCCATCAGTTCAGGCACAATTTTAAATTCCGACAGGTCATTCATGCTACGCAATTCATTGCATTCTACTAAATACTGTACAGTATTCATCAGGTTTTCTAAACTGGTAGCGTCGCCAGTAGTGCCAATATTAGTATATTCTGGTTTGGGAGATAAACTTAGCCTCTCAATGCCATCATATGCCGTTTCCAGAATTTCCATCGCAGACTCGCACTCCAGCCACTCGAAGAACGCATAGGAACCCAGCGTCTGCTTCTCCTCTGCTTCTTCCAGCGCCTCTTCCGCATTAGCAAGATTCGCTTCGGCTGCAGCAATCTGTGTCGCCGTGTCGGAAGAATCATACGCTTCCTGTGCGGCATCGAGGGCCGCCTGCGCCTCCGCCAGGGCGGTTGTCGCTGCTGTTACTGCTGCCTGCTTCTCCGCCAGCTCTGCTTCCGCTGTGTCTTCCGCAGCCTGGGCGGATTCAAGTTTTTCTTCTGCTTCGTTCCAAGCGGCCTCTGCTTCATCGTAAGCTGCTTGCGCAGACTCTAAAGCTTCTTTCGCTGCTTGATAGGCGGCCTGCGCTGTCGCCTTGCCAGTCGCTTCCGTAGTTACCGTATAGGAATCCCCGCATTTAGTACAGGTATAAACGGTCGATCCTGATGTGTAATACGTCACGTCGGTATTGGACGTCACTTGGTAGTCATGGTCTCCGGTTGCAGCAAGGGTCTCCGTGTAACTGTCCCCGCACTCTGAGCAAACATAGGTAATATATCCATCTTCGGTGCAGGTAGCTTCCTCGGAGTCATCTACCTCATAGGTATGTTCACCGGTCGCAGCAATAGTTTCTGTGTAACTATCTCCGCAAACAGAGCAGGTATACGTCGTATACCCGGTTTCACTGCAGGTTGCAGATTCAGAACCTATTACCTGATAGTTGTGGGTCCCGGTGGCAGAAACTGTCACTGTATAGATATCCCCACAGGTTGAACATGTGTAGGTTGTATACCCATCTTCCGCACAAGTTGCAGCTTTCGAATCTGTTACCTGGTAATCATGGTCTCCGGTCGCTGCAATAGTTTCGGTATAACTGTCTCCACATACAGAGCAGGTGTATGTACGGATCCCGGGTTCCGCACAGGTTGCTTCCTTCGTCACCTCCGAAGTGTAAGAATGCCCTGTTGCGGCAATCGATGCTGTACTGATGACCTCTCCACAGGTGGTGCATGTCTTCACCTTCGTCCCGGCTTCCGTGCAGGTCGCTGCTTTTGTTACAGTCCAGTCACCGGAGGTGTGACCGGTCGCCGCGATGGTCGCGGTCTCCAGTACTGTCCCGCAGGTGGCGCATTTCTTGACTTTTGTCCCCGCCGCTGTGCAGGTGGCTGCTTTCGTTGTCACCCAGGAGCCTGCGGTATGCCCGGTTGCAGTCAGCGTATTCTTATAGGAAGAGCCGCAGACACTGCAGGTATACTGCTTATACCCGTCGGACGTACAGGTTGCTGCCACGGTCTTCGTTAGGGAATAGCTGTGCGTACTGGAGATCTTTACTGCTTTTGCAGAACTCCAGGCGGGGTAATACTTCTTCCCGGAAACAGTCTTATAGGCTCGTGCCCGGACATAATATTTCTTCCCTGATTTCAGGGCTTTCACCGTCTTGCTGGCACTCGTCCCGCTGGAAAGTTTCACGGTGACGGCGCTGCTGCCGAAGCTCTTTGAAGTCGAATACTGGATCTGGTACCCAGACATCTTCTTTGTCGATGTCACCTTCGCCGTCAGGCTGACGCATGATTTGCTTACAAGGGATGACATCGTAGGAACATCAACCCGCGTGATCTTCTTTGTTGAAGAAGATTTCGTCGTCTTTCCGGAATATGCAGTCACCTTATAGCTGTAGGTTGTCCCGTTCTTTGCGGTGGTATCCGTATAGCTGACCATGGTGTTTTTCTTGATCGTTTTGATCTTCTTCCATGACCCGGAGCTGGTCTTCCGGTAAACATAATACCCTGTCGCCTTACTGGATTTCTTCCACTTCAGCTTCACGCCCGTACTGGCGTTCGTAATGCTGGAGATCGTCGGGGCTGTCAGCTTAGTCGCAGCTTCAACGGTCACAGTGGAAAAAAGGAAATGATCTCCGCTTTCGAGAGACGGAATTCCTGTCAAGGTCAGCGCAATAGCAAGCATAAGCAGGATACGTTTCAGAAACGGTTTGAGGTTACTGTTTGCTTTCATGATCTTCTCCTTCAATGTAAATTTACTCTTATGATAATACTGGAATGCTGCAGACAGAAATGTCCGAGATGATTCATGCAATCACATGAGAATATTATAATACAAATCGGAGAAATCGACAATAGAAACGCAATATGTAACAAAGTAAAATTCATCGTATCTATGCACACAAAAGCATCTTCGATATGTCATCATTAACGGCGTCATAATCGTCGCCCCCGCTCCACGGCAAATACCATTTAAAGTAATATGATATATTTTGGCAATTCATCTCTGCGAATCCCCCTCTTCTCTCAGTTATCATGTCCTTACAACAAGAAAAAGACCGTAAAGAATAAGCCTCGCATTTATGCGAGGCTCTGGATAATAACAATTTGCTATTTGCTCTTACTCAATGACCATCGACCAGGAGATGACAACATTCGTAGCATCGGGACTAGCGTCTGCCTTATACGTTGATCCAGATACATCATCGGTAACAACAGCCCATACGTGTCCTGCGCTGTTAGAGGCTGACGTTTTTTCCAAACCGAGCATGTCGGCAAAGTATCTCATGATACGTGTTGCTCCTACGCAGTCAATCATCTAATCTGGATGGGGTTGTCGCAGGCTGGACAAATTGCAAAGCATCGCTTTGCTCCGTCTTGTCCGGCTTCTTTAAAATGTGGCAAGTTTTGCGTGGTGTTTTCGTAATTATCCTGATTAATTTCGTATAAAGGGAACCGGTTATCAGTTCCCTTTACGATCCATATATATTTACACCAGTCCCATAATGTCATGAAAATACGGCAAAGTGGAGAATCGGTATCTGCGCGAAAAAGCCCGTGGATGAAGTGGTGCACTCCCATTGATATGTCCGATATATGTATCTACGTAATCCGTAGCTTCTTGGGCAATCGTTGAAAGGTTTTGCTTCATTTGACCATATTCGTCCTGATCAACAACCGCTTTCGTGGATGAATCAATATAGTCAGAATCTTTAATAAGCACGATTTTGGAATAATCCAGCCCGGAATTTTTCGTTTGTGAACGCTTCGTGCCTCTAAACATAAATGCGTTGTTATGCCGGATATCAGACCGAAAAGGGACACAAATAAAATAATCATCGCGTGAATCAATAAGTAAACAAGTGTATGGACGCCCCTGTTTATGCATTAACTCGGGGTATGTAGATGCTGAGTAATCCTGTATGAATTTAGCAGACAGAAGATATAAATCGGATTCAAAGTCCATCGAGCGTACCTCACAAAAAAAAGCGAGGATGGATGCTTGATCCAACCCCGCCGGATTGTCCTTCGCCCGGTCAATTTTTATTTTACCGATGTGTCAGAACCGTCACACATCATCTTCGCTCGGTCAATTTTTATTTTACCGACGAGTCAGAACCGTCACTCGTCATCTTTTAGCGAAGTCAAGAAGCCAGTTCTTCTTGTGGTTATATTATATGCGAAACGCAAAAAATTCGCAAGCTATTTCAAGCAAAAAGCGAAAGAAATTTCCCCTTCGGCATGCAGAGGTTCGCTCCTGACAGCAAAAGATTTCTGGATAATGAGCCTCGCATTCTCGCGAGGCTCTGGGTATAAATAACGCTTTACTATTTGCTCTTACTCAATGACCATAGGCCAGGAAGTAACAACATTCGTAGCGTCGGGACTTGCATCCACCTTATACGTTGATCCTGATACATCATCAGTGATGACTGCCCATACGTGTCCTGCACTGTTAGAAGCTGATGTGTTTTCCAAACCGAGCATGTCGGCAAAGTATCTCATGATACGTGTTGCTCCTACACAGTCGATCATCTGCGTCTCAAACCAAACACCTTCGTTGGTTGTCAGGTAAATGAGGTTGGAAGAACTGTCTGTCGTCCAGTATTTGAAGTTAGATAAGACATATTTCTGCAATGCCTGATACCCTGGTATCAATCCTGATGAAAGAAAAAGATCGGCAGGAAAGAGCCCGCGTTTACTATCAGGAATATTATAATCATTACTACGTAAACGAACGTTTTATTATCAGCCAGGACGGCAATGACGAAGAAGTATTTTTTGTCACGGTCCGAGATACTGGTGACTATATTAGTCCGCGTACAATGCAGTGGGTCTCCCAGGTCATTCATAAGGAACTAGACATCCCCGATTATGACTTCCATTCACTCCGCCACACACATGCCTCAATGCTTGCGCAAAATGATGCTCTGCCTGTTTACGTCAGCCGCAGGCTGGGACATAAAAACCTGACCACAACGCTCAATGTCTATTATCATTCGACAGAAATGACAGAGGTTGATGGAGATCATTTCCTCAATCAAATCTTCTGAGAACCATTTCAATGCCCCACACTTCACGGGCACATCATCAAGGAAAAATGGGCACATTATTTTTTCAAAGTGGGCACATTTCAAACGAATGTGCCCGTAATGTGTCCTCGCGGCACATTTTATAACGATAAAAAAATGCGAACCTCTCGTTTTTCATCGAAGGGTCCGCATTTTTGTTGCTATTTTGTATTAAATTATTGAAATTTATCTAGCCTTTAGAACTTCCCAGCCTTAGCGGCCTCCTCGACGCTAACAGCAACAGCCACGGTGGCTCCGACCATGGGGTTGTTGCCCATGCCGATCAGTCCCATCATCTCCACGTGCGCAGGCACGGAGGAGGAACCGGCGAACTGAGCGTCGGAGTGCATCCGTCCCAGGGTGTCGGTGAAGCCGTAGGAAGCAGGGCCTGCCGCCATGTTGTCGGGGTGCAGGGTACGGCCCGTGCCACCGCCGGAAGCCACGGAGAAGTATTTCTTGCCTTTCTCCACACACTCTTTCTTATACGTACCGGCCACGGGGTGCTGGAAACGGGTCGGGTTGGTGGAGTTGCCGGTGATGGAGACATCCACGCCCTCTTTCCACATGATGGCAACGCCCTCGGTCACGTCGTTAGCGCCGTAGCAGTTGACCTTGGCGCGCAGGCCGGTGGAATAGGACTTGCGGAAGACTTCCTTCACCTCACCGGTGGAATAGTTCATCTCGGTCTCCACATAGGTGAAACCGTTAATCCGGGAAATGATCTGCGCCGCATCCTTGCCTAGGCCGTTGAGGATGACACGCAGCGGTTTCTTACGCACCTTATTGGCCTTCTCAGCGATGCCGATGGCTCCTTCCGCGGCTGCAAAGGACTCATGTCCCGCCAGGAAGCAGAAGCAGTCCGTGTCCTCTTCCAGGAGCATCTTGCCCAGATTGCCGTGGCCCAGGCCGACCTTACGGATGTCGGCTACGGAGCCGGGGATACAGAAGGCCTGAAGTCCCTCACCGATCGCAGCGGCCGCATCGGCAGCCCGGCGGCAGTCCTTCTTAATCGCGACGGCTGCGCCCACGGTGTAGGCCCAGCAGGCATTTTCAAAGCAGATGGGCTGGATACTCCTCACCTGTGCATATACGTCCAGACCCGCGTCTTTGGTGATCTTCTCGGCCTCTTCCAGGGAAGCGATACCATAGCTATTCAGCACACCATTGATTTTATCGATTCTTCTCTCATATGATTCAAATAAAGCCATTGTATTCTTTCCTCCCTGTTATTTTACTTCCTTGTCGGTTCTGGGATCGAGGATCCGCACGGCATCATCCACCCGGCCGTACTGGCCGCGTGCCTTTTCATAAGCCGTGTTGGGATCATCACCCTTCTTGATATAATCGGTCATCTTGCCCAGGTTCACGAACTGATAGCCGATGATCTCGTCGTCCTCGTTCAGCGCAATGCCGGTCACGTAGCCTTCGGCCATCTCCAGATAACGGGGGCCCTTCTTCAGAGTGCCGTACATGGTTCCCACCTGAGAACGAAGGCCCTTGCCCAGATCCTCCAGTCCGGCGCCCACGGGAAGTCCCTCCTCAGAGAAAGCACTCTGGCTCCGACCATAAACGATCTGCAGGAACAGCTCACGCATGGCGGTATTGATGGCATCACACACCAGATCCGTGTTCAGCGCTTCCATAACGGTCAGCCCCGGCAGGATCTCAGAAGCCATGGCCGCGGAGTGGGTCATTCCGGAACATCCGATGGTCTCCACCAGAGCTTCCTGAATGATGCCTTCCTTGACGTTCAGGGTCAGCTTGCAGGCGCCCTGCTGCGGTGCGCACCAGCCGACACCGTGCGTCAGACCGGAAATGTCCTTCACTTCTTTGGCCTTTACCCATTTCGCTTCCTCGGGAATGGGGGCCGCTCCATGATGCACGCCCTGTGCTACCGGGCACATTAACTCGACTTCCTGAGAGTAAATCATACCGTATTCCTCCTCTATGATTGAAGTTCGGCGGACATCGCTCTCTCTCGGGAGCTTCTCCGTCTGCCGGAACCTCTCCGGATCCCGGGAAGGGATCATTTCTGAGATGCGGCGGCCGAACGGTCAGCCGCCGCGCATTTCTTTATTTCTTTTCCAGCAGCGATACGCCTGTCATTTCCGCCGGCTGGGGAATCTCCATCATCTCCAGAAGTGTGGGGACGATGTCGCAGAGACGGCCGCCCTCCCGCAGCGTATAAGCCGGATCATAATTGATGAGAATGAAGGGCACCGGGTTGGTGGTGTGCGCTGTAAAGCTCTCTCCCGTCTCATAATCGATCAGCTGCTCCGAGTTGCCATGGTCCGCGCAGAGGAACATCTGGCCGTCCACCGACTTCAGAGCCTCCACAGCCCGTCCCACGCAGGTATCCACCGTCTCCACGGCCCGCACCGCGGCTTCCATGATGCCAGTGTGCCCCACCATATCCGGATTGGCAAAATTGATGATGATCGCGTCATACTGCCCACCGCGGATGGCATCCACCAGGTTATCGCAGACCTCGACGGCGCTCATTTCCGGCTTCAGATCATAGGTCGCCACCTTGGGTGAGGGAACCAGGATCCGGTCTTCGCCCTCGTTCGGCTGCTCCACACCACCGTTAAAGAAGAAGGTGACATGTGCATATTTCTCGGTCTCCGCCAGACGAAGCTGCCGCTTACCAAGGCTCGCCAGATACTCGCCGAAGGTGTTAACCAGCTTCTGGTTCTCAAAGGCCACCAGCTTGTGAGGAATCGTCGGATCATAATCCTTGAAGCAGACATAGGTAAGATCCTGAATCCGCTCCCGCTCGAATCCGGTGAAGGCATCGTCGCAGAAGGCCCGGGTGATCTCTCTGGCGCGGTCGGGGCGGAAGTTAAAGAACACCACCGAATCCCCTTCCTGCACGACAGCCACCGGCTTCCCATCGGCATCTGTGCAGACGATTGGCTCGATAAACTCATCGGTCACCCCGGCGTCATAAGACTCCTGAATGCCGCAGAGGGGGCAGGGTGCTTTCTTGCCTTCGCCCTGTGTCAGCGCCGCGTACGCACGGGAGACACGATCCCAGCGGTTATCCCGGTCCATCGCATAGTAACGTCCCGTCACCGTGGCTACCTGACCAGCACCCAGCTCCTCCATCTTGTCCATCAGCTCCTGCACGAATTCCTTCCCGGAGGTGGGCGCCGTATCACGGCCGTCCATGAAGCAGTGTACATAGACCTTCTTCAGGCCCTGGCGTTTTGCCAGTTCCAGGAGACCATAGAGATGCGTATTGTGACTGTGGACGCCGCCATCGGACACCAGTCCCCACAAATGCAGAGCCGAGTCCTTCTTCCGGCAGTTCTCACAGGCCGCCAGCAGAGCCGGATTCTCAAAGAATCCGCCCTCCCGAATCTCCTTGCTGATATGAGTCAGCTCCTGGTAAACAACCCGGCCTGCGCCCATATTCATGTGTCCCACCTCGGAATTACCCATCTGGCCGTCCGGGAGCCCCACTGCCAGTCCGCTGGCATTGCCCTGGACGAAGGGATATTCCTTCATGAGGCGGTCTATATTGGGGGTCCTGGCCGCATAGACGGCATTTCCATCCGTCCGCTCATTGAGACCGAACCCATCCAGAATCATTAAAACCGTTGTTTTCTTCATGAAGCAGCTCCTATTTATAGCAGACAACCTGGCCAAAATCCGCTTTCAGGCTGGCGCCGCCCACCAGACCGCCGTCGATATCCGGCTGTGCGAAGAGCTCCGCCGCATTCTTCGGCGCCACGCTGCCGCCGTACTGGATACGGATGGCCTCTGCAGTCGCCTCATCATAGATCTCAGCGATCAGCTGACGGATCGCACCGCAGACCTCCTGCGCCTGCTCCGTGGTCGCCACCTTGCCGGTGCCGATGGCCCAGATAGGCTCGTAGGCGATGACCGCCTCCTTCGCCTGCTCCGGCGTCACATCGAGGAAGGCGATCTTGATCTGCTGCCGGATCCAGTCCAGCGTAATCCCCTGCTCTCTCTGAGTCAGAGTCTCACCACAGCAGACAATGGGCTTCAAACCGTGCTCAAAAGCCTTCTTCACCTTTTTATTCACCGTCTCATTGGTCTCTGCGAAATACTCTCTCCGCTCGGAATGTCCCAGGATCACATAGGTCACGCCGGCATCTACCAGCATATTCGGAGCGATCTCTCCGGTGAAAGCGCCCTTTTCCTCGAAGTACATATTCTCCGCGCCGATAACAATATTGCTGCCCTTCGCCGCTTCGACCGCGGGGATGATGTCGATGGCCGGGACGCAGCAGACGACTTCCGCGTCCGCACCGGCCACCAGGGGCTTCAGTTCTTCAATAAAACTCCGGGTCTCACTGGGAGTCTTGTTCATCTTCCAGTTTCCCGCGATGATCATTTTTCTGGCCATTGGTTTGTTCTCCTATCTGGTCTGATTCTGTCAGACCTGTCAATCTGTTTTTCCCGGAATCGCCCGGGACCTTATGATTATTTTATTTATCGTCCGCAGCTGCGACGCCGGGCAGTTCCTTGCCCTCCAGGAATTCCAGGGAAGCGCCGCCGCCGGTGGAGATATGAGTCATCTTGTCGCCGAAGCCCAGCTGGTTGACAGCCGCCGCCGAGTCGCCGCCGCCGATGATCGTGGTCGCAGAAATATCTGCCAGAGCCTTTGCCACTGCCACGGTACCTGCCGCGAAATTAGGCATTTCAAAGACGCCCATCGGTCCGTTCCAGACCACGGTCTTCGCATCGGTCAGAGCCGCCGCGAACAGCTCGCGGGTCTTCGGTCCGATGTCCAGACCCATCTCGTCGGGCTGAATATCGCCGGCCGCCACACGGGAAGGCGCGTCATTCTTGAATTCTTTGGCAACAACGGTATCCACGGGAATCAGGAGCTTCACACCCTTCTTCTCCGCCTTCTCCATCATTTCCTTCGCATAGTCAATGTAATCCGCCTCCAGCAGAGAAGTGCCGGTCTCCAGCCCCTTGGCCTTCATAAAGGTGTAGGCCATACCGCCGCCGATGATCAGAGTATCTACCTTGTCAAGCAGGTTATTGATGACGGAGATCTTGCTGGAAACCTTGGAGCCGCCGAGAATCGCCACGAAGGGTCTCTCGGGATTATTCACCGCATTGCCCAGGAAATCGATTTCCTTCTGCATCAGATAGCCCACCGCATTTTCTTTGGTAAACTGAGTCACGCCCACGTTGGAGCAGTGCGCCCGATGTGCGGTTCCGAAAGCATCGTCTACAAAGATGTCAGCCAGAGATGCCAGATCGCGGCTGAAAGCCTCGCCGTTCTTGGTCTCTTCCTTGCGGTAACGGGTGTTCTCCAGGAGCATCACCTCGCCATCCTGCAGGGCGTTGGCAGCCGCCACGACTTCAGGACCTACCACGTTGTCATCAGGAACAAACTTCACTTCCTGACCCAGCAGCTCGCTGAGGCGTGCCGCCACGGGCGCCAGAGACAGCGAAGGAACCGGCTCTCCCTTCGGCTTGCCCAGGTGGGAGCAGAGAATCACGCGTCCGCCGTCGCCGATCAGTTTCTTCAGCGTCGGCAGAGCCGCCACCAGACGTACCTCATCGGTAATCTTTCCATCCTGAAGCGGAACGTTAAAATCACAGCGCACCAGGACCTTCTGACCCTTTACCTGAATATCATCTACAGACTTTTTGTTCAACATATGCCAGTTCTCCTTCTTAAAAATTTTCCTTATCCAGTTTATCACAATTCTCCGGTCTACGCAACGAATTTACTTATATTATCGGCGTATAAGACTCGTCAATTCCCCGGTATAAGACAACAGACAGAATCCCGGAGGGACCCTGTCTGTCAATGTGGCATACGTCACAAGATTATTTTGCCAGCTCGTTGAAATACTTGATCGTGCGAACCATCTGGCAGGTGTAGGAATGCTCGTTGTCATACCAGGCAACGACCTTCACCAGCGTATGGGTATCGTCCAGAGGCATCACCTTGGTCTGAGTCGCATCGAAGATGGAACCCTCGGTCGCGCCGATGATGTCGGAAGATACCAGCTCTTCCTCGGTGTAGCCGAAGGAAGGATTGGCAGCCGCCTTCATGGCCGCGTTTACTTCCGCCGCCGTCACGGTGCCTTCCACCACAGCGGTCAGCTCCGTCAGGGAACCGGTTACAGTAGGAACACGCTGTGCCGCGCCGTCCAGCTTACCGGCCAGCTCGGGGATAACCAGGCCGATGGCCTTGGCTGCGCCGGTGGAGTTGGGAACGATATTCACAGCCGCCGCACGCGCACGCCGCAGGTCGCCCTTTCTGTGGGGGCCATCCAGCAGCATCTGATCGCCGGTGTAGGCATGAATCGTGGTCATGAAGCCCTTGACGATGGGAGCCATCTTGTTCAGGGTGTTGGCCATGGGAGCCAGGCAGTTGGTGGTGCAGGAAGCCGCGGAAATGATGGTATCCTCATGCTTCAGGGTCTGCTCGTTGACGCCGAACACGATGGTCGGCAGATCATTGCCGGCCGGAGCGGAGATGACGACTCTCTTGGCGCCCGCATCGATGTGTGCCTGAGCCTTGGCCTTGGAGGTGTAGAAACCGGTGCACTCCAGCACCACGTCCACATTCAGCTCGCCCCAGGGCAGCTTGGAAGCATCCGCTTCCTTATAAATGGTGATCTTCTTGCCTTCCACGTAGATGCAGTCCTCGCCCGCTTCCACAGTGTCTCTCTTGCTGTACGCGCTCTGCGCAGAATCATACTTCAGCAGATGCGCCAGCATCTTGGGATCGGTCAGATCGTTGATAGCAACCACCTCATAGCCCTCGCTGTGGAACATCTTGCGGAACGCAAGACGGCCGATTCTTCCAAAACCATTGATGGCAACTCTTACAGACATTTTAGTTTCCTCCTGATTGTATTATATTGGAAATTTTTCGGGACTTTCACCGGAAACTTCGGACTTTTTCCCGAAACCGTAGTTAGTATAGCAACCGCTTCGCCGGTTTGCAAGGCTGAAAAAACAGGTTTTTTTCTTCAGTTTTTCTCTTTCATTTTTTTGTGCAAGTTGGCACAGTTCCCCTTTCCACCCTGTCAATTTTTTATCATTTTTTATGATTCTTTCGGAAGCGGCCTGATTTTCTTTATGATTTTTCTTTTTCTGCTTTTGAAAATCACGTTTATAAAAGTCCCCCCGGCCTCCTCTTTTCATTGACAGAAAGACGTTTTTCACGTATGCTTGAAGAGATAGCGTTTTGCGCTGTCTCACACAGACAGGAGGATCCCATGCCTTCCACACTTCCGATCAAACAGATCAACCGCAATCAGATTTACAGATATATCTATAAGAATCAGAAGGTATCTCAGCAGGACATCGCGACAGGCCTGAGTCTCAGCATGCCCACGGTGGGCCAGAACCTGACCGCCCTCCGGGAGCTGGGACTGATCCGCGAAGCGGGCACCTTCGATTCCACCGGCGGGCGAAAGGCCCGCGCCTTCTGCTGCGAGAAAGAGGCACGAATCGCCCTCGGTCTTGATATCACCGCCAACCACATCAGTCTGGTGGCCATCGACATGGAGGCTCACCTGCTCTACTCCAACCGCATCCGGCTCCGCTATACGGACAGCCTCTTCTATTACGCGACACTGGGGAAACTGGTTGACTCTTTCATCGAGGAAAACCGCCTTGACCGCTCCCGGATTCTGGGGCTCGGCGTTTGCCTGGCCGCCATCATCGCCAAAGACCGGAAAACCGTTCAGTCCGCGCGGCTCATCGGCGCGCCGCGGGACCTGTACCAGAAGCTGAAGCCTCATATTTCCCTGCACTTCCGCCTCTTCAACGACGCCAATTCCGGCGGTTTCGCCGAATGGTGGAACATGGAGCAGGAGCGCACAATCATCTATCTGTCTCTGAGCAACAGCGTCGGAGGCGCCATGGTCAGCAGCCACCGGCTTTATATGGGAGATAACCAGAAAAGCTGTGAATTCGGTCATGTGACACTGATTCCCGATGGGCGCCCCTGCTACTGCGGGCAAAAGGGCTGCCTCAACGCCTATTGCTCCGCCAACCTCCTGTCCGATCTGACCGGAGGCCAGCTGGGCGAGTTTTTTGACCGCGTGGAAGAAAAACAGGCTCCCTACGTGGCGGCCTTCCGCGAATACATGGAGTACCTGGCCATCGCGGTCAACAACCTGCGCATGCAGTACGACTGCGACATCATCCTCGGCGGCTACGTGGGACCCTATATGACTGATTATCTGAAAGTGTTCCGGGAAATGGTCGCCAGGAGGAACGGTTTCCGTGAATCCCGCCCCTATGTCTTCACCTGCCGCTACCGTTTCGAGACCGCCGCCATCGGTGCGGCACTGTACTACATCGACCGATTTATACGAAGCATATAAATCCGGTTCGCCGCCCTGACCGAAACCATCCGGCAGAGCGGCGAGAAGGATATCGCCAAAACGACCGCGTCTACGCTCCGCTTCGGGCGTTGCTAAACGAGCGCCACCGGCGCTCAGCAACGGCGCGAGAATGTGCAAGGAGCGTTCTTTTTATGCAAGGTTCTCCGGGTTCAGGCCCTCCAGATCCGGCACCACGAAGCGTCCGTCCTTACGAATCAGCTCGTCGTCAAACCAGATCTCGCCGCCGCCATTCTCCGGCGTCTGGATACAGACCAGATCCCAGTGCAGCGCCGAACGGTTGCCGTTGTCCGCATCCTCATAGGCATTCCCCGGCGTAAAATGGAAGGAGCCCTGAATCTTCTCATCGAACAGGATGTCCTTCATCGGCTTCGTCACATAAGGGTTGACCCCCAGCGCGAACTCACCCACATAGTGGGCGCCCTCATCCATATCGAAAATCTTCTGAATCCGCGCCGTGTCGTTGGCCTGCGCGTCGACAATCTTCCCTTTTTCAAAAGTCAGTTTCACCTGCTCGAAGGTGAAGCCGTTCTGGATAGAGGGAGTGTTGTAGGTGATAACGCCCTCCACGGAATCCCGCACCGGCGCCGAGTAGACCTCCCCGTCGGGGATGTTGGCCTCTCCGGCACAGGGAATGGCTTCCATCCCGCGCAGGGAGAAGCGCAGATCCGTACCGGGCCCCACGATCCGCACCCGGTCGGTGCGGTTCATGCGTGTCACCAGCGGTTCCATGGCCTTTGCCATGCGTCTGTAATCCACATTGCAGACCTGATAATAGAAATCCTCGAAGGCCTCGCGGCTGGTGCCTGCATTCTGCGCCATAGCGTCGTTGGGGTAGCGCAAAACCACCCACCGCGTCTGATTCACCCGGATATCCGTCACCTTCCGCTGATAGCAGGTGGCATAAAGCTCAGACTTCTCATCCGGCACGTCCGACAGCTCCGACAGATTGGAGGAGCCCCGGATCCCGATGTAGCAGTCCATCTGCGCCATGATATCGCACTCCCACGCCGTCTGCGGCACCAACTGCTCTCTCGTGCAGCCCAGCATGATCTCCCGCTGCACCCGCGGATCGGTAAAATGCACATAGGGCAGTCCACCCGCCGCATACACCTCCTTAATCACCTGCCTCGCCAGGTCCGTAGTATCCGCACCGATATATTCCACGTACACACGCTCTCCGGACTGCACCTGGCAGGATCCGGTCACCAGATTATGCGCCAGCGTCTTCATTCTCTCATCCATCTTGCTGCCTCCTGTTCTTTTTTACTATTGGCCAAAATGACTCCCATATGCTACACTAGGCTCTGTGAGCAAAATAATAACATTCGCTCCATCAGAAAGGATTCCCCCATGTATTCCGACTCACACTGCCATACTTCATTTTCCAGTGATTCCGACACCGCGCCCCGCGCTCAGATCGAGCGGGCCATTGCGCTGGATATGCGTCATCTGACGATCACCGACCATTACGACCCGGATTTCCCCTCCGAGGAGCTGGATTTCCTCTTCGACGCGGACGAATATTTCCTCCGGATGAGCGCCCTGCGCGAGGAAGCTGCCGACCGCCTCGACCTCAGTCTCGGCGTAGAGCTGGGTCTGCAGCCGCATCTGACCGGAGAACTTCCGGCCTTCGCCGCCTCCCACCCCTTCGACTTCATCATCGGCTCGACGCATGTCTCCCGTCATCTGGATCCCTACGAGGCCGATCTCTTCTTCCGCGGTCTCTCCGAGGAAGAGGCCTACCGCCTCTATTTCGAGGAGGAGCTGGACAATCTGAAACTCTTTGACTGCTACGATGTCGCCGGGCACCTGGATTACGTGGTTCGCTACGGCCCCACACGCAACGCCGGATACACCTGGGAACGCTACGGAGACGTCCTCGAAGAAATTCTGCGGACAATCATTGATAAAGGAAAAGGCATCGAGTGCAACACGGCCGGGCTGAACGCGGGACTGGGGGTTCCCCATCCCATGCCAGAGGTCCTGCGGCGCTACCGGGAGCTGGGCGGCGAAATCCTGACGCTCGGTTCCGACGCGCATACACCGGAGCAGCTGGGCGCACATTTCGCTCAGGCCGGAGAGCTTCTTAAGTCTCTGGGGTTCCGCTATTACACGGTGTTCCGGGAGCGGAAACCGACCTTTTACCCGCTGTAACCCTTTATTCCTCCAGCATCCGCAGGAATTCCTCTTCCGACAGGATCGGAATACCCAGTTCCCTCGCCTTCTTATTCTTAGAGGAACCGGAGTGGATATCATTATTAATCAGATAATCCGTCTTCCCTGTCACCGAGCCGGTCACCTTGCCGCCCACCGACTCGATCTTCGCCTGCGCCTCCTTGCGGTTGGCAAAATGCTCCAGCGAGCCGGTGATGACAAAGTTCTTCCCTTCAAAGGAAGGCTTCCCCTCGGTCTCCTGCGGCTTCTCCAGGGTCAGAAGCTCCAGAAGCTCTGTCAGCGTCCGCTGATTTTCCTCGCGGGCGAAATAAGCAACGATGCCGTCGGCCAGAACGCCTCCGATGCCGTCCACCTCCATCAGCTCCTCCCGCGACGCATGACGCAGCCGTTCCGGGTCATTTCCGAAGGCCCGGCAGAGATTCCGGGCATTGGCGGAACCGATCCCGGCGATGCCCAGGCCGTAGATCAGACGGGCCAGCGTCGTCGTGCGGGCCCGCCCGGCGGCGGCCACGAGCTTATCAAAGGATTTCTGTCCCAGCCCCTCCATGCCGACGATGGCCTCCTCATGACACTCCAGAGAAAAAAGATCCGCAAAAGAGCGCACCAGTCCGGCACCGATGAATTTCTCCAGCGTTGCCTCCGACAGCCCGTCGATATTCAGGGCGTCCCGGCTGACGAACAGGGCAAAGCTCTTGATTTTCTTCGCCTGGCACTCCGGATTCGTACAGTAAAGCGCCTTCACGTCCCGGGTGCGGCGAATCTCGGTCCGCCCGCCGCACACCGGACAGACCTCCGGCGGCGGTGCCATCCCGCTGCGGGTCAGGTTCTCAGCGATCTGGGGGATGATCATATTCGCCTTATATACGGTAATCCGGTCCCCTTCTCCCAGCGCCAGCGCCTCCAGGATACTCAGGTTGTGCACGCTGGCCCGGCTGACTGTGGTTCCCTCCAGCTGCACCGGCTCGAAAACGGCCACCGGATTGATGAGCCCTGTGCGCGAAGTATTCCATTCGATATACCGCAGCGTCGTCTCCCCCAGCTCATCCGCCCACTTGAAGGCGATCGAATTCCGGGGGAATTTGGCGGTCCGCCCCAGAGACTCTCCGTAGGCGATATCGTCCATCAGCAGGACCAGGCCGTCAGAGGGCAGATCGTTCGAAGATACCATCCCGGCGAAATTCACCACCACCGCAGGGAGCGTGTCCCGGTTGACCCGCTCAAAATACACCACGTCAAAGCCCTGGCTGCGCAGCCACCGCAGCTGCACCTCCCGGGAATTGGCGAAATCCACCCCTTCCGCCTGCACCAGAGCAAACGCATAAAAATGCACGCTCCGCCGGGCGGTCACTTCATTATTCAGCCGGCGCACCGAGCCGCTGCAGAGATTGCGCGGATTCTTACATTTCTCCTCGTCCGGAAGCTCCCGGTTAATCTCCTCAAAATCCGAGTAGCGGATGACCGCCTCACCGCGCAGGATCAGCTCTCCCTGATAGGGAATATGCAAAGGGACATTGCGGAACACCCGTGCATTTCCGGTGACCACCTCCCCCACCTCACCGTTGCCGCGGGTCACGGCCTTCGCCAGCTCGCCGTTCCGATAGGTGAAAACGATGGTCAGCCCGTCCATCTTCCAGGAGAGCAGCCCCTCCTGGTCTCCCAGCCAGTCCGCCAGATCCTCCACATTCTTCGTCTTATCCAGAGAAAGCATCGGCGCCGCGTGCGTCTCCCGGGGCAGCTCACTGAGGAGCTCATAGCCGACGCGAACCGTCGGGCTCCCCGCCAGCACCACGCCGGTCTCCGCCTCCAGTCTCTGCAGCTCATCATACAGCGCGTCGTACTCGTAATTAGTCATGATCTCCGAACTGTTCTGATAATATTCCCGGGACGCCCGGTTCAAAAGCTCCGTCAGTTCCTTCATCCGCTCCATGGCTGTCGTTTCCATGCCTCTCTCCTTCTCTTTCCCGCACGATTTCCAGAAAGTACCGCCCCCGCATTTCACGGCGGACGTCTCCTTCCCCATTCTTTCTTTATTTAAGTGCCTCCAGCAGCTCCCGCAGCTCCTCACCCTCAACCTTCCGCCAGGTCCCGACCTTGAGATCTCTCAGGCGGATATTCATGATCCGGGTCCGCTGCAGCCGCACGACCCGGTAATCCAGGGCTTCACACATGCGGCGAATCTGCCGGTTCAGTCCCTGCGTCAGAATGATGCGAAATGTATTGTAAGACACCTTCTCCACCGTACAGGGGCGGGTCACCGTATCAAGAATCGGCACCCCGCCTCTCATGGCCTGCAGGAACGCCAAATCCACCGGCCGGTTGACCGTAACCAGGTATTCCTTCTCATGATAATTGCTGCCCCGGAGGATCCGGTCCATCATCTCCCCCTGATTGGTCATGAGAATCAGTCCCTCGGACATCTTATCAAGCCGCCCCACCGGGTAAATACGGTGCGGATAATGAATGAAATCGACGATATTGTCCGGTTCATCGGCCGCCGTCGTACACACGATCCCCGCCGGCTTATTCACCGCCAGTACGATCGGTTCCTCTGCCAGCTTCACGGCAACGCCCCGGCAGATCACCTGATTCTCCTCCGTCACCTGCATTCCCATGTCGGCGGGCCGACCGTCTACCAGTACCTCCCCCGCGGCGATCAGGCGGTCCGCCTCCCGGCGGGAGCAGACGCCCGCGGCACTCAGATATTTATTCAACCGCATTTTCTTCGCTTCCATCACAGACCTTCCCCCGCATTTTTATACTCAGCACAGCGATGCGTCAAGCCGATCCCCGTACATCTTCTCATAATAATTCCGGTACTCGCCGCTGACAATGGCCTCCCACCAGGGGCGATGATCGAGATACCAGTGGATCGTCTTCTTCATGCCGTCCTCAAAACGTGTCTCCGGAAGCCAGCCGAGTTCCCGGTGAATCTTCGTCGGATCGATGGCATAGCGCCGGTCATGGCCTTTCCGGTCCGCCACAAAGGTGATCAGGCTCTCCGGCTTGCCCAGCTCGCGGCAGATCATTCTCACGATGTCAATATTTCTCATCTCATTGTGCCCGCCGACGTTATAAATCTCCCCGACCCGTCCCTGACGAATGATCAAATCGATCGCGCGGCAGTGGTCCTCCACATAAAGCCAGTCACGCACATTCAGCCCCTCCCCGTAGACCGGCAGCGACCTGTCATGCAGCGCATTGACGATCATGAGAGGAATCAGCTTCTCCGGGAAATGATAGGGGC
The DNA here is from genome assembly GCA_021202465.1 of Lachnospiraceae bacterium. Classification (GTDB taxonomy): domain Bacteria; phylum Bacillota; class Clostridia; order Lachnospirales; family Lachnospiraceae; genus UBA3305. The sequence continues at coordinate 13,412 of JAJQCZ010000028.1, read as the reverse complement.
CGTAATTGTTGGAGCAGCGGGAAATCGTCACCGGCAGGCCATAGGTCCTGTAGTAGGCCAGCACCAGAAGATCTGCTCCCGCCTTGCTCGAACTGTAGGGACTGCTCGTATGAAGCGGCGTCTCCTCCGTAAAGAGCAGGTCCGGACGGTCCAGGGGCAGATCCCCGTACACCTCATCGGTCGAGACCTGATGATAACGGGTGATACCGTATTTCCGGCAGGCATCCATCAGAACACCGGTACCGATGATATTGGTCTGCAGAAAAATGCCCGGATCCTCGATCGAACGATCCACATGACTCTCCGCAGCGAAATTGACCACTATATCCGGATGCTCTTCCTCAAAAAGCCGGTACACCGCATTCCTGTCACAGATATCTGCCTTCACGAAACGGAATTTCGGATTGTCCATCACCGATGCCAGCGTCGACAGATTCCCCGCATAGGTCAGCTTGTCCAGACAAATCACCCGGTCTTCGGGATGCACGCCAAGCAAATAAAAAACAAAATTCGAACCGATAAAACCGGCGCCGCCGGTCACAATGATCGTCATGCCGCACTCTCCCCTCTCACAGCATTTTTCCTTCCGCCACACTCTTCAGATGCTCCCCATAGGGAGATTTCCCATAAAGTGCGGCCGATTCCAGCAGCTGTTCCTTCGTAATCCATTTCTTTCGGTAAGCGATCTCCTCCGGCGCGGAGATCACCACGCCCTGCCGGTTCTGCACCGTCTGCACAAACGAAGCCGCTTCCATCAGACTGTCCGTCGTCCCCGTATCCATCCAGGCAAACCCCCGCCCGAGGATCTGCACCTTCAGCCTCCCCTCTTCCAGATACAGGCGGTTCAGATCCGTGATCTCCAGCTCACCCCGCGCCGACGGCACGACCCTCCGCGCCAGATCCACCACGCGGTTGTCATAGACATAAAGCCCCGTAATACAATAATTGCTCTTCGGCCGCTGCGGCTTCTCCTCGACGGACAGAACATGTCCCTTCCGATCAAATTCCACGATACCAAAACGTTCCGGATCCTTCACATAATACCCAAAGATCGTCGCATACCCGTTCTCCGCATTGCTCACCGCATCCCGGAGGTTCTTGCTGAACCAGCCGCCGTAAAAAATATTGTCGCCCAGAACCATCATCACACCATCGTCACCGATAAAATCCGCACCAATGATAAACGCCTGCGCCAGTCCGTCCGGCGTGGGCTGCACCGCATACGACAGACTGAGGCCAAACTGTGAGCCGTCGCCCAGCAGATCCTCAAACCGCGGCGTATCCGTCGGTGTGGAAATGACCAGAATATCCTTGATCCCGGCCAGCATCAGCGTCGACAACGGGTAATAGATCATGGGTTTGTCATAAATTGGCAGCAATTGTTTCGATGTAACTTTCGTCAAAGGGTACAGGCGCGTGCCCGAACCTCCCGCTAAAATGATGCCTTTCATATTTCTCCTTACATGCTCTCTGTAGTCGGCAGCTGATTTATCAGTAATGTTTCTTCAAATGATATCCTTATCTAACAGGAAATCAATCACATTAACATTCAAAATCCCATTTTCATCATACCACCTTTTTCCTATATCCTTACGGATAATCATTTTGGGAAACGCATCTCCCGTCAAAGAAAACGGTTTTAATTCCGTCTGCTGCTTGTCTTCCGAAGGCAATGCATATGCAGATTGTATATATACCCTCTTTCCGCCAGTAGTCGCAACGAAATCAATTTCTCTCGGTACGCGAACAGAATTCCTATTCTCATTTAATTCTCTTCCATAGACAACGCCCACATCCACAGAAAACTGCCGGATTATCAACTCATTATAGATGATATTTTCCATGATGTGCGTCATCTCCTGCTGCCGAAAGCCAATCCTTGCATTCCGCAGCCCAAGATCCTCGCTGTAGTACTTGCTCGGTGAATCAAGATAAGCTCTGCCCCTGACATCATACCGCTTGCTCTCAGAAAACAGGAACGCATCTTCAAGGTGTCCGATATATGCCCGTATCGTGTTCGGTGCAACATTCGCATTCTGCCTCGAGCGCAACGTATTGGCAATCCGCGATGGATTGGTCAGAGAACCGATTGAAGAACTCAACAAGTCAATAATCTTCTCCAGAACATCCTGTCGCTCTATTTTTTTACGCTCAACAATATCCTTGATATATACCTCGGTGAAAAGCGCCTTGAGATAGTTCATTTTCGCCGCGTCTGTCGATCTTGATAAAATCAGCGGCATACCGCCATAAAATGCGTAGTTATCAAATGCCTCGTTTTTATCACCACCCACCGCTGAGTAATATTCCGAAAAGCTTAGCGGATGCATCCGTATTTCATCACTGCGCCCCCTGAATTCAGTCAGTATATCCGAGGACAGCATTTTGGAATTGCTGCCCGTTACGTATACGTCTAAATTAGGAAGTCCCTTCAGATCATTCAATGCATCGTAGAACGTGATCTTTTTTCCATCTGGATTGTACGGATTCGGAACAGGGTCAGACATCTGTATCTCATCTACAAACAGATAAAACTGCTGCTCCTTTTCCTCAGCAATGCTCCTGACATACGATGCCATTTCCAGTGGATTACGGTATCTTATGTCCTTCGCAAGGTCGAGCTCAATCGTGATAATCTGATCCTTTCCCACTCCATTCGCAAGCAGATAATTCTTGTATAAGATTTTCAACAAATAAGATTTTCCGCAGCGGCGTATGCCGGTTATAACCTTTACCTGCCCATCCCATTGGTATGAAATCAGTTCCTGCAAATAAGAATCTCTCTTAATTTCCATTCTTTCACGCCCTTCATTGAAATCTTTTGCCCATTTAGGCCTCTTTGTTCAATCATCGTAACACGCCCAGCAAAAAATCGCAAGTGTCACGTTGAACATTATTGCCCATATAGGCTGTGATATTCAATGTTCTTGAATGTTCAGCTGCAAGCCAGCAAACCTTCTCCATGGTTAGGATTGCCCTGTCACATCATCGTTATCCTCAATGCCAATAGCGATGTCGCCACCGTCCGCATTTGCGAACGCTACAATTGGAATAGCCAGTGCTTTCGCGTCAATCCGGGCGCTCTTCCTGTCGAATGTCTGCAGCTCTGTAGTAAACTGCATGGTCTCAATGTCTCTAATATGGTTCATAGGTTTTCCTTCCTCATTTTAGAGAATCCATTTCTATAGTTTACTCACCTATGCCTGCGGAAGGAGACCAAGCCAGTTCCGGACTATTTCCATGCTGTATCCAACCGCTTCAGAAATATCCTTGACAGGCAAGTTCATTTTATATAGTTTAATAGCTGTTTCCTTCGCTGTTTCTTTCGCCGTTTCCGTTGCTGTCTTCCTCTTCTCGCTGGCAACATACTCTTCCAACACCTGCTGCTGATCATATAATGTAATCATAATATCGACGACCTCCTTCTCACGGTTTTCCAGATATTCCTTCAGGACATCCCGGTCTTTGCAGATTCGAATTGCTTCCCTTACTGCCTCCCTCGTCCGGCCATAGATTCTGGCCTGGCCATCCATCACCTTCGTAAACACAACATACTGATTGATAATGTCCCCGTCCTGCCCGTCTGTCATCATACGAACACAGACATCCAACGCAGTCTTCCTGCCGCCAAAGAACTCCTCCGAAAGTGAAATATACTCCCTGTCAATCTTTGAGTCTCCCGTGTAGATCACATACAGTTCCAGTTCCGGCATCTCAACCGGAGATGTGGAGAACAGGCTCTGTGTGCTCTGACGAAAATATTCCTGGTAGGTGCGAGCCAGATACATCAGACATCTCGGAATGATATTGACTGTCCATGTGCGACCTTCGCGAGACGCACGGCCTGACCCCGCTATGCTCTTAAGAGCCGGATACTGACCGACCTTCATAAGACATGCGTCCCGGCAATATACTCCAATCTTCTGCACTTACACTCGTACATACCTCTGCTTACTACTGTTCGGTTTATCTGGTATTGTCATCCTAATTTTCCCCTCAGCAAGCAACGGCCCAAGATAGTTGTTCTTAAAATGCACTCGACTGGATATTCCGATAAACTCCTGCATTTCTTTTCTTGTTCGCGGGACCGAGCAAAACTCCAGCAAACGTCTCCGTTGCTGCATTGTTTTTTCAACTTGATCTGCGACTTGCTCTGTCACTTGCTCTGTCACTTGCTCTGTTTCAACGGTCGCACGTTGATTCTCCACCCATTTATGGTTCTTCAATGTCGCAAAAACCATAAATTCCACCGTCCTATACTCCGGTTCAGGCAAGCCAGCGTCATTCATTTCCCGGTACATACGATCAACGCCTTCCCCAAACTCTTTCACGTAATCATACTCATGCAGGAGCTCAAAAATCTTGGGGTTACGAGAAAAATGAATCTCCCGGATATTGGTTGTCCGAACGATTCCCGGCAGCATTCCCGGACTCTCCACCATAAAGTGGTCGTCAAACATTTTTATCTGGATATCCGTTCCCATAATGCTATAGTCGCGGTGTCCGATTCCGTTAATGATAAGCTCTGTCCAACAGAACTCCGGCAGTTCCGGAATCGTCATAAACCGGCCTTGGCAAATACTCCAACGGACTTCTGCCGTAGCCAATCTTTTTGATATAGCTTTGCACGAAGTCCAGGTCAATATCATCCACCGTTGCATCCCTGACAGGAGCATTTCTATAGTTTACTCACCTATGCCTGCGGAAGGAGATCAAGCCAGGTCCGAACAATTTCCATGCTGTATCCAACCGCTTCAGAAATATCCTTGACAGACAAGTTCATTTTATGCAACTTCATCGCGGTGTTCTTCGCGGTTTCATCTGCTACTCTCTTCGCGGTTTCGTCTGCTACTCTCTTCGCGGTTTCATCTGCCACTCTCTTCGCGGTTTCGTCTGCCACTTTCTTTTTCTCACTTGCAACATACTCTTCCAGCACCTGCTGCTGATCATATAACGTAATCATAATATCGACGACCTCCTTCTCACGGTTTTCCAGATATTCCTTCAGGACATCCCGGTCTTTGCAGATTCGAATTGCTTCCCTTACTGCCTCCCTCGTCCGGCCATAGATTCTGGCCTGGCCATCCATCACCTTCGTAAACACAACATACTGATTGATAATGTCCCCGTCCTGCCCGTCTGTCATCATACGAACACAGACATCCAACGCAGTCTTCCTGCCGCCAAAGAACTCCTCCGAAAGTGAAATATACTCCCTGTCAATCTTTGAGTCTCCCGTGTAGATCACATACAGTTCCAGTTCCGGCATCTCAACCGGAGATGTGGAGAACAGGCTCTGTGTGCTCTGACGAAAATATTCCTGGTAGGTGCGAGCCAGATACATCAGACATCTCGGAATGATATTGACTGTCCATGTGCTCTGCGCTTCCACAAGAATCAGAAGACGGCTTCCTACCCGGAATCCAAGATCGTTATACAGATCCCGAACCAGCACCTGCTCGAGCGTCACATACTCCAGATCCTCTTCCGTGCTCTCCGTATCCTCAGGGTGAAGGACCTGATAAAGCTGAAATAAATATTTCTTATCGGAGAACAGATCCCGGAACACAGAATCTTTGATGCCCCGGTTTGCTTTCACAGCGCTCTGCAGTGCAACGTCCTCCTTCATGCCATAGTCTCCCATAGAACCGCCCCCTTCTTTCATACTATGATGTGGGCGACAAAAGGTATTTTGTCGCCTTGATACACGGATTGCTACGCGCTGAAGCGCTCTCGCAATCCTAAAACATTCGTAATCCGCGCAATTTTTTACAAAAATGCGCTACTTACTCATGTTTTGCGGGACCCAAGGTCATGAATTGGAACGCAAGCGTTCCATTCCTGACCTTTTGTCCCTTGTATCATACTATTATCATGATATCATGTAAACGCCCCTTTTACAACCCCTCTATGTTTGAAGAAAAAGATTGTAAACTTAACCTTATCAGCAACGCCTTGACTCCCAGTGTTCTCTTTAACATCCAGGTAATGTCTCCCACAATCATGCAGAAAAATAATTTCTGCATCCGGCCCGGACATTTATCGGCCTGCTGTCAAAGCAAACAGCTGCGTTTTTACCTTGTTCCACTCCTCTGTCCCCTCACCACTCATTGATCACAAACGAATACGCGAATGCAAAATCACAGACCGTGAGTATCAGGCCAGACGGCGCGGCCAGAGAAATCTTGACAAGCTCAACGAAAAGATCATTGCCGATGGGCTTACTCCACGGAAGACCATATTCCAGACTCAGAAGCAATATCTCCGTGACGCCATCGACGATACCGCCAGAACCGCAGAATCTCCAGAAGAATTTCAGGCCATCCTGCAGAAAAAATACAGAATCCGTCTTACGGAAAGCCGCGGGCGATACAGCTACCTCCATCCTGATCGGAATAAAAACATCCCCGGCAGGGCATTAGGAACCTACTATGAAAAAGAATTTTTGCTGAATCTGTTTGCAGAGAATGCAAAAACTGTTGAGGAAAACAGAACAGTCCCAAATGAAAATCCTTTGAATGATGCAGAGCCAACATCCGGCACCGTTCCGTATGATGAGAACGACCCGATCACAATCCTGTTCATCAAGTCCGACCTGCGTCTGGTTGTCGATCTTCAGGACTGTGTAAAAGCGCAGCAGAGCCGCGCCTATGCGCAAAAAATAAAAATTTCCAATTTACAGCAGATGGCAAAAACGATTGCCTATGTCCAGGAGCACGAATACCACACCAGAGACAATTTGTAGGAGAGCTTCGATGACATCACCGCCAAAATGCATGAAGCGAGGAGAACGCTCCGGGAAACGGAAAACCAGATGAAACTGCTCAACGAGAAAATCCATTTTGCCGGTCAGTACCTTTCCAATAAATCTGTTTACGGCCAGATGTTAAAAGCTAAGAGCAAAAAGAAATTCCGTCAGGAGCACAGTTCCGAAATCGAACTATATGAAGTCGCCGTAAAATATTTGAAAGCTCAGTACCCCGACACCCCATTCCCGACCATGAAAGCATTGAAAGCAGAACAGAACCGTCTGAAAATACAAAAAGAGGCGCAGACCGAAACCTATCATTATTTCCGTGACTACCAGAAAGAGCTTCGGACAGTATGCTCAAACGTGGACAGCATCCTTGACCAGAGTCATACACGAACACCGGAACATTCAAAAGCACAGGATATCTCATAACGCAAAAATCCCATCAGGTGTCATTAAAACTCACCTGATGGGATATAGTCACCGATTTTCAATTTTGCATATCATCTGAACCATCGGTTTATCTTCATCGGGAACTCTGGCTATTACACGGAAAGAATTTTTTTCATAAAATTGAATGAGCTTTTCATTGTCATGACACTCTATCATCATATAACGTCCCCCAACAGAATTAACTGCCGCTGTAATAACGTCGTACGCAAAATCAACCAACTGTTTTCCGCTGAGAGATTCCTTTGGGACATTAGAAGCTCTGGATAACTGCCCGATCAAATAACACGGAAAGTCATTGATCAGTGTGCCATGAATTTTCGAGCTAAATCCATCCAAATCCTTCCGTATCCTATTTGATGTCGTTTCAGGAACTGTAAGTATTTTAAGTGCAAGAGAAATATAGCCGTATATCTTCAACGGTTGGTTATCCATACTCGCATTTTCTAACTGCTCTTGGTCAAAAACCAAATATGTACGTGATTTTGAAAGTTTTTCAAACTCGACCGCTCTTTTATGAAGGAAGCTCTCAATATCATCGTCCTGCTCACACGAAAAAGAAGACAGGAGTCTGTCAAGATCCCTGCCTTCTTCCATTCCGTCTATCAGCGACCTGAGCGAGATAAGTATTGCTTTAATAGTGCCTCACCCCTGTTTCTTTCCGCATCAGAAAAGGGATGTTCAGAAAGCGGTCTGCCTGGCGCTTCATCATCCATAATCTTAGCCAGCTTTTTTAAAGATTCAGGATCACTGATCTCAATTTTACGTTCAAACGTACTTGTTGCCATAGACTTTTCCTCCTTCCCTACAGCGTATTTTCCGTTTATATCGGAAAACGTATTTTTAACACGTCTTCCTTCATGTATATTATACGCAATAACCATTGAAAAATCAATGATTTTGTTCATGGCGACTGCAAAATCGTAGCACTTTCTATAAGCGAAATGATAGGACATCTCCCTAAGGCGCACCCGGGTCGCTCTCTTCCTTTCCAGCATGAAACGCCTGCTCTACCTTAATCTCAGCGTTTCTCTGTCTATCCACATAATGCGTCGCATACGCTTTTTCAATTTCCGGATTGCCGCTCTTGCTGAACCGCAGCTGGCGAACCGGTTTATGTCCCTGCCCGTTTTTCTTTTTCATGCCCCACTGCTTATAGTAACAGAAGGACGGTTTATAACCGGCTTTTTTGGCATAGGCGCGTATCTGTGCCATGATAAAGGAAAGCTGGCGGAGATTGCATATACAGACCGCTTCCAGATATGGAACCCTGCCATATCTCCAATCCTCATATTTCTTTTTATCCAATACACCAACATCCATCAACACATCCACTGGCGCAGCATAACCTCGCTTCTGGCACTGATGGTAAACTGATGAATGCACTTTTCCGATCAGCTCACTATCCTTCATTCACTCACTCCTTGCGCACTTTCTGTCATCATTATGCTAATTTGCTGAAAACGAACAATATATTATCAATAAAAAATCTTAGGATATTTGTTCATTTATAATTTTTAACCGGCACTGGGGAAATATCCTCTTGAGGTACCTTTATCACTTTTAGCCTGTCGCTAGCCCTGTACACTTCATTGCATCCGGGTGATGTAAAAATAAGTAGTTTAAGAACGGCGCAGATAAAATAAATACACACTCCACTGCACGCAAAAGGTTCTTCCAGTAAGCCATGTGCTACTTCATTACGGATATTTGCTCCTGCACGCTCATTTAGCAACCCCTCAAAGATAAAAAGAATATCATTATCATAGGCATCAATTAATTCCGGTAATTCAAAAACCGAGCTTAAAACCTTTGCCTGAGAGGTTCCATCATCCTCAAATGTTGCTGTCAATGCTCCAAGTTCTTCTGCAAGATTTCGGAATAGATTTTCCACCTGAGGAGCCAGGATATGCACTGCTTCATAGTAATCTCCTTGCAAAGCCATATATAAGGCCGATTGAAAGATTCTCTCCCTACCTTTGGGAATCATCGCATTATCTTTAATCAAAAAATCCAGGTCTTCTATCGAAAAAGCACAGTTATTTCGTAGGATTTCCAATGCCCTTAGCAAAATAAGATTACCGTCTATCACTTCCATATCATATAATTCTCGGTGAAGGTGTGCATTGAAAAGTTTGGTATCACCATCAGGATTTTTCATATCCAGAGGATGGAGTTGAAGCACAGTCTGTCCTTTTTCATTCATAAAACGCTTGCTGCTCAAAAGCTGTAGAGGATAATCATGCAATTTCTGAAGCAGAGCATTCTTTACATCATCCTTTTTCCTGAACACAGTAAATTGTGCAATCAGTATAACGCCCTCTGCAAATGATAATCCATCAAAACAGTCAACCAAATATTGATGTAACTTTGAGACATCATACCCATTCACTATAGAAGAAAGCATTTTCGGAAGTTTTCCTTGCAATTCAGTAATTCTTCTTTGGACACGTTGTGCCTCTTCCGATTCACCATTGTTCCTATATAAAATGACCGCCTTTCTCAACAAATCAATCATAATAGAAATATCTGGGAATGTTGATGCATTGTGCCTTTCAGATTCTGTTTCATATCGTTGTGCAAAAGCCTTGTTTACTGATTTTATATTGTCCGAGCCGGATTTTTTCCATTCCAGACACTTCAATTTCAACTGATAAGCTCTTTCTATTCTTTGAATTGGTACCGCTGTTTTGCTGATCATTTTATCTAAAATCGGAAGCGCTAAATCATCATCCGATAATTTTTGTTCAACAAGGATTTCTATAAAACTGATAGATAAAGAATCATTCCCTTCTTCATCAGCTCTTTTTAAGTATTTACATATCAGCTGACGAGTTTCCTCACATATTGTTTGGCAATTAATCTGAAGCGAAATACAAACGGCACGATAAAGTAACTGTATGCTCCTAACCCAACGTTCTTCAGAAAACGTTTCCTTAAACAGTTCAAGATATGTTGCAGCTGCCACTTTTGCAGCTGGATAATACTTTTGTTCTACCCATAGCAAATCAGCAAGTCTGCATCTGATATAATCAGGGATTTGATCCATGTCCAATGATTTTAATGTCATATAATCGCTTTCTGATATATCCTGTGGTCCAAAAGAACGCTTTCCCTCCCATTCAATTGCGGGTCCAAAACTTATATCTTTTAATGTAATCTTTGCGCCAATATTGGAAACGTTTTTCAACAACTCAAAAACAGCCACATCACGTTCTGTGTCCAGTTCTCCTTTCCCTTCATCCTGAAAAATTGCACATCTATAACTGTCTCGTTTTGTATATTTACTCAAGACCTCATAAAGATTCATGCCTTTCTTCCTCTCTTGCGCCTATTTTCATTTTCCCTTATTATACTTGTTTTTGTCCGAAAAGCAATGAGCATTGATTGCACTTTCACATCAAAAAAGAGATGCCGGGCTTTGACGCCAGACATCTCAATCTCTTATTTCCGGTTACGCTCCTGCTCATCTGACAGCAGATGCTTTGGTACTTCTTTGCCATTCTTGATTGCCCGTTCTGCTTGTTTCAGGTGAAGCCTGTCCAGAACAGAAATGCGTCCTCCAATCTTCCTTGGCGCGGCAAGATTATTGACCCGGCCATCAATCATATTATAATTTTGTTCCTCTGTCATCTCCGCCGCCCTAAGATATTCGCCGTTTTCATAATATTTCTGATACTGTTCCAAAGACGGTTTCGGCGGATTCGGCTCCTGCGAAGGAATTATCACTGGAGGATGCAGGAATTCCTGTATTTTCTGTACAGTTACAGTATCATCAAACCCCTGGTTGCTGTCACAAACCAGTTTCCCGTCACTATCTACTACAGTAAACGCAGCGCTGGACTGATATTGCTCGTTTTCCATCAGGAAAAACTGTCTCCCGTCGATATTGATCTCATCCGTTGCCATCCAGGTACCGTTCTTTCCCTCAATCCGATAACCTTCCGTATCCAGATTTATTAAAGAGCCGGAGGAGTTCGGCCGGATAAATCCTGCCAGTACAACAAGCTGTTCCTTGTCTATGTAATAAGAAGTGATGATGCCGTCTCTGTTCACGACGATCACATCGCTGATACCGACAGCATGTCCAATCAGATTTGAGGGCTGATGCTTTTGCAACCGGTCCCGGATAGTCTCCGGCGTATCCTTCGGCAGCATCGTAGAAAGATACGCCTGATCATAATTGCAAGTGTCAAGCACTTTTTTTACATCGTATGGTAAGGAGTTTTTTACATTGCACGGTAAGGAGAAATTTACATCTTTCGGTAAGCAGTTTTTTACACTGTATGGTAAAGAGTTCTTTACACTCCCCGGTAAGCAGTTTTTTACATCCGGATCAATACGTTTTGTATAAATCAGGATGCTTGAGCCGATAGGACTCTCCCCGGAAAGAATAGCATCTGGCATGATGAAGTATCCGGTCCAGCATGGCGGTGGTGAGCACGGGGTCACCCATCATCTCCGCCCAGTCCACGATCTCCTTGTTTGTGGTGAAGATGATGGAGCTGCTCTCATAGGTATCGCTGATAAAGGTGAAGAACCGGTTTGCCTGGCCGCGGCTGATCGGTGTATACCCGATCTCATCAATGATGATGAGCTGGGCCTTACGGATATTTTTCAGTCGAAATCCGGAAGCACGTTCGGTTTCCGCCGTATCCAGGATCTTTATGAGGTTGACCATCTTCTCAAAACACACGGTATAGCCGCTGTTGATCGCCTGCAGCCCCAGGCCGCAGGCAACCATGGTCTTGCCAAGCCCCGGTGGCCCGGCGAATACCAGGTTGCCCCGGTTATCCAGCCAGGACAATTCTTTCAGGGTGGACAGCTGGGCCGCCGTGATGCCGGATTCCAACTCCTCCGGTTCGAATTCTTCCAGTGGGCGGATGTTCGGCGGAAAGTGTGCGGCGGAGTAATTCCGTTTCCTGCGGCGCTCATTGCGCCCCTTCACCTCGGTCTCCAGAACTGCCAGCAGAAATTCCCTGCAGGAGGTACCCTGCACATCCGCAGATTCCAGCAGGTCAGGGAGCATCCGGGAAGCGTGCTTTAAGGCAAAAGTGTCGAGCAGGGCAGTGAGCTGCTGTACCGGGATGTGCCCGGTATCCATGCTTTTTAAGATTTCACGGTTCATATGGCGGCCTCCTTTCCTGCTGTGCGTTCCGAGAATGCTTTTGCATAGACAGACAGATCCGTATAGGCGACATCCCCGGTGGGGACCTGAGCGCGGCTGTCATCTGTAGAAAGCTCCCGGCCCGCCCGTGCAAGATCGAAAACAACCTTGAACTGCGAGAACTGATAACGGTACTTTGCACAGCATTCTTTCATCACCTGCGCGACCAGCGCCTTATCCGGTTTTTCCCGGTCGAGGAACTGCTCGATCGCGCGCAGCTGCTTTGAAATATGGCGGGGATTCTCCTTCTTTACGCCATTGATGAAATGCTGGAAATCATAACAGTTCCACTTGACCCGGAGCCGTTCCATGATCTCGATCCAGTCGCCGGGTTCCTGCCTGCGGTGTTCTGTAAGCTGGTTCGTGCTGCCCTTACGCTCACTCAGGTTATGGGTACAGATAAAGTGCAGGTTTTCATCATAGATATGGATCTTTCCGCCGACCACTTTGTACTGCACGGTCTGATATGCATAGTTGCGTGGGACGGAATACCTGCAGGATTTATACAGGACGTATGGCAGGGCCGCAACCTCATACTTTTTGAATGTATTTGGTGATGTCTCGTATACGGATGGTAGGAGTGGCCTCAGCGCCTCCTTTTCTACCTGGCTGAAGATATCCTGCGGCACACGCAGGGTCGCACGGTGGATCCGCTGGTTTTTCCGTTCCAGCCAGCCGGGAAGGGAACGCCATACATCATCAATACAGGTAACCTTACGGGCACTGAAGAAATTTTTCTTTACAAACCCAACGGAATTCTCGATGGAGCCCTTGCTTTCCGGGTCAGCCTTGTTACACACCCAGAGTGTCAGATCCTGTTCTGTACAGAAATCTTCAAAAGTGCGGGTTTTGATCACCTCCCCATAGGTCTCGCTGGCCACAAACACGGCGTCCTGATCGATGACAAGCTGTTTCGGCCTTCCTCCAAGGCGGCAGAAGCAGCGGTAGATCGCACGGCAGGCCTCCTGGGAATTAAATTTATGGTCCTGGGCATAGACGCACAGGAAACGGCTGTAGCGCAGGAGAAGACAGATAAAGTGGATG
>JAJQCZ010000044.1 GCA_021202465.1 Lachnospiraceae bacterium | reverse complement strand
GCAGTAATGTATGGAGCTGACTGCTACTAATCGGTCGAGGGCTTGACCTCATAGCAAAGAGTATTTATATCACCTACATTCGATATGAAGTTTTGAAGATACATCCACCACGGCCCGGTGGCTCAGTTGGTTAGAGCGCCGCCCTGTCACGGCGGAGGTCATGGGTTCGAGTCCCATTCGGGTCGCTTTTCTGCAAAGGATTTCGCCGATGTGGCTCAATTGGCAGAGCAGCTGATTTGTAATCAGCAGGTTATCGGTTCGAGTCCGATCATCGGCTGTCGAACTTCAAGTCGGTCTTGACAATAGGCCTGAAGAAGTTTACAATAAAATATGTGTTTTGTACATGGGGGAATTCCCGAGTGGCCAAAGGGGACAGACTGTAAATCTGCTAGCTTTGCTTTCGGTGGTTCGAATCCACCTTCCCCCACTTATCGTGCCGCGGGGTGGAGCAGTCCGGAAGCTCGTTGGGCTCATAACCCAAAGGTCGTAGGTTCAAATCCTGCCCCCGCTACTCTCTTACATTTATGTAAGAATGCCCAGATAGCTCAGTTGGTAGAGCAGAGGACTGAAAATCCTCGTGTCGCTGGTTCGATTCCGGCTCTGGGCATTTTTTATATGCTTTTTCGGTTTTCCAAAAACAGAAAATCACGTTTTGAACAAAATGACTGAATCAAAGAGGCTTAAATGAAAGAACATCCCGACGCAGAGGCTTTTTGCCCATTCCGGGATGTTCTTTTGTCTGAGGCGCACGGTTGCGTACGGTGAGCAGAAGATAAAAATATTTGCTTCCTGTTGCTTAAAATGAATAGGTTTAGACACTCGCAGAAGGGATGTCTCATCCCGGCCGATGCAGGTATTTTTCTTTCGTAGCCATCCCCCCGCGAATATGCCGCTCGGACTTGTTTACATCCAGTACCTTCCGGGCTTCGGCAGCCAGAGAGGGGCTAATGAGGAGAAGCCGTTCGGTGATGTCTTTATGTACGGTGCTCTTACTTACTCCGAATTTTTTTGCAGCCTGCCGTACCGTGGCATTGGATTCTACAATGTAGTGAGCGATCTTTGTGACTCGTTCTTCTATATATTCTTTCAAAAAATTCCCCCGGGAACCTGTTTTTACAGTTTATGACCAGAGCACTTTCGGGTATTCCTCCGGGGGGATATTTTCCTATATGGTATAAAAAAGCCATCCCGTCTGCCTTGCCGGATAAAGCGAGGCAGATGCGGGATGGCTTTTATGCTGCAGGTGAGAACAATATCGCCAGCTGCTGACAGGACAACGGATCGTTTCGTGTTCTCGAAATCCTCTTGTCAGATTCCCGCCTGCTCAAGCAGCGCCGGAACCTTGTCTTCCCAGCCGAGCGCCATGATGTGGACGCCCTGGCAGTAGGGGCGGCATTCGCGGATGATGCGTGCAGCGATCTCCACACCGGTGATGCCAGCCTTGGCTTTCTCTTTGTCGGCTTTCAGTTCGTCGATCATTTCCTGCGGGACATGGATGCCGGCGACGTTGTTATTCATGAACTTTGCCATGCCGGCGGATTTGGGGATAATGACGCCCAGCTGCACCGGCTTGCCGAACTGTTTGGCCTTTTCCATAAAACGGATGAACTTCTCGGGTTCGAAGACGGCCTGTGTCTGGAAATATTCGGCGCCCGCATTCACTTTTCGCTCCATCTTTGCAAGCTGTGCGTCGACGGAATCGCTGCAGGGGGAGACGACCGCGCCCTTGGCGAAGGAAGGCGGTTCGCCGACCAGCGGATTTCCGCCGAGATCGGTGCCTGCCTCCAGCTGGCGGACCGTGTGAAGCAGGGAAACAGAATCCAGGTCGAAGACCGGCTTCGCCTGCGGATGATCGCCCATCTTTGTGTGATCTCCGGTCAGGAGAAGCACATTCTCAATGCCGAACATGGCGGCACTCAGAAGATCCGACTGCAGTGCGATGCGGTTCCGGTCGCGGCAGGTCAGCTGGAAGATGGGCGTCAGTCCCTCATCCTTCAGGGCCTTGCAGACCGCCAGAGAGCCGATGCGCATGACGGAGGACTGGTTATCGGTCACGTTGACGGCGTCCACGCCGCGCAGACAGGTCTTTGCCTCTTCCAGCAGAGATTCGATATGGCAGCCCTTGGGCGGGCCGACTTCGGCGGAGACGACGAATTTCCCTTCCGCAAATAAATCAGTGATTTTCATATTTAATACTCCTGTAAGTTTTCAATCAATAAGAAATCATGGCAAACGATGCAGGCCATACGAATTTTATTTTGCGACTGCATCGTCGGTTGCGAAGCTGCGGATCTGTGTCGGACATTTCAGCGCGTCCAGGCGCCCGATCTCTTCAAGCCGCCGGTAAATGCGCTCCCATCCGCATTCCATCTGAGGGTTTACTTCGCATTTTCCGTCTTTTGAGCCGCCGCACTGGCCGTTCAGCAGACTCTTGGAGCAGGCGGTGATCGGGCAGATGCCGCCGGTCAGGTTGAGGTAGCACTCGCCGCACTGGTTGCAGTTGTATTCCAGAGGGGTGACGCCCTGGAATCCCGGCAGACGGCAGGTATCGCAGCCCGCATACACGGTCTTGTCTTCCATCTGTGCGGCCACGGTCTGTACGCCGACACCGCAGGAGAAGACGAGTACTACATCGGCAGACGCGATTTCTTCCGTGTGCGGTTTCAGACGCAGCTGCAGGTTCTCCGGGTTGCAGATATAATCGGTCGTCAGAGTTCCGGTCACCTGCCCGGCCTCTTTCAGCTCCTTCTGGAACGCTTCGGTCTCTTCCAGCGGGAAGAAGACTTCCCGGCAGCCGTGACAGTTGATGAGAAAGACTTTCTTTCCTTCCGTCAGAGAGAGAAGGGCTTCTTTTGATTTCATTTCGGTAATCAGCATATCACTTCATCCCCCTTACTGCGGCTTTGCCGGCCTTGATCTTTGCGACCAGCGGAATCTTTGAGGAGCAGATATATTCGCAGCAGCGGCATTCCACGCAGTCCATGACATGCCGGTCTTTCATACCCTGCCAGTTCTCGTCGTCCGCATATCTGGCGAAATACAGCGGCGCCAGCTCCATCGGACATACATCCATACAGCGTCCGCACTTGATGCAGGGCTGCTCCACCGTATGGTCGGTATCTACGGCGATGATGCCGTTGGAGCCCTTTATGATCGGGACGTTCAGATCGGAGAGGACGAAGCCCATCATGGGGCCGCCGGCCTTGTATGTAACCTCAGCTTCGGAATCCACTCCGCCGCAGAAATCCACCAGATCCTTCGTGTTGGTGCCGATCTTCACCATATAGTTGCCCGGTTTCTTCAGGCGCTCGCCGGTAACGGTCACCGCGCGCTCAATCAGCGGCAGCCCTTTCTGAATGGCATCGGAAATGGCTTTGGCGGTGCTGACATTGCTGACGACGCAGCCGACATCCGCTGGAAGGCCGCCGCTTGGCACCTGACGCTTCAGGATGTGTTTGATGAGCATCTTTTCAGCACCCTGAGGGTATTTTGTCTTAACCGCTCTTACTTCGAGATTGTCATAGTCCGCGGTCTTTGCTTTCATGAGCTCGATGGCGTCGGGCTTGTTGTCCTCGATGACGAGGATGCCTTTTCCGGCTCCCACGGTCTTCAGAATGGCGCGCAGGCCGAAGATCACATCGTCCGCATATTCCAGCATCAGCCGATGATCGGCGGTCAGCAGAGGTTCGCACTCGCAGCCATTTAAGAGAATCGTATCCACCGGTTTGGCGGGTTTCAGCTTGACAGAGGTCGGAAAACCGGCTCCGCCCATGCCGACGATCCCGGCTTCCCGGACGATCTCGACGATCTCGTCGGGCGTCAGTTCATCCAGCGATCCGCGCGGCTGCACAGACTCATCCAGAGTGTCCTTTCCATCCGACCGGATGACGACCGCCGGACAGGTGCCCCGTGTCGCATGGCCCCGTGTCTCGATGGCGGTGACAGTGCCGCTGACACTTGCATGAACCGGGCTGCTGATGAAACCGGCCGATTCGCCGATCTTCTGGCCGACCTTCACACTGTCGCCCACCTCCACGACCGGGGTTGCGGGTGCGCCCGCGTGCATGGACAGCGGAATGGCGACCGTCTCCGGTTCGGGGAAGGGCTGCAGAGCCAGGTGTTCGGTGGCTTCCTTGCGCTCCAGCGGATGAACTCCGCCGTAATAGCCGTCGAGGCGGCTCTGGCGGAGAGTGTTGACATAATGGTTGACATATTCAAAATCGACTTTGGAATAATCCCGCAGCTGCACCGGCTGATGCAGGAATTCCTCCAGGCGTCCCTGCTTCTCAAGCCGGCGGTAAATCTTCTCCCATGCGCAGTCCTTCTCCGGGTCCACTTCGCATTTGCCGTTCTTCGCGCCGCCGCACTGTCCGTTAATCAGACTCTTCGAGCAGTCGACGATGGGACAGAGTCCGCCGGTGACGTTCAGATAGCACTGTGCACAGGCGCCGCATGCTTTTTCTGTCAGAGCCATGCCGTGGTGTCCGGTGTAATTCAGAGAATCTGCGGCCGCATAGACGGGAAGCTGCTTCTCTCTGGCCAGATCAGCAACCGTCTGGATTCCCAGGCCGCAGGAAACGACAAAGATGTTCTCTGTCCCTTCGGGAATCATATCCTGCAGTGTCCGCACGGTCTGTGTCTTATTGCACAGAAAATCCACGCGGATGCTTCCGGTGACGGATTTCCCCTCTTCTTCCGCAATCTTTATAAATGCGGCACAATCCGGTTCCTCCTCCGTCGTAAACTCCTTGAAGCACTTATTGCAGGCAACGACGAACAGATGATCCGTATCCGACAGGACGGATGCCAGTTCGCCGCGATCTTTCAGCCTGTATTTGGTGTAATCCTCCAAGCGCCCACCTCCTTTGTTTCTATTACTCTCTATGATGATGTACACCGTTCGAATGGCGCAGTCTCCGGCAGGAGGCGCTGCGTTTCGGCGGTGCAAACATCATTTTAGACCCTCTGGAGGGTTTTTTCAAGGTTTTTTCGCTATAAGGTTATATTTTTCACTATTAAGTTATTTGGTTAACAAAGACGTGCGGTATAACCACAACGGAACAGACTTGTTGTATTTGGAAATGATCAGAGAATCTTACTGCCATTCGCGGTCAGCTTGAAACGGGTTCCCAGAATCTCAGCGGCGCCGCGGCAGAGCAGCATGCGTCCCAGAAAGATATCGAAATATTCATACATCGTGCAGATGCTCTCATCCACCTGCAGATTCAGGGCGATGGTCTTTTTTTCTTTGCCCACCTTCAGTTTCGTTTTGGTGACCGCGTAATTCACCCGGTCGTGGATGTCGAAGGCCGAACGTTCCTTGTTCCGCACGCGGTTGCGCCGCACATCGCTCTTGTCTGCCAGGATCAGGGCCGCGGAGATAACATCCGTGGCGCCGCCGGTGGACTCATCGTGATTGCCGATGGCAGAAACCACGGTGACCCGATCCGCCAGGGGAAGGTCGGTTTCCTTCAGGAGGTCATTGGCCAGCAGGGCGCCGAATTCGGCGTGGTGATTGCGGTTGACAGCATTGCCGATGTCGTGCAGCAGCCCGGCGATGCGGGCCAGCTCGATGTCGTGTTCCGGATAGTCCAGCTTTTTCAGTACATAGGCGGCCCGTTCGGCCACCAGCGCGCAGTGCGCCTCGGAGTGATCCGTGTAGCCCAGTGCGCCCAGATATTCGTCGCCTTTTCGCAGGTAGGCGAGCACCTCTTTATTCTCACAAAGTTCCAGATAGTTCAAGATGGTTTTCCTTCTTTCCTTTTTACATATGACGGCGGCCGCAGCAGAGAGACACATGGATATTGCCGTAGTGCTGCGTCAGAGAGTATTTCTGTTTTATTGTAACGACTGAAAGGAAAGAGGTGCTAGAGAACGGGTAAAGGACATGTAAAATTATGAAGAAAAGTGTTTCAGATGGAGAAAAAAGTATATACGGGATTATAAAAAGGCCTTCGACCGAGAATTCGAGTCCAAAAAATCTTTCGAAAAAGGTGAAAAAAATGGTTGCATTTTTTTTGAAATAGGAGTAGAATATACGTGCTTTGGGGTATTAGCTCAGCTGGGAGAGCGCAAGGTTCGCAATCTTGAGGTCAGGGGTTCGATCCCCCTATGCTCCACGCAGACGCACACGGATGAATCGTGTGCGCTTTTTCTTCGTTAAAAACACCCTGCCTCCTTATACCGGAAGCAGGGTGTCTGTTTGTCTCGGATCAGCCGAAAGGTGTTCAGTCGGTCACGTAAGGCATCAGGGCCACGTGACGGGCTCTCTTGATGGCCGTGGTCAGCGCTCTCTGGTGCTTCGCACAGGTGCCGGTGATTCTCCGGGGCAGGATTTTGCCTCGCTCGGAGACGTACTTTCTCAGTTTTGCGGTATCCTTGTAATCGATCACCGCGTTCTCTTCACCGCAGAACACACAGACTTTCTTTCTTCTGCGCACGCCGCCGCGTCTCTTCGGTCCATCAGATTTCTCGCCTTTATTGTAAGCCATTGTTATTCCCTCCTGTCAAATTTTCATGTGGGGAGCCCTTAGTTAAAGGGGAGCTCCTCGTCGTCGACGCCGTCAGGGATGTTCATGAAGCCATCGCCCACCGCGTTCGCCGGGCTGGGTCTGCCCGCCGGCATATAATTGCCTGTATTGTTGTTGTTCGCAGAGGCGTTTTTGCTCTCGGCAAATTCGATCTCCTCGGCGATCACCTGCACGCTGTAAACTTTCTGTCCTTCCCGGTTGGTGTAATTGTCATTCTGGACCCGGCCGCTCAGGAGAATCTTGGTTCCCTTCTTCAGATATCTCTCTACGAATTCGGCCTGCTTGCCGAATGCAGTGCAGTTGAAGAAGTCGGTCTCCGCCTGATCTCCGCCGCGCCGAAAACGGCGATCCACCGCGATGGAAAACCGCGCAATGGCCAGAGCGTTCTCGCCGCTGGAATAGCGGATCTCAGGATCTCTGGTCAGCCGCCCCATAAGAATGATTTTGTTCATGCAATACCTCTTTTCTTATGCTTCGGGTTTCACGCACAGGAAGCGAATCACGGGCTCCATCACGCGAACATGCTGCTCTACCTGAGCCGGGCAGTCGGCTTCCACATCAAACTGGATGAAGTAGTAGTAACCTTCCTTCATCTTCTGGATCTCGTAGGCCAGTTTCTTCTTGCCCCACTCGTCCACATTGGTCACCGTGCCGCCATAGGTGGTGATGTAGTTCTTCACCTTCTCCAGGGCCGCCGTTCTGTCGTCATCCTCAATCTTGGAACTGAGAACAATGGCTAACTCGTACTTGTTCATGCTTTACCTCCTTGTGGTCACTTGGCCTCCCTCATGACAGGGAAGCAAGGATTCGATATGTCACGAAGTGAAATTTTACCATAGAAGTCGGAGAAATGCAAGAGGATTTCCGATGAAACAGCGGCAAAGAATAAAAAGCTGTGGCTTAACCGAATTCCAGATTCTTTTCCTGA
>JAJQCZ010000016.1 GCA_021202465.1 Lachnospiraceae bacterium | reverse complement strand
TTGTTCGAATCAATGAATCTCCTGCTGTTTGGGGTTGTTTTTTCACAGCCCCCATGTTGAAAAAGGGAGACATTCTGTCGACAGAACCTGGCTGAAGTGTCTCCCTTTTTATGTTTTACATTTTTTTACAACCGGCCGTCTGAAAATCAGGTATGATACCAGGTAGGGGAGGAAAAACGATGAGTAAAATTCTGATTGCCGAGGATGAAGATGCGATCAACCGGGCGCTGTGCCTGTATCTGTCGCTGACGGGCTATGAGACGGTCTCCTTTCACGACGGAGCGGAGGTGCTGGACTGGCTGCGGGACGGAGGTCGGGCGGACCTTGCGGTGCTGGATATCATGATGCCGAAGGCAGATGGGTTCGAACTGCTGAAGCCTCTGAGGAAAGCAGAGATCCCCGTGCTCTTTCTGACGGCCCGGGGAGATATCGAAGCCAAATATAAGGGTCTGACAGAGGGCGCCGAGGATTATATGGTAAAGCCCTTCGAAATGCTTGAACTTCTGGTGCGGGTGGAAAAGATCCTGAAAAGATATCAGCGGACGGACGAGGTGATGAATCTGGGGACAGTGACGATCAACACGGCTCAGCGAAAGGTCTTTCGGGAGAACGAGGAGCTGACAGGTCTGACGCCTATGGAATACGATCTTCTGCTGATGCTGGCGCGTCACCGGAATGTGGCGCTGAGCCGCGATCAGCTGCTGGATGCGGTCTGGGGCTACGACTATCCGGGAACGACGCGGACGGCGGATGTACATATCGCACAGCTGCGCAGGAAAACCGGATTGAACATTTCATCTGTTCCCAAGGTGGGTTATCGACTGGAGGTGGCGCCGTGAAGCTGCGAAACCGTCTGACACTGGGATTGGTTCTGATTCTGGTGCTTGCCTTTACCGGTGCCTGCTCTCTGATGGCGGTGACCATCCGGCAGAATGTCCTCGCGGAAGCGACTCGCAGTACGGGAAATGCAGCGGAGGAACTTCTCGAGGAGTGGGAGACAGTATTGTTTCGTTTCGATTTGGAGGAAATAGAACAGGAGACGGCTCGCACGGCCGTTTTGCGCTATTTTTTTTCCCGGCTGGCGGAAGGAATGGAAGAAGAAGGCGATTGCGTACTTCAGACAGGGGAAGAGGAGTTTGTCAATGAATCCGGTGTAAATGCCCGGGCTGCGCTGGCAGGGGGCAAAGAGATGTCCGGAAGTGACGGAAATGTTCTGTATTGCGTGGTTTCTGCAGGAGGAAGATCTTACTGTGTGGCGGACGTGGAGCTGACGTGGCTGCAGGAGCAATACACGGTGTCGGTGGTGCGGGACATTACGTCCGATATGGCACAGGTGCGGAGCGTGATCGGACAGTGCATCGCACTCTGTGCGTTGACGCTTCTTCTGACAGCTGTTTGCTGCTCTTTGTTCCTGAGACAGTCACTGATTCCTCTGGAACAGATGCGGGAGAGTGCGGAGTCTCTGGCTGCGGGTCAATATTCTCTGCGGATCGGCAGTGAAAGACAGGATGAGCTGGGAGACCTGGCGCACAGCTTTGACCGCATGGCGGAGGCCGTGCAGACGCATGTGGAGGAAGTGGAGGCCTTCTCGGAGACACAGAATCAGTTCCTGCATGCCCTGGCGCACGAGATGCGCACACCGGTCACAGCCATCAGCAGCTATGCCTCTTTGCTGAGGACGGCGAAGCTGACAGAAGAGCAGCGGTCGGAGGGTGCTTCGCTGATCGGCGAGGAGAGCCGCCGGCTGGAACGGCTGTATGTCAGCCTGACACAGCTGATGGGGCTGGATTCCGGGAAAACAGAATTGTCAGAGCTTTCTCTGGAAGAGCTGGGACGACGTCTGTCCCTTCTTCTGATGCCGCAGGCAGAAAAGGCCGGAATCACTCTGTCTGTCGCAGCGAACGGGACAGATACGGTCACCGGAAATATGGATCTCCTGCTGGTATTTTTGACCAATCTTTTTGATAATGCCAGAAAAGCGGGGGCAGATCGGGTGGACATCGCTCTGCGCCGGGAAGAACTGTCCGTGAGAGACAACGGATGCGGTATCGCGGCGGAGCAGCTGTCACAGATCGAACAGCCCTTCTATCAGGGGGACGCTTCGCGCCGCCGGGAAGGCTTCGGACTGGGCCTCGCGATCTGCCGGAAAATCGCGGATCTTCACGGCGGCAGGCTGCAGGTGGAGAGCAGCCCCGGGGAGGGAAGCTGTTTCTCTCTGAGGTTCTGACTCATGTCGCTGCGGTGCCCAGAATTATGAATCAGGACGCTCGTATTCCATTCCTGACCTTTTGTCCCTTGTGTCATTTTACAAATCATTTACATTTTCAGAATACTTTCCGAATACCAGGCATTTAACATGGAAGCATCCAAAAGAACAGGGGGTATAAAATATGAGAAGAAATGGTTGGATGACAATGATTTGCATGCTTTCTGTTTTCGTGCTTATTCTGAGTCTGAGCGGCTGCGCGGGGACGTCGGAAAATGATCTGGTATCGCAGAAGAATGCCGACCGTCTGGAAGCGGCGGCGCAGGAGACACCGGAGGGGGAAAACACGCTGGCGTCTGTAACGGCGGCTGCGCCGGAGACCTATACCTTTTCCTGGCAGGATGAGGATGGAACGGTGACAATTACGGCAGAAGATGCGCCGGTTATCCTGCCGGAAGCTGAGACGCTCCCCATGGTCCGGGTGAGCTGCGGAGAGCTTTCTCAGGAGCTGGTGACAGCCGTATACGATGAATTCTTCCCCGAAGGCGCGTATCGTATGTCAGAGGGAGACATGATTCCGGCGGATGCCACGCTGGAGGAAGCCGCCTTTTATGACGGAGAGGAGGATGAAGATTCTTCGCAGGGGCAGTCTCTCTCCGTTCAGTCGCCGGACCAGACCCGCTCCCTCCGTGTGGAAAGTACTTCCTCCGGAACAGAGCAGGCTTCCGGAATCTTCTATACAGACCAAAGCGGGAGATATATGTATACCGGCTACAGCCAGGACGATCTGCCGCTTTCTCAGGCCGCGGAGGAAGACCTCGCTGCGGTGGGGCTGGAGCCGCAGGAAGCGCAGGCTGTGGCAGATGCTTTCTGGGAGGCCGTGGGTATCTCTGCCGAAGTCTGCGAGGCATTGCTGACCAGCGGAACGTATAGTTCGGAGGAGGAGCTTACACTTCCGGGGGATACCTCCTCCTATACCGGCTATCGTTTTATCTATGTACGCACGGTGGAAGGTATCCCGTCTGCCACGCAGGTTCCTCACATCAATCAGCCGCTGACGGGCGGTTCAGAGAGCAGCGATTCCATTTCCTGGCTGTATGAGTGGATGGAAGTGGTTGTCGATGAGACCGGCATTGTGTATCTGAACTGGGAAGCGCCGCTGACAGTCGGTGAGGAAGTCTCTGAGAACGTAGGAATCCTGGATTTTGATACGGCGGCGGCCACCTTTGAGGAGCTGCTTGCGCGGCTCTGTGCCGACAGCGCGGCGCAGGAGGATGCCTCTGATTCCGGGATGCGTACGTACGACATCGAGGTGACGGAGGTCTCTCTCTGTCTGGCACGTGTACGGGATGAGGAAAATGCCCGCGAAGGACTGCTGCTTCCCTGCTGGGTCTTCTACGGAAATGTGGTCATTTATACAGCGGATTCTGCAGCCGGGCAGGTATTTTCTTCCTCCGGGCCTTATATTCTCCTGGCCATCAACGCCGTGGACGGAACCGTCGTTGATCCGGAGGAAGGGTATTGACAGTATCTTCTTTTTCTGTCAGATTGTTCCCGGGCAGTTTGTCAGAGACAGATGCAGGAAACGGGGAATTATGTTATGATATATGCAGACGGCGGTCGGGACCGCCGTTTCTTTCGAAATTCTTTAGAATCTCTTCCGGTCCATCTTTCGTTTTTTCTGTATGATAAGGATGGATGAAGAGAATATGGATACGGAGGGGGAGAAATGAGTCAGTATACGATTCTGGTGGTGGAGGATGACCGGGAGATTCTGGACGGAATTGCGATTTTCCTGAAGAATCAGGGGTATGATACGGTGAAAGCGGGGAACGGTCTGGAGGGACTGCGGGCGCTGGAGGAGAATGAGATTCATCTGGCGATCGTGGATATCATGATGCCGGTGATGGACGGGATCACCATGACGCTGAAGCTGCGGGAGAGATATGATATTCCGGTCATTTTCCTGTCGGCTAAGTCCGAGGAGATCGATAAGGTGACGGGGCTGAACATCGGAGCGGATGATTACGTGACGAAGCCCTTCGCGCCGATGGAGCTGCTGGCGCGGGTGAATTCGCAGCTGCGCCGCTACGCCCGCTATATGACGCGGCGGGAGGAGACCGTCCGGAACGATCATATCTATACGGAGGGCGGCCTGGAGCTGAATACCGATACGGTGCAGGTGACCGTGGACGGGGAACCGGTGAAGCTGACGCCTCTGGAGTTTAAAATCCTCACGCTTCTGATCCGCAATCCGGGCCGGGTCTTTCCGGCTGACGAGATCTATGAGCGCGTATGGAACGAGAAACCGGTGGGGACCGAGACGATCATGGTTCATATTCGCAATCTCCGGGAGAAGATCGAGGTCAATCCCAGAGATCCCAAATACATAAAGGTGGTGTGGGGCATTGGGTATAAACTGGAGAAGCAGAAGAGATAGAGAGTCAGATATGGGAGAACCCTTGGAGAACATGGAGGTCTCTGAGTCCATGCAGTCCGGGCATGAGACGGAATCGAAAGAAGAAAACGTATTTGAAGTATCTGATAAAATCTCTGAGACGGGGAGAGACCTGCCGGACGAACCTGCGCCGCACACATGCACCGGCGGTGGCTGGCTGCTCCTGATTCTGCTCTGTGCTGCACTGGCAGTCATCACGGTGAGTCGTTATCCCTGGATCATTGCCAGTGGTTTTGTGAGTTCAGATGATACTGAGACAGAAACAATCGCTGTCTCCTACACGGCCATCGAAGAGGAGGCCACTTCAGCGACAACGGCGGCTCCCAGGGAGGAGACGACAGCTCCACCTGAAGACGAGACCACTGCCTTTTCTGAGGAGGAAACGGTGGCTGCGGAGGTCAGCACGCAGGAGGCATCTGCGGAGGATCGTGCCGGGGATGAGACTCAGGCAGCTGACACAGAAGCTTTGACGGAGGCGGAGCGCGAGGCAGACAGTGACGAAGAGTCTCTGGTCTATGTCGATGAGGACGGAAATGTCACCGAGTACAGTGCGGAGTCGGTTTCTTCTCTGAAGACGGCTTTGCTGCAGGCCTGCTATCTGGACGCCTGCTACAATTACTGGGAGTCGGAGTATGGATATAATTTCATTCCCTCCTGTTTTACGGACAGCTTCCTTGCGGCCTTCCGGGCCGGCGACTGGATTGAAGAGACGACGGATGGTTTCGAGTGGGATACATATTTTGAAGCTCTCAACACGGTGACACAGGAAACACTGACGGCCCTGGAGGAAAGCCTGATTGACGACTGTGGGATCGAGTGGACGATGGAATCGATCTCTACCTACAGTCTCAATGAGAAATACGCAGAGGACTGGGCGGAGGCCGCTGTGGAGGAAGACGGGAAGGCCTTCGCGCTCTGGCTGGAATTCGACAGCGAGGGAAATGCCACGGTCTATGGAATCCTGGACGGAAATACGCTGAATGCGTCGCAGACGAAAACGGTGCAGGAAACGGACGTTGTAAACCTCCTCTTTTCGGACACGGAAGCGGGATATTTTTATCTCAGCTGGTTGGAGGAAGAGGCGGCTGTGAACGCGCCCACAGATGTTGTGTGTAAATTCACCTCTTCTATAGACAGCTGTTATCTGTACAGCACGGTTCTCACAGAGACGGGGCTTACGCAGACGATTTCTTCTTCTGAGGAGGGGCTGGAAGACATAGATACAGACCGCTGGCTGATGGCTTTGCTGCTCGTTCTGGCCGCCTGTCTGGCCGTGCTGCTGATCCTGTGTGTGTTCCTGCCTTTCTGGCGGGCTCTGAGGATTAATGAGTCGCGGATGGTACGCATTCCTCTGGAGGTTAACGCAGTTCTGGTTGGACTTCTGATCGTACTGGGATATTTTATCGTGATCTTTGCCCTGAATTTCACGTTCTGGATGGGGGCGGAGCAGCTGGCGGAGGAGTATTACCTTTTCAGCCTGGTGCCCGAGAACCTGCGGGAACCTCTGCTTTTCCTCACCAACTGTCTGCTGTTCTTTGTCCTTTATCTGGGCAGCGCGCTGGCGTTCCTGTCCCTGCGGCGCGTCTTTGTCATCGGCCCGTTCCGCTACCTGAAGGAGCAGACGGTGATCGGATTCTGCCTGATCCGCCTGATCCGCTTCCTGCGGAGCCGGCGCGGTATGCTGCGGCGCTGGGGCGCGGGACTGCGGCGGGGGCTTCGCCGGTTGGCGCGGCCGGATTTCTCGTTCCGGGATATCCTGCGGATTGCGCTTCCTCTGGCGGTGAATCTTCTGGTTCTGATCCTGCTGCTATATCTGGTGAACAGCTATGTGATCAGCGACGCGGCAGGACTCCTCCTGATGATTCTATATACGCTGATTCTTTATGTCCTTCTTCTGGGGGTCTGGTCGCGGATCCGCCGCTGGTACCGCAACATCTACCGGGGACTGTGCGATCTCTCCTCCGGGCAGCTTTCAGCGGAAATCTCTGATGATGTGGGCATCTTCCGTCCGCTGAAGGAGGAGCTTGCGACCGTGCAGAGCGGCTTTGGCAAAGCCGTCGAGGAGGAAGTGAAGAGTCAGCGCATGAAGACGGAGTTGATTACGAACGTTTCCCATGATCTGAAGACGCCGCTGACAGCAATCATTACCTATATTAAACTGCTGCAGGAAGAAGGCGTTACGGAGGAGGAACGCGGAGAATATATTGATATCCTTGACCGGAAATCGCAGCGCTTAAAACGGCTGATCGAGGATCTCTTTGAGATCAGCAAGGCGACCAGCGGCAATATTCCGGTGCGGGCGGCGGATCTGGAACTGACAGATCTGATCCGTCAGGTGGTGCTGGAAAACGAAGAGAAGCTGACGGCGGCGCAGGTGTCTCTGCGGCTGCGTCTGCCGGAGGAGAAGGTCTATGCACATCTGGACGGCGAGAAGCTGTGCCGGATCCTGGAAAACCTCATCAGTAACGTCTCGAAATACGGGATGCCGGGGACGCGGGCTTATTTCTCTCTGCGGGTGACGCCGGAGAACCGGGCTGTCATCGAGGTGAAGAATGTCTCCGCCATGGAACTGACAGTGGACGCCGAGGCGCTGACGGAGCGGTTCGTCCGCGGCGACGCTTCCCGCAACACCGAAGGGTCGGGACTGGGACTGGCCATTGTCCGTAGCTTTACCGAGATTCAGGGCGGCACATTTGAGGTGCGGGTGGACGCGGATCTCTTCACCGCAGTTGTCACACTGCCGCTGCATGCAGAGAATCGAAACGAATAATTATAAAATGTTTCTTGCCAGACATGCATAAAATGTGGTATTATTTAGAAAAATATGCATAAGCCACAGAGAAGTTCAGGCAGGAGAGAAAACGGATGGAAGCGAGAGAGAATACCCGGGACGGCAAGGCCAAGCGTACGCGCCGGGACATGATACAGAAACTGATCGCCAGCGAACATATTTCCACGCAGATGGAGCTCTCCCGGCGTCTCGAGGAGGAGGGGTTCCAGGTGACGCAGGCTACGGTGTCCCGGGATATCCGGGAGCTGCGGCTGGTGAAGATTGCGGACGGGAACGGTTCTTATCACTACGAGGTCAGCAAACCGGCGGACACGCTTCATGCCTCCGGGAAATTCACTTCCATGTTTCAGTCGGCCGTGACAAAGGTGGACAGTGCCCAGAACCTGGTGGTCATTCATACCTACACGGGCATGGCCCAGGCGGTCTGCGCCACGATGGATGGGATAGAGTGGAGCGGTGTCCTGGGAACGCTGGCCGGGGACGACACGGTACTGGTCGTCACCCGGGATGAGAAGACGGCCCGGGAGCTGGTGGAGACGCTGAAAGAGATCTGAAAGATCATAAAAAGTCGAGTAGGAGGCGGCTTTTTTGCCTCATATTCGCCGCGCGTGGCGCGTCCGGCAACAGCCGGAAAATACCTTACGCGCCCCTGCGCACATTAAAAGAAAGCCGCGGAGATATTTCCGCGGCTCAAATTTTGCAGTTTTCTGACATCCGGATTATGAAGACGAATTCATGGAATTCGATTCATCCTTTCAGACTCCTGTCATCAGATGAGAAGTCCTCCCACGCTGAGGATCAGCGGTGCGAAGACCAGGGAGACCACAGTCATCAGCTTGATGAGGATGTTGATCGAGGGGCCGGAGGTATCCTTGAAGGGATCGCCGACGGTATCGCCGACGACCGCGGCCTTGTGGGCTTCGCTGCCCTTTCCGCCGTGGTGGCCTTCCTCGATGTATTTCTTGGCATTATCCCAGGCGCCGCCGGCGTTGCTCATGAAGATGGCCATCATGACGCCGCTGACCAGGGAGCCTGCCAGCAGGCCGCCCAGGGAAGCCGGGCCGAGCAGCAGACCGACCGCCAGAGGAACGATCACGGCCATCAGGCCGGGAATGACCATTTCCTTCAGCGCAGCCTGCGTGGAAATGGAGACGCACTGAGCATAGTCGGGCTTGCCGGTGCCTTCCATGATGCCGGGAATGGTGCGGAACTGACGGCGCACTTCCTCAATCATCTTGTAGGCGGCCTTGGAGACCGACTCCATGGTCAGCGCGGAGAAGACGAAGGGCAGCATGCCGCCGAGGAGCAGGCCGATGGTCACGTTGGAATCCAGGATGTTGATGCCGGTCTGATCCAGTCCCACAGCCTGCGCATAGGAGACGAAGAGCGCCAGAGCCGTCAGCGCGGCGGAACCGATGGCAAAGCCCTTGCCCATGGCGGCGGTGGTGTTGCCGACGGAATCCAGCTTATCCGTGATTTCACGGACCGACTCGTCCAGGCCGGACATCTCCGCGATGCCGCCGGCGTTGTCGGCGATCGGACCATAGGCGTCTACGGCGACGGTGATGCCGGTCGTGGAAAGCATGCCGACAGCGGCCAGGGCGATGCCGTACAGGCCGCTGGTCTGGTAGGCGAGGAAGATGCCGATGCAGATCAGCAGCAGCGGCACGCAGGTGGACATCATGCCGACAGCCAGACCGGAAATGATCGTGGTTGCGGAACCGGTCTCTGACTGCTGGGCGATCTTTTTCACCGAATTGTAATCACCGGAGGTGTAGATCTCGGTCACCTTGCCGATGATGGTTCCCACCAGGACACCGGCGATGATGGCGACGGCCTGCGAGATGCCGCCGAAGAACTGCAGGCTGAGGATAACAGAGCCGACGATCACGATGCCGGCGGCGATATAGGAGGCCATACTCAGCGCTTTCTGCGGATTGGCATCCTCACCGCTGCGCACAAAGAAGGTGGCGATGATCGAAGCGATGATGCCGACGGCAGCCAGCACCAGCGGAAAAATGGCGCCGGTCACATCGTAGGTTGCCACGCCCAGCGTGATGGCGGAGACCAGAGCGCCCACATAGGACTCAAACAGATCTGCGCCCATACCGGCCACGTCGCCGACGTTGTCGCCTACATTGTCGGCGATGACGGCCGGATTCCGGGGATCATCCTCAGGGATTCCGGCTTCCACCTTACCCACCAGGTCAGCGCCCACGTCGGCCGCCTTGGTGTAGATGCCGCCGCCCACACGGGCGAAGAGAGCGATCGAAGAAGCACCCAGACTGAAGCCGGAGAGGATCTCATAGTTGCCGGTGAAGGCGTAGATCAGGCTGCAGCCGAGAAGCCCCAGGCCGACGACGCACATGCCCATGACGGAGCCGCCGGAGAAAGCGACGGAGAGAGCCTTGTTCATGCCGCCCTCTTTAGCGGCGTTGGCTGTACGGACATTGGCTTTCGTGGCTACGGTCATACCGGCGTAACCGGCTGCGATGGAGAAGAGTGCTCCGATCAGGAAGCAGACGGCGGTGAGCCAGCTGCCGATGCCGATGCCGATGAGCACGAAGAGGACAGCGATGAAGATGGCAAGAATTTTGTACTCAGAGAACAGGAACGCGCGGGCTCCCTCGCTGATGGCCGAGGCGATCTCCCGCATGCGGTCATTGCCCTCGGACTGCCGGGATACCAGGTTCGCTTTGTACAGAGCGAACAGGAGTGCCAGCACCGCGCAGAGCGGCGCCGCGTAGATGAGTTGATTCATACTGTGAAATCCTTTCTTCTTCTTAAAAATTTGTGATGTCCGCTGCGGCGGTCCCGGGAAGCGGCGTCTTCTCCTCTTTTCCTGTCAGTTGACAGATAACGCATGCTGCATCCGGGAATATCACAGTTCATAGCATACAACAGTTTCTCCTTTCTGGCAAGTCTTCGGCTTGACACAAAGTGGAATGAAGGTATAATTGTTTCAGATTCGAATGGGAGGGACTGCTTTGGCACAGACAGGTAAATCGAAAAAGAGAAAGAGCGGAAGCGGAACGGGAAAGAAGACCACGGCGCATTCCGCGGCAAAAAAAAGCAGTACGGCAAAGAAAAAAACAACAGAAAAAAAGGCGGAGAATGTGAAGGAAGCGGATGTACGCCGGGAGGAGCTCAAAGGCCCCTGGGGTGAAGCGGCGCTTCTGGAGGCTTTTGTTTTCTGTATTCTTCTGTTTCTGGGAAATCTGGGAATGGCGGGCCGCCTGGGGAACACGCTGCATTCCATCCAGTGCGGATATTTCGGCACCATGGGATATGTCTTCCCCTTTTATCTTCTGTGGGTCAGCGTTTTCATCTATGCAAATGTCAGGAAATATCCGCGGAATACGCTGCTGAAGGTCAGCGTTTCCTTCCTGACTTTCCTTTCACTCTGCGGTCTCCTGGAACTTCTGGGAGGAAACAGTCTGGGGGAGAGCTATACTCTGGCGCAGTACTATCGCCGCGGCGCCGAGGTCTTCGGCGGCGGATGGTTCGGCGGTCTGTTTTATCAGAAGCTGTATCCCATCTTCGGCGTGCTGGGCACATACGTGGTGCTGGCCGCCCTGGTGGTCATCGGTCTCATCTTCACCACCGGCCGGTCTCTGATCGGTCCGCTGCAGGAGCGCGGTTCACGTATGGCTGAGCAGGCCCGGGAAAATGCGCGGAAGCGACGCGAGGAGGAGGAGCTGCGGCGCGAGGAAGAGCGGCTGCAGCGTGAAGAAGAAGCGCTGGAACGGCAGGAACGTCGTCAGGCACTGGAACGCCGCCGGACCGATCTGAAGGCCCGGAGTCTGGCGTTCGGTGAAGCCACGAAGCTGGAGGCGGACTGGGAAGCGGAAAGCGCGGCGGCTTCCGGGGAGACTGACGGCAGGGCTGACACTCAGGATAGCGGAGAAAATCCCGCAGAGGCAGCTGCTGCAGAGAATCCAGATGATCGCTCGAAACGGAAAAAGGTTACGGCGGAGCAGATCTCCGCTTCCTCCGAATTCACCGGAGTGATTCACGGCGCGAAAGACCGCGAAGAGTATCGGCCGCGCCGGGAGAAACGGACGCTGGAGGAGCTTGAGGCGCTGGATCGCGGGGAGGTTCCCGCAGAGGAAACGACAGGACTTCTGTCGGTTCAGATCATCTCCGGGGACGGGGACGAAGGGCCCCCATCCTCTGAAGAGGTTTCTTTCTTCCATGCATCGGAAGAACCGGAGGTTCATACCTCGACGGCCCGGAAACCGGATTCTGCCCCGGTTCATCCTGCGTCGGAGACATTCTCCGAGGAGGAGAGTCTGGCGGCCTACGACGAATTCAAAGATTCGCCGATTCCTGCGGACTGGGAGCTGGAGCTTCCGGTACACGGCAGTCGTCAGGAAACGAAGAATCAAAGCACAGCACCCGAGGCGCCGACGATACAGAGGGAATATCAGTTTCCCCCGATGGAACTGCTGAAGACGGGGCCGAGAACGTTGGGAGCCAGTAAGGAGACGCTGAAGGCTACGGCCGTGAAGCTGCAGCAGACGCTGCGGAATTTTGGCGTAGGCGTCACGGTGACAGATATCAGCTGCGGGCCGGCGGTCACACGCTATGAGCTGCATCCCGATCAGGGGGTCAAGGTCAGCCGGATCGTGGCGCTGCAGGACGATATCAAACTGAATCTGGCCGCCTCGGACATCCGTATCGAGGCTCCCATCCCCGGCAAGGCCGCTGTGGGCATCGAGGTGCCGAACGCTGAGAATCAGACCGTATACCTGAAGGAACTGCTGGACTCTCCGGAATTCCGCAAATTTCCTTCCAAGGTGGGATTCGGCGTAGGTAAGGACATCGGCGGCAAGGTGATCGTGGCGGATCTGGCGCGCATGCCCCATCTGCTGATCGCCGGGGCGACCGGCTCCGGGAAATCCGTCTGCATCAACAGTATTATCATGAGCATTCTTTACAAAGCGCATCCGGATGATGTGAAGCTGATCATGATCGATCCCAAGGTGGTGGAGCTCAGTGTGTACAACGGGATTCCTCACCTGATGATTCCGGTGGTCACCGATCCCAAAAAGGCGGCCGGAGCTCTTAACTGGGCCGTCTCGGAAATGTCAGATCGCTATAAGAAATTTGCCGACGAGGGTGTCCGGGACATCAAGGGATATAATAAGAAGGCGGAGGAGAGCGGCGACGAGGAAATGGCGAAGATGCCTCAGATCGTGGTCATCGTGGACGAACTGGCGGATCTGATGATGGTCTCCGCCAACGAGGTCGAGGAGGCTATCTGCCGTCTGGCTCAGCTGGCCCGGGCTGCCGGGATCCATCTGGTGCTGGCCACGCAGCGTCCGTCCGTCAATGTCATCACCGGTCTGATCAAGGCCAATGTGCCTTCCCGCATCGCCTTCGCGGTGTCCTCCGGGGTGGATTCCCGGACGATCCTGGACATGAACGGCGCGGAAAAGCTGCTCGGAAAGGGCGATATGCTGTTCTATCCGTCCGGCTATCCCAAGCCTGTCCGGGTGCAGGGCGCCTTCGTCACCGACGGCGAGGTTGCCGATGTGGTGCGTTTTCTGACCGAAAATGACGGCGGAGTGACTGTTTCCAACCAGGCGCTGGAGCAGCATATGGAGGAGAGCGCCAAAGATGCCGGGACGGTGGGCGCCGGAGAGCGGGATGAGCTCTTTGTCAAGGCAGGGGAATTTATCATTGGCAAGGACAAGGCTTCCATCGGCAACCTGCAGCGGGCCTTCCGCATCGGTTTCAACCGGGCGGCGCGGATCATGGATCAGCTGGCGGACTGCGGGGTCGTGGGACCCGATGAGGGAACAAAGGCCAGACAGATTCTTATGACCAGGGAACAGTTCCAGGAGCTTGTCAGCCGACTGTAGAACCGGCTGAAGCAGGCGCGCGCAGTGTATGGCAAAGCGCTTGAATCCTTGGGGGATCTTTGGTATAATACCGGCAGAAATCAATCAGATGCGGGCAATCCCTGCGTTCACGCAGGCATGAGCGGAAGAACCGCAGCGAGGAGGAGAACCATGGCAAACGAAGCGGAGAACAGAAGCACGCATGTTATTCATGAAAAGGATCAGGTAGGACAGGTCATTATCGCCGATGAGGTAGTCGCCAGCATTGCCGGCGTGGCGGCGACTGAGGTGGAGGGCGTGGCCTCCATGGCTGACAATATCAGCCGTGAGCTCATCGCCAAGCTGGGGCGCAATTCCAAGGGCGTCCGTGTGGATGTCGGAGAGGATGAAGTGACGGTCTATCTGTCCCTGAACATCACCTATGGCTACAATATTCCGGATACAGCTTCCAAAGTACAGGAGAGCGTCAGGAAGGCCATCGAGAGCATGATCGGTTTCTCTGTCAAAAATGTCCATATCAAGATCGCCGGCGTCGTCGTCGGCAAATAGGTGACCGTTATGACGAGAAGAGAGATCCGTGAGCACATCTTTAAGGAGCTGTTTCTTGCGGAGTTTTATGATGCGGAGGAATATGCCGGACAGTGTGCACGCTACAGAGAGGATCTGGAAGGTGTACGGGATGAGGAGATGACCGAGCTTGCGGAGAAGGCGGTGGCGGTCGCCGCGCAGATTCCCCGGCTGGATGCGGCCATCGATGCGGTGGCCGAGGGCTGGAAGACAGGCCGCATGGGGAAGGTGGAGCTGACCATTCTTCGACTGGCCCTCTATGAGATGGAGCAGGATGAGAATGTTCCTCTGCGTGTGGCAATCAATGAGGCAGTGGAACTGGCGAAGATTTACGGCGGGGAGGATTCTCCTTCCTTTGTCAACGCCATTCTCGGCAAGCTGGCGAGAGGGATGGAGGCATAAGTGAGTCCTGAAGCATCGAATCCGCGCCGGGGAAGAGCGGGACAGACTCTGTCCCGCAGACAGGAGCCGGGCATCTATACGGTGGCGCAGGTGAATTCCTATATCAAAGCAATGTTTTCGAGAGATTTTGCGCTGCGGCAGATTTATGTGAAGGGCGAAGTCTCCAATTGCAAATATCACACCTCCGGTCACATTTACTTTACCTTGAAGGACGGAACGGGAGCGCTGTCGGCAGTGATGTTCGCCGGTAACCGGGGCGGCCTTCATTTTGTCATGCACGAAGGGCAGCAGGTCATCGTGCTGGGAAGCATCAGCGTCTATGAACGGGATGGCACCTACCAGCTCTATGCCAGAGAGATTCGTCTGGACGGACAGGGAGACCTCTATCAACAGCTGGAGGAGCGCAAGGCCCGTCTGGCGGAGATGGGGATGTTTGCGCCGGAGTATAAGCAGCCGATTCCCCGGTTTGCCGCACGGATCGGTATCGTGACGGCTTCCACCGGAGCGGCCATCCGCGATATTGTGAACGTTTCCCATCGACGGAACCCCTATGTGCAGCTGATTCTCTATCCGGCCATCGTGCAGGGAGAGCGGGCCGCAGCCAGCATCGTCCGGGGCATCGAGACGCTGGATGAGATGGGGCTGGACTGTCTGATCGTGGGCCGGGGCGGCGGTTCCATCGAGGATCTGTGGGCCTTTAACGAGGAATCGGTCGCCCGGGCCATTTTTGACTGCCGTACGCCGGTCATCTCGGCAGTAGGCCATGAGACGGATACCACGATCGCCGACTACGTAGCGGATCTGCGTGCCCCGACACCCTCGGCAGCCGCGGAGCTGGCGGTCTGCGATCTGGCGGATGTCCTGGGAGATCTGGCCACAGCGCGTCAGAGACTCACACGACTGATGACGGGAAAGCTCTCCGAGAGCCGGGTCTGCCTGCTGCAGAGCTCCCGCCGGCTGGAGCGGCTGACGCCCCGGCATACGCTGGAGGAGCGCCGTCAGGGTGTGATAAACCGCGAAAGACAGATGCAGGAGCGGATGAGGGAGAGCCTTGAAGGAAACCGGCACCGGCTGGCTCTGGCCTCTGCCCGGCTGGAAGCACTTTCTCCGCTGGCCCGTATGCAGAGCGGTTATGCTTTTGTCACAGCGGAGGACGGCAGCGCCGTCCGCTCTGCGCAGCAGGTGGAGAAAGGAAGCCGGATCACCGTGAACCTGCAGGACGGGCAGCTGGATGCCCTGGTGCAGGAGAAAACACTTTATCGGGAGGAGACGCAGGCACATGGATGAAGCGATGGAGACACTGACCATGGAGGAGGCATACCGGCAGCTGGACGAGCTCCTTTCTGAGATGGAAGACGGGGAACACAGCCTCGAAGAGACATTTACCCTGTATCGGAAAGGTGTGGCGCTGGTACAATGCTGTAATGAGAAGATCGACCGGATCGAGAAACAACTGATCGTTCTCGAAGAGAGAGGAGGAGCGGAATCGTGAATGCAGAATACAGTGCAGAGCAGATCGAGCAGATCCTTAGGAAATATCTTCCGCCGGAAGAGGGGTATCAGAGAACGGTCCTGGAGGCCATGAATTACAGCGTTCTGGCCGGGGGCAAGCGCATCCGTCCCCGCCTGATGGGGGAGGCTTTCCGCCTCTTCGGCGGCGAGGGTGATGTGGTCGAGCCCTTTATGGCGGCCATGGAAATGATTCACACCTACTCCCTGGTGCACGATGATCTGCCGGCGATGGACAACGATACTCTGCGCCGCGGGAAGCCCACCACCTGGTCGAAGTACGGCGAGGACATGGGCATTTTGACAGGTGACTGTCTCCTGACCTATGCCTTTGAGACGGCCGCACAGGCATTTTCCTGTACAGCGGATGCCGCCCGTGTGGGACAGGCGCTGGGGATTCTCGCCGCTAAGGCAGGCATTTATGGCATGGCTGGCGGCCAGGTCGTGGATGTGGAGAAGACCGGTCAGCCGGTCACGGCAGAGGAGCTGGATTTCATTTATCGCCTGAAGACAGGCGCTCTTCTGGAGGCTTCACTCATGATCGGCGCCGTATTGGCCGGGGCGGATGAGAAGCAGACGCAGGTCATGGAGCGAATCGGGACTGATGTGGGGCTGGCTTTCCAGATCCGGGATGACATTCTGGATGTCGTCAGCAGTGAAGAAGAGCTGGGCAAGCCCATCGGCAGCGACGAAAGGAATGCAAAGACCACCTATGTGTCTCTCTATGGCCTGGAGGCGGCGCAGCGGGAGGTTACGCGGCGTAGCGAAGAGGCTGTGGAGCTTTTGCAGGCGCTGCCCGGCGACACCTCTTTCTTCCGGGCATTCATTGAAAAACTTGAAAAGAGAAATAAATAAAGAGAAACGGACGAACACGGGAACAGGAGAAAGGCTATGATACTCGAGCAGATCAATCAGCCCAATGATATTCAGAAGATTGACCCGGATCAGTACGGGGCGCTGGCGGAGGAGATACGACAGTTCATTCTTGAGACAATCAGCCGGACGGGCGGACACCTGGCTTCGAATCTGGGTGTCGTGGAAATGACCATGGCGCTGCATCTGGCCTTTCATCTGCCGGAGGATAAGATCGTATGGGATGTAGGGCATCAGTCTTACACGCATAAGATTCTTACCGGACGGCGGGAGGGATTCAATGAGATCCGCTGTCACGGCGGACTCAGCGGCTTTCCCAACCGGCGGGAGAGTGAGTGCGATGCGTTCAATACCGGGCACAGCTCGACCTCCATCTCCGCGGCTCTGGGTCTGGCGCAGGCCAGGGACATGCGGGGAGAGGATAACTATGTCGTGGCGGTCATCGGCGACGGCGCGCTGACCGGCGGCATGGCTTATGAAGCTCTGAACAATGCATCCCGGATGAAGAGCAACTTTATCATTGTCCTGAATGACAACGAAATGTCCATCTCGGAAAATATCGGCGGGATCTCGCGGGCGCTCGGACGGCTGCGGACGGCGCCCAAGTACAATGAACTTAAAAATAACGTTCGCTCGGCTCTCTCCAGAACACCGGGCGGAAGTCAGGTGGCGAACCGGATCAGTCGGACCAAGAGCAGCATCAAGCAGCTGGTGATTCCCGGGATGATCTTCGAGGATATGAATCTGACCTACCTGGGTCCGGTGGACGGCTATGATATCCCGGCCATGCTGGACATTTTTGCGGACGCCAAACGCATGAACCGGGCGGTGGTCGTTCATATCCTGACCCGCAAGGGGAAGGGCTACCGGCCCGCCGAACGTTTCCCGGAGCATTTTCACGGAGTCGGAAGCTTTGACATCGAGACAGGAAAGAGCGTGCCGCCGAAGACGGAGGCAAGCTATACGGATGTTTTCTCCAAGGTTTTCTGCGGAATGGCCAGGAAGGATGAGCGGATCATCGGCATCACCGCGGCGATGCCCGAGGGGACAGGCCTGAAGAAGTTCTCCCGGGATTTTCCGGATCGGTTCTTTGATGTGGGCATCGCCGAACAGCACGGAGTGACCTTCGCGGCGGGACTGGCGGCCGGAGGGATGAAGCCGTATTTCTGTGTCTATTCCTCCTTCCTGCAGCGGGGCTTCGACCAGGTGATTCATGATGTCTGTATTCAGAAGCTGAACGTCACCTTCGCCATCGACCGGGCCGGCATCGTGGGGAGCGACGGGGAGACCCACCAGGGAATCTTTGATCTGTCTTTCCTGCAGATGATTCCGGGGATGACGGTCATGGCTCCCAAGAACTGCTACGAGCTGGCAGACATGCTGCGGTTCAGTGCGGCCTGGGAAGGGCCGCTGGCGATCCGTTATCCGCGGGGAACGGCCTGTTCGAAGATGCGGGAATTTCGTCCGCCGATCGTGTACGGGAAATCCGAGTGGATGTTCCGGGAGAGAGACATCGCGCTCCTGGCTGCAGGCTCCATGGTGGAGACGGCCTGGGAGGTCCGGGAGACGCTGAAGGCGGAGGGATATGCTGTATCTCTGGTGAACGCCCGCTTTATCGCACCGCTGGATACGGAGATGCTGACAGCGCTGGCGAAGGAGCATACGCTGGTGGTGACTATGGAGGAAAATGTCCGCAGCGGCGGCTTCGGCGAGCACGTGGCGGCGTTTCTCGCGGGGATTCAGGCGGCGTGCGAGATCCTGCAGATCGCCATCCCCGACCGTTATGTGGAGCACGGCAGCGTGTCCGTCCTGAAAAAGGAACTGGGACTCGATGCGGAGAGTATCTGTGACCGGATCCGTGCGCGGCGGACAAAAGAGGAGGCGGACGTATGAGCCGGGCCGTCATTGCCGGAAATCAGAGCAGTTCAGAGAGGGGGCGTGCGCGATGAAGGAACGGCTGGATGTTCTCGTGGTGAAACGGGGCATCGCCCCTTCCCGGGAGAAGGCCAAGGCGCTGATCATGGCGGGAAGCATCTTCGTGGACGGTCAGCGGGAGGACAAGCCCGGGACGACCTTTGACGAGAGCGCTGACGTCGTCCTGCATGGGCGTGTGTTGCCTTACGTCAGCCGGGGCGGCCTGAAGCTGGAGAAGGCCATGGCGCGGTTCGGCGTGGCGCTGGCCGGGAAGGTCTGCATGGATGTGGGAGCCTCCACCGGCGGTTTTACCGACTGTATGCTGCAGAACGGCGCCGTGCGGGTCTATGCCGTGGACGTGGGCTACGGGCAGCTGGCCTGGAAGCTGCGTCAGGATGAGCGGGTGGTCTGTATGGAAAAGACCAATATCCGCTATGTGACCCGGGAACAGGTGCCGGAACCGGTGGATTTTGCTTCCATCGACGTGTCCTTTATTTCGCTGACGAAGGTACTCGGCCCGGTGAAGGAACTCCTGACGGAGACCGGGGAGATCGTCTGCCTGATCAAGCCGCAGTTCGAGGCAGGGCGCGAGAAGGTGGGAAAGAAGGGTGTGGTGCGGGAGAAGAGCACACACCGGGAAGTCATTGAGAAGGTCATCGGCTGGGCCGCCACGCTGGGTTTTGCCGTGCAAAACCTCGACTATTCTCCGATCAAAGGCCCGGAAGGAAATATCGAATATCTGCTGTATCTGTCTGCGGATCCGCAGGCAGAGAACTGTTCTGTCGATCCGGCCGCAGTGGTGGATGCCGCGCACGGGGAACTGGACCGCTGACAGAGGTTTACAGAAGGAACCATAACCATGCAGACCATTTTGTTCTGCCGTATCTGCGGAGGAGCGGCCGCGCTATCATGGGAGACAGGGTATGAATCATTTTTTTATCATTACCAATGAGACCAAGGACCCCAATTTTGATACCACGAATATGATCAAGAATTATCTCCTGAAGCGGGGCAAGACCTGCTATGTCCGCAGGGAGAAACATGAATCGGAGGTCTACGGTCACAATACGGCGCTGCGCGAGGTTCCGGCGGATGTCGAATGCGTCATCGTCCTCGGAGGCGACGGCACGCTGCTTCGGGCCGCCCGCAATCTGGTCGATCTCAATGTGCCCTTCCTGGGAATTAATCTGGGGACGCTGGGCTACCTGACCGAGGGAGACCGCAGCAGCGTGACGGATATCCTCGAGCGGGTCGTAGCCGATGAGTATATCCAGGAGGAACGGATGATGCTCTATGGGAAGATTCTCTCTCCGGACGGAGAGATGCTCGGGGAGGATGTGGCGCTGAATGATCTGACGCTGAACCGGAGCCAGAGTCTGCGTATCTTCAAGTTCAAGGTTTATGTTAATGGCGAGTTTCTCTATCTCTATGCGGCGGACGGAATCATTCTCTCCACGCCGACCGGCTCTACGGCCTACAATCTCTCCTGCGGAGGACCGGTGGTGGAGCCGACAGCGAAGCTTTTTCTGGTGACGCCGATCGCGCCCCATTCCCTGAACAACCGCAGCCTGATCCTTTCCTCAACAGATAAGATTGAGCTGGAGATTCTGGGCTCGGAGAAGGATCGCGGTTCGGACGCCGGTTATGTGGCTAGTTTCGATGGAGATGCCGTATTTCGCCTGGAGCCCGGCTCGCGGGTCGTGGTGCAGCGCGCCGAACAGGTGACGAAGATCCTTAAATTAAGCTCCATGAGCTTCCTGGAAACACTGCGGGTGAAAATGTCCTGACGGAGTTTTTGACGATTTTTACGGATGTATTTTATTTAAAAACAGGGAAACACTGTCATTGATGCAGGCGTATGACGGTGAAAAGCGGAGGAATGCCATGCTGTTGAATCTGCATGTGAAAAATTTTGCTCTGATCGAGGAGGCGGATATTGATTTCGGCGACGGCCTCAATATCCTGACGGGTGAGACCGGGGCAGGAAAATCTCTGCTCATTGACGCGGTGAACGCGGCGCTGGGAGGACGCCTGCGCGGCGATATGATTCGCAGCGGCAGCGATTTTGCCTATACAGAGCTCGTGTTTTCTGTGCCGGAGGCCGAGAAACGGGAGCAGCTGGCGGCTCTGGATGTCAGTACCGAGTATGAGTGTATCGTGATCTCCCGCAAGATTCTGCCGGGACGAAGCGTCCACAAGATCAATGATGAGACGGTTACCTCGGCGAAGGTGCGCCAGGTGACCTCCCTGCTTCTGGATATCCACGGACAGCATGAACATCAGTCGCTGATGCGCCGGGAGAAGCATCTGGAGGTGCTCGATGCCTTCGGCGGGACGGCGCTGCAGGCGCAGCGTGAGCAGGTCGCCGCGGCTTATCAGAACATGCAGGAAGCCCGCCGTGAGCTGGCGGCTCTGCAGGTCGATCCGGAGGAACGGCGGCGGCAGATGGATTTCCTGCGTTTCGAGATTCAGGAGATCGAGGAGGCGGCCGTGCGCCCCGGCGAGACCGAAGAACTGACCCGGGCCTTCCGGAAGATGAACAACAGCCAGAAGATCTGCGGCAGCCTGCGGGAGGTGGCAGACTGGATGGACGGCAGCCCGTCGGCGGCGGAGCAGATCGCCCGGTCGGCGCGCGAGCTGGCGGGACTGGTCCGCCTGGATGAAGAACTGTCGGATTTGAGCCAGGAGCTGGCGGAGATCGAAGACCTTGTGGGCAGCTTCAACCGGGAACTGTCGGATTATCTGGAGGGACTGAGTTTTGATCCGGAGGAATTCCGGGAGACGGAGGAGCGTCTGGATCTGCTGCAGCGTCTGGAATCCAAATACGGGGATTCCTGTGAGAAGATACAGAGGACGCTGGCCGAGAAGCGGCAGAGCCTGGCGGAGCTGGAGGAATGGGAAGACCGCAAGCGTGAGGCGGAGCAGAGGGCGGCTGCCTGCAGCCAGGCACTGCGTGAGGCCGCAGACCGGCTCACAGCCCAGCGCAAACAGATCCTCCCGCGGCTGCAGGAAGCCCTGCAGGCGGGCATCCGCGAGCTGAATTTCAGCTATGTGGACTTCCGCATCTCGCTGGAGGCGATGGAGGAGCCGGGAAAGAACGGTCAGGATCAGGTGGAATTCCTTATTTCTCTGAATGAAGGGGAGAAGGCCAGGTCTCTGGGGCGGGTGGCCTCCGGCGGTGAGCTGTCCCGGATCATGCTGGCAATCAAGGCGGTCCTGGCGGATAAGGATGAGATTCCCACGCTGATCTTCGACGAGATTGACACAGGCATCAGCGGACGCACGGCGCAGAAGGTGTCAGAGAAGCTGAGCCTCATCGGCCGACACCGCCAGGTAATCTGCATTACCCATCTGCCGCAGATCGCTTCCATGGCAGATCATCATTTCTGTATCCGCAAGACCTCACAGGGCAGTCATACACTCACCTCGGTGCTTTCGCTGGATGAAAATGCTTCCATCGATGAGCTGGCCCGGCTGCTGGGCGGCGCAGAGATGACGGAGGCGGTCTATCAAAACGCCTGTGAGATGAAGGCGCTGGCCAATAAGGTCAAAAAAAATCTTCCTGCTCTGCAAGGGAATGGAAAGCAGAGCAGAAAATCCCCGGTGTGAAACAGGGAACGCAGTACATACTAGGAGCGAGACAAAATCCGCGTGATTGTCTCGCTCTTTTCTTATGTGCGCAGGGGCGCGTAAGGTATTTTCCGGCTATTGCCGGACGCGCCCCGCGCGGCGAGTATGAGGCGAAAAAGCTGCCTCCTGCTCGATTCAAGGAAGGAGCCATGCGGGAAGAAGGAGGCATGAAGCTGAGTATGGAAAGAAGGATGTACCGGCGCTGGCTGACGGGCCTGCTGATCTGTACCCTGATTCTGACCCTGGGCTATGCACGCGCCACGCAGCAGGAAAGTGAGGATATCCCGGTGTCGGCGTCCGGCGAGACGCTGGTCTATCCCTGCGGGATGGCTGTGGGAATTTATCTGCAGACCAGCGGGGTACTGATCGTAGGAACCGGGGAGGTGACGGATGAAAATGGAACTGTGACAAATCCTGCGCAGGGACTCGTGGAGGCAGGGGATTATATCGAGAAAGTCAACGGGCAGGAGGTTGGCAGTAAGACGGAGCTGGTAAACACCATCCGCGATCAGGGAGATGAACCGGTGGAACTGACGGTGCGGCGGGACGGGGATGAGCGGACTGTGACGATTCAGCCGGTCCGGGGAGACGACGGTCTGTACAGGTTAGGAATCTGGGTGCGGGATGACACGCAGGGGATCGGTACGCTGACCTATGTGACGCAGGACGGGAGCTTCGGCGCTCTGGGACACGGCATCAGCGACACGGATACGGGCACTCTGGTAGAGGCTCTTTCCGGGAGCCTGTACCCGGCGCTGGTAACAGGCATCATACGGGCCACCTCCTCGGTGGCCGGTTCTCTGACCGGCAGTATCTTCTATGAGGAGAGCAGCTGTCTCGGGCTGATTTCCGGAAACAGTGACTGCGGGATCTTCGGCACGCTCTCCGTGGATCCGGAGGAGGACTGGGGTCTCACGGCAGTGCCGGTGGCTGCCGCAGAGGAGGTGACGGAGGGGACCGCGATCCTGCGCAGTGACATTTCCGGGGAACTGCGGGATTATGAGATTGAGATTGAAAAGGTCTGTCCATACGACACGGAGAATAAAAATCTGGTCCTTCGTGTGACGGATCCGGAGCTGCTGGAGCTGACCGGCGGCATCATCCAGGGCTGCAGCGGTTCGCCGATCCTGCAGAACGGAAAGCTGGTGGGCGCCGTGACGCATGTCCTGCTGGATGATTCCACCAGAGGATACGGAATCTTTGCAGAGACGATGCTGGAAAACGGAGCGGGGTAATTATTGATTTTTAAGAAATATCGTTTTATAATGAGGACATTGTGCGTCAGACACAGCTGAAAAACAGAGCGCCCCGGTATATCCGGGGCGCCTGAAACGAAAGATACGAGGAAAATATCATGGGAATCGTGATGACAAAAGCGCTGACAATGGTACTGATCATACTGATGGGATACATACTGAAGCGGGTGGGATATCTGGATAAAGCGTATTTTCCCATGCTTTCCCGCATTTCACTGAATATCACGCTTCCCTGCGTGATCATTACGAAATTCAGTGAGTTTACCATGGACTATGCCTTTCTGGTATTTGTCCTCATCGGCCTGGGGCTGAACCTGCTGACCGTCGGCATCGGCTTTGTGGCCGGCATGAGACGGGGACGGGATGCGCAGGCCTTCTATATGATCAACCTGTCCGGATTCAACATTGGTTCCTTCGCGCTGCCCTTCGCCCAGACCTTTCTGGGGGCGGACGGAGTCGTG
Source organism: Lachnospiraceae bacterium (assembly GCA_021202465.1). GTDB lineage: Bacteria > Bacillota > Clostridia > Lachnospirales > Lachnospiraceae > UBA3305. The sequence goes on along the minus strand of JAJQCZ010000016.1, from coordinate 30,985 downwards.
GCGACCTGCCTCTTTGACGCGGGCAATTCCATGATGTGTACCGGCGGAACCTATGCCCTGGCTTCCACCGTGGCGGCGCAGGGAGAGAAACAGACCCCCGCGGCCTTCCTGAAGAAGCTGTTTTCCTCGATCCCGCTGGATACCTATCTGATCATGCTCATCCTGTCCATCCTGGGGCTGCAACTGCCTTCCTTTATCACGGGTTTTGCCTCCACCGTGGGCAACGCCAACAGCTTCCTGGCGATGCTGGTCATCGGCGTCGGTCTGGAGCTGCATCTGAACCGGGAGCAGGTGCTCCGCGTGCTCAGATGCCTGTCTTTCCGCTATGTCTTCGCAGCCGTGGTGGCGCTGGCCTTCTACCGGCTGCTGCCCTTCAGCCTGGAGGTCCGGCAGGCGATGGCGCTGATCGCTTTCGCGCCCCTGTCGCTGCTGTGTCCTGTCTACACCCACCGGTGCGGCGGCGACGAATCCCTCTCCAGCACACTGAACTCCCTGTCCATCGTGACCAGCACGGTGTGTATGACGGTGCTGCTGCTTCTGTTTAATATCTGAGAATATTCCTCTTTAAAGCTCCGATATCGGGGCTTTTTTTGCGCTCTTTTTCTTCTTCACCGGCGGTTTCAGATGGATCGGCGCGAAGACGGCCGCTGTGCGGGAGGGAAGATACAGCTTCAGATGATTTCCCTCCACGCCCGCCTGGAAGGCCGGATAATGCATATCAGCGATTCGCTCCTCGCCGCCGAAACGCTTTTCGTCGCTGGAGAGAAGAAGGCGATAATCCTCTCCCTGGCTGACGGGAATCAGATAATCAGCGAAGGACTGCGTCGGATGGAAGTTGAAGACGAAGAGCAGCCCGCCGCGCTCAAACGCCAGGAGATGATCCTTCTCGTGGACCCATTTCAGGTCGGGCATGATCTGATCGAACAGCTTCCAGTCTCTGGCGATCCCGATCATGGCGCGGTCAAAATCGCCCAGCCACTGGTACTTGAGATAACCGTTGTCCACCAGACTCCACTGGCGGCGGCAGTAGTGGAAGCTCCAGCCGTTTCCTTCCCGGGGAAAATCGATCCACTCGGGGTGGCCGAATTCGTTGCCCATGAAGTTCAGATAAGCGTCGCCGCCGGCCGTCAGTGTCAGTAGCCGGATCAGCTTGTGCAGAGCGATGGCCCGGTCGATGGTCAGATTGTGTGTGATCTTGTCCATGTCGGTATACATGGCGGCATCGGCCAGCCGGAAGATCAGGGTCTTGTCGCCCACCAGCGCCTGGTCATGGCTCTCGGCGTAGGCCACGGTCTTCTCGCCGGGACGGCGCAGGCACAGATCGGACCAGATCTTCTGGACATTCCAGTCTTCGTCACTCTTTTCCTTGATCAGACGAATCCACATGTCAGGGATTCCCATGCCCAGCCGGTAGTCGAAGCCGAGGCCGCCGTCCGTGATCGGCAGGCACATGCCGGGCATCCCGGACATATCCTCGGCGATGGTCACGGCGTTTGGTTTTACCTCGCGGATCAGAGCGTTAGCCAGCTGCAGATAGGTCACCGCTTCGGTATCCGTATTCAGAGAGAAATATTTATGGTCGTCGTCAAAATTGCCGCCGAGACCGTGATCGTGGTAGAGCATGGAGGTCACACCGTCGAAACGAAAACCGTCCAGATGGTACTCGGTCAGCCAGTATTTCAGGTTGGAGAGCAGAAAATGCAGCACCTCGGTCTTGCCATAGTTGAAGAGCTTCGTGCCCCAGGCGGGGTGATCGCCCTCGGGACCGTCATGGAAGAACTGCCAGGTCGTTCCGTCAAATTCATTGATGCCCTCGGAGGTATTCCGCACCGCATGAGAGTGCACCAGATCCAAGAGCACGCGGATGCCCATCTTGTGGGCCTGATTGACGAGGTATTTCAGATCATCGGGCGTGCCGAACCATGAGGAAACGGCGAAGAAATTCGAGACCTGATAACCGAAGGAGCCGTAATAGGGATGCTCCATGATGGCCATCAGCTGGATTGTATTATAACCGGCCTTCTGGATGCGCGGCAGAGTCTGATCCGCGAACTCCCGGTAGGTGCCGACGCGGGGCTCCTCCTGCGCCATACCCACGTGGGCCTCGTAGATCAACAGCGGCTCCTGCGGTTTGAAGCGCTTGTCCGCCCAGCGGAATTTCTTCGCGTCATCCACCACCTCGGCGTTCCAGGACACGGTTTCCTTATCCTGCACGGCCCGGCGAGTGTACAGAGACAGATGCTCTGTATAAATACCGTCATGCTTGACGACAGTACGGCAGCGGCAGCCGGTCCAGAGCGCCTTCTTCCCCGGAAGAACGATCTCCCAGTCGCCGTTTCCCAGCGGCGTCATGGGATGAGAGCGCTTGTCCCAGTTGTTAAAATCACCGGTAAAATACAGCTCCTGCGCGGCGGGCGCCCACTCCCGGTAGACCCAGCCATCCTCCAGATGGTGAATTCCATAGTAAAGATGCGCGTTGGCGAAATCAGAAAGCGTTCCGCCTTCGGGAAGCAGGCGTTCCCGGGTACGGGTATAATTATCCATGTGAAGCTCGATGTCTTCCCGGAAGGGAGTCAGCTGCGGATTATATTCGAAGATTCGATACATGGTCATATTCCTCCTGATATATGATAAGGGCAGAGTTTCAGTACCGGATAGTCGGCGGCGGCATCCTCTTTACAGGCGGATAGCGTGCCTGACGGCTCTGACGATATTTTAGCAGAAAGGCTCCGTCGGAACAAGGGGCAGGAGAAAAATAGTTTGCCGCCTCTGCTTCCCGGCTGTTTTCACTGTTTTTTTATCAAATTATCATGAAATGTATTCCGCAAGTTTAGATTTTTCCTGTATACTAAAAAAGGTTTTCGGGATAAGATCGAAATCAGGATTTAACATATGGAGGACAGAAACATGGGCAAGGTGATAGGCATCGATCTGGGGACGACCAATAGCTGCGTGGCGGTCATGGAGGGCGGAACGCCCACGGTGATCGCGAACGCGGAAGGGTCCCGAACGACCCCGTCGGTGGTGGCGTTCGCCAAAAACGGAGAGAGACTGGTGGGCGACGCAGCCCGGAGACAGGCAGTTACGAACGCAGATCGAACCGTCGTTTCCATCAAAAGGCAGATGGGCTCAGATTTCCGGGTAAATATAGATGGAAAGAAATATTCTCCGCAGGAGATTTCGGCTATGATCCTGCAGAAGCTGAAGCGTGATGCGGAGGCGTATCTGGGTGAATCAGTGACTGAGGCTGTGATCACTGTACCGGCGTATTTTAACGATGCGCAGAGACAGGCGACGAAGGACGCCGGACGGATCGCAGGTCTGAATGTGCTCCGTATCATCAATGAACCCACGGCGGCAGCTCTGGCTTACGGGCTGGACAACGGCGGCGCGCAGAAGATCATGGTTTATGACCTGGGCGGCGGCACCTTCGATGTGTCCGTCATCGAGATCGGTGATAATCTCATCGAAGTGCTTTCTACGGCAGGGGATAACCATCTGGGTGGCGATGATTTCGATCAGCGCATTGCGGATTATCTGATTCAGGAGTTCCGCAGGACGGAGAGGGTGGACATTTCCCGGGATCCCGCCGCGGTAAAGCGTGTGAGAGACGAGGCCGAGAAAGCCAAGAAGGAGCTGTCTTCTTCGACGGAAGTGACAGTGAACCTGCCCTTCCTGTCGGTCGATAACAATGGTCCGCACCATCTGGAGGTGCGGCTGACACGGGCCCGGTTCGACGAGATGACCCGCGACCTGGTGGAGCGCACGTCGATTCCTGTAAAGAATGCCTTAAAGGACGCCGACGTCGATCCGTCCGAACTGGGCATGGTGCTGCTGGTCGGCGGTTCTACGCGGATCCCCGCCGTGCAGAATGAGGTGCGGCGTCTGACAGGAAAAGAACCTTCCCGTAACATGAATCCCGATGAGTGCGTCGCTCTGGGCGCAGCCGTGCAGGGCAGTAAATTCAGCAGCAACGCGCTGTCTGCGGGCAGTGCAGCCGAGATCATCCTCATGGATGTCTCCCCGCTGTCTCTTTCCATCGAAACAGTGGGCGGCGTCTGTACCCGCATCATCGAGAGAAATACGACGATTCCCACGCGCCACAGTCAGGTTTTCACGACGGCGGCCAATTTCCAGAAGGCCGTGGATATCAAGGTCTATCAGGGCGAGCGGCGCTTCGCCAAAGACAATAAGCTCCTGGGGAACTTCCGTCTGGACGGCATCAAGAGAGCCCGGGCCGGTGTGCCGCAGATCGAGGTCACTTTTGACATCGACGCCAACGGCATCGTCAAGGTCTCCGCGAAGGATCTGGGGACCGGTAAGGAACAGGCTATTACGATCACTTCCAGCACCAACCTGACGGAGGAGGAGATCCAGCAGGCCATGCGCGATGCTGCCGCTTACGAGAGTCAGGATAAGCGCCAGAAGGAGCTGATTGATATCCGCAACGACGCGGAGAGCCTGACCTATCGGGTGGATCAGTTCCTGAAGGAAGACAAAGAGAAGAAGACGCTGGACAAGGCCACGCGCAACCGCATCAAGGCCGATCTGTCCGAGCTGAAGAAACGGGTGAATAAGACCAAGCCGGAGAAGATCACCGAGAGAGAGGCCGGAGAGATCCGCGAAGTCAAGGAACGATTGGAGGCCGAGGTGGCTCCGTATCTGAATGAACCGTCGTAAACATAAAAATGCATTAAGCCGCCGCAGAGAGTTTTCCTTGCTGCGGCGGCTTTTTACAGGATCTCTGACTTGCCGACCCGCCGGGCTTATGCTATAATCTTTCCCCGGCGAAAGAAATTATGACAGTGAATGAGAGGAAACGGGTTTTTATGGAGGACAGACAGGAGAGCCGGGGAATCTTTGGTGAGATCAATCTGGACCGCGTGGATGTGACCGCACCACCGCCCGCGGAGGAGCCGGAGCGGCAGTATTATTTTATGGCCAGAGACCGGGAACTGGTGCGGGCGAAGGAAGCGGAGCTGGGACGGTCTCTGCGGGCCTGCGTTGTGACCTTTGGCTGTCAGATGAACGCCAAGGATTCCGAGAAGCTTCTGGGTATCCTCCGTGCCATCGGGTATGAAGAGACGGACTCGGAGGACGCGGATTTTGTCCTGTACAATACCTGCACCGTGCGGGAAAACGCGAATCAGCGGTTGTACGGCCGCCTGGGACAGACGAACAGCCGAAAGCGGGAGAAACCGCAGATGCTGGTAGCTCTCTGCGGCTGCATGATGCAGGAGGCGGAGGAAGTCGAGAAGGTACGGAAGTCCTACCCCTTCGTGGATCTGGTCTTCGGCACGCACAATATCTTCAAGCTGGCCGAACTCCTTTACCTCTGTCTGACGGAGAAGTGCCGGGTCATCGACGTCTGGGAGAGTACGGAGCAGATCGTGGAGGAGCTTCCCGCGGAGCGCAAATATCCTTTCAAATCCGGCGTCAACATCATGTTCGGCTGCAATAATTTCTGCAGCTACTGCATCGTTCCCTATGTGCGGGGGCGGGAGCGGAGCCGGGCACCAGAGGATATTCTCGACGAGATCCGGCGGCTGGCCGCGGATGGTGTAAAAGAAGCCATGCTTCTGGGACAGAATGTCAATTCCTACGGGAAGAATCTCCCGGAACCGATCACGTTTGCCGAACTGCTGCGCCGCGTGGAGGAGATCGACGGCATTGAGAGGATTCGTTTTATGGCCTCCCATCCGAAAGACCTCTCGGACGAGCTGATTCAGGTGATGCGCGATTCCAAAAAGATCTGTCGTCATCTGCACCTGCCGCTTCAGTCCGGCAGCAGCCGTATCCTGAAGCTCATGAACCGAAAATATGATAAGGAACAGTACCTGGATCTCGCCGCGAAGATCCAGCGCGAGATCCCCGACATCTCCCTGACCACGGACATCATCGTCGGTTTCCCGGGGGAGACAGAGGAGGACTTCGAGGAGACGATGGACGTGGTGCGGAAGGTGCGTTACGACAGCGCGTTCACGTTTCTTTATTCTCCGCGCACCGGCACGCCGGCGGCCGCCCGGGAGGATCAGGTGCCACCGGAGGTGGCAAAGCCGCGTTTCGACCGCCTGCTGCGCGAGGTTCAGCAGATCGCCGCCGAACGCTGCGGACGCGATCTGGGAACCGTGCAGACGGCTCTGGTGGAGGAGATCGACAGCCACGATCCGTCTCTGGTCACCGGACGCCTCAGCAATAATCTTATGGTTCATTTCCCCGGAGACGCCCGCCTGATCGGCCATCTGGTGCCTGTCCGGCTCACGGAAGCGCACGGATTTTACTATATGGGACAGCCGGAATCCTGATCATACGGATTCCATCCGGTCCGCCCGTTGGACCGGCAGAAAGGAATATACGCAAATGATGACTCCCATGATGCAGCACTATCTGGAGACGAAGAAGGAGAATCCGGACTGCATTTTATTTTATCGTCTCGGGGACTTTTATGAGATGTTCTACGACGACGCCATTACGGTTTCCCGTGAGCTGGAGCTGACCCTGACCGGGAAGGACTGCGGCATGGAGGAGCGCGCGCCAATGTGCGGCGTTCCCTATCATGCGGTGGAGGGCTATCTGGCGCGGCTCGTGGAAAAAGGCTACAAGGTCGCCATCGCCGAGCAGATGGAGGATCCCAAGCTGGCGAAAGGGCTGGTGAAGCGGGAGGTGGTGCGGATCGTCACACCGGGCACCAATCTCTGTGTGCAGTCTCTGGACGAAAGCCGGAATAATTATATCATGTGCATCGTCTGCCTGGATAAGACCTTCGGCGTCGCTGTGGCTGACGTTTCCACCGGTGATTTTCAGGTGACGGAGGTGGATTCGGCCCGGGTGATGCTGGATGAGATTCTTAAGTTCGCGCCCTCGGAGATCCTCAGCAATGAGGCATTCTGCATGAGCGGCATTGATACGGACGATCTGAAAAACCGTCTGCGCGTCTCCATGTCTACGCTGGAGAACCGGTATTTTAATGACGAACAGTGCGAGCAGCGTCTGCGGAAACATTTTCGTGTGGGAAGTCTGGCCGGACTGGGGCTCTCCGATTATGCGGTGGGAACTGTCGCCGCCCGGGCGCTGCTCGGCTATCTCTATGAGACTCAGAAAGTTTCTCTGAGCCATCTGACCCGCATCCGTCTCTATCAGCCGGGGAAATTCATGGTGATCGACACCTCCACGCGGAGAAATCTGGAACTCACAGAGACCCTGCGGGAGAAGCAGAAGCGCGGAACTCTTCTGTGGGTCCTGGACAAGACGCGCACCGCCATGGGGGCCCGCATGCTGCGCAGCTTTCTCGAGCAGCCGCTGATTGATAAGAGGGAGATCCGTAAGCGGCAGGACGCCGTGGAGGAACTGAATGGCGAGATCATCAACCGCGAGGAGCTGCGGGAGTATCTGAATCCCATCTATGATCTGGAGCGTCTGATCGGCCGTATCATTTATCATTCAGCTTCGCCCCGTGATCTGATCTCCCTGAAGAATTCCCTGAATATGCTGCCTCATGTCAAGAGTCTGCTGACTTCCTATCGTTCGGAGCTTCTGACACAGCTGGGGGAGGATCTGGACAGCCTGGAGGATCTGGCCGATCTGATTGAACGGAGTATTGTGGATGATCCGCCCATTACCGTGCGGGAAGGCGGCATGATCAAGGAAGGATATTCGGAGGAGGCGGACCACCTGCGCCGCGCCCGCACCGAGGGCAAGCAGTGGCTGGCCGATCTGGAGCAGCAGGAACGGGAGAGGACCGGCATCAAGAATCTGCGCATTAAGTTCAATAAGGTTTTCGGCTATTATCTCGAGGTCACGAACTCATTTAAAAATCTGGTGCCGGATGACTATGTGCGCAAGCAGACCCTGACCAACGCCGAACGCTATACCACACCGCGGCTGAAGGAGCTGGAGGATGTGATTCTGGGGGTGGAGGACAAGCTCTGCAGTCTGGAATATGATCTGTTCTGCTAGGTGCGGGAAGCGATCGCCGCGCAGGTTGTCCGTGTGCAGAATAGTGCCAAAGCCATCGCCTGCATCGATGTGCTGGCCTCGCTGGCCTATGTGGCGGAGAAGAACCGCTACGTGCGTCCGTCGATCAATGAGAAGGGAATCATTGATATCCAGGGCGGCCGGCATCCGGTGGTTGAGCGGATGATGACTGATGAGATGTTCATCACCAATGACACGTATCTGGATAACGGGGAGAACCGTCTTGCCGTGATCACCGGTCCGAACATGGCGGGAAAGTCCACCTATATGCGGCAGACGGCTCTGATCGTGCTCATGGCGCAGATTGGCTCCTTTGTTCCCGCGGAGGCAGCCAACATCGGCCTCTGCGATCGCATCTTCACCCGGGTGGGAGCCTCCGACGACCTGGCCTCCGGCCAGAGCACCTTCATGGTGGAAATGACGGAGGTGGCCAATATCCTGCGGAACGCGACGAAGCACAGCCTCCTGATCCTCGACGAGATCGGCCGCGGCACCAGCACCTTCGACGGACTGGCGATTGCCTGGGCAGTGATCGAGCATATCAGTAATCCGCGTGTGCTGGGGGCGAAGACACTTTTTGCCACGCACTATCACGAGCTGACGGAGCTGGAGGGAAGTCTGCCCGGCGTCAAGAATTACTGCATTGCCGTCAAGGAACAGGGCGATACCATTGTTTTTCTGCGGAAGATCGTCCGGGGCGGTGCGGATAAGAGCTACGGTATCCAGGTGGCCAAGCTGGCCGGGGTGCCGGATCCGGTCATTCGGCGCGCGAAGGAACTGGTGGAAGAGCTCTCCGACGCGGATATCACTGTCCGCGCGAAGGAAATCGCGGAGATGAGCCGCGGCATCACGGCCCGCCCCGTACCGAAGCCGGACGAGGTAGATCTGAACCAGATGAGTCTGTTCGACACGGTCAGCGATCAGGATATCCTTGAGGAGCTCGACAGCCTGGAGCTGAGTAACATGACGCCCATCGACGCGCTGAACACGCTTTACCGGCTGCAGACGAAGCGGAAAAACCGCTGGCAGAAGTAAGAAAATGAAGCACGGAGCAATCCGTGGTATCATCGCAATGATGTAAGGAAGGAGAGTATCATGCCGTCCATTAACATACTGGACTCCGGGACCGTCAACCAGATCGCGGCCGGAGAGGTCATCGAACGCCCCTCCTCCGTGGTGAAGGAGCTGGTGGAAAATGCGCTGGACGCCGGAGCCACCGCCGTGACCGTGGAGATCCGGGACGGCGGTATTTCGCTGATCCGGGTCACGGATAACGGCTGCGGCATCGCGGCGGAAGATATTCCGCTGGCCTTTCTGCGCCATTCGACGAGCAAGATCCGCAGTGTCGAGGATCTGCTCACAGTGTCCTCTCTGGGATTTCGCGGAGAAGCGCTCTCCAGTATCGCCGCCGTGGCACAGGTGGAACTGATCACCCGCACACCGGAGAGCCTGACCGGCGTGCGCTATCGCATCGAAGGCGGCGAGGAGACCGGCTGTGAGGAGGTGGGGGCTCCGGGCGGCACGACCTTTCTCGTGCGCAATCTCTTTTTCAACACACCGGCCCGCCGCAAATTCCTCAAAACCGCGGCCACGGAAGGCTCTTACATCAGCGCTCTCGTGGAACGGCTGGCTCTGTCCCGCCCCGACGTATCCTTTCGTCTGCTCGTCAACAATCAGGAAAAGCTTCATACGGCCGGGAACAACAAACTGAAGGATATCATTTACACGATCTACGGCCGGGACATCACTCGCAGTCTGCTTCCGCTTCACACAGAGACAGAAGATGTCGTCGTGGACGGATATATCGGTCGGCCGGAGATCAACCGCGGCAACCGGACCTATGAGAATTATTTTGTTAACGGACGGTATGTCCGCAGCGCTCTGATCACCAAAGCCATCGAGAATGCCTACCATGGCTTTGCGATGCAGCATAAATATCCCTTTGCCGTCTTTCATCTGACGATTGATTCGGCGCTTCTGGATGTGAACGTCCACCCTACGAAGATGGAGCTGCGTTTCGTTCGGGAAGAGGCGGTCTATCAGGCCGTCTTTCAGGCAATCCGGAAGGCGCTGACCGGGGAAGAACTGATTCCCCGGCATGCATTTGAGGAAAAGGCAGGAAAGAAAGTCACGAAAGAAGAGGGGAAGCCGGAGATATCCCGTCCGCTGCGGGGGCCGGAGCCTTTCGAGACACGCCGGAGGCAGGCGGAGACACCTCGGGAATCGTCGGGTTCTGGAAAAGAGCAGGTGGAGTTCCCCCGGGAAGCATTTAACTCTGAGCGGAGAAAGGCAGAGATTCCCCGGGAGCCCTCCACGATCGAGCGTATGCAGAAGAATATGCGCAACAGTCTTCTGGGGAATCAGCAGTTCCAGGAGCGGCGCGATGCCGGGACAACGGCCCGGGGCGGAGCTCTTGTCGGGGAGCATCCGGCACAGGCCAATATTGTCCGGGAATCCTTCCCCTCAAACGATATATCCCCGGAGAACGCACCGTCTGCGAAGAACGACTCCAACACGGCCTCGTCGCAAGAAAATAAGCAGACACACACACAGCCTTTGAAAGAGCCTGTGCCCGAACCCATCGCCCCGAAACAGCTCGACCTCTTCGAAGAGAAGCTTCTCACCCGTGAAGCCCGCGCCGAATACCACATTCTCGGTCAGCTCTTTGATACCTACTGGCTGATTCAGTACCGTGACCAGCTGCTGATCATGGATCAGCACGCCGCGCATGAGAAGGTGCTCTATGAGAGGACCATGCGCAGCCTGCGGGAGAAGGAATCTCTCTCCCAGCAGGTACAGCCGCCGGTGATTCTGACGCTCAACGCCCGGGAGATCGAGGCTGTGACGGAATACCGGAAGGATTTTGAGCGGGTCGGATTTCAGATTGAACCCTTCGACGGCCGGGAATATGCGGTCTATGCGGTACCGGCCAACCTTTTCGGTATCGCCCGCGCCGATCTGCTGACGGAGATGATCGATTCTCTGGCCGATGAGACCGGCCATACACAGATGACGCTGGTGGAGGATAAGATCGCCGGTATGTCCTGCAAGGCAGCCGTGAAGGGAAATAACCGCCTGTCGCAGCGGGAAGCGGAGGAGCTGATCGATGAGCTGCTGCAGCTGGACAATCCCTACCAGTGCCCGCACGGACGTCCGACCATCATTACTATGACCCGCTACGAGCTCGAGAAAAAGTTTCAGCGTGTCGTCAACTGAAGGGAAGGAGGGCGCGATGCAGCCTCTGATCGTTCTGGCGGGTCCCACGGCCGTAGGGAAGACCGCCCTGTCCATCCGGCTCGCGCAGGAAATCGGCGGAGAGATCGTCAGCGCCGATTCCATGCAGGTCTATCGGCACATGGATATCGGTACAGCGAAGGTGACGCCGGAAGAACAGCAGGGCATCCCGCATTATCTGATCGACTGCTGTGAACCGGATGAGGAGTTTCATGTCGTAGAATACCAGCGGGCAGCCCGGGAAGCTCTGCAGACCATTTACAGTCATGGAGCGATTCCCATCGTGACCGGGGGAACCGGGTTTTACATCCAGGCGCTGGTGCGGGATATTGATTTCACGGAGACCGGCGGCGACCCGGCTTACCGGCGCGGTCTGGAGGAACGGGCTGCCGCGGACGGCGGGGAAGCGCTTTATACGGAACTGACGCGGCTGGACCCGGAAGCGGCCGCCTCGATGCATCCGCACAATATCAAGCGGGTCATCCGGGCTCTGGAGTATTATCATTTTACCGGCGAAAAGATCTCGGAGCATAACAGGCGGGAGCGGGAGAGACGCTCTCCGTATAATACCCTGTATCTGGTGATAAACCGGGAGCGGGCGGAGCTCTACCGCCGCATCGATCGGCGGGTCGATCTCATGCTTGAGCAGGGGCTTGTGGAAGAGGTTGAACGACTGCGGCAGAAAGGATACAGCCGTCATCTGGTCTCCATGCAGGGCCTAGGCTATAAAGAGATCCGGGAAGCTCTGGAGGGAGAGATCCCGATGGAAGAAGCAATTTATAAATTAAAGAGAGATACCCGGCATTTTGCCAAGAGGCAGCTGACCTGGTTCCGGCGGGAGCCAGAGGCCGTGTGGCTGAACCGGGAGGACTATGCCGGGGAAGAGGAGATGCTGGCGCAGATTCTTTTGCTTTGCCGTGAGCATGGCATACTGACACAGGGAACATAAGGTCAGGAATGGAACACGTTACAGGGTAAGCTCTGTAGGTGGCATTCTGCTTCATGACTTTGAAGACTGAAATAATGCGAAACAGATTTTGAGGAAGAACATGGAAGCAGAAATCAGAAAAATGTATCAGGCCTGCGGCATTTCCGCCGGGGTGCTGGATCTGGGGGAGGAGGTTCTCGAAGAACTGGCTCCCCGTTTTGCGGCCATTGACCGCATTGCCGAGTATAATCAGATGAAGGTGCTGGCCGCCATGCAGAAAAACCGCGTCAGCGAGACACATTTTGCGGCCACCACCGGCTACGGGTACAATGACAGCGGCCGGGACACGCTGGAGCGGGTCTATGCGGATACCTTTCACACGGAGGACGCCCTGGTGCGCTCGCAGATTACCTGCGGCACGCACGCCCTGAATCTGGCTCTGTCCGCCAACCTGCGGCCGGGTGATGAGCTGCTCTCTCCGGTGGGCAAGCCCTACGATACGCTTGAGGAGGTCATCGGCATCCGGGAATCCGCCGGTTCTCTGCGGGAATACGGCGTCAGCTACGCGCAGGTCGATCTGCTCCCGGACGGCTCCTTTGACTATTCGGCCATCCGCGCGGCGATTCGCCCCAATACGAAGCTGGCCACGATCCAGCGCTCGAAGGGCTATGCCTCGCGTCCCACGCTGTCCTCGAAGCAGATCGGGGAGCTCATCGCTTTCCTGAAGGAGTGCAAGCCGGACATCCTCTGTATGGTGGATAACTGCTACGGCGAATTTGTTGAGCGGGAGGAGCCTTCGGACTATGGCGCGGACATGATCGTCGGTTCTCTGATCAAGAACCCCGGCGGCGGTCTGGCGCCCGCCGGCGGGTACATCTGCGGCACAGCCGCCTGCGTGGAGCAGGTGGCCCGGCGTCTGACCTCTCCGGGACTCGGAAGAGAAGTCGGCGCCAACCTGGGCACGACCCCCTCATTTTATCAGGGCTTCTTCCTGGCTCCCACAGTCACGGCCGGCGCGGAGAAGGGGGCGATCTTTGCCGCTAAATTGTATGAACGGCTGGGCTTTCGTGTGCATCCCACGGGGGATACGCCGCGCCACGACATTATCCAGGCCATCGACCTGGGAAGTGCGGAACGCCTCTCGGCCTTCTGCCGCGGTATCCAGGCCGCCGCGCCGGTGGACAGCTTCGTGACGCCGGAACCCTGGGCCATGCCCGGCTATGATTCGCCGGTGATCATGGCGGCCGGCGCTTTTGTGCAGGGCTCCTCCATCGAGCTTTCCGCCGACGGCCCCCTGCGTCCGCCCTACACCGTCTATTTTCAGGGGGGCATCACCTGGTATCACGCGAAATATGGAATTTTAATGTCTTTGCAAAAACTGGTGGACTCAGGTTTTCAGCTGTGTTAAAATAGATGCTCCAGGGACTGGTCAGGGAGAGGCCAGGAGGAGTCAATGAATACAAACAGAACGATGAAGGAACTTCCGGAATCCGAGCGCCCTTATGAGAAATGTCTGCGGGACGGCCCGGGAGTCTTAAGCGACGCGGAGCTCTTGGCAGTGATTCTGCGCTGCGGAAGCACGGGCGCGACCTCTGTGGACCTGTCCAGAGAGATTCTGGAGCTTCTTGCCAGCCGGGGTGGTCTGGGGGCTCTTTGCTGTATCCCGGCGGAAGAGCTGCTCCGTGTGCGGGGCATCGGCAGAGTGAAAGCCGTTCAGCTTCTCTGCATCGGTGAACTGCCCCGGCGTACGGCCAGACAGTCGGTACAGGATGGCGTGCGTCTTACCTCTCCCTCTTCCATCGCCGCCTATTTTATGGAGGACATGCGTCATCTTGGCCAGGAGGAGATTCGTGCGGCCTTCTTTAATACGAAGGGGCGCCTTCTGTCATCCGCTGTACTGACCCGGGGGACGGTCAATGCATCCCTGATCACACCGCGGGAGGTCTTTCTGGAAGCTCTGCGGCATCAGGCGGTTTACGTGGTCCTGCTTCACAATCATCCCAGCGGCGATCCGACGCCCAGTCAGGATGACTGTATCCTGACAGAGAGAATGATCGAGGCCGGACATCTCATGGAGATCACTCTGACTGATCATATCGTCATCGGAGATAACTGTTACGTGAGTTTGAGAGAACGAGGCTTTATCGAATGAAGAAAAAATCTCTGCCTGAGATGAGACCGAAACATATTTTTTTTCTGCTGGCCGGAGTCTGCCTGATTCTGATCATTGTCAGTTCTGTCAGCTCTGCGACCGGCAATGTATTGCGAAACGGCGTCAGCACGATTCTTATGCCCATGCAGAAGGGCTTTAATTTTGTTGGAAGCACCATTTTCGGACAGGCAGAGGAACTGGCGGAGCTGAAATCTGTACAGGAAGAGAATGAGGCTCTGAAAGAACAGGTGGCGGAGCTGACGGAGCAGAACACCCGCTATCAGCTGCAGCTGGCTGAACTGGAAGAGTATCAGGAGCTTCTGGAGCTGGCGGATCAGTATCCGGATTACGAGACAGTGGGAGCGCACATTATCGGCAAGAATTCCGACAGCTGGTATACTACCTTCTACGTGGATAAGGGAGCCAATGACGGCATTACAGAGGATATGAATGTGATCGCCGACGGAGGACTGGTAGGCATTGTCACTGCGGTGACGGATACCACCGCCACCATCACGGCCATCATTGATGACAACCGGAATGTAGGCGCCATGGGGCTTGACTCCAAGGACGCCTGCATCGTCAGCGGAGACCTGACTCTCTATGAAGAAGGGAAGCTCACTCTGAGTAAGATGGAGAAGGATGCGGACATCGAGGACGGTGACAAGATCGTCACTTCCAACACCAGTGATCTGTATCTGCCGGGAATCCTGATCGGTTATGCGGACGGTCTGGAGGTGGATTCCAACAATCTGACCAAGTCCGGCTATCTGATTCCGGTGGTCGATTTTTCTCATCTGGACACGGTGCTGATCATTACCACGACCAAAGAGGCCTGGAGCGAGGAGGAGGACTGACTGTGAAACGCCTGCTGTTTTATATCGCAACGGTTCTGCTGGCCTTCCTGATTCAGAATAACATTCTGGCTGTGTCGCCGCTGATTGAGGCCACGCCGAACCTGCTTCTGATCGTTACCTTTTCCTTCGGGTTTATCCGCGGGAAAAAAGAGGGCATGCTTCTGGGCTTTTTCTGCGGTCTTCTGATGGATATCTGCTACGGTGAGATCATCGGCTATTATGCTCTGCTTTATCTGGTCATTGGTTATGTAAACGGAACGCTCGGGCAGCTGTTTTATACAGAATTTCTGAATATGCCGCTTCTTCTGTGTATCCTGAGCGATCTGATCTACAATCTGTACATCTATATCTTCGGCTTTCTCCTGCATGGACGTCTGAATCTTCCGGTCTATGTGGCCAATGTTATTCTGCCTGAGGTCGTCTATACAGCGATACTGACACTGGTTCTGTACAAGCTGTTCCTGCGGCTGAATACACGGCTGGAGGAGCTTGAGAAGAGGAGCGCTAAGAGATTTGTTTAGAGATTTACTGGAATATATTGGGTACCGACTGAAGCAGGTCGCCAAATCGCGGCTGTTTCCCGTGACGATTTTATTTTCGGTCATGTTTGTGGCTTTGATCCTGCAGCTTTTTCAGCTTCAGATCGTCGAGGGGGAAGCGGCGCAGGAGGAATATACCCAGACGACCAAGAAGACCGTAAGTCTGTCCAGTACCCGGGGAAATATCTATGACCGGAACGGCAATCTGCTGGCCTACAATAAGCTCGTGTATGTGGTGACCGTCACAGATGAGGGAGATTATTCAAACGGCTATGAGAAGAATATCATGCTTCTGGAGCTGATCGAGATTCTCGACAGTCACAACGAGACGATCAATACCGAGGTTCCCATCATCATTGATTCCTCCGGCGAATTTCAATACTCCTCGGAGGGAAATACGCTGCTGCGTTTTCTGCGGGATATGTACGGCCTGTCCTCCATCAATGATTTCGACGAGGACAATCCCTCTGATATCACGGCGGAAGAATGCTTTGAGTATCTGAAGGAGCGGTACGGCATCGGTAAATATGCCAACGGAGACACCTATGAGGTGTCTGACGACGCGGCCTTAAAGTGCATCAATATCCGTTACAGCATGGCGCAGAACAGCTATCAGAAATATGTATCCACAACGGTCGCGGAGGATATCAGCACGGAGACCATGCAGGATATTCTGGAACATTCGCAGGATCTGCTCGGTGTCGATGTGGAAGAGGATTATATCCGTGTGTACAATTACAGCGAAGCATTTTCTCATATCATCGGCTATACCGGCACCGCCTCGACGGATGAGATCGAGGAGCTCAACGAGGAGGGCGGAGACTATAGCAGCGGTGACGTGGTGGGAAAGACCGGGATTGAAGCATATTGCGAGCTGGATCTGCAGGGAACGAAGGGCGAGAGAGTCATGTATGTGGACAGCGAAGGCCATATCGTTTCCATCGAAAGCGAAGAGGAGGCCGAGACCGGTTCGGATGTCTATCTGACGCTGGATGCGGAGCTGCAGGAGGGCATTTACCATCTGATTGAACAGAGTCTGGCCGGGATCATTCTGGACAAGCTCGAGGAAGGGGATGTGACGAACACCGCCAATATGACGGCCTCTCAGAGGAAGATCGGCATCAAGCAGGTTTATTTCCAGTTGATCAACAACAATATTCTGGATATGGATGCCTTCGCTGACGAAGACGCCAGCGAGGCGGAGCAGAGGATTTATGCCACCTTCCAGAGTGAGCAGACCAGCGTCCTGTCGCGCATGGAGAGCGAGCTTACCAGCGGGTCTCCTGCGGCCTATGCGGATCTTGACGAGGATATGCAGGCGTACATGACCTATGCTTACTCGGCACTGGAGGATGCAGGCATCCTGACTGATGCCATTGATTCCAGCGACGAGACCTACGTCACATATCACACGGATGAGACGATCAGCCTGCAGGAATTTCTCCGCTACGCGCTGACCCAGTCCGGATGGGTGGATACGTCCCTGCTCGATCTGACAGAGAAATACACCAGCGCGGAGGATACCTATCAGGCGCTGGTAACGAAGACACTGGAACTGCTGGAAGACGATGATGATTTCAGCAAGGAAATTTATGAGCAGCTGATCGATGCCGGTGAGATCGCCGGACGTGATATCTGTCTGGCTCTCTTTGCACAGGGCGTCCTGGAGGAAGATGAGGAAGCGATCGAGGAGCTGGAAAACGGCAATTCCAGTACGGCGTTCCAGTTTATCTATGAGAAGATCGAGAATCTGGAGCTGACCCCGGCGCAGCTGGCCCTGGATCCGTGTTCGGCCGCCGTCACCATCATCGATCCCGACACGGGAGAGGTTCTGGCGATGGTCTCTTATCCGGGCTATGATAACAACCAGATCAACGATTCCTCCTACTACTACAGCCTGCTGCAGGATCAGTCCTCGCCGCTGTACAGCACAGCGACGCAGGCCCGGACGGCTCCCGGCTCCACCTTCAAGATGGTGTCCGCGATCGCTGCCCTGGAAGAGGGGCTGATCGACAGCACGACAACCTTTACCTGTGAGGGTGTGTTTACGAAGCTGGGGCTGGAATTGTCCTGTACCAGCACGCACGGCAGCCTGAATGTCGTAAAGGCTCTGGAGAAATCCTGCAACAGCTTCTTCAGTGAGGTCGGCTATCTGCTGAGTCTGGACTCTTCAGATACTTATTCAGAATCGCTGGGTGTCAGCTATATTCAGAAATATGCTTCCCTGCTGGGACTTTCCGAGAAATCCGGCGTGGAAGTGACAGAGATGGAGCCAAATGTCTCTGATTCCGCCCCCATTCCCTCGGCGATTGGCCAGGGCACGCACGCCTACACCAATGTACAGATGGCCCGCTATGTCACGACCATTGCCACAGAAGGCACCGTGTATGACCTGACGCTGCTGGATCATGTTGCCGATTCAGAAGGAAAGACGATTGCGGAATACAGTGCGGAAGTGCTCAGTACCGCGGAGGTCTCTGATTCCACCTGGGAGATCATTCAGGAAGGAATGATCGCTGTCGTAGAAAGCGAACACAGCAGTGATTTCGATCAGGATCTGGAGCTTGCCGGCAAGACTGGTACCGCGGAAGAGAACAAGCTGCGCGGAAACCACGCTCTGTTTGTCGGCTATGCGCCTTATGACGATCCGGAGTATGCAATTGCCGTTACCATTCCGAACGGGTATTCCTCTACCTACGCCTGCCGTCTGGCAAACCTGGCCATGGAGCTGGCGAAAGGGAAGATCACACTGGATGAGATCCTCGAGGAAAATGCCCGGGCCTACAACAGCGAAGCGTCCAATGATTAAACTGCGGCGCCCGAATGCACTTCATTCAGAAAAAAATAATGACGTGATGGCCAATCGGCCGGAATCAGGGAGGGTTTGAAATGGGTGAAGTATTGGTGGTTACTTCGGGGAAGGGCGGTGTCGGCAAGACGACCTCTGCCGCCTGCATCGGAGCAGGTCTGGCCATGATGGACCGGACAGTCCTGATGATCGATACGGATACAGGACTGCGCAATCTGGATGTGATCCTGGGTCTGGAGAACCGGATTGTCTATAACCTGGTGGATGTGGTGGAGGGGAACTGCCGTCTGAAACAGGCTTTGATCCGCGACCGTTCCTACCCGGGGCTTTATCTGCTCCCTACCGCGCAGACCAGGGATAAGTCTTCCGTGACGCCGGAACACATGATCAAGCTGGTGGATTCCCTGCGCGGGGATTACGACTATATCATTCTGGATTGTCCCGCCGGGATCGAGCAGGGATTCCAGAGCGCCATCGCGGCGGCGGACCGCGCGTTAATCGTTACGACGCCGGAGGTCTCCTCGATCCGTGATGCCGACCGGGTCATGGGGCTGCTGGAGAATGCCGGCATCCGACAGTCGCAGCTGCTCCTGAATCGCCTGCGTCCTCATCTGGTAAAACAGGGAGAAATGATGTCTGCGGACGATGTGACAGAGATTCTGGGAATTCCCCTGATCGGCGTCATCCCTGACGATGAAGCGGTACTTATTGCGACCAACCAGGGAATTCCTCTGATTGCCGGTGAGTCTCTGGCGGCAGCGGCCTATCGGAATATTGTCCGCCGGATTCTGGGGGAGGACGTTCCATTTCTGAACCTGGAACCGAAGAAAAGCTTCTGGGCGAGATTCTTTCACACCTGATCTGAAAAGCCGTGGGGATTTCTCTGACAGGAATTCCCGGACAGGAGAACGTTATGTTTCGTTTTCAATTATACTCGAGAAGAAATTTCAGCTATCAGCTTGTCCTGTGTGTGCTGATCCTGTCCGGCATCGGGCTGCTGGTTCTGAACAGTGCCCTGGCGAACGATTCAGCCCGGGATGAGACCATGATGAAACAGGTCATGGGCATTGCCGTCGGCTTTGTCATTATGATGTTTCTGACTTTCGTGGATTATCATTTTCTGCTGCAGCTGGCTCCTCTGATCTATGCCGGCGGGGCTCTTCTCCTGTTGCTGGTTCTGTCGCCTCTGGGAAGCAGTTCAGGCACGGGAGCGCAGCGCTGGCTGAATCTGGGCGTACAGATACAGCCTTCGGAATTCTTCAAGATCTGTCTGATCCTGTTTTTTGCCTGGTTCTACTGGAAGAATGAAACCCGCATCAACCGGCCGGTGGTCGTCTTCGGCGGTCTGCTTCTGGCGGTGGTTCCGGCTCTGCTGGTTTTGAAAGAACCGGATCTCTCCACGACCCTGGTCATTGCCTTTATCTTTATTGTGATTCTTTACTCGGCAGGCATCAGTTACAAATGGATCCTGTTTGCGGTCGCGATCCTGATCCCCGTCTGTATCGGCGGCGTCCTCCTGATCATCCGTTATCAGGATTATCTTTACGAAAACGTTTATCAGATTCGAAGGATCCTGTCGTGGCTGTATCCGGAGAGATACGCCTCCTCGGGCAATACGACACAGCAGGATAACTCGGTGCTGGCGATTGCCTCCGGGCAGCTTTTTGGCAAGGGGCTGAACAATACCAGCTTTGAGTCGGTCAAGAACGGGAATTTCCTGTCGGAAGAGGACTGTGACTTTATCTTCGCTGTCATCGGTGAGGAACTGGGTTTTGCAGGGAGCTGCTTGGTCATCGGACTTTTTGCGATTCTGGTCTTTCTGTGTCTGCGGATTGCGGCCCGGGCCAGAGATCTGGCGGGTCGGATCATCTGTGTGGGAATGGCCTCACTCATCGCCTTCCAGTCTTTTGTAAATGTCGGCGTAGCCACCGAGCTGCTCCCTAATACGGGGCTGCCCCTGCCGTTCATCAGCGCGGGACTGAGCTCTCTGCTAAGTCTCTATATCGGTATGGGACTGGTCATGAATGTCGCTCTGCAGAGAATCGATCACAACGATTCCGACTGGTGACAGGCCTATGGGGGCTTCTGCGATTTGTAAAATCTGTGTCTGAAAAGTCATAAAAAAGATGGGAAAAGAAAGCTTCACAGGGACATTTCCTTCTTGTGCTTTTCAGGGATTTATACTATAATGAACTTGAAAATTTAAGAACAGGACAGATAATTAAGAGATGGCAGGCTTTGTTTTCACAGACAAAGGAATTCCTGTGTCAAAGGTTTTCACGATTTTATTTCACCCAAGGAGGAGACAATTATGGTTCAGATTATCTCAGGCAAAAAAGGCAAGGGCAAGACGAAGTATCTGCTGGAGAAGGTAAACGCCTCGATCAAAGAAGCTCACGGCACGATCGTCTACCTTGACAAGAACACCAAGCATATGTTCGAACTGAACAATCGGATTCGTCTGATTGACGTATCTCAGTATCCGATCAGGAATTATGACGGGTTTCTCGGATTTATAAGCGGTATCATCTCGCAGGATCACGACCTGGAGGAAGTGTATCTTGACAGCTTCCTGACGCTGGCTTATCTGGACCAGAGCAGCGTGGAGAAGGCCATCGATGATCTGACCGTCATGGGAGCGAAATACGACGTGACCTTTATTCTCAGCATCTCAGAGGACAAGGAACATCTGCCGGCGAACGCACAGGACAAAGTGATCATTTCCCTCTGATTTTTTCATTTGCAATATGAAGGCACAACGGGCGCCCTGGAGCAGGGCGCCCGTTGCTCTGAGTCTACTCCGCCATATTCTGGGTGATGCGTCCGAAATAGCTGATGCCATACAGACCGGCGATTCCCACCAGAATGTAGACAAGCCGCGCAAACCAGGACATGGATCCGAACAGATACGCGACCAGGTCAAAGCGGAAGATTCCGACCAGCCCCCAGTTCAGAGCACCGATGATTCCAACAGTAAGAATGGTATAGTCAAGAAATTTCATTGAGGTTCCTCCTTTTTTGTGCAGCCTCTTGATTTCAAAAGGATTTTCTTGCTATAGTATGGATCGCCGCGCGGGATCTTATGACTGGAAAAACTATCCAATATACCTGAGAAAGGAGAGCCTATGGCCAGAAAGAATTCGAAGGTCATCCGATATCGAAGGCCCATCCATTTCAATGTCGGCATGGTTGTATTCCTGGTGATTTTTCTCTATCTGGCTGTGAATGTGATCTCCTATATGACACGGGGATCCGTGCAGATCTACGAAGTGGGACAGACCAGCTCGGTTGTGCAGGACACGACATACACCGGGCTGATTCTTCGCAGCGAGACGGTCTACACGGCTCCGGAGGCCGGGTATATCCATTATTATCTGCGGGAGGGAACACGCTCGGCAGTAGGAGATATCATCTGCTCTGTCGACACTAACGGGGAGTACACCGAGCTGCTGAATTCTTCCTCCAGCGGCGACAGCTCTCTGTCTTCGGATGAACTCAGTGCCCTGAAGAAGAAGCTGACGGCATTTACGGCCACCTATGATGCGGTTTCTTTTGACGAAGTCTATGACCTCAAATATAGTCTGCAGAACCTGCTGCTGAGTTATCTCGGATCTCTGGACGATCTGACGGATCTGGGCATTGACACAGATTATCTCCTGACGGTGACAGCGGATGCCAGCGGTGTGGTAGAATTCTATACCGACGGGTACGAGACAGTGGCGGAAGACGACCTGACTCTGGACAGTCTGGACGACGGCAGCTACGAGAAAACAGCAATCACCTCAGGAACCCTTGTGGAAGCGGATGCGTCTCTTTATAAGACGATCACATCGGAGAGCTGGACGGTCTATCTGGATCTGACAGAGGAAGACAGAAATCAGCTGGCTGATGAGACCAGTGTCACGCTGCTTTTTAACGATGTTAATCTGGAAGTGACTGCGGACTTCTCTCTGATTACGCTTTCGGACGGAAATATTGTCGGTCGCTGTACGCTCTCAAACTATATGGTTCAGCTGGCTGATAAACGGTTCACCAATGTCACTCTGAAAAAATCAGCGATCTCTTCCCTGAACATCACAGGATTGAAGATTCCCAAATCTTCAGTCATTACAAAAGATTTTTATGTGGTTCCTGTGGAGTATGCGACCGTAGGCGGGAATGACTCGGAGACCGGTTTCCTGAAGGAAACATATACGGCGGACGGAACCATCGTGGAATTCATCACCCCGACTATTTACGCCAGCACGGAGGATTACTATTTCCTGGATCCTTCCGAGATCGAAGAGGGCACGGTGCTGCGCAAACCGTCAGAGACAGAGGACTATACGATTGCTGCTTCGGAGACGGAGACATCCGCCGAGGAGACATCTGCGGCGGAAGCGGAGAGTGAGGAATCCTCGTCAGAGGCAGAGAGTGAGACGGTTTCCGAAGAATCCTCGTCAGAGGAAGAGAGTGAGACCGCTTCCGGGGAAGCCTCCACGGAGAGCGTGAGCGAGTCGGATTCCGGAGAGATGCAGAGCAGCAGCACCGGGACTTACACGATCGGAACCACCTCGTCCCTGGCCGGTGTATACTGTGTCAACAAGGGTTATACGGTCTTCCGGCAGATCGAGATCCTGACGGAAAGCGACGACTATTACATTGTGGCAGAGGATCAGAGCTACGGCCTGTCCGTATATGATCATATTTTGCTCAACGGAGATGACTGTGAGGAAGGAGAACAGATCTACTGAATCTCTGCAACTTTTTCCCTGGTAGTGTTGACAGAAAAGGGGAAAATGAGGATAATAATAGATACAGGACTACCGGATACAGAGGGTCCGCCTGAAAATAACTGTGAATAGGGAGACTGATTCAACATGGCGAATATCATTGACAGGTTTTTGAATTCTATGAAATTATATGATGACGATGAGGACGAGTACGACGATGAGTACGAGATGGAAGAGGAAGAGTCCACACCCAGACATGTGCGCCGCAGCAAAGCGTCCTCTGAACCGGCGGAAGAAGCGAAGCCCGCTGCATCTGCCTCTTCCCGCCGCAGTGCCGAACCGGCCGAGAAGGAGCGTCCGGCCCGTGCCCGCCGCAATAACGTGGTGCCCATGAAGAGTCACGGTACGATGGAAGTCTGTATGGTGAAGCCCTCTACGCTGGAGGATGCGCGTGAAGTGTGTGATATTCTGCTCAGCGGACGCGCTGTCGTCATCAATATGGAGGGCGTCCATGTGGATCTCGCACAGAGAATCATTGACTTCACTTCCGGAGCCTGCTACTCGATCAACGGGAATCTGCAGAAGATTTCCAAATACATATTCATCGTATCGCCCCAGACCATCGGTCTGACCGGTGATTTCCAGGATACGCTGGAAGGAGCCCAGGATCTGTCGACGCTGAGCCTGAATCTGTGAGGCAGGCGGAGGCGCATACCATGAAAAAAAATGGCAAAAGCATCGGACTCGCCGTTTTCTCCGTCCTGTTTCTCGTACTGCTGGATCAGTGGACAAAATATCTGGCTGTCGCGAAACTGGCGGAGGGGCCATTCGTTATCTGGGACGGCGTGTTTGAATTGCATTATTCAATCAATGAAGGGGCTGCCTTCGGTATTCTTCAACAGAAGCAGGCCCTCTTTGTTGTACTTACAATGGTGGTCATCCTCTGTGTCTGCTGGTTTTATCTGTTCCGTATTCCTCAGAGCCGCAGATATCGTCCCCTGAACATACTTTGTGTCACTCTGATGGCGGGTGCGATCGGAAACCTGATTGACCGCGTCAGACAGGGGTATGTGGTAGATTTTCTGTATTTCAAACTTATCAATTTTCCCATTTTTAACGTGGCGGACTGTTATGTCACCTTCTCTGTAGCCCTGTTGATCCTGCTGCTTTTGTTTTACTATAAGGAGGATGACCTGGAAGGGATTCTGTAGAAAGCGAGGGAGGAGAGAAGAGGATGGAGCATTTCACCGTCATCGTAGATGAAGAACAGAGCGGGGAGCGCATCGACGTTTTCCTCGCTCATTTTTTAGAGGGCTATTCCCGGTCCTGGATTCAGAAACTCATCCGTTCCGGTCATATCACGGTAAATGAAAAAGAGGTCCGACCCAATACAAAATGCAGCGCCGGCGCAGTCCTTTCTGTAGAGATTCCGGAACCGGAGATTCCGGATATTCAGGCCGAAACCATGGATCTTGATATTCTCTATGAAGACAGCGACCTGATCTTTGTCAATAAACCAAAGGGCATGGTCGTCCATCCGGCTCCCGGACACTACACCGGTACTCTGGTCAATGGTCTGCTGGCTCACTGCGGCGGGGAGCTGTCCGGCATCAACGGGGTAATGCGTCCGGGCATCGTACACCGGATTGACATGGACACGACCGGTGTTCTTGTTGTCTGTAAAAATGATTTCAGCCATAACCGGGTCGCAGCTCAGCTGGCGGAGCATTCGATTCATCGGCGCTATCGGGCGATCGTACACGGCGTTCTGGAGGAGGAGACCGGCACCATAGACCTTCCGATCGGCCGCTCCCGGAATAATCGCCTGAAGATGGCTGTGGACAGAAACGGAGGCAAGCGGGCCGTGACACACTACCGGGTCCTTCAGCGCTTTGACCGCTTTACCTACATCGAATGTCAGCTGGAGACAGGGAGAACGCATCAGATCCGCGTCCATATGGCGCAGATGAATCACCCGCTGCTCGGAGACACCCTGTACGGTAACCGACCCACTCGTTTTCATCTGCAGGGACAGACGCTTCACGCACTGACTCTCGGTCTGAATCATCCGCGAACCGGCGAGTACCTGGAAATATCGGCGCCCCTTCCGGATTATTTTGCACATTTGCTGCAGGTTCTGTAATCAACCTGAAATTTCTGAATATTCCCCTTGTTTTTCTTGTTCTACTGGTTTATAATATGGGAAGGTTGGAACAATTCTACTAAAAATATGATATTTCCATATCAGTGAGAGGGGGACCTTCTATCATGAATCAGATTATTACGATTGGCCGTGAGTTCGGCAGCGGCGGAAAACTGGTAGGGCAGAAGCTGGCGGAGCGCCTGAACATCAAGTGTTATGACAAAGAACTTCTGTCCATCGCCTCCAAGGAAAGCGGCCTGTGTGCCGAGGTTTTTGAAACACACGATGAGAAACCCATTAACAGTTTTTTTTATTCTCTGGTCATGGACGGCGGCATGGGCGCCAAGGGATTTCACAGCGGATATACAGAGATGCCGCTGAACCAGAAGGTATTTTTGGCTCAGTTTGAATCTATTCAGAATATTGCGCGCACGGAATCCTGCATCATCGTGGGGCGGTGTGCAGACTATGCGTTGGAAGCCTTTGAGAATGTGACGAATGTCTTTATCTGTGGAGATCTGGAAGACAAGGTCGAACGAGTCTCCGAGCTCTACCAGATCTCCAAAGAAAAGTCGTTAGATCTGATTACAAAGACCGATAAGAAGCGGGCCAATTATTACAATTATTATTCCAACCGCAAGTGGGGCGTCGCCAGCACGTACGATCTTTCCCTGAACAGTACCCGTCTGGGAATCGACGGCTGCGCGGAGATGATCCTGCAGTTTGTGAACCTGAGCCGACAGAAAAAATCTTCGGGGAAATAAATCGCTGAGAGCAGATCTCTGTCATTCCACTGTGACGGATTTTGCCAGATTTCTGGGTTTATCCATATCATATCCTCTGGCATAGGCTGTATAATAGGCCAGCAGCTGCAGGATCACGGCACAGGGGAAGGCGGCGAAGAAGCCATCCTCCACCGGGATTTCGAGGTGCACATCGCACACTTCGTCGGAGACGGAGGCACCTTTCTTCGTGATCAGGATGACGTAAGCATCCCGGGCCCGTACTTCCCGCACATTGGAGATGGTCTTGCCAAATACTTTATCCTGCGTAGCCAGAGCGACGACGGGAACATCCTTTTCAATGAGAGCGATGGTTCCGTGTTTCAGTTCTCCGGCGGCATAGGCCTCCGCATGAATGTAGGAGATTTCCTTCAGCTTGAGAGCTCCTTCCAGGGAAAACGCGTAATCCAGTCCGCGGCCGATGAAGAAGGCATTATCGGAGAAAGCAATCCGTTCCGCCTGCACACGTACCTGATCGGGAATGATATCGAGCATTTCCTGTATGACGTCCGCCGAAGCTACCAGATGATCCGTAAAGGTGCGGACTTCTTCCTCCGATGTCAGTTTCCGCGCATACATCATTCGTCCTGTCAGGAGATAAAGAACCGCCAGCTGTACCATGTAAGCCTTGGTGCTGGCTACCGCGATCTCGGGACCCGCATGAGTATAGATCACGTAATCGCTTTCATGGGCAATGGAGGAGCCTTTAACGTTGACGATGGAGATGACCGGTGCGCCGCATTCACGGGCCAGCCGGAGAGCGGCCAGTGTGTCAATGGTCTCTCCGGACTGGGAGATGACGATGACCAGCGTATCGGGGGCGATCATGGGTGTGTCATAGCGGAACTCAGAGGCGATGGATACCGTGACAGGAATCCGTACCTTCTGCTCTATGATGGCGCGCCCCACCATACCGGCATACATGGCTGTCCCGCAGGCAATGATCTGAATCTGACGGCAGCCGGCGAGAAGCTCATCCGGGATTTTTTCCGCCTCAAAATCGGGTATGCCGTCGCGCAGGCGGGGCTGTACTGTCTTCCGGAATGCTTCCGGCTGCTCAAAGATCTCTTTCAGCATAAAATGCGGATAGCCGTTTTTCTGTGCGGCTTCTACATCCCAGGAGACGGAGAGAAGCTCCGGTTTGACCGCATTCCCTTCCAGATCTTCCATGGAAATCGAGGTATCCCGCAGTGTCAGGATATGATATTCCGGTACCACAAAATAGCTCTTTGTATAAGGAATCAGCGCCGTCACGTCAGAGGCAATAAAGGATCCCTGTTCCGTCGCCGCCGCGACCATCGGGCTGACGTTGCGGACCGCGTAGATCGTTCCGGGGATATCCGCAAACAGAATGCAGAAGGCAAAGGAGCCTTCGATGATATCCAGCGCGCGGCGTATCGCCTGACGCGGATCGTTCGTTTGCTCATAATAATAATTGATCAGTTGAGCAGCAACTTCCGTATCTGTCTCGGAGGTCGCCAGACCTTCGAATCCGTACTGCTTCTGGATCGTGTGATAATTTTCAATGATGCCGTTGTGGAGAAGAATCACACGTCCGACCTGATGCGGGTGTGCGTTGGCTTCTGTGACGCCGCCATGCGTCGCCCAGCGGGTGTGACCGATACCGCAGTGGGAGTTCACCTCTTCACTGCACAGTTCTTTTAGTCTGGACACCTGACCGACTGTTTTTCTCAGATACAGATTGCCCTCGTCGGTCAGCAATGCGAGTCCCGCGCTGTCATAACCGCGGTACTCCAGCTGAGAGAGTCCGAGCAACACAATGCCCCGGGCCTGAAGAGGCCCGGTATAACCGATAATTCCGCACATACTATAAAACTCCTTTACGAATTCTGAAAAAACTGCGCACAGAAAAAGGGGCGATGAAATCGTGATTTCCCGTCCTGTTTTTTCGTATTCCGGTTCTGCAATTCTTTGTTCTGCTCGTTACCGACAGGTTTATTTTACAGATTCATGGCCGGTTCCATGAAAGGGCATCCGCCGAATTTTCGATCACCCTTTACCTCGTCAACCGTGTGTAAAGCTTTTCCGTACCACAGGGTGCCTGGCGCTATGTATCTTATTTACAGGAGTTCACGGGAAGCTGACACCGTCTGACAGGGCAGCAATCCCCTGAAGGGACCTGAGATACAATGGACTTATTGTAATACGGCTTGCATGAAATGTCAAGGAGCAGAGCTAAAACTATTCGCAAAAGTCAACTTTAACGAAAAGTTATTGACAAAATAAGGGAATTTGGCTTATAATCACCCCAATATCACGGATTCCTTTTTCATGAAATTGATTCCATTGTATTCCCGGATTACTGATCATCTGAAAAAGGAATTCTGTTTATCAAAGAAGGGATTATTATTCATAATGAAACTACAGCGTCTGTACAGCTACGTCCGCCGTGCGGTTGACGATTATCATATGATCGAGCCGGGTGACGTCATCGCTGTCGGTGTATCCGGCGGCAAGGACAGTCTGGCCCTGCTGAATGCCCTCCATGGACTAAGGCGCTTTTATCCGGCGCATTTTGACCTGCAGGCGATTTTTGTGGATCTCGGGTATGAATCCTCGGCCGAAGGCATAAAACCCATCCAGAGGCTTTGCAGCGAGCTCTCGGTCCCTTTCACCGTTGTCCATACATCGATTCGCCAGATGGTCTTTGAGGGACGTCCTGAATCCGCCAGTCCCTGCTCCCTGTGCGCCAGGCTGCGCAAAGGGGCTCTCAATGAGGAAGCCCTGAAGCTCGGCTGCAACAAGATTGCTTACGGGCATCATCGGGACGACATGGTGGAAACCATGATGATGTCTCTGATCTACGAGGGACGGTTCTATGCCTTCCCGCCAGTGACCCATCTGGAACGCACCGGTCTGACTGTCATCCGGCCGATGATGTATGTCAGCGAAGCTGACCTGATCGGTTTCCGCAATCGCTATGAACTTCCTGTCTATAAAAATCCCTGTCCGGCTGACGGCTCGACACGACGGGCTTATGTAAAGAAATTATTGGCACAGATCAATCGTGAAAATCACGGCGCCACGGAACGCATGTTCCATGCGTTGACAGAAGGACATATTGAGGACTGGCCGGAAAAAATCAGTGATAAGCATTGAAACCTGGCAGAATGAGATCCTCAGGATCTATTGAGAACTGGCTCAAGATTTATTCGTAATCACAAGGAATCGCTTTCCAAAGGAGCTACCAGAAATGGGCTTGAATCTGTAAACTAGGAGTCAAACAAAATGAGTACACATTCTTA
Source organism: Lachnospiraceae bacterium (assembly GCA_021202465.1). Taxonomy (GTDB): domain Bacteria; phylum Bacillota; class Clostridia; order Lachnospirales; family Lachnospiraceae; genus UBA3305. The sequence continues at coordinate 1,589 of JAJQCZ010000016.1, read as the reverse complement.
CCACGAACAATTGGATATCAGCAACACACGCAAGCTGCGGGAACTGATTCAGGGGCTTCCGTCCTTTGTCAGCATCTTTTTCCGCGGCATCGAACCGACCACCTCATCGCGCACCCGCATCGCCTACGCCTATGACCTGCATGTATTTTTTGATTATCTTCTCTCCCATCACACCCATTTTCAGGGGAAAGATATGAAAGAGCTCCGTGTAGAAGATCTGGACGAGGTTCGGGCGGTCGATCTGGAGGAATATATGGAATACCTGCGATTCTATCAGGGAGCCGGTGAAAACGCTCCTGAACGGGTCAATCAGGAACGGGGCATTATGCGCAAGATGTCTTCCCTGAAGACCTTCTATAACTATTTCTTCCGCAAGGAAATGATTCATACCAATGCTCCCGCGCTGATCGCTCTGCCCAGGCTTCACGAGAAAGAAATCGTCCGCCTGGATGTGGATGAAGTCGCTCTGCTCCTGGATGAGGTAGAGTCCGGTGAAAAGCTGACGAAGCGTCAGATGCAATACCACGAGAAAACCAAAGTGCGGGATCTGGCCCTCATGACGCTGATGCTGGGAACGGGTATCCGGGTCTCCGAATGCATCGGCCTGAATCTGGATGATGTGGACTTTAAGAATGCCGGCATCCACATTCACCGTAAGGGAGGCAAGGAAGTCATTGTCTACTTCGGAGACGAGGCGGAGGAGGCGCTGCGGCTCTATGCGGAGGAACGCAGGAAAATCGTTCCCGCTGAAGGACATGAGGATGCCTTCTTCCTGTCCATGCAGAGAAAGCGTCTCAGTGTGCGCAGCGTGGAGAACCTGGTGAAAAAATATTCCCGCTGCGTGACAACTCTGAAAAATATCACCCCGCACAAGCTGCGCAGTACCTACGGAACGAATCTGTACCGTGAGACAGGTGATATCTATCTGGTTGCTGACGTCTTGGGACATTCCGATGTGAATACCACGCGGAAGCACTATGCAGCGCTGGAGGATGAACGGCGTCGCAGCGCCCGGAACAAGGTACAGCTGAGAGAAAAACGCCCGGAGTAAACTCCAGGCGTTTTTTCTCTCAGCGATCAATCGTATAAACCGTCAGATATGCGCCGGGTGTCAGAGACCGATCATTGACAATATGATTAATCTGCTTGATCTCATCCACATAACTGCGGATCTCCTGATTCGAGGTGCCTCCACAGTATTCCTCCGCTACAGACCAGAGCGTATCCCCTGTATGAATCTGAACAGAAATATAGTTTTTCTCAGGCGCAGCCTGTGCGGAAGCCAGAGCTTTCACACGAAAGCCGCCCATCAGAACCAGAACAATTACCAAAACAAAAAAGAGATGCTTCCAACCACTGCTTTTCCTTCTTTTTCTTCTGCTCATCTTCCACTGCCTCCCTGCAACGGCCTGAAACCGAATATTTGTTCCGAACATTTGTTTCTGTCAGTATGATATCATGCGAACATCTGTTTGTCAACTTGTTTTCGAACATATTTTCGGGAACATTCGTTTGCGTTTTCCGGGAAGATATGCTACCTGACTTTGGTATCCAGCTTTAAAAATGGCGTTAGTTTTATGAAAAAAACC
>JAJQCZ010000015.1 GCA_021202465.1 Lachnospiraceae bacterium | reverse complement strand
TGTTCGAATCAATGAATCTCCTGCTGTTTGGGGTTGTTTTTTCACAGCCCCATTTTGTCAATAAGAGGGAAAAAATTGCAAAACAAAAGACCCGCACCACCTGCGGGTCTTTTGCATTATGAAAGGGAGGAAGTTGCCGGAACCGGAACTGTATTCCGATCCGGCGCATATTATGAAAAAAATGATTGCCTGCCAACGCTGTTGGCTTAGCTCTTGCATGGTTTTATGATAAGAAATATTCATGACAAATGAATGATGGCGTTGTAAAAGATTTTGAAAAGATATATGAACAATTTGTTAATAACACAAGAGACAAAAGTTCAGGAATGGAACGCTCGCGTTCCAATTCCTGAACTTAGGGACTATATAACTTTATTGTATTCTATTCATTCTCCAGAATCCGGAAGTCCATGCTTTCCCGGGAGAGCTGGAACATCAGGGTCTTCATATGCTTTTCGCTGAGGTTTCCCAGAATGAGCAGCTCGAAGGTGACGGTATTTGTCTCCTTGTTGTCCTCAATCAGCTCCATGCGGTCCATGTTGTAGCCATAGTCGCCGATCATGCTGAGGATAGAGGACATGGCGTTGGGACGGTTCTCACGGGTCAGGCGGACGCGGACACGGGTTCCGTTTTCCTTGATGGTGATGCCTTCCGCCAGCGGCGCGAACAGGTCGTCCATCCAGTCGTACAGCAGGCCGTACTGGTACATACGGCTGGCCTCCATGATTTTGCGCACCACAGCCAGATAACCGGCCTTCCGGTCTTCCGGAACACCCTCGCCCAGACGATCCAGGATGGCTTCCTCGCGGTCGGCACGGTAGATATTGGTCTCACCGGCGGCGGCCTTTACTTTGGCCACTTCCAGAGAGCAGTCTAACCGCTGCATCAGAAGCCCTTTGATCTGGGGGTCTATGGCATCGATCTTTCCTCTTACTTCTTCGAGTGTCATCGCATTGATTCCTCCTTGTGCGTTTCATCACCTGAATCCCGGTATACGGCGCATACCGGGATTCTCGGAGATTCTTTTCTTGTTAAAATAGTTTTCTGTATATGTTATTTCTATACCAGCGCTCCCTGCAGGGTCAGCTCCTCGCGCACCCGTTCCACCGGAGCTTCTCCCTCCAGCGCCTGAATCGCGGCGGCGACACCGGCGGCCTGGCCGGTGACGAAGCAGGTTCCCATGACGCGGGAAGCGGCCATGGCCTGACTGTCGGCCGAGAGCAGGCGCCCGCAGCCGTAGAGATTGTCCGTATCGACGCTGCGCAGACAGTCGAGCGGGATGTCATAGTAGCTGGCGCCGGGGACGTCGCAGTAGACGGCGGCTTCGTTGAGACTCTTGTGTATCTCCGGTTTCCAGCCGCCCCGGCCAATGCTGTCGGCCCGTTTGGTTCGCTGCAGGACGTCGTCGGCGGTGAGCATCGCGCGGCCGACCAGACGGCGGGTCTCCCGGAATCCGATGGAAGGGCCGATCATCGTCAGCTCACAATGCTCCATGCCGGGCATGAAGCGGCGGAAGGCTTCCACATAATAGAGCGCCTGGCCGCGGGTGAATTTTTCCATCTTGGTCAGCTCTTCGGCGGTCAGTCCGTTGGGAATGACACTGGGGAGAAGCACCAGAACCTCCTGAGAACCAGTAATCTTCTGCACGAAGCCTTTTTCCCGGGTCAGATGGGGAATTCCCACTTCCTTGCCCTTCTTCACGGCCCGTTCCACAGCCGCCGGTGTCATATCCTGCGTGATGTCGACGCCGCAGAGACGGAAGGGGAGGGTGGCGGCCATAACCTGACCGTCCTCGTCGCCCCAGATCGTGGCGGATCCGGCCATATGAGCCAGATTGGCGTCGCCGGTGGCGTCAACAAAGGCCTTCGCGCCGACGGTGAATTCCCGTTCGTCGTCCATACAGCGAATTTGCGTGATCTTTCCGTCGGTTCGCTCCGCACCGATCATGACCGTGTGAAAGAGGAAATCGACGTGGAAGCGATCGAGCAGGTTGTCCAGAGCCACCTTCAGATATTCGGGCTTGAACTGGATGTTTTTATTTCCTGCGGCGGAAATGATGAGCTCCGTAGCGCGGGGAGAGAGCTTATCCATCTCTTCCTGAATCAGGTCACTGACTCCGGCAACACATTTCTGCGGGTCTTCACCGCAGGTATAGACGCCAGAGAAGGCGCCGACGCCGGCATGTGTTCCCACGCCGCCGAGGAAGGAACTGCGCTCGATCAGCAGAACTTTGGCGCCGGCCTGGGCTGCTCCCACGGCGGCCGAGACGCCGGCCGTGCCGCCGCCGGCGACCACTACGTCATAATACATATCAAAATTCCCCATGAATCCTCCTTGGAGCGGAGGCAGGAGCCCTGCAGCTCCTGCCCTTCCGCTTTTCATTCTATCAATTCTGTGTAAATTTGCAAGTGACATTTACAGGCGAATCCGACGGTTCAGGTACGGATACAGTTGATTTCAAAATTTTATCCGATTATCCGATGATCACGGACGCCAGCGGGTAGCCGAGGAAGGTAAGCACCAGAATGCCCATGAGAGCGAAGATGCCGCCCCAGATGAACATGTCCTTCGTGGTCGTCCAGCCGGAGCCGATGGCTACCATGTTGACTGTACTCTGTCCGGCCGGGGTCATGTTGGAGATGGCGGCGCAGAAGCCGACCATGCAGACCACAGCGCCTACGCTGACGGTACCGGAGGGAAGGGCGGTCAGCACGGACAGAGCCACAGCGCTGACGACGGTGGTGGTGACGATGTTGGAGGAGAAGTTGGTCTCCAGGATGGCCCAGGTCATGAAGAAGAGAATCATGCCGGTGACGGGCAGGGAAGCGGCCAGAGGCGACAGGGACGTGGAGAGCCAGTCGCTGATGCCGATATCGCTGTTGGTCAGGCAGGAGCCCAGGTAGGTCGCAGCGCCGGTCATGAGGATGCTGCCCCAGAGCACGCCTTTGGAGGTCACTTCCTTGAAGTTCATGATGCGTTCACCCTTGTCCTTGCAGATGAAGAGGATGATGCAGCCCAGCAGCGGAGGCATGGCGGTGGTCAGACCGTTGATAGTGGTGTAGAGATCCGGCAGGATGCCCTTGACGAGGCTGGGACCGACCCAGAGGACGACGACCATACCGATGGTGGCGAGGATGATCTTCTCCTTGCGGTCCGCGGGCGGCACGGTGCCTCGCAGCTTCATGGCCTTCTCCGGGTTGATGTCTTTGATGTCATCCGGACGATACAGGAATTTGAATACGAGAATCAGCAGTACGATCAGAATGATGCCGGTGGGGATGCCGAAGGCCATGTACTGGAACTGGTTGACATCGATCCCCGTGGCGGCTGTGTAATAGCCGATTGCCATGGTAGGCCATACGTGGCCGATGGCTGTCATACCGGAGGAAAGGCTGATGCAGAAGGCGGTGCCCATCATCATCATATTGCCGGTCTTGCCGCCCTTTTTGATATCAAGAACACTGAAGATGTCTTCCAGGAAGGGCATGAAGGCCACGAACAGCACCGAGGGAGAGACGAACAGACCCATGAAGGTGACAGCCGCCAGCAGGAAGCAGACGAAAAACCAGGGACCCCGGCGGGCGATTTTGTTGGTGATGAAAGCCACGGTACAGCGCCGCACGAAGTTGGTCTTCGCCAGGGGATACAACAGACAGAAGGTGAAGATCAGGAAGGCGACGGTGGAATTACCGAAGGCGCCGCTGAAGGTGGACGAGAAACCGAAGGTGGAGATGAGCCCGAGGGTCATCAGGGTGATCAGGCTGGGCCAGTCGATGGAGATCGTGATCCACATAATCAGGGAGCCGAAGAACACGCCGAGCACGGCCATGGCGTCCTGACTCAGCCCGGCGAAGGGCGTCACGAAATGGGAGCCAACCATGACGATCAGCGCCAGAGCCAGGAAGATCAGATCTTTGGAATTTTTTTGCTTCATTTTTCTTCTCCTTTGCTTGAAGATATGATTTGCTTGTTGTCTGAGATTATAAGAAAATCATTGCTAAAAGTAAAATATTCTGTTATTATCCTTGCCATAGGCGAAACTTATGGCAGAGAGCCAGATCAGCCGTACCGGTCTTTGACAAGAAATCCGTATTTTCGGCGTCTGACCGGCTATGGCTGAAGCAGAGAGCAGAATCAAAAGTCATGTACGAAGGAGGGCAACCGTATGCAGATCAATCAGCTTCGCTATTTCCTGGAAATCGCGCGGACCAACAATATTTCCGCCGCCGCGCAGAATCTCTATGTTTCTCAGCCGTCTCTGTCCCAGCAGATTCAGAAGCTGGAGCAGGAACTGGGCATCCCGCTGCTGGTGCGCCATCCGAAGTCTGTGTCTCTGACCGACGCCGGAGAGGACTTCGCGCTGCATGCGGAGCGCATCGTCAACGGTTTCGACCAGCTCTCGGAGCTGATGCAGAAGCACGGGCAGCTGCTGGCGGGGACGCTGCGGATCGGGATGCCCTCGATCAGCGGCTATCTGGATTTCTATCATCTGCTGCGCCGCTATCAGGAGGCCATGCCGGGGATCCGCTATGAGCTGACCATCAAGATCAGCGGAACGCTCCTCAGCCTGCTGAAGAAGCGTTCGCTGCACGCGGTTTTCCTCATCAGCACAGATCAGAGCCTGGAAAAGCAGGAGGAACTATTCTATCGAAAGATTGCCGAGGATGAGTATGTGACGCTGATTCCCGCGGACAATCCCCTGTCGGAGAAGGAAGCTCTGGAGCTGGAGGACTTCACGGACCAGAATCTGATTATGCCCGCTCCTGAGTCGATTCTCTATCAGCAGCTGAATGTTCTCTTCCAGACGAACGGCGTCACGCCGCACATCCTCTGCGAAACCAGCCAGACGGACATCAACTGTCAGCTGGCGGAGCAGGGGCTGGGTATTTCCATCGTCTCTGCCTCCATCGCTCAGAAGGTCTGCCCGGAAAATGTCTGCATCGTGCCCATGCGCGAGAAGATCCACCGCACGATCTACTATGTGACTCTGCGGGAGCTGCTGGACTATCCGGCGATCAAATCATTTTCTTCCTATGTGGAGCATTATGTGTTCTGATGATGCCTCGAATCTTAAAGATATCTTAATAAAGCGGCGCTTGTGTTCTTGCAGAAAGCCTTGTTATAATGACAGGCAGGGGGAAATACTTTTGCCCCTGCATCATCTGAATCACAGAGCGAGGAAAATGAAAATGCAGCAGACGATACTGGTGTGTGACGATGACAGAGAGATCGTGGAGGCGATCGAGATCTATCTCTCTCAGGAAGGCTACCATGTACTGAAGGCCTACGACGGGGAGGAGGCGCTGGAGATTCTGCGCCGCGAGGAGGTCCACCTGATTATCCTGGATATTATGATGCCGAAGCTGGATGGAATGCGGGCGACTCTGCGGGTGCGGGAGATCAGCAGCATTCCCATTATCCTGTTGTCGGCGCGCTCCGAGGAGTCAGATAAGATCTTCGGCCTTAATATGGGGGCAGACGACTATGTGACCAAGCCCTTCAGTCCGCTGGAGCTGGTGGCGCGGGTGCGTTCTCAGCTGCGCCGCTATACGCAGCTGGGAGGCTGCACGGAAGGGGCGGAGCATGTGTACCGCACCGGCGGCCTGACCGTGGACGATGAGAGGAAGGAAGTGACCATGGAGGGGGAGCCGGTGAAGCTGACGCCGATCGAGTATAACATTCTTCTCTTTCTGATTAAAAATGCGGGGAAGGTCTTCTCCATCGAGCAGATTTATGAAAATATCTGGAATGAGCAGGCGGTCGGCGTGGACAATACGGTGGCGGTGCATATCCGCCATATCCGCGAGAAGATCGAAATAAATCCGAAGGATCCGCAGTATCTCAAGGTCGTGTGGGGCATCGGATATAAGCTGGAGAAGCGGTGACACTGTTCGAGTGACGCCGTCCAGGCTTTTCGAGTGACGCCGTTCAGGCTTTTCGAGTGACGCTTTTCGAGTGACGCCGTCCAAACATGTAGTGGCTTTCTCGAAGCTTAAAACGCTTCTCGAAAGGCACTATATGTTTGAACGGGCTGTGCGGAGAATGACTGTGAGCGGCATGGAGGAAGGGGAAGGATGGTTCTCTCTGTCAATGATAGCTGTCACCGCATGCGTGGAATGTGGGTAACTGGGAAGAATGGGAAGGGGCGTTTTCTCTGTCAATGGTAACTGTCACCGCATGTGTGGAATGTGAGTAACGGGGGAGAGGGGGAGGATTTTATTGGAACGGGAGAGACGTACGGAACGTGCTGCCTGGGGGATTCACGCTCTGACGCTGGCACTGCTTCTGGGCGTTATTTATCTGGGGTTTCGGTATTCGGATAGTACGTATTATGGGGATGCGGTGGCGGGAAATTCCTATGAGGATTCAGAAGCTTTCGGCAATCAGGTGGTGAAGAGCGTGCGGAATGCGGTTCGCTATTCGATTCTGGAGACCCGGTTTGAGACAGACGGGTCGCTGGATCTGGAGAAGGAGGTGCAGACCGTCACACAGGAGGACGGCACGGAGATTTCTTATACGCTGCAGGATGCTCTGGATTACGGGAGAGACCTGGGCGTTTATTTTGATGAGAAGAATCATCTGGTGGTGGGGGAGAAAAACGAGAACGACGGAAAACAGGAGGAGGGAGGCCGTGGGGAGAGCGGGACACAGACGGACGGCGGGGGATCGCAGGATGAGGCGGAGTCCGCACTGGTTCCTCTTTCCCTTCTGTATCAGCTTTCTGAGTATTATCAGCTGCAGAGGGAGCTGGGATTTGATGGGAGCGGCGTGAATTTCTTCTATCGTTTCATTTACGTGGATACGGACGGGAAGACGGTCGTTTCCACGAATGCCGACAGTGCGCTGAGCGACGAGAGCGTGGAGGATTATGGAAGGTATTTTACCGCCACTTCGGAGACGGGGGCGTTCGAGTCGAATCTGTCTGAGACAGTGACGAGCTCTGTTTTCAGCAACCTGGCTTACAATCAGCTGCTGGCGGGAGGAACCTATGAGATTATGGTGGCTGTCGATACCACATTTTCTCAGAGTGACGCGTATCTGGAGGGAGAGAACGACTATGTGCAGTTTGCCCGGCTGATCCGTATGCTGCTGACGCTGGGGGCTGTGCTGCTGCTGGCGCTGGCGGTTTCCTTTGCGGGGCTTGTGGTTCTGGGACGCCGGGAGCTGCGGGGCATCGATTTGTGGTATGCGGAGATTGTGCTTCTCGGTGAAGCAGTGATGCTGTTCGTTCTTTACTTCGGTGTTATGCAGATTCGCTATGGCTACACGGACGGGTACTGGCTGGACATTGTTTCCGGAGAGGTGCTCCTGACGCTGGCGTATTTCCCGGCGGTCTTCCTGCTGCTCAGTCTGATCCGGCGGCTGCGGCAGCACCAGTTCGCGAGCAGGAGCCTCTGCTGTCAGGCCGTGCGAGGCCTGCGGGAGAATTTGCGCAGCCGGGGTGGTCGCTGGCGCAGCCGCAGTCGGGTCGCGGCGCTGCTTTCATTTCAGATGATGGATCTGCTGGTGACAGCTGCGGCCGTGCTGGAGCTCTACCGGCGGGTCTGGCTGCCGGGGAGTGTGCTTCTGGCGGCGGCGCTGCTTCTCAATGTCTGGAATATCCGACGCATCTGCGAGAGGGAGAGTCAGTATAAGCGGATCTTCGAGCGGGTGGAGAGCCTGTCCCGGGGAAATGTGGGACGGAAGCTGGATACGGAGGGTATGACCGGCGAACTGGCTCAGATCGCCGGGGCTGTCAATGCACTGGATGACAGCCTGGAGAATGCCGTGCGTGAGCGGACGGCCAGCGAGCGGATGAAGACCGATCTCATCGCCAATGTTTCTCACGATCTGCGGACGCCGCTGACCTCGATCATCAGTTATGTCGATCTGCTGAAGCGGGAGAATCTTCCTGATCCCCGGGTGCAGGAATATCTGCGGATTCTGGAGGAAAAGGCGGCGCGGCTGCGGACGCTGACAGAGGCGCTGATGGAGGCCAACCGCGTCTCTTCGGGAAACCTGGATATTCAGTGGGTGCGGATCGATCTGGTGCAGATGGTGAACCAGGTGCTGGGCGAATTTCAGGAACGGCTGGAGGAGGCGGGGCTGACGCCGGTGGTTCATCTGGTGCCTCCTCCCGCCGCGATCCGGGCAGACGGGAAGCTGCTGTGGCGGGTCTTTGACAACCTTTTTACCAACGTCTGTAAGTATGCCAAACCGGGAACGCACGTCTATATCGACCTGCAGGAGACGGCGCACAGCCTGATCTATACGATGAAAAATGTCTCTGCCAGCTCTCTGGAGCTCCCGGCGGAGGATCTGATGGAGCGATTCACCCGCGGCGACGCCTCCCGCAGTTCGGAGGGCAGCGGGCTGGGCCTTTCCATCGCACGGAGCATCACAGAGCAGCTCCACGGACGGTTCGAATTGTTCACTGACGGGGCCTCTTTCCGGGTACGGCTGGTCTTTTTTCGGGCCGAAGAGGAGAGACAAAAAGAATAATAATATGTTGAAAATACGGTGTTATTTGCAAAATATTGGCAAAAAAGATAAGAATAACAACATGAGGGGGGAACCTGTTAAATTATTTTTGGTTTTTGGTCAATACGCTTGACTTCCCGCCGATTTTATACGATAATGAATTCATCGGATGCCGCTCAGATACGGCACAAGAAGGAGGATAAACCGATGAAATTATACGAGAACGGCGCTTATCTCATCAATGGCGTTGATCTGGTTGAGGACACTGGGGATGTGAATGCCGCAGTGGCCGCGAAGACCGGCAGCGCTCCGGATAAGGAAGCCGCCAGAAAAGGTACGATGGCCTACAATATCCTGACGGCCCATAATACCTCTGGAAACAACGAGGATCTGCAGATTAAGTTTGATAAGATGATCTCCCACGACATCACTTTCGTAGGTATCATCCAGACCGCCAGAGCTTCGGGAATGACCGAGTTTCCTCTGCCCTACGTTCTGACCAACTGCCACAACTCCCTGTGCGCTGTCGGCGGCACCATCAACGAGGATGACCATGTCTTCGGTCTGACCGCTGCGCAGAAGTACGGCGGAATGTATGTACCCCCTCATCAGGCTGTTATTCACCAGTATGCCCGTGAGGTGCTGGCTGGCTGCGGTAAGATGATCCTTGGTTCCGACTCCCATACCCGTTACGGCGCTCTGGGTACCATGGCCATGGGCGAGGGCGGCGGCGAGCTGGCGAAGCAGCTCTGCGGCAGAACCTACGACATCAAGATGCCTCAGGTGATCGCGATCTACCTGAAGAATGCCCCTCGCAGAGGCGTAGGCCCCATGGATGTGGCTATCGCTCTGGTAGGAGCCACCTTCGACAAGGGCTATGTCAAGAATAAGGTGATGGAGTTTGTCGGCCCCGGCGTCTCCAACCTGTCTTCTGACTTCCGGATCGGCATCGACGTGATGACCACCGAGACCACCTGCCTGTCCTCCATCTGGAGAACCGATGAGAGAACCAAAGAGTGGTATGATACCCACAATCGTCCTGAGGATTACAAGGAGATCAATCCCGCACCTGTTACCTATTATGATGGTGTGGTGGAAGTTGACCTGGCGGAGATCAAGCCCATGATCGCCATGCCTTTCCATCCCAGCAAGGCCTATACCATCGATTTCGTGAACGCCAACCTGAAGGATGTGCTTCATGATGTCGAGGAGAGAGCCAAGATCAGCTTCGGCGACAAGATTGACTACTCTCTGCAGGACAAGATCGTGAACGGCAAGCTCTACACCGAGCAAGGCCTGATCGCCGGATGTGCCGGCGGCGGCTATGAGAACATCTGCGACGCCGTGGATATCCTCAAGGGAAGCTACATCGGCAACGACAAGTTCACCCTGAGCGTGTACCCGGCTTCTACGCCGATCTATATGGAGCTGATCAAGAACGGCCGTGCGGCGGAGATCCTGGAGACCGGCGCGATCCTGAAGACCGCGTTCTGCGGCCCTTGCTTTGGCGCAGGCGACACCCCTGCCAACAATGCGTTCTCGCTGCGTCATGCGACCCGGAACTTCCCGAACCGCGAAGGCTCCAAGGTGCAGAACGGCCAGATCGCTTCCGTAGCTCTGATGGATGCCCGTTCCATCGCGGCGACCGCTGCCAACAAGGGCTTCCTGACCAGCGCGGAGACCTTCGAGGGCGAGTACACTCGTCCGAAGTACTACTTCGACGCCAACATCTACGCGAACCGCGTGTATGACGGCATCGGCAAGCCGCAGCCTGAGGTGGAGCTGGTTGAAGGCCCCAACATCAAGCCCTGGCCGAAGATGACCGCGCTGACCGACGATGTGATGCTGAAGGTTGTGTCCGAGATTCATGACCCGGTGACCACTACCGACGAGCTGATTCCTTCCGGTGAGACTTCTTCCTATCGTTCCAACCCTCTGGGCCTGGCTGAGTTCGCTCTGAGCCGTAAGGATCCCAACTATGTCCCTAACGCCAAGGAAGTACAGAAGGTTGAGTATGCACGTCAGGCCGGCACCAGCCCGATGGAGGATCCCGGATTCGCGAAGGCTTATGAGACTGTGAAGACGCAGTTCCCGAACGTCGATCCGATGAACACCGCGATCGGTTCCACCATCTATGCGGTGAAGCCCGGTGATGGTTCCGCCCGTGAGCAGGCTGCTTCCTGCCAGAAGGTGCTGGGCGCCTGGGCGAACATCGCACACGACTATGCGACCAAGAGATACAGATCCAACCTGATCAACTGGGGCATGATGCCTTTCCTGTATGACGGCGACGACAAGGAGCTTCCTTTCGCTCTGGGTGACTATGTATTCATCCCCGGCGTGCGTGCTGCCATCCTCAACAAGGACGAAGTGATCAAGGCGTACGCAGTGACCGCGGACGGCATGAAGGAATTCGATGTACGTCTGGGTGAGCTGACCGATGCTGAGAGAGATATCATCACGGCCGGATGTCTGATCAACTACTACAGAGGCTAATCGTTTCGATCCCCAATCGAATACGAACATACGAAGGGCGCGCCTGCGGGCGCGCCCTTTGCCGTACAGAGATCCGGTTTGAGGCGGAGTCATGTTGTTGCGGTCCCCAAGGTCATGAATTGGAACGCGAGCGTTCCATTCCTGACCTTTTGTCCCTTGTGTCATCATATTTTTAAAGTTTACTTAAGGTATAGACGTTATGCTAAGATCGTCAATGTGAAAGAACGGCCACGGGCCGGAGGAGGACGTTAGATGAGACTGCTGTTGGCAGAGGATGAGAGGGCTCTCTCGAAAGCGCTGGTTACGATTCTGGAGCGCAATAACTATTCGGTGGATGCTGCTTATGACGGGCAGGAGGCCCTGGACTATCTGGAGGCGGACAATTATGACGGCGTGGTGCTGGACATCATGATGCCTAAAGTGGATGGAATCACGGTGTTAAAGACTATCCGGAAGAAGGGCAACCGTGTGCCGGTGCTGATGCTGACGGCGAAATCCGAGATCGACGATAAGGTGCTGGGCCTGGATGCCGGGGCCAATGATTATCTGACGAAGCCTTTTAACACAAGGGAACTGCTGGCGCGGATCCGGGCCATGACCAGAACGCAGACGGCACAGGTCAGTTCCCGCCTGACACTGGGCAATGTGACGTTGGACCGGGCGACCTTCGAGCTTTCTACCCCGGCAGGCAGTTTTTGCCTGGCGAACAAAGAGTTCCAGATGCTGGAGCTGCTGATGAGCAATCCGCGTGCTGTCATTCCGGCGGAACGGTTCATGGAGAAGATCTGGGGTTACGACAGTGAGGCCGAGATCAACGTGGTGTGGGTTTACATTTCCTATCTGCGCAAGAAGCTGGCGGCTCTGCATGCCGACATTGAGATCCGGGTGACCCGCAACGTCGGCTATTCGCTGGAGGAGAAGGCATGATTCGAAAACTGCGCGTTAAATTCATCCTGGCAACGATGTTCTCCCTCTTTGCGGTTCTGTCCATCATTCTGGGTATTGTTGCCGCGCTGAGCTACCGGCAGGTCATTTCCGACGCCGACAGCGTTCTGGAGATTCTCAGTGAGAATGGCGGAGCATTTCCGGATTCGTATCCGGAAGGAAATGGCAGCGCGGACAAGTCGGGCGGGACTTTTTTCTTTGGTTTTCGCCTTGGCAGCCGTCTTACCGAGGAGCTCCCCTATGAGTCCCGGTATTTTGTGGTGGCGCTCAATGGCGAGGGGGCGGTGCTCTACACGGATACGGAGCAGATCGCGGCGGTCGATGTGGAGACTGCCATTGAGTATGCGGAGGCGGTCTGGGAGAGCGGGCGGACGAGTGGGTTTATGGGAAATTACCGTTATCTGGAATATTCCGAGGGGACAGGCAGCCGCGTGATTTTCCTGGACTGCACGAACAGTCTGCGCTTCTTCCGTACCTTTGCTCTGCTCGGCATCCTGGTGAGTCTGGCGGGGCTGGCGGCGGTCTTTCTGCTGATGCTTTTTCTTTCGGGACGGATCGTGCGTCCCTTTGCAGAGAATTATGAGAAGCAGAAACGCTTTATCACCGACGCAGGGCATGAGCTGAAGACGCCACTGACTATCATTGATGCGGACGCGGAGATTCTGGAAATGGATCTCGGAGAAAATGAGTGGCTGAGGGATATTCAGAATCAGACAAAACGGCTGGCCGGTCTGACCAATGACCTGATTCTTCTCTCGCGGATGGAGGAAGCCGGGGATCAGGCGCAGCGGATCGAGTTCCCTCTCTCGGATGTGGTGGAGGAAGCCTTCGCTTCGTTTCAGGCAGTGGCCAGGACGCAGGGGAAGAGCCTGGAGGGTCATATCCAGCCGATGCTCTCCCTCTGCGGAGATGAGAAGGCCATCCGCCAGCTGACGACGATTCTCCTGGATAACGCCCTGAAATATTCACAGGAGGGGGGCACGATCTCCCTGACTCTGGAGAAGAAGAAAAATACAGTGCGTCTGTCGGTGTATAATACGACTCCTTCCATTACGAAGGAGCAGATCGAGCACCTCTTTGATCGTTTTTACCGGGCGGATGCCTCCAGGAATTCCTCAGTCAGCGGCCACGGTCTGGGACTGTCGATCGCCGGGGCGATCGTGGCGGCCCACAGGGGAAAAATCTCCGCGTCGACCGAGGACGGCCATTCCCTGCAGATCACAGCGGTGCTGCCGGGGTGACTTTTGGATCCTGATATTATATGTTTATGTGCTCATGTGAAACATTCTCAATAAAGAACCCCCCGGGCGGGTTGCCGCTGCGGACTCTTCCTGTTATAATCCCACCTGCGAGAGAAGACAGGGCGCAGGGAGGCAGCGCTGTGAGACCGGAGAGATTCGGTGCTGTGGCGAAGAGACTCGGCGTTCTTGTCCGGGCGGGGAGGATGATCTCATATGGCGAAAACGACAGACCTGACTTCGGGAAAGATCGGGCGGAGCCTGCTGGCCTTCGCCGTTCCGCTGCTCCTGAGCAGTCTGGTGCAGCAGCTTTACAATACGGTTGATCTGATTTTTGTAGGAAATTTCATTGATAAATCAGCTTCGGCGGCCATCGGTGCCAGCAGCCAGCTGATCAACTGCCTTGTTGGTTTCTTCGGCGGCATGTCGGTGGGGGCCGGGGTAGCGGTGGCACAGCTCTTCGGCGCCGGGAAGACGGAGAGGATCCGCAGTGCGGTGCATACGGTGCTGGCGCTCAGTCTTGTCGGAGGCGCCCTGCTTTTCGCCGTGGGCTATGCGGCGGCGCCCGCCTATCTGCGTCTGGTCAATACACCGGAGTCGCTGCAGGCCGACGCGGTTAGCTATCTGCGTATTTATCTGATCTCTCTGGTTCCCATGTTTATCTATAACCTTGATTCCGGTGTGCTGCGTGCTCTCGGCGACTCGCGTTCGCCTCTGTATGCCCAGACCGTGGGCGGACTGGCGAACGTGGCCATGGACTACCTGTTCATCCGCGGTCTGGCTGGTGGTGTGGACGGCGTGGCCTGGGCGACGCTGATCTCCCAGACGGCGGCGGCCGGAATGACGCTTGTCAGTCTCATGGGACTGGATGAGCGCTATGCGCTGCGCCTGCGGGAGATTCATTTTGATCTCCCCATTCTGCGGCGGATCGTCGCCATCGGCATCCCGGCGGGTACGCAGTCTCTGGTCATCACGCTGTCCAACGTCATGGCGCAGGTTCATATCAACTCGCTGGGGGAGGATGCCATCGCCGCTTTCACCGCTTATTTTAAGGTGGAGCTGATTATTTATCTGCCTATCGTGGCCTTCGGTCAGGCGGTGATGTCCTTCGCCGGGCAGAATCTGGGCGCAGGCGATACGCAGCGCGTGCGGGAGGGCACCCGCGTATGCCTGTTCATGAGTATGGGTGTGGCGGCGCTCACCAGCGCGGCGGCTCTGTGCTTCGGATCGAGTCTCTTCCGCCTTTTCAATACGGAGGCCGACGTGATTGCTCTGGGATGTCGTATCATCGCGGTCACCTTTCCCTTCTATTTCCTGTATTCCGTGCTGCAGATCCTTGGGGACAGCCTGCGTGGCGTCGGCCGGGTGAAACAGCCCATGTACATCGTCCTGGTCAATCTCTGCCTTGTACGCACGGCGCTGCTGTTTCTGATCGTGCCGCGTTTCCAGAGCGTGGAGAGCGTAGCCTTCACCTATCCGGCGACCTGGGCGCTGACGGCGCTGGGAATGTTTCTTTACTATGTAAAATATCGCGGGGGAATGCGCGAAAAAGAGAAAATATATCCCCCCACCCCGGCTTTCCGGCGCAAACCGGAAGGAGTATAATCGTCTTCAGGATTTCCACATCAGGAGGGAAATATGAAGATGATAAAAAACGGTTGTCGGTTCCTGTGTGTCCTGCTGTCGGTCCTGCTGCTGTCCGGCTGCGGGAGCGCTGCGGACAGCGGTTCCGATACGACAGCGGCCGGGAGCGCGGAAACGACTAAAAACGCCGCGGCGGTCGGCGATGATTCTGATACCGCCGGGACGAAGAGCCTGACGATCGGTACGGGGCAGACCTGTACGACGCTCGATCCGGTGCAGAACTATGACGGCTGGTACACGGTGCGCTTCGGCGTCGGGCAGACGCTGACCCGCTTTGATGACGATTTTTCCGTGTCCGGCTGGCTGGTGGAGGACGACTATACGGTGTCGGAGGACAATACGGTCTGGACCTTCACGGTGCGCGATGATGTTACTTTCTCCAACGGGACAAAGCTGACCGCGGAGCTGGTGAAGGCCTCCCTGGAAAATGTTTTCGAGAACGGGACCCGGGGGCCGGAGTATTTCACTTACAGCTCCATCGAGGCGGACGGGCAGATCCTGACAATCACCACGGAGGATCCGGAGCCCATTTTGCCCAATAAGCTGGCGGATCCGCTCTTTGTCATCATTGATACCAGCGTGGACATGACGAACATCGCGGATGAGGGGCCCGTGGCCACCGGCCCCTTTGTGTTCTCTTCCTTTGATTTCACCAGTAAGCAGGTCGTGGTGACGAAAAATGAGAACTACTGGGACGGGGACGTGGCGCTCGATGAGATTACCTTTATCTATACGGAAGACCAGTCGACGCTGACCATGGGTCTGCAGTCCGGGGACTTCGATGCGGTCTACAATGTCAGCATGACGGACGTGGAGAGCTTTGCGGCGGACGACGCGTACCAGGTGATTTCTTCGGCCAGTGGGAGGACGACACATGGATTCATGAACCAGAACGGACCTCTGGGGGACGAGGTGCTGCGCCAGGCGATTCTGCGGTATCTGGATAAAGAGACCTACTGCGAGAGCCTGTTAAACGGTCAGTATGTCGCAGGAAGCACGCTGGTCACCAGCGGCGCGCCGGCTTACGGATACGGGGAGCTGACAGATCCCAACGCTTACGACCCGGAGGGCGCCGCGGCGCTGCTGGATGAGGCCGGATATCTGGATATCGACGGGGACGGCTACCGGGAGACACCCGACGGGGAAACGATCAATCTGACCTTTATTTATTATACCGGCCGCCCTGAGCAGCAGCTTCTGGTCGAAGCGACACAGGCGGAACTGACCGGACTGGGCATCAGGATCACGCCGGAGGTGCATGATACGCAGACGGTTATCGACATGCTGCAGAGCGGCGATTTCGATCTGTGCTGCATGAGTATCAACGTCCTCAGCACCGGCGATCCGGAGAGTCATCTGACCTCCTACTTCTCCACCGGCGGCCAGAACAACGGCTTCGGCTACAGCAGCGAAGCATTTGATACGATTCTGGCGACCCTGAGTGTGACCTCCGATACGCAGGAGCGGATTGAACTTGTCAAGGAGGCTGAGCAGATCCTTCTCGACGATAGCGTGTGCATTTATTACTGCTATCCGATCATGAACTTCGTAACGAAGGCGAACGTCAGCGGCGTGACCAGCACGCCTGCGGATTACTACTGGGTCAGCGCGGAGACGGATGTCGAGTGAGAGAAAGAACCAGAGGATGGTCTGTAATATATGAGAAACACAGAAGGGCGGCGCGTAAGCGCCGCCCGGATTTGCATTTTCCCTGTAGACGTGTTAAGATGTACGATGGTTTTTCGAGAAAAACAGGAGTTGTATGGAAGAAATATGGAAGTTGTAAAGACCTTTGGAAAGTATGTGGAGACATGGAGCGGGGAGAAGCCGCAGGCGGCGAGACGTCTGCTGCGGACCGGCTGGGAGGCGCAGGATCTGCGGTTTAAATGTCTGCCGAATAAGAAGCTGCTGCCGGCGGACCGGGAGCTGGCCGTACTGATGATGGAGGCGATGCTGAAGCCGCTGCGTGATCCGGAGCATTCCGCCATCGTCAGTATTTTTACGCCCTGCGAGATGCTCTATGAGGTGGGACTCTCCCCCTACAATGCGGAGGGATTTTCCTGTTATCTGTCCGCCTCACGGGCGGAGCGGGCCTTCCTGCAGCAGGCGGAGAATGAGGGAATCTCGGAGACGCTGTGCAGCTATCACAAGACCTTTCTCGGCGCGGCGGACACGGGGGTGCTTCCCCGGCCCCGCTGTATCGTGTATACGAACCTGACCTGCGACGCGAATCTGCTGACCTTCCGCTGGCTGGCGGAGCATTATCAGGTGCCGGTCTTCGCCATCGATGTGCCGATGCAGCAGAATGAGGAAAATGTCCGCTATGTGGCGGACCAGCTGCGCGACATGGCGCGTTTCCTGGAGGAGCATACAGGGAAGAAGATTGACGAGGAGGCGCTGAAGGTGCGGCTGCGCCGCAGCCGCCGGACGCTGGAGACTTACAGAACGGTGCAGCGGCTGCGGGCGAAAAAATATGTGCCCACGGATCTGGTGACACCGCTGTACTGCGGCATGACCAACAATATTCTTCTGGGGACGGAGGAACAGGAGCGGTATATGCAGAAGTTCCTTCGCGACGTGAAGAAGGCCGGGCCCTCCCGGGGGAAGAAGATCTACTGGATGCACACGATCCCCTTCTGGTCGGATGCCGTGCGCAAGGAGCTGGTCTTCAGCGAGAAGGCACAGATTGTCGGCTGTGAGCTGGGACAGGTCTTTGAGCCGGATTTTGACCCGGAGAAGCCCTTTGAGGCGATGGCGCACCGGATGGTGTATCACAGTCTGAACGGCAGCATCGACCGGCGCATCGAGGCTGGCATCCGCCACGCGCAGGAGGCCGGCGCCGACGGCGTGGTCTGGTTCGCTCACTGGGGCTGCAAGCATACTCTGGGCGGGGCGCAGCTGGCGAAGAAAAAGTTCGAGGCGGCGGGGCTTCCGCTGCTGATTCTCGATGGAGACGGCTGCGATCGCAGTCACGGCGGCGAGGGGCAGACGGCCACCCGTCTGGGCGCATTTCTGGAGATGCTGGAGGGGGAAGGACATGAATAAGACGTATTATATCTGCAAATATACGCCTGTTGAGCTGCTGACTGCCCTGGGGGCGGACTGTGCCAATCTCAACGGGATGCCGGAGGGCTTCGATCTGGCGGAGCAGGTCATTCATCCCAATATCTGCGGCTTCGGCAAGGCGCTGCTGGAGCAGGTGATGCGGGGACATGTCCATGAGCTGGTGCTGGTCAACTGCTGCGATACGATCCGCAGCGTCTATGATGTGCTGCAGGAATCCGGGAAACTGGATTTCCTCTATCTGGTGGACATGCTGCACAGCGACGGCGCCTGCAGCCGCGAGCGGATGGCGCCGCAGCTGCGGGGACTGGCGGAGGCCTATGGGGCATATAAAGGAACAACTTTTGATGAGGCCGCCTTCCGCCGGGCTTTTCAGCCGCCGGAACGAGTGGCGGAGCCGCATCTGGCGGTTCTGGGCGCCCGCATGGGGGACGAGCTCTTTCAGATGGTGCAGGATGCCATGCCTTATCCGGTGGAGAATGAGACCTGCGTGAATAACCGTTCGGTTGGACAGGCGGCGCCGCCGGATGGGCTGGACTTCGATGGGCTGATGGAGTGGTATGCGGGAGAGCTGCTGGGGCAGATCCCCTGTATGCGCATGACAGATAACACCGGGCGTAAACAGCTGCTGAATGATCCGAACCTGCGCGGCATTCTCTATCATACGGTGAAATTCTGTGATTTCTACAGCTTTGAATATGCGAATCTGAAGCAGCACGCCGGGGTGCCGCTGCTGAAGATCGAGTCGGATTATACGGTGCAGAGCAGCGGGCAGCTGCACACGCGCCTGGAGGCCTTCGCGGAGAGCCTGGCGCCGGAACGGACCGAGGGAAAGGAAAAGAAGATGGGAAAAGGATATTTTGCAGGCATTGACAGTGGTTCCACCAGCACTGATGTGGTGATCCTGGACCGGAACCGGGAGATGGTGACGGGGATCATCCTCCCCACCGGCGCGGGGGCGGCGATCGGTGCGGAGCGGGCCCTGGAGGAGGCGCTGAAGGAGGCGCAGCTGGTTCGGGAGGATATTGACGCGCTGGTGACGACCGGCTATGGCCGGACCGCCATCCAGGAGGGCGATAAGAGCATCACGGAAATTACCTGTCACGCCCGGGGCGCGCATCATCTGGACTCTACGGTGCGTACGGTGGTGGACATCGGCGGGCAGGACAGCAAGGTCATCCGCCTGGATGAGACCGGCGCGGTGGTGAACTTTGTCATGAATGATAAATGTGCCGCCGGGACGGGACGTTTCCTGGAGATGATGGCCCGCACGATGGAGATGAGCCTCGATGAGATGAGCCTCGCGGGACTGAAATATGAGGAGGACATTACCATTTCCAGCATGTGTACGGTCTTCGCGGAGTCCGAGGTCGTCTCCCTGATCGCGCAGAACAAGGCGACTGATGACATCGTGCACGGCCTGAACAAAGCGGTGGCTGTCAAGACCGCGGCGCTGGCCAAGCGCGTGGGCGGCGAGGAGCGTTATATGATGACCGGCGGCGTCTCGAAGAACCAGGGGCTGGTGAAGACCCTGGAGGAGAAGCTGGGCACGAAGCTCGTCATCAGCGACAAGGCGCAGCTGTGCGGCGCTCTTGGCGCGGCCCTCTTCGCGGCGGACATGGTGGAAGAGGGATAACGGTGCGGTATTCTTTGCGCGGCGCAGTCCTGTAGATGTATAATCAGTGAAAGAACACCCCGGAAAGGAGCCGCACATGGCAAATCTGACGATTGAAGAGATTCTGGATCAGGTGGAGCTTCTGTGTCGCAGGTACAAGGTTGAGCACTTGTATCTGTTTGGTTCACGCGCGAACGGCACAGCGACCGAAACCAGTGATATTGATATCATCATCAAGGGCGGCGTTCGGATATCCGACCTGAAGGAAGAGATTGAAAGAATCCCGACTCTGAAAAAAATTGACGTCTTTGAATAAATGCAGGAACAGCTATCTGAAGGAGGACATGGACTGCTATGGACGCAAAATTTATTAATCGATATAACAGCTATTGCAGCAGTTTGTCCTCGCTGGAAAAGGCGCTCACAAGGGATCCTGCCGATGAGTTTGTGCTGAGCGGCACGGTTCAGAAATTCAGCCTGACCTTTGACATTTCCTGGAAGGTGATGAAAGATATTCTGGTGAAATATCATAAAATTCAGAGCTTTGCTGCCGGGTCTCCGCGTGAGACGCTTCGGACTGCCTACAGCGTGCAGTTGATTTCGGACGATGCGTGGATGAACATGCTGAATATGCGAAATGAACTTTCCTACGATTACGACGGCAGTATGGCACGGGATTGCTTCGATACGATTATCCATGATTATATTCCTCTGTTCCAGCAGTTCAGGGTGAAGGCAGGGGAGTTTCTGGAGCAGATATAAAAGTTCGGGAAATAATACTACGTACAGGGAAGGGGCAATTCTATTGTGGAATTGCCCCTTCCCTGAAATTGTGGATGTCTTCGGACGACTTGTTTTATGTGTGATTGCAGATTATTGTGCCAGCGGGAGCGTTTCGCTCTGAGGACGCTCCTGCGTTTCAGCTGCTTTGGTCGGTTCCTCCGTACGATTTATTTCCGCTTCCCGCTCCTCCTTGGCCCGCTCATTCATAATGAGCATCTGCAGGCGGTTTTCGACGTTGGCGAAGCTGACGTCGGGGTCGTAGTCCAGCGGCAGGACCTGCGCGTCCGGATAGAGCTCCTTGATCTTCTTGCTGACGCCGCGGCCGACCACGTGGTTGGGCAGGCAGCCGAAGGGGCCGAGGATGACGAAGTTCCGGCAGCCTTTTTTGGCGTGGTGCAGGATCTCGCCGGGGATCAGGATGCCCTCTCCGGCGTCGAAGGTGCGGTCAATGATCGGGTCGCTCTCGGCGGCGATCTCCGGCAGACGGGCCGCCCGCGTATAGAGCGGGTGGGCTTTGGCGATGGAGTCCGTTACATTGTGGGCGATATCGAAGACCTTGTCTGCCAGCCGGAACCAGGCCTTCTGTGTGAAGGGCTTCTTCACATGATAATTCTGCACCTGAGAATCCTGGTAGAAATAGGTTTTCTGGATGACATCTGCCATACGGGCCTCAATGATTTCAAAGCCGTTGCGCTCCAGATAGTCCTCAATATCGTGATTGGAGCCCGGATGGAAATTCAGCAGATACTCGCCGACAATGAGGACCGTGGGACGCGGCTGGCTGCGGTCGTAGGACACGGCTTTCATGATGTCGATGCCGCGGGCAAAACCGGCGCGCAGACCGTGCAGACCATGGTTTTCCAGTCCGTCGATCAATGCGTCCATGGCCTCTTCAAAGGCCTGATTTGCGCTTCCCGGCACGGTCTCGTAGGGGCGCATCTTCCGCAGCAGCTCCTCCAGCACGTCGATCATCGGCAGCGCGAAGGCGATGCGGGCGGCGGACATCATGCTCATGCGGAAGCCTGGGTGCAGATCATGGTAATCCACGTCGTCATTGGTGAGAATGGGGACGTGTGTATACCCGGCGTCGTCCAGAGCCTTGCGCAGAAGAGCGCTGTAATGCGTCAGGCGGCAGTCGCCGATGTATTTGCCCATGCCGATGGCTACGTCCTGCTCGTCGTATTTGCCGCTTTCCAGGGCAGCCAGCGCTTCGCCGATGACGATCTGAGCCGGGAAGCAGATGTCGTTGTGGACATACTGCTTGCCCAGACGGATGGCTTCTTCGCGTCCGATCGGGAGAGCGACCGCGCGGACATGCTGTCCGGCCATCGCCGCCGACATGACGCGGGCGAAGGCGTGGGAGGTGTTGGGGACCAGGATGATTTTTTCCTTTACGCCCTGTTTCGTGAGCTTGACCGGGTAGGGGTCTTCCAGAGGATGCACCTGCGCCGTGCGCTGTTTGTCGCGCCGCATGGCGACCGTCTCCACGAAGGAGCGGACGCGGATGCGCAGCGGTCCCTGGATGTCGCTCTCATCGAGCTTCAGCACCAGCGGTGTCTTGCCGGAGATTTCCTTCATCATGCGGATGATCTCATCGGACAGGTAGGCGTCGTGGCCGCAGCCGAAGCTGACGATCTGTACATATTCCAGATGTGGGTTCCCGGCGGCGAGAATCGCCGTGGAGAGCATCCGCGCGTGGAAATTGTTCACGACGTCCAGGCGGCTCTTCGAGAGATCGACTTCCTCCGCGCCGGGCACCGAATCCGCTGTCAGCACGGGGATGCCCATGGAGGTAAACATATCAGGCAGATCGTGGTTTACTAGGGCGTCGTTCTGATAGGGACGGGAGGCCAGGACGACGGCGTAGGTATCTTTCTTCGTCACATCATCCAGAACAGCCTTCCCCGCCGCCTTCAGTTCGCGGTGGAAAGAATCCTGCGCCGCGTCGGCGGCCTGAATGACCGCGCGGGTGGTCTCCGGAGCAATGTCAAATGTTTCTGATATGTATTTCGTCAGCTGACGATCCCGGTCCTCCGGTGCGTACCAGTGGAAGAGGGGCGCGTCGTAGGGGATGCCCCAGCGTTTCTCCGGGTCGTCTGAGTTGCGCACGACGATGGGATAGCCCTTTACAACAGCGCACATGGAGACGCTGGTCTTTTCGGTGTTCTCCGGGGCGACAGTGGTGATCGAGGGCATGAAGATCCGATCCACGCCGTGCTTGACCAGGTTGCGGATGTGACCGTGTACCAGCTTCGCGGGGAAGCAGATGGTATCGGAGGTCACGGCGGAGAGGCCATTTTCGTAGATCTTCCGCGTGCTGGGGGCGGAGAGACACACGGTAAATCCCAGAGAGCGCCAGAAAGTCGTCCAGAAGGGCGCGGTCTCCCAGAAAGCGAGCACCCGGGGGATGCCGATGGTGACGTTCTGCTCCGGCAGGAGCTGCGGCGCTTCGTAATCCTGAAATAGCAGCTGCTCGCGGAGGCGGAACAGGTTGGGGACGGCGTCCTTGTTTTCCTGTGTCTTTTTTAACTGTTCCCGCACGGCGGCCGTCTTCGGATCGCCGAGAATCTCGCCCCGCTCACAGCGGTTGTTGGTCACCCAGGACTTGCCGCCCGGGAAGGTGACGATCGTGCGCTTGCAGTGGTTGGCGCAGAAGGGACAGGGAGAGTTGGATTCCTGCGTGTAGGAAAAATCATCCAGCGCATCCAGTCCGAGGAAGGTCTTCTTCCCGCCTCCGGCGGCCTGACAGCGCTCCTTTGTGAGAAGCGCCACGCCGATGGCGCCCATGATCCCCGGATAGGGAGCCCGGACGACCTCGCGGCCGGTGTACTGCTCCAGAGCCCGCAGCACGGCGTCGTTCTGGAAGGCGCCGCCCTGCACGACGATCTTGTCGCCCAGACTGTCCAGGTTGGAGATGCGGATGACCTTGGTGAAGACATTTTCAATGATGGAACGGCAGAGTCCGGCCATGATATCCGGCGGTGTCTTGCCGTTTCGCTGTTCGGTGACGATGCTGCTGTTCATGAAAACGGTGCAACGGCTTCCCAGCACAGCGGGTGACTGGGAAGAGAAGGCTGAGGAAGCGATCTCCTTGACGGGAATCTGCAGGTTGGCGGCAAAATTCTCCAGGAAGGAGCCGCAGCCGGAGGAGCAGGCTTCGTTGACGACGATGTTGGTGATGATGCCGTGATCCAGCCAGATGGCCTTCATGTCCTGACCGCCGATATCCAGAATGAAGGTGGCGTCATCCACGTATTTCTCTGCAGCCCGGGCGTGAGCCACCGTCTCCACGACGTGGCATTCGGTCTCGAAGGCCTTCGAGAAGAGGAGTTCGCCGTAGCCGGTCGTGCCCACGGCCAGGATGTCCAGCGTGGCGCCGGCCTTTCGGTAGCGGTCGCGCAGGGCGATCAGGGCGTCGCGGGCGACAATCAGGGGATCGCCCTGGTTGGGTGAATAAAAGGAATCGAGGATATTCTCTTCCTCATCCATCAGTACGAATTTGGTGGTGGTGCTGCCGGAGTCGATGCCCAGGTAGGCATGAATGGTCTCCCCCGCCTGCGGTACGTAAGAGGGCGTCGGCGGAAGACGGTGACGGGCGAAGAAGGCCTCGCGTTCCTCCTCAGAAGAGAAGAAGGGTTCCCCTTCCCGGGCGTCTTCACTGTCACTGTGGATCCGGCCTGCGCGCAGAATCTCCAGAATCTCCGTGATATCCACGGGCGTCTGTTCCTCGCGGAACATGGTGACCAGGGAGAGGGCTGCGCCGTAGGCGATCAGAATCTCCGGATGATCGGGGATGACCGCCTCCTCCGCGGACAGTGAGAGCCGTTCGGAGAAGACGCGCACCAGCGTCGGATTAAAGGTCAGAGGTCCGCCCTCGAAGACGACCGGCTTCTCGATGTCCAGCCCCTGGGCCAGGCCGCCGATGGTCTGCTTGGCGATGGCGTGAAAGGCGGAGAGCGCCAGATTCTCCTTGGAAACGCCCTGATTCAGAAGCGGCTGAATGTCCGTCTTGGCATAGACGCCGCAGCGTCCGGAGATATCGTAGACGCAGTTCCCCCGGGCGGCCAGCGCGTCGAATTCCTCGATCGGTACCTTGAGGATAGAAGCCACCTCATCGATGAAGGCGCCGGTCCCACCGGCGCAGCTGCCGTTCATCCGCATGTCAGCTACGTTCAGATCGCCGGTGGCGGTATCCTCGCGGAAGAAGATCATCTTCGCGTCCTGTCCGCCCAGCTCGATGGCCGTGCGGACATGGTGGTATTTCTCCCGCAGAGCGATGGAGTTGGCCACGACCTCCTGAATATAGGGAACCTGCAGGCTCTCGGCGATGAATTTGGCGCCGGAACCAGTCAGGGCCAGCCGCAAGGGCTGGCCGGGAAAATGTTCTGTGACGGCATGTAATGCGTTCAGGACGCTGCGGACCTGCGCGGCATTGTGTCTCTTGTACTCGGAGTAAAGAATCTGCCGGTCCTCTTCCTGCAGAACGACCACTTTCGTGGTGGTGGAGCCCACATCGACTCCGACGAGGAGCGGCTGTTGGGATATGTTCGCTTGTGACATTGTAAATAACCTGCCTTTGTGCCGCCGCGCCCCCAGGCGGCGGATTTCTCTTGTGATGATGCTCTTCGAATGGCTTGCGTCAGGTCTGCTCTCCGGAAGGACATGCTTAATAGACTATAACATTGAAAAATGTGAAAAGCAAGTGTACAAAGAGGGTTTATGGAAACTTAAGAGCGTGTTTAGAAGTACTTCCTACCTCATGAACATCCGCACCAGCTTCTCCGCCGCCGACGTGTAGGGCTGATAGCGCAGGGGCAGGTCCATCCAGGTCTTCTTGTCCACGATGCTCTTGGTGCGGGAGAAGGTCTCGAAGCCGATTCGGCCGTGGTAGGAACCCATGCCGCTCTCACCGAAGCCGCCGAAGCCCATCTCGCTGGTGGCGAGATGGATGATGGTGTCGTTGATACAGCCGCCGCCGAAGCCGACGGAGGAGGTGACTTTATCTGCAACGCTCTTTTTCCCGGTGAAAATGTACAGTGCCAGGGGGTGAGGGCGGGCATTGATCTGCGCGATCGCCTCATCCAGAGATTCGTAGGTCAGGACCGGCAGGATCGGTCCGAAGATCTCTTCGCCCATGACCGCGTCGGAGAACGTGACGCCGTCCATCACCGCGGGGGCGATGCGCAGGTTCTCCGGCTCGGATTCACCGCCGACGATGACCTTGTCCGGGTCGATGAGACCGAGGAGCCTCCGGAAATGCTTCTCGTTGATGATCTTGCCGTAGTCCGGGTTTTCCAGAGGCCGCTCGCCGAACTGGCGGGTGATCTCCCGCCGGATCTCCTGCAGCAGCGGCTCACGGATGGAGGCGTCACAGAGCAGATAGTCGGGGGCTACGCAGGTCTGTCCGCAGTTTAAATATTTCCCGAAGACGAGGCGGCGGGCCGTCAGTTTCAGATTGGCGCTCTTTTCCACGATGCAGGGGCTTTTTCCGCCCAGCTCCAGGGTCACCGGCGTCAGATGCTCGCTGGCGCAGCGCATGACCTCCCGGCCAACGGTGGGGCTGCCGGTGAAGAAGATATAATCAAAATGTTCGTGGAGCAGGGCTGTGTTCTCGGCCCGGCCGCCGGTGACCGTGGCGACGTATTCCGGCGGGAAACATTCCGCGAGGATCTGCCCGATGACGGCGCTGGTGTGCGGAGAGTAGGCGCTGGGCTTTACCACCGCCGTATTTCCTGCGGCCAGCGCATCCACCAGCGGATCCAGAGCCAGCTGGAAGGGGTAATTCCATGGGCTGAGGATGAGAACGACGCCGTGAGGAGACGGCTTCTTATAGCTGTGGGCGTGGAACTGCGCCAGCGGCGTGTAGACGGTCTTCTCTTTGGCGTAAGAGCGGATATGGCGGAGCATATAGGAGATCTCACTCAGCACGATGCCCGTTTCGCACATATAACTTTCAAAAGCGCTCTTGCCCAGATCGGCCTTCACGGCATCATTGATCTGAGATTCATGCTTTAAAATGGATGCCTGCAGCTTCCGCAGACTGTGAATCCGTTCCTCGACAGGGAGGGTGGCGCCGGTGGCAAAATAAGCTCTCTGCCGTTCGACAATCTGTCGAATTTCTTCTGCATTCATGGACTGACTCCCTTCTAAGTTATTTCTCCCTCAGAATCTCATAAAATGCTTCCAGCTCCCGCGCGTTCATGAGGACCGGCACGGGATAGAGGGGATTTGCTTCCCTGTCAGCGTGGCGGGCCAGCCGGGGGATATCCTCCTCGCGGATCTCCGGGATCGTATCGCCGATGCCGAAGCGTCCTTTCATTTCCTGAATGGCTTCAATGAAGAGACGGGCGGCTTCATCGTCGGGCGTTGCTTCATCTACCAGACCGGCAGCGATAGCCAGCCGGTGCAGCTTTCCGTGGATGCAGTCACCGTAGGCTTCCAGAACGAAGGGGAGCAGGACGGCATTGGCCAGACCGTGGGGAACATTGTAGGCGCCGCCCAGCGAGTGGGCCACGGCGTGAACATAGCCGACATAGGATTCCGTAAAAGCACAGCCCGCGTAGTAGGAGGCACGCAGCATATTCCGCCGGGCGACCAGGTCGCTGCCGTCCTCGTAGGCCGCATCCAGGTTCTGGAAGATGAGCTTCACAGCCTGCAGCGCATATCGCCGCGTTTCACGGGTTGTTGAATTGCCAATGTAGGCCTCCACCGCATGGGTCAGCGCGTCCATGCCGGTGGTGGCGGTGATGAAAGGCGGCAGACTGAGAGTCACCCTGGGATCCAGCACCGCATAGCGGGGGATCAGGGGAAAATCGTTGATCACGTATTTGTGCCGTGTCTCATCGTCGGTAATGACGGCGGCCAGTGTCGTCTCGCTTCCTGTACCGGCGGTCGTGGGAATGGCGATGAGCGTGGGGAGCTTCTTATGAATCTTCAGAATTCCCTTCATCTGTTCCAGCGACTGGTGCGGCTTGGCGATGCGGGCCGCTGTGGCCTTGGCGCAGTCCATGCTGGAGCCTCCGCCGAAGCCGATCAGGGCACCGCAGTCATGCTCCAGGTAGAGCTGACGGGCTTCCTCCACGTTGGCGGAGGTGGGATTGGCGACCGTTTTGTCGTAGACGATACACTCGATCTGATTCTCCGCCAGAATCTGTTCCAGGCGATCCGTCAGTCCCAGACTGCGGATGCCGGCGTCGGTGATCAGGAGCACGCAGTCGCAGGAGAGCCCGTGCAGGACGGCAGGGATATTTTTCAGGCTGCCGATGATGGCGGGCTGGCGATAGGGCAGGATGGGAATGGCGTATTTCAGTACGGTCTGGAAGGTTCGGCAGTACGCTTTTTTCACTGGATTCGTGGTTTGATGAGCCTTTCGTTTGGAGTTGTATGACACTTATTTATCGAAAATAATAACAGGACGAAATTGGTTTGTCAACGGACCCGCGCTGTCCGGCAGGCAGAAGACGTCCTTTTTGCTGTTTGATACGTCCTGCGCGGGGCTTGTGAGAATTTCTTCTATGTGTTAAGATGATTCGGGGAAAAGCCGGAATGGAAGCAGGGCGTTCAGCGATGAGCGCCTGTTCTCATGCGAAGGAGGCAGAGAAATGTTTACAGAAATTTCCATTAATAATAGAAAGATTCGCAACCGGATTGCCCGGAGTGCGACCAACGATCATCTGGGCTATGCGGACGGCCGGGTCAGTCCGGCGCAGATACGGGAGTATGAGGAGCTGGCCGCTGGCGGGGCGGGGCTGCTCTTCACGGGACATCTCTGTGTGGATGCGGCTCACCGGGCGGATCCTTTTCAGAATCTGGTGAGCGACGACGGCTTCCTCCCCGGCCTGACGGAGCTGGCCGGAGCGGCGCATCGGGGCGGGGCTGTGATCTACGGACAGATCTCTCATGCCGGTCCCAAGGGAGTAAATCCGGTAGATTTTAATGATTTCAGTATGGAAGAGATACAGGCGGTGCGCGAAGCTTTTATTTCCGGGGCGGAGCGGCTGGCGCGGGCCGGGTTCGACGGTGTGCAACTTCATCTGGCACACGGCTATCTCCTGTCGCAGGTGCTTGATCCGCTGCAGAATCGCCGGACGGACGGGTATGGAGGCAGCGCGGAGAATCGCTTCTGTCTGGTACGCGAAATTGTGAATGGAATTCGATCACGCTGCCCGGGTCTGGGCCTGGCTGTCAAAATCAATGCCAACGACAGTGCGTTCGGATCCTGGGACGATATTCTTTTGTATTATGTGCGGGAGCTGCAGAAGGAGGGTGTCGGCGCCGTGGAGGTCAGCGGGAACAATTTTTCCGCCTTTCCCCGGGAGAAACGCCTGTACTATCTGCGGGAAGCGTGCCTGGTGAAGAGCCGGGTGGACATTCCGGTCATCCTGGTGGGCGGCATGTATTCCCGGGAAACGATGCAGGAGGCTCTGGATGCCGGCGTGGATATGGTTTCTCTGTGCCGCAGCCTGATCGCAGAGCCGGATTTTCCGCGGAAGCTTCAGAGAGAGGAAAAGGAGAACTCGTGCTGTCTGCGCTGCAACCAGTGCTTCTCCGTCTATCACAATATGTACCGGCGCTGCATTCTTCGGCCGGAGGAGGCACAGCTGCGGGACAATTTCCAATAAAAGAACCTCCCGGGACGGACGGTAAAAGGGGGTTGAAGATGCTTTTTATCTGTGTTACACTGTTTTAAATCGGTTGAGATTCTGCCTGCGGGGGGCGGCAGGGAAGGGGAAATTCTCGCATGATTGACAGAGATAAAGTGATCGCGATGACGAAAGCGGCGATGGACGATTCGAAGAACCGGAAGAAGTCTTCGCCGGCAAAAAACTATTTTGCAGATGATTATGTGAGCGTGCAGGTTCTGAAGGGGATTCTGGGAATGACGGTCGTCTATGTTCTGCTGGTGTCCTGCTGGGCGCTGTACACGGCGGATGTCTGGATGCTGTATTCCCTGGAACGGATTCTTGAGATGGGAAAATATCTGGGAATCCTCTATCTGTGCGTTCTTCTGGCAACCATTCTGATCCTGGTCCTGATCTACACGCTGCGTTATTCACAGGCGCGGCGGGCGCTCAGGGAACAGCAGAACGATCTGCGCAGGGTACGGAATCATTATGAACATACAGAAAAGAGGCGGGAGGAATAGGAATGGAACAGTTGCTGTATGCCCGTCAGAGGGCGAAGTCGTGGTTTGTGGCCCATGAGATTTATCTGATGCCGGCCATTAAGTTCCTGCTCATGATGATCATCCTTCTGGTGATGAACTGGCATCTGGGCTACCGCTATGTGATGATGCGCTGGGTGCTGGTCATCCTGGCGGCGCTGGTGAGCTGCCTGCTTCCCTGGAGCGGGATGACGGCCGTGGCGGCTCTGTATCTGCTGGGGCACGTCTCGGCGCTGTCCTGGGAGGGGACTGCGGTGCTGGGAGCGATGATGTTCATTGCCATGATGCTTCACTACCTGTTTTTGCCGGGAGGAAGCTTTTTGATTGTCCTGATGTGCCTGGCCTGTTATCTGAAGGTGCCTTTCCTGGTTCCGCTGCTGGCGGGGCTCTTCGGGTCGGCTCTGTCCTTCCTGCCCATCGGGATTGGTGTGATGATCTATTATACGATGCTTTCCCTGGAGCAGAATGCCGTTTATCTGTTGGATGCGGGAAACAGCATTGCCGATTGTTTCCTTCAGATCCTCAGCGGCCTGAGAGGGGATTCGAAGATGATGCTGACGCTGCTGGTTCTCTGCCTGTCTGCGCTGGCTGTGTATGGGCTGAGCCATCTGGCGGTGGACTATGCGCGCATTATCGCTGTGGGAACCGGCGGGATCCTGATTCTGCTGCTGTTTATCCTGGGAGGATTTCTGCTCAATGTGTCTGTGTCCTATATGAGTGTCCTCGGAGGGTGTGTGTTCTGCAGTGCGGTGGCGGTCGTTGCCTCCTTCTGGGGGGATATCGTGGACTTTTCACGGCCGGAGTATCTTCAGTACGAAGACGATGAGTATGTTTATTATGTGAAGGCATTCCCCAAGGTGGGGCTGGCGGAGCCGGAGCGCAGGGTGAAGGAGATTAATTCGCACAGAGAGGCGCGAAGCAGCCGGAGAGATGCTGACTGAAATGCAGAGACCATCAGGCGGCTGATGGACTGCAGCTTAGGACGGAGAGAGAATAGATGGAAACCATATCCAATTTTTTCAGTATATTAGAGGCGCTGGAACTGCCGCAGATTGGTTTCACCGATATCCTGGAAATAATTATTATCGCAGTGATCCTGTATTATATCCTGCTGATGGTGCAGAATACCAGAGCCTGGTTTCTGCTGCGGGGCATCGCGGTGATCCTGGTGTTTTTCGGAGTGGCGACGGTCCTGCAGCTGGATACGATTCTGTTTATCGCGGAGAACTCGATCAGCGTGATCGTCATGGCGATCATCGTCGTGTTCCAGCCGGAGCTGAGGAAGATGCTGGAACAGCTGGGGCAGAATAAGACATTATTCACATTTTTCGGGGGCAATTCGATTCCGGATGAGAATCAGTTTGATCAGACGACCATCGACGAGCTGGTGAAAGCTTCTTACGCGCTGGGGCGCACGCGGACGGGGGCGCTGATTGTCATCGAGAGGGAGCTTCCGCTGGAGGAATATGTCCGGACGGGGATCACGGTTGACGCTGTGCTGTCCAGTTCGCTGCTGATTAATATTTTTGAACATAATACGCCGCTCCATGACGGGGCGGTGATCGTACGGGGGAATCGGGTGGTTTCGGCCACCTGCTATCTGCCTCTGTCCCAGAACACGGAGATTCCCAAGGAGCTGGGGACCAGGCATCGGGCCGCCATCGGCGTCAGCGAGGTGACAGACAGTGTCACTCTCGTCGTCTCCGAGGAGACGGGCAAGGTCTCTGTGGCGGAGGGAGGCGCACTGAGCCGTAACCTGACGCCGGTGGAATTGCAGCAGAAGCTGCAGCCCCTCCATCCTCCCGTGGAAGAGCCGCGCGGGATTCACCTGAAATTCTGGAAAGGAAGGCAGAAGAATGAAGAAGAAGATTCTGAGTAACTGGCCCCTGAAGCTGCTTTCCGTCGTGATCGCGCTGGTGATCTGGGTCATTGTCGTCAACTATGACAATCCGTATAAGACGAAGACGATCTCGGGGATTCCCATTGAGATCACCAATGACGATGTGATTACGAATCAGAATATGACCTATTCTGTCGTTGGCACGCAGACGGCGACCATCCGGGTCACCTGTCGGAGAAAGGTGGCGGAGAATCTGTCTGCCAGCGATTTCAAGGCAGTGGCCGATTTCAGCGATCTGTACAGTGCGACGAATCAGATTCCGGTGACGATCACCTGTACCAGCGGTAAGGTCAGCAGCGATGAGATCACGCAGGTGACGCAGAGCCTGGAGGTTGAGCTGGAGGAGATCGTTTCCCAGAAAATGACCGTGCAGGTGAATGTCACGGGTGAAGCGGCCACGGGCTATACGGTGGGAGATGTTACCTGTTCACCGGCCAGTGTGACGGTGACGGCGCCGGAATCCTTCCTCGATCAGGTCAGCTACGTCGGGGTGGATGTCAGTGTGGAGGATGCCTCGCAGAATGTGTCGGCGACGGCGACGCTCCATTTCTATAGTCCCGGCGGGAGCATCCTCGACACCGGGGATATAGAAGGCTTAAGTGTGACAAGGACAGAGATTTCCGTGGAAGTGGAGATTCTGAATGTAAAGACGGTGAACATCGGATATACGGTCACCGGGCAGGACAGTGTGGCGGACGGTTATCAGTATTCCGGGATTGAGATTGAGCCGTCGTCGGTCGATATCTCGGGGAGAAAGTCGGTTCTGGCGGAGATCTCCTCCCTGACACTGCCGGAGGGAGAGCTGGATGTGACCGGAGCCAGTGAGGATATCACGAAGACCTTCGACCTGCGGGACTGTCTGCCGGAAGGAGTGTCTCTGGTTAATGAAGATGATTACACGGTCACGGTCACTCTGAAGATTGAGAAGCTGTCGACGAAGACCTTTGCGCTGGATCTTTCTGCGCTGACGCTGGAGAATCTTGACTCTTCCCTGACGCTGGGCAGTGAGGACGTCACGGTCAATGTGACTGTAGAGGGACTGGAAGCCGATCTGGAAGAACTGACGGAGGCGGAGCTCAGCGGCACGGCGGATCTGAGCGGCCTTGCGGCCGGGTATCACAGCGTGACGGTGGATGTCGCGGTTCCGTCGGGCTTCTCGGTGGTGGGAACCGTGTCTGTACGACTACAGCTGGTGGCTGTGGAGAGTGAAGAAGAGACAACTGAATCGGAAGAAGCTGTCACGACGACAGAGAGCTCTGAGGAGGAAACGACCGAGGCGGAGAGCGAGAGTCCGGACGGGGAAATGTCGGACTCCGGGGAATGACAGACCGGTGAAGCGCCGCTTTGGCGAGGCCCGCGGGGCAGACAGATCAGATAGAAAAGACAGAAAAGATGACAGAAACAGGAGGAAGCAGAAATGTTAAACTATAAGAGATATAAGAGAGTTCCGGTGATGGATTATCCGGAGAGAGAATGGCCGAACCGCGAGATTGAGAAAGCGCCCATCTGGTGCAGCGTCGATCTGCGGGACGGCAATCAGGCATTGATCGAACCTATGGTGGTGTCCGAGAAGGTGGAGATGTTCAATCTTCTGGTGAAGCTGGGTTTCAAGGAGATAGAGGTGGGGTTCCCCTCCTCCTCTCAGCTGGAATTCGATTTCCTTCGTCAGCTCATCGATCGGAAACTGATCCCCGATGATGTGACAATACAGGTTCTTGTACAGTGCCGCGAGCATCTGCTGAAGCGCACTTTCGAGTCCATCAAGGGGCTGCCGAAGGCGGTGGTGCATATTTACAATTCCACCTCCACGCTGCAGCGCGATGTGGTCTTCGGCAAGACCCGGGAGGAAATCAAGCAGATTGCCGTAGAGGGTACCCGGATGGTCAAAGAGATGGCGAAAGAATTCCCGGGAAAGATTCAGCTGGAGTATTCCCCGGAGAGCTTTACCGGCACCGAGCTGGATTATGCGCTGGAGGTCTGCACGGCTGTACAGGAGGAGTGGCAGCCCACAGAGGACAATAAGATCATCTTCAACCTTCCCGCCACGGTGGAGATGAATACGCCGAATGTCTATGCCGATCAGATCGAGTGGATGAATAAACATTTTAAGAACCGTGAGACGATCACACTGAGCGTCCATCCCCATAATGACCGGGGAACCGGTGTGGCGGCCACCGAGCTGGCGCTTCTGGCCGGCGCGGACCGCGTCGAGGGAACTCTGTTCGGTAACGGCGAACGCACCGGCAACGTGGATATTCTGAATATTGCCTACAATATGTTCTCTCAGGGCGTCGATCCGGAGCTGAACATTGAAGATGTGCGCGAGATCAGTGAGATCTACGAGCGCTGCACCCGGATGCATATCCACGAGAGACATCCCTATGCCGGCAAGCTGGTATTCACGGCCTTCTCCGGCTCTCATCAGGATGCCATCAACAAGGGCGTCAAGGCCATGAAGGAAAGAAACAATCCCTACTGGGAGGTTCCTTATCTTCCCATCGACCCGACAGATATCGGCCGGGTGTACGAACCGGTCGTCCGCATCAACAGTCAGTCCGGCAAGGGCGGCGTCGCCTATGTCATGGAGTCCTGCTTCGGCTTCAAGATGCCCAAGGGGATGCAGAGAGAGTTTGCCGATGTGATTCAGGAAATCGCCGAGAGGCAGGGCGAGGTGGCGCCGGAATCCATTTACCGTGAGTTCGAGAAGGAATATCTGGCCAAGGAGGGCCCGTTCCAGCTGATCCATTACGAGATCTCGGATGTGGGCATGGATACCCGGGTATCTCTGAAATTCAAATATGAGGGCGAGATCATGGAGGCGGCCAACGTAGGCAACGGCCCCATCGACGCGGTCAAGGGCGCGCTTCTGTCCAAGATTCCGGTACATACCCGGATTCTGGATTATGACGAGCATGCTCTGACCCAGGGCTCGAAGTCCAAGGCGGCCGCGTACATTCATATGGTCGATCTGGAGAGCGGCCGCGCTACCTATGGTGTGGGAATCAGCTCCAACATCACGCGCGCATCGATCCGGGGCATCTTCAGTGCCATGAACCGTCTGTTTTCGTGAGATAGGCTGCATGAAATAATGTGAGATATGTATCCAGGCGTGAGAGCCGGCTGCCGAGGAGGGCGAGAATGAACCGACAGGAATTTTTGAACCGTCTGGAGGAGGCACTGGAGGGGGAGGTATCCCCTCAGGTCATCCAAGACAACCTGCGCTATTACCGGGACTTTATCTCCGGTGAGATTTCCCGGGGGCGCCGGGAAGAGGATGTGATGGAAGAGCTGGGGGATCCCCGTCTCATTGCCAGGTCGATCATCGACGCGAACGAGGCGGCGGCTGGAAACGGCCCCCGGGAGTATCGGGAGCCGGAAGCGCGCTATGGGTATGAGGAAACGGAGGAGCGGTATGAGTCGTATGGAGGCCCGGATGTGCACGTGACCCGGGTATCTTCCTGGAAGATCACTCTGGTTGTGGCGGCGGTCATCGTTGTCCTTCTGATCGTTCTTTCGAGTGTCTTCACGCTGGCTCTGGTCATTCTGCGTTCCCCTGTCTTCTGGGTGCTGGTGATCCTCTGGCTGATCTGGCGGCTGGTCGCGGATCGGAGAGGGCCGCGGCGGTGGTAACGATAAAATGTAAAATCCCGGGAATGTCTTCCGCCGCAGGCTGAAACCTGTGCGGCAGAGGACGTTCCCGGGATTTTTTGACTCATGAAACAAAAGAGCCGCCACCTCTGTGACGGCCCTAAAGAAAGGGGAAATATATGAAAAACGAAAAAACGTAGCTGGCCTTAAACGGTTTGTCTTGCTTTTGATGATGTTATCATACCCCGGATTCGTGACGATTATGTGAATTTGATATGATAAAAATGTTAAAAGACTGCGTTGAACCTGTGTTTTGCCGCCGGATTTTCTTTTTCCGGTAAGCAGCGGATCCTTTTGCATAAAAAACTGGTGGCCGGGCATACTGGAATTGTGCCCACTGGGTAAACCTATGGCCATTCGGCCAGGAGTAAGGAGGTCCCGTAAAGGGATCCGTTATGGCCATACGGCCAAAATCAAGGAGGGATCTGAATATGGCGAGCACCAGAAATCAGGAGAGAAACCGTTCCGAGAACCAGAGTCAGAGCAGAGAGCAGAACTGTGACCGGAATCGTTCGGAGAACCGATCCGGGAACCGGGAGCAGGATTGCGACCGGAACCGCTCGGAGAACCGGAGCCAGAACAGAGAGCAGAACTGCGACCGGAACCGCTCGGAGAACCGGAGTCAGGACAGAGAACAGAACTGTGACCGGAACCGTCTGCAGAACCGCAGTCAGAACCGGTCTCAGGAACAGTAAACGGCGGAAAGTCGTTTACGGCGCAGACGCGAAAAGGGGCGGAATCCTTTGAGGGGTTCCGCCCCTTTTGCGTCCGCGTATGTCTGGAGATAAAAAATCCTGTAAATTGGTTGCGAAGAAGCGGAAAACAGGGTAATATTTCTGTATCGGTGTCTGTCCGGCGGACAGACCGGTCGGGAAGGAGAATGAAAACGGATGTACCAGTGGATCGCCCCCTGCCATTTCGGGCTGGAGGTCGTGTGCAAGAAAGAAATCACAGACCTGGGGTATTCTATCGTCCAGGTGGAGGATGGCAGGGTGACCTTTTCCGGGGGACCGGAGGCAGCCTGCCGGGCCAACCTGTTTCTGCGGACCGCGGAGCGTGTGCTCCTCAAGGCGGCGGAGTTCGAGGCAACAACATTTGATGAGCTCTTCGAGAAGACGAAGGCAGTCGCCTGGGAGGAATTCATTCCTGCCGACGGGAAGTTCTGGGTGGCCAAAGCTTCCTCGATCAAGAGTCAGCTGTTCAGTGCTTCCGACATTCAGTCTATCATGAAAAAAGCGATGGTGGAACGGCTGAAGAGAGTGTACGGCGTGAACTGGTTTCCGGAGACCGGCGCTCAGTTTCCGCTGCGGGTCTTCCTCTATAAGAACCGGGTGACAGTGGGAATCGATACCTCCGGAGAATCTCTGCATCGGCGCGGATACCGGAAGATGACGGCGAAGGCTCCGATCACGGAGACCCTGGCGGCGGCGCTGCTGATGCTGACGCCCTGGCGGGGCGATCGGATTCTGGTGGATCCCTTCTGCGGCAGCGGAACCTTTCCCATCGAGGCGGCCATGATGGCAGCCCATATGGCGCCGGGGATGAACCGGAGCTTCCTGGCCGAGAACTGGCCGGGCGTGATTCCGCGGAAGGCCTGGTATGAGGCGGCGGATGAGGCGGCTTCTCTGCTGGATGTCAGAATAGAGACAGACATCCAGGGGTTTGATATCGATGCCGATGTGGTGAAGGCCGCCCGGGCCAATGCCCGGGAAGCGGGCGTCGACCACCTGATCCATTTCCAGCAGAGGCCGGTGAGTGAGCTGAGTCATCCGAAGAAGTACGGTTTCCTGATCATGAATCCGCCCTACGGGGAGCGGATCGAGGAAAAGGAGGCGCTTCCGGCGCTGTACCGGACCATCGGCGAGCGGTTTGCTGCGCTGGATTCCTGGTCCTGTTATATGATCACCGCTTACGGGGATGCGGAGAAATATTTCGGGCGTAAGGCAGACCGGAACCGCAAGATATACAACGGCATGATGAAGACGTATTTTTACCAGTTCCTGGGGCCGAAGCCTCCCAGAAAGAGGCCCGGCACAGGGGAGAGGAGCTGACGCAATGGACGCGGAACAGAGGATTGTTTTTGCGACGGGAAATGAGGGAAAGATGCGGGAGGTGCGGGCTGTGCTGGCCGATCTCGGTCTGCCGGTCTTTTCTCTGAAGGATCTGGATATCCACGCGGAGATCGTGGAGGATGGGACGACCTTCGAGGAGAACGCGCGCATCAAAGCCCGGGCCGTCCACGCCGTCACCGGCGGTCTGGTGCTGGCCGATGATTCCGGCCTGGAGGTGGATGCTCTGGACGGGGCGCCGGGCGTCTACTCGGCTCGTTTTATGGGGGAGGATACCTCGTATGTGATCAAGAACCAGGCGATCATGGACCAGGTGGCAGGCTGCGTCGGCGCGGAGCGCAGCGCCCGTTTCCGCTGTGTTATCGCCGCCGTGTTTCCCGACGGCCATGAAGAGGTGGCGGAGGGAACCATCGAAGGTCAGATCGCAGAGAAGCCCAGCGGCAGCGGCGGGTTCGGCTACGATCCCATTTTCTGGCTGCCTGAGAGGGGATGTACCACGGCGGATCTTCCGGCCGGGGAGAAGAATGCCATCAGCCACCGGGGAAAGGCTCTGCGAATCATGGCCGGGTCCATCGCCGCGTGGCAGGAGGAGCAGCGATGAAGATTCTCGTGGTCAGCGATACGCACGGCCGGCTGGAGCATTTCCGGGGGGTGGTGAAGCGGGTGGCGCCGGTGGATCGGATCCTCCATCTGGGCGATGTGGAGGGAGATGAGGATTTCCTGCGGGGCACCGTGGGCTGTCCGATTACCTTCGTGGCGGGAAACTGTGACCGCCTGAGCCGAGAGCCCTGGGAGCGGGTCGTGGAACTGGGCGACCGGCGGATTTTTATGACTCACGGACACCGGTATGATGTCCATCGGGGACTTGCCCACCTGAACCTGGCGGCGGAAGAGGCGCAGGCTGACGTCGTGCTCTACGGCCACACGCATATTCCGGATCTCTCCTACATCGGAGAGAGAGCCTTTCTGAATCCGGGCAGTCTCTCGCTGCCCCGTCAGGAGGGCCACCGTCCTTCCTTCGCGATTCTGGAGATCGATGCGAAGGGACAGTGCCATTTTACTATTTCTTACGCAACAGGGCTGCAATAACAGAGGAAAAGGGGGAAAGACGATGAAGACAGAGAAAAAACGCCGCAGGGGATACTGGATTCTGGCGGGTGCGCTGCTGGTTTGTGTTCTGCTGCTCGGTGCGGGCAGCACGCAGGTCATGGCGGCGACTTACACGAAGAAGACGGTCTCTGCCTCGAGCATCGAGAGTAAGGGGGCAACGAAGGCGATCCAGGCGCTTCTGGATGAGGCGAAGGAGAAGGCGACGGCCTCGAATCCCTATAAGATCACGGTGCCGGAGGGAACCTATAAACTGACGAAAGCGCTTCACATTTACAGCAATACATTTCTGGTGCTGAAGGGCGTGACGCTGAAGCAGACAGGTGATGCCGGCCTGATCATCGTGGGGGCAGAGAGCGACAACGCGACCGGATATTATTATAAAAATATTACCATTTACGGGGGTACGCTGGATCTGAATAAGAAGGAACACACGCTCCTGAAGGTGGCACATGCGTACAACTTTACGCTGAAGAAATGCACGCTGAAAAATGTGAAGAACGGCCATCTCATGGAAGTGGCCGGTGTAAAGGGGCTGACAGTTCGCAGCTGTACGTTCCAGAACCAGACGCTGTCGGATGACGCGTCCCGGAGCGAGCTCTATTATGAGGCGATTCAGATCGATGTTCTGGTGAAGAAGCATTTTTCCGATTATGTTTATGAGGATCTGCCCTGCAAGAACATCGTGATCGACAACTGCAAGTTTAAAAATGTGCCCCGCGGTGTGGGGAGCCATACGGCGGTACTGAATAATCCGGTCAAAAATATTCAGATTACGAATTCGACCTTCACCAACTGCCGCAGCGCGGCGATCCAGGGGCAGAACTGGATCAACTGTACGATCTCTGACAATATGATCAATGGGACAACGCCGCGGGGGATCGCGATCTATCCGGTGCTGTTCAATACGAGCGCAGAGGGAGTCTATCTCTCCTCCACGCTGGCGGCGCAGGGCGGCGTGCCCTCGGGTACCTCAGTGAAATACAAGACGCCGGCCGCTGATCAGAAGATCGTGATCACTAATAATACGATCACGCTGAGCGGCTCGGATCCCTGGGCCGATTATGACAGCGTAGGCATTCTCGTCAACGGCTTCACTCTGAGTAAGAAAACCGGGCTTGGCACTGCCTCAGGGGATAAGATCCCGAAGGGGGATTATTATGTCAGCGGGGTCACGATCTCCGGAAATACGATTAAAACAAAGTACCTGGGGATCCGTCTGGTCAATACGAAGAAGGCTTCGATCACAGGCAACACCATCAGCTACACAGGTTCCGGCGGACAGGAAAAATACTACGGGATCCAGCTTCGCGAGAAGAGTACCTGTACGTCGATCAGCAGCAATAAGATCAGCGGCAGCTTCATCCACGGAATCTATCTGAACGGCAGCTCGAAGGCGACGAAAATTGCCAAAAACACGATTTCCTCGCCGACGAAGGACGGCATACGGGTCGAGGATTCCTCCAGGGTGACGAGCGTGATCAGCAACAAGATCAAAAAGCCGGGGGAATATGGCATTCACGTGCAGCTGAAGGGTTCGGTTTCGAAGATTCAGAAGAATACCATCACCTCGCCCGGAAAGAAAGCCGGCATACGGGTCGCCTCCGGCTCCTCCACGGTGAGCGGAAACACGATCAAATAGACCCCGGATGCGGCGGCAGATTTTTCAGAAAAACGGTTGACAAATTTCATGAAGTGCGCTAGAATACGAAAAGCGCTGTGGAGCGCGGAACCGTCAGGTTCTGTGCGGGTGTAGTTCAATGGTAGAACACCAGCCTTCCAAGCTGGACACGTGGGTTCGATTCCCATCACCCGCTCTGGTATTTTCTGAGATAGCCGAGGAAGATATCAAGGGAGTGTGACTCCCAATATGGTGGGTTTGGCGCAGTTGGTTAGCGCGCCAGATTGTGGCTCTGGAGGCCGTGGGTTCGAGTCCCACATCCCACCCTACTGGGCTATCGCCAAGCGGTAAGGCACAGGACTTTGACTCCTGCATTCGCTGGTTCGAATCCAGTTAGCCCAGCTTGGCGATCGGCCATCGGGGGCGATTAGCTCAGTCGGTAGAGCACTTGACTTTTAATCAAGTTGTCGGGGGTTCGAACCCCCCATCGCTCATTTTGTATTGTATATCTGAAAATGGAAGGCGCCTTGTGTGGGAGCTTTTTTCATTTGTACAGAAAAATCCGGCGTATCGGAACAGTAACCGATATGCCGGATTTTCTGTCATTTTTCTCTTTCCGTTTCTGTATCTTCCTCCACCCCGGTCTGATTTTCCATATCAATGAAACGGAACGAGAGCATGAGATAGAGAATCTCATTCGGGTCGTCCAGGTTCGAGTTCAGAATCCCCTTGATTTTGTCCAGGCGATATAAAAATGTACTCCGGTGGATGTAGAGCTCGCGGGCGCTCTGCACGGCGTTCAGGTGGTTGTCGAGATAGACCCGCAGTGTGCGCAGATACTCGGTGTTGCTGCTCTCATCCATGGCCTTCAGCTTCAGGAGGTTCTCATGTCCGAGCATGTAGCCGGGGAGCCTCCGGGTTGATTGCTCCAGGATATAGTCGAAGGCAATCTCGTTGAACTGATAGATCCACTGGAAGGGCAGCTTCCGTTCGCCGACGTCGAGCGCCAGCGTGGCCTGGATGTACTGGCGGCGCAGGTTCATATGTCCGGCCATGACGCGGCTGTAGCCTGCTTTCAGATAGCTGTCGCGGATGAAGTAAGCCAGCTTGTCCGTCACGTCCTGCACCTGCAGCCGGGCCTGGCTCATGTTGATGAAGATGGCGATATTGTCCTTGTAGGGCAGGGCGCAGGAGCTCTTGATGATGTTCTGTACATAGGTGCAGATCGCGTTGGCGGTCAGGTTCTGCTGATCCAGGTAGGTGGTCTTCAGCACGATGCAGAAATATTCGTTGCGGGAATACCACCCCAGGGAATCCAGCTTCTGGCTGACCGTGACGTGGTCCGCGGTCCGGTCCGACAGGATGTGAAGGAACAGGGAATGGAGCGTTGTATCCCTGGAGGCCTTCCGGATCGTGTTGTGGAGAAGGGCGTGCTCGATCAGCTCCGCCAGATCTTCCAGCAGAAATCCCAGATTCTCATGAATGGGCTTGACATAATCCATCAGGGAGAGACGGTAGGAGGTGACGTCGTATTTCTTGATGTTGACACACAGGGAGGTCACGCCGCTGCCCGGATTGGGGTACAGGAAGAAACCGTTTCGCTCCCGTACCTGATTGTAAAGGGGGTCCTGCTTGACCGAAGTGATATAGGCATAGGTTCCTTCGGAGGAGCCGTAGACGCTCTCCTGAAAGGGGGCTGCTTCGGGAAAATATTTGGCGATGATCGTGAAATCCATCCCCATGACCATCAGCGGGTTTCCGAAAATGGGATAGCTGGCTTCCAGCATCGCCTGGATCGAGCTGTCGTTCAGCCGCAGGTTCACCAGATTTTCCTTCCACATCGTATATTTGCTGAAAATATCGGTCAGCGTGTTCATGAGGAGAGCCGGGCTGGCAGCAGGATCCAGCAGTCGACAGGTATTGGCCGGACAGACCGTGATCCGGTCTGCATAGGAACCGGCAAAAATCAGCATGGAGCTGTCCGGTACGGAAAAGGAAGCGGTCGGAATCGTGGATTCCGTGACGATGTAGATCGTGCGCTCCCGGAGCTCCTCCGGTTCCGTGTAAAAATGGAGCTGCTCCAGTTCGGGGAGCAGAGAGAGATTCTCCCCGGCTTCAATCGAATGGGTTGCCTGCAGTTCCTCTGCCACAAGACTTGCGCTTAATTTCATGGTTCCCTCCCGCTTTTGATACAAATTGTGCGTAAAAGTGCGTCTGATCATCCTTTGTGGTACACATTGTATGAAAAACGGGAGGAGAAGTCAAGACAGAATGGCGGAAAGGTTTTCCGGAATAAAACCGGGAAATACGGGCATTTGTCTGCGCAGTCAGAGAGCGGAACCGTCCGTGCAGATTGTGAGTTGTCAAAATTCAGGGAAACATGCTATAATTCTTTGTATGGGTGAGGGCACACTCCGCGGGACAATTTTCCGGCCGTTTTGTGTCCGAACCGGTACAAAATGGTACAGGAGGCTGCAGATGAATTTGACAGATCTTTCGGATTGTGAATTGCTGGTAATGAAATGCCTGTGGGATGTGGGAAGCCCCATGACGGTGGCGGAGCTGATCGTGAGGATTGAAAAGATCTACGGCAAGAGCTATAAAGAGACGACGGTCTATACTTTTCTGAAAAGACTGAAGGATAAGGGATATGTGTCCTCTTACAAGAAGGGAACCTCTTATTTTTCTCCGCTGGTCAGCGAGGATGAGTATCTGGACAGCTATTCCAGAAAAATGTCGGATTTCCTTGGCAGAGAGTCGGCGAATTCCTTCCTGTCCGCTTTCTACCGCCATCAGAACTATACGGAGGATGAGTGGGAGGCAATCCGGAGCATCCGGGATGACCTGGAGTGACTGGATCCACCTCTTTTTTCTCTCGCTGCATCTCAGCGCGCTGACAGGAACTCTGCTCTTCTGGCTGTGGAAGGGGCTCCGCACTCTGATGCAGGAGGTCTGTGATATCCCGCTGCTGTGCGGACTGCTGAGATGTGTCGTGCTTTTTTACTATATTCCCTTTCTGATTCTGGCGCTTCGGGCTCTGAAACATCACTATGGGTACTGGCTCAGTATCGCTTCTCTGGAAAAAGCGGCGTTTGTCCTGCGCGTCCCGGAGACGGTGTGGCTGGTGGGTACGGTGAGACAGGGGCTGCGGGAAGTGCGTGCATACCGGGATTCTCTGTGGTATATGCGGGCCGGCAGCACCGACTGCCCGCTGTCCCTGCGCGCGGAGTGTGAGAATCTGCGCAGACAGCTGGGGATTCGCCGAACGGTGCGCTGCCGGGTCAGATATATGCGGGACGCGGCGTTTGTCCATGGGCTGCTTCGTCCGGTCATTTACCTGCCGACAGAGGGCCTGGACCGCCGGGAGCGGGAGGTCGTGCTGCTTCATGAGATGAATCATATCCGGAATCGGGATGCTCTGTGGATGCTTCTGACAGCGGTTCTGTCCTGCACCCTCTGGTTTCTTCCCGTCATTGCGGAAGTGAGAACCGAGGTGGATGTATGGAATGAAAGCAGCTGTGATCTGGCGACCTGCCGGGATACGGGCGGTTCACGGAACTATTTTGATGTGCTGATTCGTCTGGTACAGCGCAGCGCAGGCGGTGTCCGGCATGTGGGCACGATGGAGCTGCGTCGGGATGAAAAAGAACTTTACC
The DNA here is from genome assembly GCA_021202465.1 of Lachnospiraceae bacterium. Classification (GTDB taxonomy): domain Bacteria; phylum Bacillota; class Clostridia; order Lachnospirales; family Lachnospiraceae; genus UBA3305. Next base: position 12,345 of record JAJQCZ010000015.1, on the reverse strand, counting down.
GGCGGATTTCCCTGATCAGAAAGCACCAGAAGCTGAAGAGACACAGGAAAAGCGTGGTCGCCTTCGCCTCGGTGCTGTTCCTGCTGGCGGGCGGCCTCGTCGTGTGTGTGAGTGGCATTACTGCTCTGGAAGTATATCAGAATGTCTTTCTTCTGACGGCGGAAGCGGTCTGTGAGAAGAGAATGAGCGGGGAAATGGAGGAGCACACGGCCAATCTGGATGAATTCGGCGGGAAAATGATCCTTTTTAACGAGGCGGATCCTGTACCGGCAGCGAAAATGGCGGATGTGGCCTGGAGGATGCCGCAGGGCGTTCTGGGTTCCTCTTCGAAGTTCCGGCAGCTTCCCGGCAGCACTCTGTCGGTTGTATTGAGGGTCGAACCGGTCGATGCAGTGATCTGGGTCGGCGTCATCGACCCCCGTGGAAATCTCTGCTATATCTCCGGAGTAAACACGCTGTCACATACCTTCTTTCTGAGTTCGGCAGGTGATTACCGTTTTTTTCTGTACAATCATTCTTCCAAAGAGATCTCTGTTGCGGGCGTCTATATACGATAGATGAAGCAGCCCGCACTTCCCAAACACACCGGTTGCGCATATCCTGATAAGAGAAGACAAAACTGTGAGGAGTAGTATGCCGGATACGATTATTCTTGACGCGGGTCACGGAGGTCAGGAGCCGGGGGCGTTGTTTGAGGGAAGGCGGGAGGCGGATGACAATCTGCGTCTGGCTCTGGCGGTCGGAAAACTGCTGCAGGAGGACGGCTTTCCCGTGCTCTATACGCGCACGGAGGATGTGTATCAGTCTCCCTATGAGAAAGCGATGATCGCCAACAATTCCGGGGCGGATGTACTGGTCTCTTTTCACCGGAATTCGACCCCGGAGCCGGAGACCTACAGCGGTGTGCAGACTCTGGTGTACCGGGACGAGGGGCTTCCGGCCGAGCTGGCCGGAAATATCAACCGGGCGCTGGAGGAGGTGGGATTTACGGACAACGGGATCTCTGAGCGGCCGGATCTGGTCGTCCTGCGCCGGACACGGATGCCGGCGGTTCTGATCGAGACCGGATACCTGAATACAGCGGCTGACAATCAGCGTTTCGATGAGCATTTTGATGAGATCGCCCGGGCCATCGCCGACGGTATTGAGGAGACGCTGAAGGGCGGGACGCTGGACGCCATGGAAATGCGTTATCAGGTACAGACCGGCGCCTATGCTCTTCGCGATCAGGCGGAACGCCTGCAGCGGCGGATGCGGGCGGAAGGAATCCCGGCGCGCATCGTAGAGGAGGACGGTCTCTATAAGGTACGGGCGGGAGATTTTCGCTATATGGAAAATGCGGTGCGGCTGGAGCAGGAGCTGCGAAGCCGCGGATATCCGACCTTCGTGGTCAGCCGCTGAGGAAAGTAACCGTGAATAAAAGAGGGAAACTGCGATTTTCCCTCTTTTATTTTGTGGAAAACTGTGCTATCATACATGGTATTGAAAACCATGTCCCGGAACAATAAAAACCGACATCTTCCGGACATGGAAAGATACGAGTGAATGACATGGGAGGCTTGCTATGAGCTATCGAATCATTGTGGACAGTTGCTGCGACCTGACGCCGGAGAAGAAGGCGGATTCCCATTTTGTGTCCATACCCCTGACGATCGAACTGGACGGAGTTACGTATGTGGATGATGAGACATTTAACCAGAAGGAATTTCTGGCTGCGGTGGCGGCATCCAGCGGGTGTGCGAAGTCGGCCTGTCCTTCGCCGGAGGCCTACCGGGACGCCTGCCTCTGCGACGCAGACCGGATCTTTGTTGTGACGCTGTCCCAGCATCTGAGCGGCAGCTATAACAGCGCGGTGCTGGGCACGAACCTGTATCTGGAGGAGAATCCGGACAGCGGGAAGCAGATTCACGTATTCAGCTCCGATTCCGCCTGCTGCGGCGAAGCGCTGGTGGCCTTTAAGATCCAGGAACTGTGTGAGAAGGAACTTCCCTTTGAGGAGATCGTGGAGCAGGTACAGGATTATCTGGATCATATGAAGACCTATTTTGTTCTGGAAGATATGGAGACATTGCGGAAGAACGGCCGTCTCAGCGGTCTGGCGGCGCTGGTGGTCTCGGCTCTGAATATCAAGCCGGTGATGTCCGCCAATCACGGCGTGATCATCCGGTTGGGACAGACGCGGGGGCTGGACCGGGCGTTAAAGTCCATGGTGGATCATGTGATCCGCGATGTGAAGGAGCCGGAGAAGAAGATTCTCGGGATAGTGCATGTGAACTGCCCGGAGCGCGCGGAGAAGGTGAAGCGGATGCTCTGCGAGAAGGCGAGGTTTCTCTCGGTCTATGTGGCAGAGACGGGGGGCTTAAGCACCACCTACGCCAATGACGGGGGCATCGTCGTCAGCGTGTGAAGATGAACAGGACTTTGCTTTAGAGAAGGAGTGACAGTTGTCTGACTGCCACTCTTTTTTGCTTTGCAGAGTGAAAACGCCCTGTATCAGATTTTTTGAAAAAATAAAATTTAAAATAGGGATTGACAAAAGTGGAGAGGCAGTGTATATTTAGTACAACGTTACAGTAAAACGTTATACTAAATTAAAAGGAGGAAGATATGGACACAGTAAGAATCGGCGGCGGCCAGGGATTCTGGGGCGACAGCAATGACGCAGCTATCCACATGGTTCGCCAGGGAAACCTGAACTACATGGCCTGCGATTATCTGGCGGAGCTGACGCTCTCGATCATGCAGAGGCAGAAGCTGAAGAACCCGCAGGCAGGGTATGCCAGGGACTTCATCGGCCTGATGAAGGAGATCGCGAGAGATGTCTATGAGAAGAAGATCGGCGTTCTGACGAATGCCGGCGGGATGAACATCGAGGGGGCGGTCGACCAGGTAGAGAAGATCGCCCGGGAGCAGGGACTGTCCGGCTATAAGATCGGCTATGTGCTGGGGGATGATATCCTGGCGCAGATCCCTGAGCTGATTCGCCAGGGCGTTCCCTTCGATAACATCGATGATGTGGGAGATTTTACGCAGATTCAGGATAAGCTCCTGAACGCCAACGTGTACTACGGACATGAGCCCATCGTACAGTGTCTGCGGGATGGTGCGAACGTGGTGCTGACGGGCCGGGCCACTGATTCCGCCCTGTTCCTGTCCCCGATCATGTACGAGCTGGGGATTAAGCCCGAGGAGCTGGATCAGATGGCGCGCGGCATCATGGCAGGACATCTGCTGGAGTGCGGCGGCCAGGGCGCTGGCGGTAACTTCCAGTATGATTGGCGCGGCGTGCCGGATATGGACCAGCTGGGATTCCCGATCGCGGAGATCTCCCGGGATGATTTCCACATCACCAAGGCGCCGAACTGCGGCGGTCTGATCAGCGAGCAGTCGGTCAAGGAGCAGTTCCTTTATGAGGTACACGATCCGGCCAACTATATCACGCCGGACGTCACGGTGGATGTCAGCCAGGCCCGGGTCACACAGGACGGTGACAACCGGGTGCGCATTTCGAATATCCACGGCAAGCAGCGTCCGGATCAGCTGAAGCTCTGCCTGGGCTATCACGCCGGATGGAAGGTTGTATCCTATCTGAACTTTGCCTGGCCGGATGCCTATGAGAAGGCACAGTATACGGCGGAGATCCTGAAGAAAAAGCTGGCGCGCAAGGGCGTACACCCTGAGGAGATCCATGTCAGCTTCGTGGGCCTTAATTCCCTGCATCTGGGTGTGGCGGATATGAGCCCCGACCTGATCAACCGGATGAATGAAGTCGTGATGCGTATTGCGATCCGGACCAAAGAGAAGGCGGAAGCGGCGCAGCTGATCCCCGAGATCTCGCCGCTGCAGCTGAACGGCCCGCCCGGAGCCAGCTTCTTCGGCGGTCGTTCCAAGGTACAGGAAGTGATTGGTCTGTGGCCGACCCTGGTGCCCAGGGATGCCATTCGTCTGGAGAGTCATATCCGGGAGGTGAAATAGAGATGAAAGAGATTTATCTGAAGGATATTGCCCATGGCCGTTCCGGGGACAAGGGGGATACGAGCAACGTCTGTGTATATGCCAGGAAGCCGGAATACTATCCGATCATCGAGCGTGAAGTGACAGTCGAGAAGGTAAAGGAATATTTTGGCGACATGGTGAAGGGCGAGGTGACCCGCTATGAGGTGCCGTCGCTGAACGGGTTTAATTTCGTGATGAAGCACGCACTGGGGGGCGGAGCAACGCTGTCTCTGCGGCTGGATTCTCTGGGGAAATCCATGGGCTCCGCTTTCATGAGAATGAAGATTCACGTGGAGGAGGATGAGCTCCAGGTGACAGCGGAATAAAGGCGGTTTCAGGAAAAGAGGGGGATGAGATTCCTCGTCCTCCTTACCGTATCGCTAAAATAGGAGAGAAAAAATGCAAGCATTGGAAAATCTGGTAGTACTGGATCTGACGCGTGTGGTGGCGGGACCCTACGGCGGTTCTATCCTGGGCGATCTCGGCGCCACCGTCATTAAAATCGAAATCCCCGGACGGGGCGATGATGCCCGGGGATATGGTCCCTACCGCAACGGGGAAAGCACCTATTATGCCAATCTGAACCGCAACAAGATGGGAATCACCCTGAATCTGAAGGATGAGCGGGGGAAGAAGCTGTTCCTGGAGCTGGTGAAGAAGGCGGATATCCTGCTGGAGAATTACCGCCCTGGCGTCATGGATCGTCTGGGTCTGGGATATGATGTCCTGAAAAAGGTCAACGATCAGCTGATCTACGCAGCTGTCTCCGGCTTCGGCTCATACGGGCCCTATGCGCAGCGGCCGGGGTATGACATCATTTCGCAGGCAATGGGCGGTCTGATGAGCGTGACCGGTTCCAAAGGCAGCGAACCGACCCGTTCCGGCAATGCCATGGGGGATATGCTGGGCGGCATGAATATGGTAATCGGTGTTCTTGCGGCGCTGTATGCCCGCGAGAAGCTGGGTCATGGGCAGAGGGTGGACGTATCCCTGGTGGATTCGGTCGTCGCCAGCCTGGAGAATGCCTATCAGAGATATTTTGAGAGCGATGAGATTCCGGTACGAATGGGAAATGCTTACGCTTCCATCGCTCCCTACGATTCCTATCAGGCGAAGGACGGCTTTGTGATCATTGCCTGCGGCAACCAGAAGCTCTACGAGAAGCTCTGCCGGGAGGTTCTGGATATGGAATGGATGATCACGGATGAACGCTTCCTGAATGTGCCGCTCCGTGTAGAGAATAACGAAATTCAGAAGAAGTACATCGAGAGCTGGACCAGGCAGTATACGGTGGATGAAGTCGTGGATATCGTACTGAGTCACGGGATTCCGGCCGGGCCGATCTATGACGTGGCACAGATCACGGAGGATGAGCATATCGCGGATGCCCGGGAGATGTTCATTGAGATTGAGCATCCGGTCATCGGGAAAATGAAGGTGAACGGTAATCCGGTCAAGCTGATGGATACCATGCCCCGGATCAACCGGCCGGCTCCGACACTGGGACAGCATAATCAGGAAATCTATGGAGAGTGGCTGGATGTTCCGGAGGAGGAGCTGGAGCAGCTGCAGAAGGATCACGTCATCTAGGAGGAAGGTCGCATGAAAGAGCGTATATGGATCGCGGGCGCTTGCCGCACCGCGATCGGCAAATTCGGAGGCACTCTGACGGGCGTTCCGGTGAGGACACTGGGAGCCACAGTCATCCGTGAGGTGCTGCAGCGCGCCGGTCTTCCGTCCGACCAGGTGGATGAGGTGATTCTTGGCTGTGTGATTCAGGCCGGTCTGGGCCAGAATGTGGCGCGCCAGGCGGCGCTGGACGCCGGACTTCCGCAGGAGATCCCGGCGTACACCCTGAACCAGGTCTGCGGCTCCGGACTGATGTCCGTGAATCAGGCGGCTTCCCGCATCCTCGCGGGAGAGGCTGAGGTCGTGGTGGCCGGCGGCATGGAAAATATGTCCGCAGCACCCTATCTGCTTCCGCAGGGCCGCTTTGGCTACCGCATGAATCGCGGGACGGTGGAAGACGCGATGGTACACGATGCACTGTGGGATGCTTTTGGGGATTATCACATGGGCATCACGGCGGAGAACATCGCGGAGCGCTATGGCTTCAGCCGGGAGGAGCAGGATGCCTTCGCAGCTCGCAGCCAGCAGCGCTGCGAAGCGGCGCAGAGGGCGGGACGCTTTGACGAGGAGATCGTCGCTGTGCCGGTACGCCGGAAGAAGGAGACGATCCTGTTTGCACAGGATGAGTCGCCGCGCAGCGGTGTGACACCTGAGTCGCTGGCCCGGCTGAAGCCGGCCTTCCGACCCGACGGAACCGTGACCGCGGGCAATGCCTCCAGCATCAATGACGGTGCGGCGGCGGTCGTGCTGGTCAGCGACCGGAAGAGAAAGGAACTGGGACTGACGCCTCTCGCTGAATGGAAAGCCGGAGTATCTGTCGGTGTTGACCCGGCGGTGATGGGACTGGGAGCGGCAGCTTCGATCCAGGCACTTCTGAAGAAATGCGGGCGCACGGTGTCGGATGTGGATCTCTTCGAGGCCAATGAAGCCTTCGCGGCCCAGTCTCTGGCAGCAGAAAAAATCCTGGGCTATGATCCGGACCGTGTAAATGTGAACGGCGGAGCGATCGCCCTGGGGCACCCGGTGGGGGCTTCAGGATGCCGGATTCTGGTGACCCTGCTGTATGAGATGAAAAGACGGGGCGGCGGCTTCGGCGTCGCCGGACTCTGCATCGGCGGCGGCATGGGGACGGCGGCCGCGGTGGAAATTTAAAAATCACGACGGAAGGGAGAAGAAGAATGTTACGTTATGCAGTTAAAAGAATCCTTCAGCTGATACCAGTACTGCTGGGGGTTTCTCTGTTGATTTTTACCATTCTGTATTTTACGCCCGGCGATCCCGCGGACATTGTATTAGGAGAAAATGCCTCTGAGGAAACGAAAGAGGAGTGGCGGGATTCCTATGGGCTGAACGATTCCTTTGTAGAACAGTATGTTACGTATATATGGAACATTGTGACAAAGGGAGATTTTGGTTCATCGTACAAGTCGGGACAGCCTGTTACCAAGTCAATTCTGGAACGGTTCCCTACAACCTTCCTGTTGGCGGTCTTCTGTTCCAGCATTGCCATGATCATCGGGGTACTTCTGGGAATTGTGGCGGCGAATCATCAGAATTCATGGATTGATACCATTGCGCGAATATTCGGAATGGCGGGAATATCCATGCCGGTGTTCTGGCTCGGGCTGCTTCTGATTATGCTGTTCAGCGTGAGACTGCAATGGTTTCCTGTCTCTGGCTGGTATGGGCCGCGCTATTGGGTGCTTCCTTCCATATGTCTGGGACTGACGCATGCAGCCTCTCTGATGCGTATTACCCGTTCCAGTATGCTGGATTGCATTAATCAGGACTATGTGCGTACTGCGAGAGCCAAGGGGCAGAAAGAGGGTGTCATCACGCGGCACCACATACTGAGAAATGCGCTGATCCCTATTATCACGGCAGCCGGAAATTCCTTTGGTGTTGCCCTGGGCGGAGCCATGGTGATGGAACAGATTTTCTCCATTCCCGGCTTAGGGCGTCTCATGGTGGAATCCATCAACAACCGTGATTACCCGATGGTCCGGGGCGCCGTCTTACTGTTGGCCATCAGCTTCAGTCTGGTGAACCTGGCGGTTGATCTGCTCTATGCCGGAGCCGATCCGCGCATCAAGGCACAATTCGCTTCCAAACCCAGGAAAAAGGCACAAAAGGAAAAAGCAGGGGAGGTGGCCTGAGATGTCGGGAAAGAAATCGTCTGAAAAAGAAATAAAGAAGAGAAGTATGACCGGCGAAGTCATGAGTCGCCTGATTTATAACAAGGGCGCCATGCTTGGTACGGCGATCCTGCTTGTTGTTGTCGTCATGTGCGTGTTTGCACCGATCATAGCACCCTACGATTATGATGCGCAGGATGTCAGTCTGAAATTTCTTACTCCCAGTCTGCAGCATCTGTGCGGTACGGACAATCTGGGAAGAGATATTTTCAGCCGTCTGCTTTACGGAGGTCGGATCTCTCTGATGATCGGCTTTGTGGCCACAGCAATCGCCGCGGTATTGGGCATCATCCTGGGAGCGGTGTCCGGCTACTTCGGAGGGAAGGTTGACAGTGTCATTATGCGGGTGCTGGATGTGTCCATGGCTCTGCCGAATCTGCTTCTGGCGATTGCGATCTCGGCGATGATGGGGAGCGGCATCAGGAGTGCGATCATCGCGGTTGGTATTTCGTCTACCCCCAAATTTGCCAGACTGATCAGAGGTCCGGTGCTTTCGATCCGGAACCAGGAATTTATTGAAGCGGCCACAGCGATTGATGCCAGCAATGCCAGGATTATTTTCCGGCATATTCTGCCGAATGTTCTCTCACCGATTATCGTGCAATGTACTCTGAGCGTTGGCAACGCGATCATCGCTGCGGCCAGCCTCAGCTTCCTGGGACTGGGTGTTCAGCCTCCGTATCCGGAGTGGGGTGCGATGCTTTCTTCCGCGCGTACATATATTGTTGACCATGCGTATATGGTAACATTCCCGGGACTGGCGATCGCACTGGTGGTTGTTTCTGTGAATCTGCTGGGGGATGGACTGCGTGACGCCATGGATCCCCGCCTGAAGAAATAGGGAGGTGACCGAACATTGGAAGAGAAGAAGCTTTTATCTGTGGAGGATATGAGTATCACATATGTCACCAAAGACATCGGTACCAGCTATGCGGTGAACCATGTGTCTCTGGAACTGAAAAAAGGGGAGACCCTGGGACTCGTGGGAGAGACCGGCGCCGGCAAGACATCGATTGCACTGGGGATTCTTCGCCTGAATCCGAAGCCGCAAAGCCATGTAACAGGCGGAAAGGTAGAGTTTGAGGGCCGTAATCTGTACGAGATGAGTGAAGCAGAGATGCGCAAGGTGCGGGGCGGGAAGATTTCCATGATTTTCCAGGACCCGATGACGGCGCTGAACCCGATTGATCCCGTCGGCGATCAGATTTCCGAGATGATATGGCTGCACGAGAAGGTTTCCCAGAAAGAGGCGGCACAGAAGGCAGCAGAGATGATGGAGATGGTAGGAATTCCGGCAACCCGTTATAAGGAATATCCGCACCAGTTTTCCGGAGGAATGAAGCAGAGAGTGGTGATCGCGATGGCTCTGGCCTGTCAGCCGGAGCTGCTGATTGCCGATGAGCCGACGACGGCGCTCGACGTGACGATTCAGGCACAGGTTCTGGATATGATGAATGATTTGAAAAAGAATCTGGGAACCGCAATGCTGCTGATCACGCATGACCTGGGTGTCGTGGCACAGATGTGCGACAAGGTGGCAATCATTTATGCGGGTGAAATCGTGGAATCGGGCACGGCCCGCCATATCTTTAAGGAGGCGGCGCACCCCTATACGGAAGGGCTTTTCGGTTCTCTTCCGGATCTGAATTCCAGGGCCAAACGTCTGCGTCCGATTCCGGGGCTGATGCCCGACCCCTCGAATCTGCCGCAGGGATGCAAATTCGCTGACCGCTGCAGCTACTGTACGGAGGAGTGCCGGAAGCAGAGCATCCCGCTCCGGACGATTTCCGGCGATGGCCATATGTGCCGTTGCCTGCACTACGATGAAGTGAGGAGGGAACACTAGGATGGGAGCATTGCTGGAGGTACGAAATCTAAAAAAATATTTCAAAGTAAACGCCGGCACTCTTCACGCGGTAGACGGTGTTTCCTTCCAAATCGAGGAGAGAAAAACGCTGGGCGTCGTGGGGGAATCCGGCTGCGGGAAATCGACGCTTGGCCGTGTCATCCTGCATTTGCTGGACAGTACCGACGGACAGATTTTTTATCGCGGCGAGGATATTACGAAGGTGGACCGAAAGAAGCTCAGTGAGCTGAGACAGGAGATGCAGATCATCTTTCAGGATCCGTTCTCCTCACTGAATCCCCGGATGACAGTCTATCAGACGATCGCAGAGCCGATGCAGATACATAGTACAGTCAGTAAAAAGGAAATTCCGGACCGCGTCATGGAACTGATGGATACGGTGGGGCTCGCGGAGCGTTTTGTCAATACGTACCCGCATGAGCTGGACGGCGGCCGTCGTCAGCGTATCGGTATCGCACGGGCGCTGGCCCTGAATCCGAAGTTTATTGTCTGCGATGAGCCGGTATCTGCTCTGGATGTTTCTATCCAGGCGCAGGTTCTCAATCTGATGCAGGATATTCAGGAGAGCATGAATCTGACCTATATCTTCATCACGCATGATCTCTCTGTCGTAAAATATATCTCCGATTCCATTATGGTTATGTATCTTGGTCAGATGGTGGAGATGGCAACATCGGAGGAACTTTTTGCTGCGCCAAAGCATCCTTATACGGAGGCTTTGCTGAGCGCTCTGCCGGTGCCGGATATTGACAGTCCGAAGAAGAGAATCCTTTTGAAGGGAGAACTGACGTCTCCCATCGACCCGAAGCCTGGCTGCCGTTTTGCGCCGCGCTGCCCGAGGGCCTGTAAGGAATGCAGAGAGAAGGAGCCGGAGCTCCGGGAGATTGGACCGGGACACTTTGTAAGGTGTCCGTACGTGTAAAACCGGTAAAGGAATGCATGACAGCGAGAGCTGTTTTGTATAAAAAAGGAGGTCTATTTATGAAAAGAAAGTGGAGCAGATGGTTGGCAGTTCTTCTCGCGGCATGCCTGGCGTTGACTGCCTGTGGGGGAAGCAGCAGTGGAGATCAGACGACCGGGCAGACTTCTGCGGAGGGTTCGGAGCAGACAGAGAGCGCGGATCTGCTGACAGTCGCTATTTCAACGGATCCGTCTAACCTGAAGATGGACAATATCACAACCTATTCCGGTCCGATTCTGGAAAATGTGATTGAGCCCCTCTTCCAGCAGAACAACGAAGGCGTCATGGAAAACAATCTGATCGAGGACTATGAACTGGATGAGGATGGCCAGGGTGTTACTCTTTATCTCCTGCCGGATCTGAAATTCAGTGACGGAAGCGATGTGAAGGCTTCGGACTTCATTTTTTCTCTGTCGATTGCGCTGAGCGGCGGCTTTGCTTCGAACCTCGATTATATTGATTTCGATCAGACAGAAGCAGTCGATGACAGTACGATTTATATGAAATTCACCCAGACCTACGGTCCCTGGAAACTGGGATTCCGTTATATTCTGCTGATTTCCCAGGCGGCCTACGAAGCGACAGATGAAGCCAGCTTCTGGCAGGCTCCTGTCGGGACGGGTGCTTACAGGGTGAGCGAATGGTCGTCGGGAGACCACATTACTCTGGAGGCCAATGAATATTACCGCGATGGTGTGGCCAATATTCAGACGATCAATTTCAGAATCATCAGTGAGACTTCTGTTGCCATGATGGAGCTGCGTACAGGTGGAGTAGATCTGGTATACAGTGTCAGCAATGAGGAAGTGAACAAATTAGAGGAAACTCCGGAGGAAGGACTGACGGTATTTGAGCAGTCGGGCAGTACCGGACATTACCTGGGAATCAATGATTCCAAGGAAATCTTCGCAGATAAAAGAGTCCGTGAGGCGCTGGCATATGCGATTGACGTGGATGAGCTGATCACGGGTACATTTGAGGGGAATGCGGTCCGCAATACCAGTATTATCGGTGAGGCCATGCTGGGTTACTCGGAGACGTATGCCGGTGAAAACTATCCCTACCAGTATGACCCCGAAAAAGCAAAGGAACTCCTGGCGGAAGCGGGGTACGCGGACGGCCTGACGCTCAGTATTCTGGTGGACGATACGGCTGTGCGCCGTTCCATGGCAGAGCAGCTGTATAACATGTTCGCGGAGGTTGGCATTACACTGGAGATTGAGCAGGTCGACTACGCGACGGCGACAGAACGTTTGAATAATACGACGGATTGGGATCTGTTCCTGCGGGCCACCGGTTACGCGTCCGTAGAGGGCCTTACGACACTGAAATCCTCCAGCGTATATAACCTGTGCCGCTTTGATGTGCTGCCCCTTGATGGATATGATCATTGGTCGGAGCTGATCAGTGAAATTGAGCTGACAACAGACGATGAAGCACGTGCTGCGCTGTATTCGGAGCTGAATGATTACTTCTTCAGTGACTGCCTGTACTGGGTGCCGCTTGTTGTGCCGACAAATTATATGATTCATACTTCCTCGCTGAGCGGCTTTGAGCGGGCCGGTGATAATATCTTCTGGCATGATGCTGTGCTGCAGTAGAGATACAACTGTCAAAGATAATTTTACTGGACATTCATCTGTGATCCGGTCTTAAACACTTTTGGAACAAGAAAAGAGCAGGATTTCACGTTTTTC
>JAJQCZ010000035.1:40446-177303 GCA_021202465.1 Lachnospiraceae bacterium | reverse complement strand
AATGCGAGTCCAGATGGCCTTTTCGATAGGGCTAATTATTTCACAGCCCCTTTTGGCGTATTATCAGTCCATGCACTGTCCGTGCCGGCACTCGTGGCCTTCTCCGTGGTGATGTCCGTGCCCGCCGCAGTTTCCGCCATGGTGCTCTCCGCCGTGGTGACTGCACGTAACATCCGGGATGTAGGTGAGGCGTCCGGCCAGCAGGGATTCCACGGCGGCGTCCGCGTCGCCGATCACGCCGCCGTACAGCTTGATGCCGACCGAGGCGAGCGCAGCCTTGGCGCCGCCGCCGATGCCGCCGCAGATCAGGACGTCTGCCTGCAGGGCATGAAGGACCTCCGCCAGCGCGCCGTGGCCCTGGCCGTTGGTGCTGACGACCTCCGAGGAGAGGACCTTTCCGTCCTCCGTGTCATAGATCTTAAACTGTTCCGTGTGACCAAAATGCTGATATACCTGGCCGTTTTCATAGGTAACGGCAATTCTCATAATGAACTCTCCTTTCGATTTCCGGAAAATCCGCTCGATTTCCTGTTTAAAGCATCCTTCCGGGCGGCAATACCCGTTTACGCCGCTGCAGAGCCGGATCTCGCCGCCTTCGATCTTCAGCGGACGCCCTTCCACCAGTGCGTCGGCCAGCTTCCGGCGGGCAGAGTCATAAATCTTCTGCACGGTGGTCCGGGCGACCTGCATCCGGCCGCTGCACTGCTCCTGAGACAGGCCTTCGCGGTCGATCAGGCGGATCGTCTCATATTCATCGATCGTCAGAATGACGGGTTCTTTTCCGCTCCCTTCCTTTGCGGGGACAAATTCCAGGGTCTGCGGGAACCGGCAGATCGTCCGGCTCTTGGTCGGCCTCGACATACGGTTACCTCCTTGGGGACTACTTCGGTTCCTATCATAAACCTGTTTGTGTCATATGTCAAGAATGTATTCCGGGTATTATTGAATCCTCGTCAGCAGAATCAGCTCGACACCGTGGACGGGGACGACCTCCGAGAGCAGGAGGTGCTCCTCCACGGTCTGCTGGCGGATCTGGATGTCCGGGTAGGCCTTGTTGTGCAGATAGTTATAGGTGGACGGGTCGATCTGTCGGGGCGCGCCCATGCGAAGCCAGTGGTCGTAGACAGAGCCGTATTCGCGGTTGAGGAAATGGCGCTCGATGCGATAGGTCCCGGCAGGCAGCGTCAGGTGCAGCTGAACATGCCGCTCGCTCACCGGTTCGTAGATCTGATAGCGGTCCAGTTCGGTCAGCTTGTGGCTGGTTCCGTCGAGGAAGTCCTGGCTGTAGAAGGCGTGATTGTACAACAGGATCTGATAGCTGTCGCCGGAGCTGGTGAGGAAATAGCCATCCCCGGAGGCGACGAGACGGTCCTGCATGCGGTGCAGGAGGATGAACGCCAGATAGGAGGGCTTGGGAAGGCCGTTGTGGGTCTTGAGTCCCAGCTCTCCGGTAAACAGATCCTGATGGGGAATATGCTCGCCTGTATAGTCGGTCAGCGCCCAGAAGGCAATCTCTTCCACGGCGCGCGGCAGGTGATTGATCGTGTCGGCGATGTAGGTGCTCATGAAGCAGGTATCCCGCGAGAGATCGTGGTGGTAAGGGCTGATGTTCCACTCCGTGATATAGATGGGGGTCTCTATATGCAGGTCGGAGAGGATGCGGGAAAACTGTGCGACCGCCTGGTTCAGGTAATGTGTCTCCCGGATATCCTGGTCCGGTCCCAGCGACAGGATTTTCGAGAAATGTGCGTCTTTATTCTGGTGGGGATCCGTGATCTGGAACATGTGAAGGCAGAGGAAGTCGAAGTGAACCCGGTGGGCGAGGCAGAATTCCAGAAACTGCCGTGTCTGCGCGTAATTATTGAACTTGACAAAAGCCGGGGAGCCCAGGAGTCCCTTCGGGAGCACTTCACGGAAGACCTCGTAGGAGGCCAGAAAGAACTGCTGAAAATCCTCGTCGGAATCGTGCCAGAACAGACCCTTCAGCTCAGGCGCGTTCCAGAACTCGAATTTCCAGGTGCAGACTTCATCGTAGCTGTAGCGGTTCACGCAGTGCTGCAGGAAAGCGCGCAGATAGGCGGACCACTGGCGCAGAGAGCGGGGCTTGCTGGTGTTGGCGTTCCAGTTATAGGGGGAGGGGACTTTCCTTGTGGCCAGCTTCTCCGGCATGAAGCCGAGGCAGAGGAAGGGCTTCAGATGATGGCTCTGCAGGAAATCGAGAACCTCGTCCAGAAGCACCCAGAAATAGACAGGGGTGCCGTCCATCTGTTCCTGATAAATCTGCAGGTTGTCAGACAGGACGCCGCTAAAGCGCACATATTGGAATCCCATGTCCCGCGCGGCGTCGAGTACCTCCTGCTGAACGCGCCGCTGCAGCAGCAGAGCCGCCATGCCGACGGAGAGCGTACGGTTCCAACGGCAGGGCTGTGTCCGGCCGGGATTGTTCGTAAAATCCTGCCGGATGGAAACCGTGTCATACACTGACTCCTCCGGTAGGCCCTGCGGGGACAGACCGCCCTCCGAAAGGAAATTCAGAAGATGCGCCATCGGTTCCTGGCCGTTCTGCTTTTGCTGCGTGCGCGTCTGGGCGGAGGTCGTCTGACTCCGGTATTCCGAGGGTGTGACGCCCATGATCTGCTGGAAGACGCGCCCGTAGGTTTTGGTGCTGTTGAAGCCGACGGAGACCGCGATGTCCACGATGTAATCAGACGTATTCTCCAGAGACGGAAGGGATTTCTGGATGCGCAGGCGGTTCAGGTATTCGAGAAAGCCCACGCCGAAGGTCTCCTTGAAGAGCTTGGAGACGTAGGGCGCCGAGAGATGAACCACCTCCGACAGGGACTGCAGGGAGAGCGGTTCCATATAGTGGGCGTTCAGATATTCCATGATCTCCGCCGCCCGCTGCGTCTGGTAGACGGCGGCCGGGGCGTGCGCGGACGCTCCGGAGGTGCGATCACACTGGCGATAAATAGCGATCAGGATGCCGGTGATATCCTGATGGATCTTCGCCAGCCAGGCCGGTTCCTGATTGATGGCTTCCGTAATGATGCGGCGGATGGCTTCCGTGACCTCCCGGTAAAAATCCAGAGAGCGGTTGTTGTAAGTCTCATCCCAGCGGAAGAAGGGGAGAGGGTCGGAGGAGAAGAGCGGCTGAAAGGACTGCGTCTCGATCTCCAGAACAATCAGGTTCGTGTCCTCCGCCACCTGGTTGACCGCGTGAATCTCGTAGGGATTGGCGAAGATAAAATCCCGCGGCCCCAGCGTACAGGCGGTTTTTCCTGCCAGATAGGTGATTCCGCCGCGTAGGACCAAAACCAGTTCCAGATGTCTGTGGAAATGATTTTCGCTGACGGCGCCCTGCCGCACGGAGAGGCGGTAGGGACAGTTGTGTTCCTCGGTGATCAGTCTGAATTCCATCGGATGCTCCTGTCTGTTTTTGTTCTCTGTTTTTTTGAATCACGGACGTTCTTTTTATTTTACCTGATTTTATGCTACCTGAGCCAACGCCGTCTGTCAACCGTCGCATTTTTTCGCATCGGAACACCCTGGTATTTTTCGTGGATCGTTCCGCGAGGGAAACAACCACGGATTAGCCCTCCTTTGAGCAGAGAGCAAGGGTCCCTTTTAATAGGAAGGGAAAGATGATGCAGGCGACTACGTAGGCAAAGACCAGTGTCGTCGGGAAGGAGCTCAGGAAAGCGAAAATGAGCGCCGCCTGAAAGCCCATCTCATAAAACATGCACAGAAAGCTCATGGCCGCCGTCATGACGACGACGATCGCCAGCATCCGCAGAAAATAAAACAGCGGATGCTTTTCATTTTTCAGGAACAGTCCGGCGAAGGTGTTCCCCATCTTCACCAGCGGGATGTAGGAGCCGAGTGTGAAGTTGATGGCGTAGGCCGGAACCAACCCCATGCAGAAGCTCCCAAACGTAAGGCTGCCGCTGGCAAATTTGACGTATAGTGTCAGCGCCGCGGCGAAGGCGAAGGAAAAGAGCGTGTTAAAGACGATACCGAAGTCACTTTTTTTAAACATGATGAACCTCCTGACGGGATTTTATTCATTGTAATATGCCGTCCAAACCGGAAAGGGATAAAAATTAATCCGAACGTGCCCGAAAATCAAAAAAATGGGAAGGCAAAAAAGTGAAGATGTTACGAAAAACGACATCCGAAACCGGAAACTATCCAACCTGCCGCCCTTCAAACAGGTAAAATATCCCTGTAAACAGGAGCCGCAGCCGCAGACTGCAGTGAGCGCAGGGCAGCGGCGGCGCCGGGCTGAAAAAGACGAAGGAGGGAAGAGAATGGAACCTTCACTGGAACAGATCTTTGGCAGCTATGTGGCCTGGGAGGTGAAAAAGGGGACCTGGATCATCAGCTTCATGAACGGCTCGGAGTACATGTATCTCCTCGAGGGGAGCGAGAAAGCGCTGCTGATCGATACCGGCTACGGGACCGGCACGCTGCGCGCCTTTGTGGAGCGGCTGACGGACCGGGAGATCGTGGTCGCGAACACGCATTATCACCCGGATCATTCCGGCGGCAACGGCGAGTTCACGGAGGTGTATCTGAGCGCCGGATACCCGGTGGACGCCCCGTCGGTGGAGCGGCCGGAAGCGGGACCCTTTGACTTAAGCGCGCTGCCGCATCCGGATTACACGAAGCGGGTCGTCGGCGACGGCGAGCGGATTGAGCTCGGAGGACGGACTGTGGAGGTGCTGGAGGCGCTCCCGGCCCACTGCAACAGCAGTCTGTTCTTCCTGGACCGTGGTGAGCGGATGCTCTTTACGGGAGATGAGTTCGAGGCGGCGCAGGCGCTGCTTTACGACAACTCGAAGAATCCGGATGCCCCCTACGAGGTGCGGGAGCGCCTGGAGAACCTGCAGAAGAATGCCCGCAGGCTTCTGAGCCTCCGTTCAGAGTACGACCTGATTTTTCCAAACCACAATGGAACTCCCATCGCGGCGGAGTATCTGGAGGACTTCGACCGGCTGGTGGACGAGGCCTTCGCGGGACAGGCGCTCATCGAGGACGATCTGCATCACCCCTTCATCGAGATGGATCCCATTGCTCCGTCTCTGTGCCGGGTCCGCTACGGGAAGGCCAGCATCTTCATCCGTAAGGATGAGCTCATGAAGGTCTACGGTTCTGCAGAGCCGCAGAAACAGTGACAGTAGACGACGGAAGTCGTTTGCAGTATGATACTATTTAACATGCCCGTCATGCGGGCATCACACAGGCGGGAAGGCGGATGTCTGGAGCCTGGCCCGCAAGAGGAGAAGCACACTATGAATCAACAAGAGAAACCAAGCGCAGCATTTTCCATCAGCTGGTGCCTGTCTTATCAGGGCGGAGCCATGCTGGTCGCGGCGACGATCTCGTCGTATTTTTCCGTGTTCATGACGGATACCATCGGGATCCCGGCCGCTGCAGCCAGTATCATGATGTTCATCGCGACCCTGTGGGACGCTGTCAATGACCCGATCATGGGCACCCTGGCAGACCGCACGAAATCGAAATGGGGACGTTACCGTCCGTATTTCCTGTTCTTCCCGCCGATCTTCACGGTGGTGGCCATGCTGCTGTTCCTGAACCCCAACCTGCCGACGATGGGCAAGATCCTCTACACGGAGATCTTCTACATCATGTGGGGCATGCTGTACACGATCCTGACCATGCCCTGGCAGTCCATCCTGCCGGCGCACATCAAGGATGACGATCAGAGAAATAAGCTGATACAGGCCGGAGCCACCTGCATGGCGATTTCCTTCACGATTGCCTCCAGCTTCACGACTCAGTTCGTCGCCTTCTTCGGCGGCAGCTATGTCCCGCTGATGTTCATTTACGGCGTATTCTGTACCGTCATGTACTGGGTCCTGTTCAAGACGAGTACAGAGAAGTACATCATGCCGGTGGAGAAGCACTCTGTCGGGGATGACCTGAAGAAGCTGCTGAAGCACAAGGAACTGATCAGCGTTATCATTGTCTGGATGATGTCCTCTCTGGGTTACGGTCTGATGTTCGGTTCCTCCGTGTACTACATCATGTACTACTATGAGAGACCGGATCTGATTAGCTCCTACATGCTGGCGGTCTCCGTCGGAGCCATCGTCTCCATGATGGTGCTCATGGGCGTGATGCTGAAGATCTTCAAGGGCTCCGTGGTCAAGGCCTTCCAGGTCTCCCAGGGCATCACACTGGTCTGCTACGTCATCCTGTTCTTCTTTGGCAAGACCAGTATGATCCTGCTGTACGCTCTGACCTTCATCGCTACCGCCTTCGGGGCCATGGAGCAGGCCATGATCAACATCCTGGTTAATGATACCATCGACTACGTCATGCTGAAGGATAAGATGACGCTCAGTGCCACCATCTCCGCCATCAAGGGCTTCGCCCAGAAGTGCGGCAGCACCCTGTCCAACTCGGGCATCCTGGCCGTGCTGGCTGTGACCGGCTATGTGGCCGGCGCCATCGGAGAACAGCCTGAGTCTGCGATGATCGGCATCAACTTCATGCGGTTCGGCATTCCGGCCCTGACCTGCGTGATCATCATTGTCTGCCTGGCGGTTTACCCGATCAGCAAATACTACGGCGAGATTGCCGAGATGAAGAAAAACATGTAAACTAAAGTTGACCGAAGGCTGCCGCAAGCGGCAGCCTTTCATTTCATGAAGGGAGAAATAACCATGGTGAATCTGAAAGCGGCGCCCTTTTTCCTGACCGAAGAGAAGGAGAAATGGGTGCTGGATACACTGGCTTCGATGACGACGGAAGAGAAGATCGGGCAGATGTTCTGCCCCATCGGCGGCAACACGGAGGAGGGGTTCCTGCAGAGCTTCCTCGAGGAATTCCATCCGGGCGCCATGCTCTACCGCCCCTTTGCGGCGAAGGACGTGAGAAAGACGCATAAATATCTTCAGGAGCATTCCCGGATTCCGCTGCTCTTCGGCGCGAACCTCGAGTCCGGCGGCAACGGCATCTGCGCGGACGGCACCTACTACGCGCGCCCCATGGGCGTCGCGGCGACCGACAACCCGGTCAACGCCTACCGGCTGGGCGCCGTGGCAGGCAAAGAGGCGCAGGCGGTGGGCTGCAACTGGGCCTTCTCACCGATCTGCGACCTGGATATGAATTTCCGCAACCCAATCACCAATGTGCGCACCTTCGGTTCCTCGCAGGAGCGCGTCATTTCCTTTGTGAAGGAGCAGCTGCGCGGCCTGAAGGAGTACGGCGTCGCCGCGGCGGTGAAGCATTTCCCCGGAGATGGTGTGGATGAGAGAGACCAGCATCTGGTGAGCACGGTGAACAGCCTTTCCGTCGAGGAGTGGGACGCGACCTACGGCGCCATCTGGCAGGAGGTCGTGAACGCCGGAGCGCTCTCCGTCATGGTGGGCCACATCATGCAGCCCGCCTACAGTAAATATTTCAATCCAGAGCTGACGGATGAAGAGATTCTGCCGGCGACACTGTCGAAGGAGCTGCTGCAGGGACTGCTGCGCGGCAAGCTGGGATTTAACGGTATGATCGTCACCGACGCGACGCCGATGATCGGTTTCAATACCTTCCTGCCGCGCCACGAAGCGGTTCCGGCGGCGCTGGCGGCCGGCTGCGACATGATCCTTTTCAATAAGGACATCCGCGAGGATTATCAGGCCGTGCGCGACGCTCTGGCGGACGGACGGCTCACCGCGGAGCGGGTCGACGAGGCCGTGACGCGCATCCTGGCCATGAAGTCAGCCATGGATCTGCCGGAGATGCAGGCCGCGGGGACGATTGTCGCCGGGGAAGAGGCGCTCTCCTGCGTCGGCTGCGCGGAGCATCAGGAATGGGCGAAGGAATGCGCGGATGAGAGCGTGACGCTGGTGAAGGATACCCAGAACCTGCTGCCGATCTCCCCGGAGAAATATAAGAGGATCCGCCTGTATCTGCTGGAGGACCGTATCGGCGGCGGCTTCAAGGACGGCGAGGGTGCGATCGATAAGATCAAGGGAAAACTGGAGCAGGAGGGCTTCGAGGTCACTCTGTATGACTACGCGCATCCGGATATGTATGAGATGTTCGAGGGCGGCGTGGCCGATGTGAAGAGCAAATTCGATCTGGCGCTCTATGTGGCCTGCATCGACACGGCCAGCAACCAGTCCGTGCGCCGCATCGACTGGGTCCATCTGATGGCCGCAGATGCCCCCTGGTTCATGCAGGACATCCCAGCGATGTTTGTGTCGATCGCCAATCCCTATCATCTGGTGGACGCGCCCATGGTGAAGACCTTTATCAACGCTTATACCCCGACGGAGGCCGTGATCGATCAGGTGATCGAGAAGATTCTCGGCCGCTCGGAGTTCCGGGGCGTGAATCCCGTGGATCCGTTCTGCGGTATCTGGGGCGCGAAGTTCTAAGGAGGGACAGGATGAAGATTACAGGACTGAAAACCAATCATCTGACCAACCCGCTGGGGTATGACATCCAGACCCCGACCGTCTCCTTCCGTGTGGAGGAGACGGAGGCGAAGCGCCCGCGGGCAATCCGCCTCACGGCGGCGGAGGACGCCGATTTCGAGCGTGTGATCTATGATTCCGGCGAGAGAGCCGACATCCGCCTGGCCGGAGAGCGGCTTCCCCTGACGCTGCGTCCGCGCACCCGCTACTACTGGAAGGCGGAGGTCTGGGCGGACAACGGCGAGTACGCGGAGAGTGACGCCGCCTGGTTTGAGACCGCGAAGAGGGAGGAGCCCTGGGAGGCGCAGTGGATCGGCAGCCTGTCCCTGGGCGAGAGCAGCCCGGTTTTCAAGAAGGAATTCACGACGACAGAGAAGGTGCGGCGCGGCCGCATTTACATGACGGGCCTCGGACTCTATGAGCTGTACCTTGACGGGAAGAGAGTGGGAGATGAGTATCTGGCTCCCGGCTGCAACGATTACCGTCAGTGGATTCAGTATCAGACCTATGAGGTCAGCCTCCTGCCCGGCGCCCACCGCCTGGAGGTCTATCTGGCCGACGGCTGGTACAAGGGGCGCTTCGGCCTCGATCACGCGGAGAACGTCTACGGTGATCGCTGCATGATGCTTTTGGAGATGATCCTCACCGACACGAAGGGACAGGAGACGAAGATCGTCTCCGACGGGACCTGGATGGCGGCGGCCAGCGACATCATGTCCAGCAGCATTTACGACGGCGAGGTCTATGTGCCGTCGACCGGAGAGAGGAAATGGATCCCCG
The DNA here is from genome assembly GCA_021202465.1 of Lachnospiraceae bacterium. GTDB lineage: Bacteria > Bacillota > Clostridia > Lachnospirales > Lachnospiraceae > UBA3305. The sequence goes on along the minus strand of JAJQCZ010000035.1, from coordinate 168,085 downwards.
CGGACGTGCTGGAGGGGCCGACGGAGAAGCTCTGTGCCCGCTACAGCCAGCCGGTGCGCGTTCTGGAGACGCGCACGCCGGAGATTCTGCACACGCCGGCCGGCGAAACGGTCCTCGATATGGGACAGAATATGGCCGGATTCGTCCGTTTTTATGTCGACGAGCCGAAGGGAACCCGTATCCATATGCAGTTCGGCGAGGTGCTGCAGGAGGGGAATTTCTATCGGGACAACCTGCGGACGGCGAAGGCGGAGTTCACCTATGTCTCCGACGGTATCGCCAAGGAGGTGGGACCGCATTTCACCTATTACGGCTTCCGCTATGTGAAGGTGGAGGGCTTTACGAAGGAACTGACGCCGGAGCAGTTCACGGGCTGCGTGCTTTACAGTGATCTGGAGCAGACCGGGTGGCTGTCCACGAGCAATGCCAAGGTCAATCAGCTGATCTCCAACGCCTTCTGGGGGCAGAAATGCAACTATGTGGACGTGCCTACGGACTGCCCGCAGCGCGATGAGCGCATGGGCTGGACCGCAGATACGCAGGTATTTTCAGCGACGGCCTGCTTTAACATGGACAGCTACAATTTCCTGCGCAAATACTGCCACGACATCTACGAGACACAGAAGGAGCTGGGGCATGTGACCTCGGTGGTCCCCGCTTTCCATGAGGATGGGCCGACCTGCTCGGTCTGGGGCGACGCGGCGACGATCATCCCCTGGAACCTGTATCTGTACTACGGCGACGTGTCGATCCTCGAGGAGCAGTTCGAGAGCATGCGGCAGTGGGTCGATTCCATTTACGAGATCGACGAGGCGACCGGCGGACGGCGCTTCTGGGATGTCGGTTTCCATTTCGGCGACTGGCTGGCACTGGACGGCGAGGGGGACGATACCTTTAAAGGGGCGACCGAGGACGGTTACATTGCCACAGCTTACTATTATAATTCCGCGCAGATCGTCGCCAAATCCGCGAAGATTCTCGGCAAGGCTGAGGAAGCGGCCCGCTATGGGACGCTGGCGGAGGAGATCAAAGCCGCCATGCAGGCCGAGTATTTCACGGCCAACGGACGGCTGGCGCTGACGACGCAGACCGCCTATGCGCTGGCGCTGTACATGGATTTCGCGCCGGAGGGCAGCAAGGAGCGCATCGCGCAGTTCCTGCGGGAGAAGCTCAAGGTCAACAAGGGGTATCTCAAGACCGGCTTCGTGGGGACCTACATCCTGAACCGCGTGCTGTCGGATTACGGAAATAATGACATGGCTTATAAGCTGCTGCTGAACGAGGAGTGCCCCAGCTGGCTGTACGCGGTCAACATGGGAGCGACCACCATCTGGGAGCGCTGGAATTCCATCCTTCCGGACGGCCGCATCAGCGGCACGGAGATGAACTCGCTGAACCACTATTCCTACGGCAGCGTGCTGGAGTGGATCTACCGGAATGTCGCCGGTCTGCATCTGTGCGAGGAGCACCCCGGATTCTCGGAGGTCCTGATCGCGCCGCAGCCGGATTACCGGCTCACCTCCTGCGATATGAAATATGTCTCGGCCTCCGGTGTGTACGAGATTCACTGGAAGGTGGAGACGAGCGGTGAATTCGAGCTCACCGTGGAGGTTCCCTTCGGGTGCGCGGCCACGGTGCAGCTTCCCAATACGGAGCGGGCGCCGGAGCGCGTGGAGAGCGGACGGCATGTGTTCCGTTATCTGCCGGAGACGCCGATCATCAAGATCTATTCCTGCGCGTCGTCGGTCAATGAGCTGACGGAGGCGGAGGGAGCCCGGACGGTGTTCGAACAGTATGTGCCGAACTGGCAGGGCATCCCTGGTCCCATGCGTGATATGACAGTGGAGCAGTTAACCGACACTCCCTTCGTGAATCTGACGGAGGAGCAGATCGGGGCGCTGAACGCGCAGCTTAAGACCTGCTGAGAGCAGCGCAGAGTCGTCGATAGATCAGCCGGGGGCAGATGTTTTTTGCCCCCGGCATCATCAAAATACAGAACAAAGAACGGGAGAAGGAACAGCTATGATCGCTGAAAAATGGAACGAGGGCTGGAAATTCTGGGAGGACCGGGATTCCTTCGCGCTGGTCTGGGGCGTGCCGGAGGAGGCGCGGGAGATCCGTCTGCCCCACGACGCGATGATCGAGAGGCCGGCCCGCGCGGACAGCCCGAACGGCGGCAACACCGGATTCCGCGACGGCGGGACCTATACCTACGTGAAGTGTCTGTACGCGCCGGAGGAGGCGCGGGAGGAGACCTGGACGCTGCGTTTCGAGGGCGTCTACCGTCAGGCCAGGGTCTATGTAAACGAGCAGTATGCGGGCGGAGAGAGCGGGGGGTATGTCCCCTTTTATGTACCGTTAAATGATTTTCTGCGCTACGGGGAGGAGAATGAGATTCGCGTTCAGGTGCGAAATGGCGGCGTGACGAACAGCCGCTGGTATTCCGGCTCCGGCATCTACCGCGACGTGTATCTGCTGCGCGGTCCCCTCTCCCACATCGCCCCGGATGGTGTGCGGGCGGACTGCGAGGAGGCCGGACCGGACCTGGCCGTGGTGCGGGTGCGCACGGAGCTGAAAAACCGCCGCACGGTTCCGGCAGAGCTAATCTTGCGGACCGAGCTGCGGGACGCGGACGGGGCGGCCGCGGGCGCAGAGGAGAGCCGCGTGGTTCTTTTCGGCGGTGAGACGCGCACGCTGACGCAGCGCATCGCGGTGGAGAACCCGCAGCTCTGGTCGGATGAACACCCGGCACTGTATCGCTGTGAGAGCACGCTGTCGGAGGACGGGCAGACCGTGGACAGTCAGACGGAGACCGTGGGTCTGCGCACGCTGCGCCTTGACGCGAAGCGGGGGCTGCGTGTCAATGGCGAGAGCGTGAAGCTGAGGGGCGCCTGCATCCATCATGACAGCGGGCTTCTGGGTGCGGCGACCTATGAGGAGGTTCATCTGCGGCAGATGCGTCTCTTGAAGGAGGCGGGCTTTAACGCCATCCGTATGTCGCATCATCCGGCGGCACCGGCTCTCCTGCGGGCCTGCGATCAGGTGGGCATCTATGTCATGGACGAACTGACCGATATGTGGGACCGCAGCAAATCCGAAATGGATTTCAGCCTGTATTTTGAACAGTGCTGGGAGGAGACGGCGGAGGCCATGGTTCGCAATGCGTACAACCATCCGTCGGTCATTCTCTATTCACTGGGCAATGAGATTCCCGAGATCGGCACGGCGCACGGCGCCGAGACCTGCCACCGTCTGGCGGAGAAGGTGCGCAGTCTCGATGGGACCCGCTATACGCTCGCTTCCATCAACGGTGTGTTCGCGGCGGGCGATCAGGTGGACCGGATCGTGTCGGACATCTCCGCGTCCCTGCAGGCGACCGGGGAAATCAGCGGCAATGTCAATGATTTCATGACGCTGATGGACGGCCATATGGATGAGATCGTGGTGCACGAGGCTATCTCTGAGCGGCTGGAGCGGGCCTGCGCCAATGTGGATATCGCCGGATACAATTACATGACAGCCCGCTACGAGCCGGACGGGGTGCAGTATCCCAACCGGGTCATCGTGGGCAGCGAGACCTATCCGCCGGAGATCGCCCGCAACTGGGCGCTGGTGAAGCGACTGCCTCACGTGATCGGCGACTTCACCTGGACCGGCTGGGACTATATCGGCGAGGCGGGCGTGGGGATTCCTGCTTACCGCTTCGGGGAGGGCGGCTTCGGCGCCGGGTTCCCCTGCCAGCTGGCCTACTGCGGTGATCTGGACATCACCGGATGGCGGCGTCCGGTCTCGTATTTCCGGGAGTGTGTGTTCGGCCTGCGTACGGAGCCGTATCTCGCCGTGCAGGACCCGCGGCGCTACGGGCAGACGCTGATCAAGACGCCCTGGGTGCTGAGCGACACGGTGAGCAGCTGGACCTGGCGGGGCTGTGAGGGACAGCCGGTGATCGTCGAGGTGTACGCGCCGGGCGACGAGGTGGAGCTCATCGTAAACGGTGTCTCCGCGGGCAGACAGCCCTCCGGCGAGGCGGCCGGATACCGGGCTCTGTTCGAGACGGTCTATACGCCGGGAAGCCTGTGCGCGGTCTGCTACCGGGACGGCACGGAGACCGGCCGGACGGCTCTGGCCAGTGCGGAGGGTGCGGCGCAGCTTTGCCTGACACAGGAAGAGCCGGCGGGTACGGAGCTGATTTTCCTGACCGCCGAGCTGCGGGATGCGCAGGGCGTGCTGATCACCGACGCGGACCGGGAACTGACGGTGTCGGTGGAAGGGGGCTGCTCCCTGGCCGGGTTCGGCAGCGGCGACCCGAAGCCGCGGCACAATTACAACGAAGGAGTCACGGAGACCTGGAATGGCCGGGCGCAGCTGATTCTGAAAAAAGGCGCGGGACGGACACGGGTGCAGGTTGCCTCGGCAGACGGCCTGACTGCATTGCTGGAACGGGAGGCATAGAGAGACATGGGAATGGATTACAGCAGGGTCCGCGACTGGATCCTTCGGGAGGACTGTTTTGATCCGCTGCGGCTGGGCAAGTGCGAGTCCGTGATGAGCCTGGGAAATGGTTATCTGGGGCTGCGCAGCGCCACGGAGGAGCGTTACCTGCGGGAGACGCGGGGCATGTTCGTGGCGGGGACATTTAATAAATTTGACGAAAATGAGGTGACGGAGCTTCCGAACGCCGCAGATCTGACGGCCATGGAGCTTACAATCGACGGAGAGCCCTTTGACCTGACAGTGGGGACGATGGAGGAGTATACGCGGGAGCTCAATATCCGCACCGGCGAGCTGGTGCGCCGCGTCGTCTGGACCTCCCCGGCGGGGCAAAGAATCCGCTTCGCTTCCTATCGGACCGTGTCCTTGAAGAACCTGCATGAGATCGCGCAGCGCGTGGAGATCACGCCGATTTCCGGGGACGTGACAGTTGGCGTCCGCTCCGGCATCGACGCCACGGTGACCAACACGGGAAGCCAGCATTTCTCGGAGGGCGATAAGCGCTTCTACGACAAGAAGGCGATTCAGTTCGTCCTGCGGACGACGCAGTCGGGCATTGATTTCGTCCATACGACGCAGCACCGGCTCGCGGTGAATGACTGCGTCCTGGAGCAGGATGCGCAGGTCTATATCGAGCGGCGTGAGATCTTCGCCGGGTACGAGGCGCAGGTGCCGCAGGGCGCGTGCTTCACGCTGGAGAAATATTCCAGCGTCTATACGACCCGCGACTTTGACGCGGCGGGCCGCACGACGGCCGAACTGCAGGAGGCGGGCCTCGCGGCCTGCCGGGCGATGGAAGCGCAGGGCTATGCGGGGATTCTCGCGGATTCCGTGGCGCAGTGGGAGGCAGAGGTCTGGGGACGGACGCCGATCTGCATCGAGGGAAATGCGCAGGCCGGGCTTGATCAGTTCGCTGTGCGCTTTGCCCAGTATCATATGCGCGTCATGGTCCCGGCGCAGGATAACCGCATGAACATCGGCGCCAAGGGACTCTCAGGCGAAGGCTACAAGGGGCACTGCTTCTGGGATACGGAGATTTTCCTGCTTCCTTATTACAGTTTCACGGCGCCGGAGATTGCCCGACGCCTGGAGGAGTACCGTTACCTGTCTCTGCCCGGCGCGCATGCCAAGGCAGCCCACAACGGTTATCGGGGCGCCATGTTCCCCTGGGAGTCCGCCTGGCTCGATGACGGCGAGGTGACGCCGGAATACTGTGACGTGGACATCCTGACTGGGAAGCCCGTGAAGGTGTGGTCGGGCATCCTCGAGCAGCACATCACCTCGGACGTGGCCTTCGGGGCCTGGCAGTACGCGGCGATCGCCGGAGATGAGGACTTCATGGATCGGTACGGCTATGAGCTGATCTTCGATACGGCAATCTTCTGGGCCTCCCGCCTGGAGGCGGGCGAGGACGGCTGCTATCACATCAACGATGTGGTGGGACCCGATGAATTCCGCGAGCATGTGAATGACAACGCCTTTACGAATTACATGGCAAAATGGAACATGGAGAAGGCGCTGGAATACTATGAGCTCCTGAAGAATGAAAAGCCGGAGCTTTTCGCGGCGCTCTCGGAGAAGCTGTCGCTGGCGGAGGCCAGGGAGGCCTGGCGCGACGGCTGTGCGCATATTTTCCTGCCGCAGCCGACAGCGGAGAACGTCCTTCCCCAGGACGACCGCTATCTCAGCTGCCGCGACATTGATCTGACGAAATACAAGCAGCAGGAGCATGTAGGCGGCATCACCCGGGACTACAACCTGGAGCAGATCAACCAGATTCAGGTTTCCAAGCAGGCGGACGTGCTGGTGCTGTTCTTCCTCCTCGAGGACCGTTTCTCGCCGGAGGTCAAGGCGGCCACCTGGAAATATTATGAGCAGCGCACGATTCACGACTCCTCGCTGTCTCTCTCCACGCACGCGGTGCTCGCCTGCGATATGGGAGAGCGGGAGATGGCCTATGACCTTTATCAGAAGGCCTCGATGATTGACCTCGGCCCGTTCATGAGTTCCTCCAATGCGGGAATTCACGCCGCCTCCTTCGGCGGCACCTGGCAGTGCGTCGTCTACGGCTTCGGCGGCGTGCGGATGCTCGGCGGGAAGCTGCGCATCGACCCGCTGCTTCCGGCGGCCTGGGACCGTCTGTCCTACACCGTCCTCTGGAAAGGGCAGAAGCTGGCCGTGGAGGTGACGGATGAAAAGATTGTCATCGAAAATCTCACGGGTGATACGCCGGTGAGCCTAACGGTGGCCGGAGAGGACTGCGTGCTGACCGGGAAGGCAGCCTTCCCCCTGCGCGCCGGGCGGTGGAAAGGAGAGGGAAAATGAGCTACGCGGGTCTGAATTTTGAGAATGATCATATCCTCATGGAGAGGGAATACAGTCTGCTCCATGAGGCGAACGTGGCCACGCTCCTGACCACCGGCAACGGCTACATGGGCATCCGCGCCAGCCTTGAGGAGTACGGCAGTCTGGGTATCCAGGGGATGCTCGTCCGCGGCGTCATGGATGAGGTGGTGGAAGTGCGCCTCACCATGTGCGACAATATGTATATGAAGAAATACTACGTCGAGGAGGAGCGCCTGAAGCAGTTCGAGAAGCAGGAGCGCGCCATCAATCTGCTTGACCTGCTGCTGATCCGCTTCGAGATCGGCGGGGAGACCTTCTATCCCTGGGAGGGGACCGTCGTTTCCTGGAAACGGTGGCTCGATCTCTCCGATGAGACGCTGCACCGCGAGGTGGTCTGGGAGAACAGCAGGGGGCAGCGCAGCCGCCTGACCTTCGAGCGGTTCGCGAGCTTCGCGGACGACCATGTCTACTGTCTGCGCGCCTCCATCGAGCCGCTCAACTATTCCGGTACCGTGCGGATATTAAGCGGCCTGGATCTGCGCACGAAATCCAACGGACAGATCCCGCAGAAGCGGGCGGCGGCCGGATTCCGCGGCCAGACCCTGTGGCAGGAGGAAATCGTGGGACCGAAATACGGCTTTCACGCCATCACCGGCGTTTCCCATGCCTTCCGGGGCGCGGAGGCCCGCTGGGAGAACATCGACCGCGACGGCCTCCTCGCGCAGGGCATTTCCTTTGAGGCGCAGCAGAATCAGGTCTGCACGCTGGAGAAGCTCACCGCGACCGTGACCAGCCGGGACACCGAGGAGGGGAAGATTCTTGCCGGTTCCGAGCTGCTGCGGCAGGAGGACTCCCTGCAGGGATGCATGCGCCGCTATCTGGCGGCCTTCGGGGACGACAGCTATGATCAGGAATATGAGCGGCACGCCGCGATTTATCAGGAGCTGGCGGCGAAGCTGGAGGTTCGGGTGACGGGCGATGAGACCGCCGACCGCGCGATTCGTTTCAGCAATTATCACACGCTGCTCTCGCTGGCGCGCAACGACTATGTGCACAGCTTCTCGGCCAAGGGGCTGACCGGGGAGACCTACAATGATTTTGTCTGGTGGGACGCGGAAATCTTCCAGGCGCCGGTCTTTCAGCAGACGATGCCGGAGTACAGCCGCAACAACATTCTGTTCCGCTATTCTCATTTGAAAGAAGCGCGGGAGCTGGCGGCGCAGGAGGGATATCAGGGGGCGCGATTCCCCTTCACGACCGGCGTGACCGGAGAGGAGACCGTATGGATCGATGTGCGTCATCCGTTCATGCAGATTCACTGCGTCTCCGACGTGGCGCTCTCGGTGCTCAACTATTACACCTGCACCGGGGATGATGAGTTCCTCAAAGCCTATGGTATGGAAATCCTGATGGATGTCTGCCGTTACTGGGTGTCCCAGGTGAACTGGAACGAAGAGCGAAGCCGCTATGAGATTCTTCAGGTGACCGGCACGGACGAGCATCATCCGTATGTGGATAACAATGCTTATACGAATTACAGTGTGCAGCACGTACTGGCCGGGACGCTGCAGCTGATGGAGCGCTACGGGGCGGACCTTGATGCGCTGAAGGAGAAGATGGCCTTCACGGAGGAAGATGCCTTCCGGATTCGGGAGGTGGCGGAGAAGCTGTATCTGCCGCTCGATTCGAAGACCGGCATGATTCCGCAGTTCGACGGGTATTTTGATCTGTCCCGTGAGCTCGAGGTGCAGGGCGGCAGCAAGAGCGGCTACACGCAGATGAAGCAGGCCGGGCTCTACAACAAGAGCCAGGTCATCAAGCAGCCCGACGTGCTGATGCTCTTCGCCTATCAGAACCTGCCTCTGTCGCAGAAGGTCTACCGCCGCAACCTGGATTACTATCAGGGGCGGTGCGAGGCGGCGTCCTCGCTGTCCTACTGCGTGCATTCCATCTGCTTTGCGGACATGGATATGCCGGAGAGCACCTACGGGTACCTGATGGAGACCGCGGAGATGGATCTCAAAAACATGCACGGCGGCACAGAGAACGGCGTGCACTCCGGCTGCGCCACCGGCGCCTGGATGGCCGTGGTGCGCGGCGTGGCCGGGATGCGCATGGAGGAGACGCGGGTGAGCTTCACGCCGCACTTCATCCCCTGGTGGGAGGAGGTCAGCTTCCACTGCATCTGGCACGGCCAGGGCTATCAGGTCACACTGACCAACGAGGAGATCACGGTCGAAGCGGACGCGGAGAATGCGGGCGCGTTGACAGTGGCGCTCGGCGCGGAGAACTTCGTGCTGCGCGCCGGAGAGACGGCGCGGGCTGCGGTGTGACACGCGCTGTGCAGGGAAAAATGGCGAAACAGGATAATTTTCGAATCTGACATATACAGGGGCAGGACAGGTATGAGCGAGAAGATCTTTGATCTGGAGAAATACGCGGCCTGTGCCCGGCAGGTGGCCGCCGAAGGGGCGGTCCTCCTGAAAAATGACAACCAGGCGCTTCCGCTGCGGCGGGGAGAGCGCCTGGCTGTTTTCGGGCGCAGTCAGTACAATTATTATAAGAGCGGAACCGGCTCGGGTGGGATGGTCAATGTCCGCCGTGTGACCGGTATCCGGGAGGCTCTGCAGGAGTGCGGACATTTTACTTTGAACGAGAAGGTGTGTGCGGCCTACGACGCCTGGCTGGAGGAGCACCCATATGACAGCGGTACGGGCTGGGGCACGGAGCCCTGGTATCAGGAAGAGATGCCGCTTGACGATGCGCTGGTCGCTGATGCGGCGGCGGAATCGGATGCGGCGCTGATCCTTCTCGGCCGCACGGCGGGAGAGGATCAGGACAACCGGGCCGAAGCGGGAAGCTACCTCCTGACGGAGGCCGAGGAGGAGATGCTGCGGAAGGTCTGTCAGGCGTTTGAGAGAACGATCGTACTCTTAAATGTGGGCAATCTGATTGACATGAAATGGATGGAGAAATACGACCCGGCGGCCATTCTCTATGTCTGGCAGGGCGGCCAGGAGGGCGGGTACGGCGTTCTGGATGTGCTGGAGGGAACCGTGAATCCCTGCGGCAGATTGTCAGACACGGTCGCGCGGGACATCGCGGATTATCCGTCCACGGTAAACTATGGTGATCCGGACAGGAACCTCTATCAGGAAGATATCTATGTCGGCTACCGGTATTTTGAGACATTTCATCCGGAACGGGTGCTGTACCCGTTCGGCTTCGGCCTGTCTTATACGGAGTTCGCCCTGGAGAATATGGAGACTGTCTGTGAACCCGCCGCGAGGGACGGGAAGGTCACTGTCTCCGTGCAGGTGACCAATACGGGCGCTGTCCCTGGGAAAGAGGTCGTGCAGGTCTATGTAAAAAAACCGCAGGGAGAGCTGGGGCAGCCTGTGCGCAGCCTCTGCGGCTATGCGAAGACGGCGGTCCTTCGTCCGGGAGAGAGCGAACGGATTCAGATCACCTTCGACTGGTATGATATCGCCTCGTACGATGACGCGGGCGTCACCGGGTATAAATCCGCCTATGTGCTGGAGCCGGGGGACTATGTCTTTTACGCGGGCCGTGATGTGCGGCGCGCGGAGGAGGCCGGCCGTGTGACGGTTGCGGAGCTCTGCGTGATCGAACAGCGGGAGGAAGCGCTGGCGCCGGTGACGGCCTTTGAGAGGATGCATCCTGCTTCTCTGCCCGGGACAGAATTGAAAGAGGTTCACTGGGAAGCGGCGCCGTTACGCACCGTGGAACCACTGACGCGCAGAAAGGATCGCCTTCCGCAGGAAATCCCGTACACCGGAGAGCGGGGAATCCGGCTCGCGGATGTGCGTGACGGGAATACTTCGATGGAGTCCTTCCTGGCGCAGCTGACAGAGGAGGACCTCTGCGCGATGCAGAGGGGCGAGGGCATGAATTCACCCAAAGTCACACCGGGAACGGGCGGTGCTTTCGGCGGCGTGACGGAGCAGCTGAGCTCCTTCGGCCTCCCTGTCGGCTGCTGCTCGGACGGGCCGAGCGGGATCCGCATGGACTGCGGCACAGAAGCCTTCGCCATGCCGAACGGTACCTGCATGGCCTGTACCTTCAACGACGCGTTGATCCGTGAAATGTATGAATGGGAAGGCCTGGAGCTGCGCAAGAACCGGATCGACGTCCTGCTCGGGCCGGGAATGAACATTCACCGCAACCCCTTAAACGGCCGCAATTTCGAATATTTCTCAGAGGATCCGCTGCTCTCCGGAAAGATGGCGGCGGCGCAGCTGCGGGGCATGCACACGTATGGTGTGACCGGGACGATCAAGCATCTGGCCTGCAACAATCAGGAATACCGCCGGAACTTTGTCGATGCGGCGGTCTCCGAGCGCGCCCTGCGGGAAATCTACCTGAAGGGCTTTGAGATCGCGGTCAAGGAGGACGGCGCAACCTGCGTGATGAGCAGCTACAATCCGCTCAACGGCATCTACACGGCGGGCAATTACGACCTGTTCACGACGATTCTGCGCGGCGAGTGGGGCTTTGACGGCATCGTGATGACGGACTGGTGGGCGAAGGCCAACGAGGAGGGGGAGCCGGGCGACGCCCGCAATACACCGCAGATCGCGCGGGCGCAGAACGATCTGTATATGGTCGTGACCGACGCGGCGGCGAACTCCGCGGGCGATTTCTCTCAGGAAGGACTGGCTCAGGGCATTGTGACCCGCGGGGAAATGCAGCGCAATGCGGCGAATCTCTGCCGGACGCTGCTGCACCTCCCGGTCTTTGACCGATTTCTGGGAGTGGAGAGTGAGCTCGATCGCAGGCTGCAGGAATGCCTGTCAGACGAAGAGAAGGACCTGGCAAATGTGCAGACTGTGGATATCACCGGAGAGACATATGAGATACAGCTTGCGCAGATCGCTGCCGAAAAGGGGACGACTAATCTCTTTCAGGTCTTTACCCGGGAGAGAGGCGTATATCGGCTTTCTCTCACCTGCCATGCGCAGATGAACAGCTCTCTCGCACAGGCTTCGCTCTCCGTCTTTCAGGAGAAGAACCTGGTCGGCATGGTCAGCCTGACCGGAGAGGATACCTGTGAAAAAACCTTTGACTTTATGCTGGCTCCTGCCTTCATGGGGAACTTCTATCTCAAGCTGTATTTCGGGCAGAGCGGGATTGTGATCGATCGCTGCAAGATCTCACTGGCAGAGTCCAAAGAGGAGGAAATTCAGGCGATCCTCGCGGGCGCCATGGGATAAAAATTTCTTTGCGGCAGCGTGTTGACAAATCCGGGGAGCAGTAATAAAATGCCGTTGTCGTCGGAACGAATGAGAGATATACGGGTATGTCCGCGGACGCGGACATACCCGTCTATTAAGAGGACGGCAAGAATATGCGAAAGGAAAATACAGTGGAAATGCGATACAAGGGAATCATTTTTGATCTGGACGGGGTGATCTGCTTTACCGATCAGTATCACTACCAGGCGTGGAAGGCGCTGGCCGACGAGATCGGCGTGTATTTTGATGAGACCATCAATAACCGTCTGCGCGGTGTGAGCCGGATGGCCTGCATGGATATTATCCTGGAGAAGAGTGAGAAGACCTATACCCAGGAAGAAAAGGTGGCGATGGCTGAGAAGAAGAACGGGATGTATATCGAGATGTTAAAGCAGATGTCGCCGGCGGACCTCTCTCCCGAGGTGAAGGAGACACTCGACGCGCTGCGGGCGGCCGGAGCGAAGCTGGCCATCGGTTCCTCCAGCAAGAACGCGAAACGCATTCTCGGATGCATCGGTCTGGGAGACTATTTTGACGCCATCAGCGACGGGACCAACATCTCTCACTCCAAGCCTGATCCCGAGGTGTTCTTAAAGGGGGCAGAGTTCCTCGGACTCGACCCGGCGGACTGCCTGGTCGTGGAGGACGCCCTGGCGGGCATCGACGCGGCGGTGGCCGGCGGTTTTGACGGCGCGGGCATCGGCGAGGCCGCGACGCATCCGCAGGTGCGCTGGAAGCTGGAGCGGTTCTCCGATCTGAAAAAGGTACTGGAGTGAGGCCTGCGTATATTGTGGCGTGCAGGCAGGAATAGAGAACATTTGCGAGAACATTTGCATGGAAAAAAGGACGATCTGTACAGGGATGTGCAAATCGTCCTTTTTCGGTGTTGCTTATTTTACAGTTACCTTGACCTTCGCGTAGTAGCCGCTCGCGGCCTGTACGTAGATGTAGCAGGTGCCCTTCTTTTTGGCTTTGATCTTGCCTGCCGACGTTACTGTCGCGATGCTCGTATCGGTGCTGGTGTAGGTCAGTACATCCGTATGCGCCCGGAGGATCTTGCTCTTATCCGCGAGGGTGGTCGTGACCTTCAGCGTCTTGGTCTTGCCGACCTTCAGGGTCAGCTTGCTGTTCGTCACGTTCGTGATCTTCACCTTCGTCACGTTGGTGTACTTGCCGCCCTTGGTTGACAGATGAATCACGTTGGACTTCTTGATGACCTTCTTCTTGCCGTTCACCAGCCGGTAGGCTTTGACATAGTACTTGTAGCAGGAATTTGCCTTCAGGCTCTTCTTCGTCCAGGTGGTTGTCGAGCCGCTCGTGATGGTCTTGAGCTTCGTATAGGTGCTGCTGCCGCACTTGACTCCGTAGATGACATATCCGTCCGCTCCGGGAATCTTCGTCCATTTCAGCGTGCTGGTGGTCTTGGTCGATGTGGCCTTGAGGATGAATACGACATCCTCCCAGACCTTGTCGACTTCCACCTTCTTCTTGTCGGTGTAGGTCTTGCCGTTATACTCGGCCACCGCCTTGTAGGTGTTGTACTCGGTGCCTTCGGTGCAGGTGACGGTCGCCTTCACGGTTTTTGTCTTGCCGCAGACCGAGCAGGTGAGTGTGACTTTCGCGGACTTATACGTGCTGCCCCAGGTCCAGACCGGGCTGCCCCAGCTGTGATCGGATGCCGCCGTCTTCTTGGCGATCGTCACGGAAGAAGCGGAAATCTCTTTCGTTGCCGTGCTGTCGGAGTAATACTTTCCGCTGATCTCATCGACCCAGTACTCGATGTTCCCGGTGGCCGCGCAGGTCGCTGCCTTCGCCGCTACCTTCGTGAGCTTCCCGCTCTTCGTATCGGTGTAGGTCTTGCCCAGGTACGTGGCTGTCGCCGTGTAGGTGACAGTGCTGCCGTTCACTGCCTTCGTGACGGTCGCCGTCAGGGTCTTGGTCTCCTTGCAGACCGAGCAGGTGAGCTTGACCTTTGCCGAGGTGCCGTCCCAGGTCCAGGCCGGACTGCCCCAGCTGTGGTCAGACTCGGCGGTCTTCTTCGCGATGGTCACATCGGAGGAGGAGAATTCCGTCGTTGCCGTGCTGTCGGAGTAGTATTTCCCGGTGTCTTCCTCGATCCAGTACTCGATATTTCCGGCTGCGGCGCAGGTCGCTGCCTTCGCCGCTACCTTCGTGAGCTTCCGGGTGGAGGTGTAGGTGTCACCATTGAACGTTGCTGTTGCCGTGAAGGTGGTCGTGTTCCCGCTCGTGCTGCTCGTCACGGCCGCGTCTACGGTCTGCTTGTCGCCGCAGATGCTGCAGGTGAAGGCGGCTGTCGAGGAATCGGTTCCGTTCCAGGTGAAGACCGGCTCGCCGTAGGAGTGAGCGTTCGGATCCACTGCAATCGTGATGTCAGCTTCCGTGAGCTCTGTCCCTGCTGCCGCGGAGATATCGGAGAAATAGTTCCCGTTCTCATCGGCCCAGTACTCAATGTTACCCGTGTTGCTGCAGTCCGCTGCCTTCGCCGCGTAATGCGTCATCTTCTTCGTGTCGGTGTAGGTTACGCCTTCATATTCGGCGGTCGCCGTGAAGGTGGTGACGTCGCCGTCTGTTTCGCTGGTAATTGTGATCTCATCACTGCTCAGAGTGTCCGTGTGTGTGGGCTCCAGGCTGCAGACCAGCTCTGCCGTTACGGACGTCGTCCCATTCCAGGTAAATGTTGCCTCGTAATCACGCGCTGCCGTATCCTTGCTGATCAGGACGTCGGTAAGCTCCGTCTGTGCGGTTTCATCAGAGAAATACCTTCCGCAGTCCTCACAGACCCAGTGCTCGATGTTCCCGTCTGCGATACAGGTGGCTTCCTGCGCTTCCACATGCGTCAGCTTGTGTGCGACGATCTCTGCGCCCAGGTCGGCGGTTACATTGGTCACGGTGATGACGTAGCTGATGCTGCCGTCGTCATTGGTCTCATTGGTCTTCTGCTCCACGGTGACGCTGTCACAGCCTGTTGCAGTGCCGGTTGTCTCATCGACGGCCTTGTTATTCAGGCAGTCCCAGCCGCTGATGATGAGCTTCTCGAAGACGGTGAACTCATCTGACAGTGTGACGGTGAAGCTGACAGTTCCGTTCTGACGAATCTCATCATCTTCTCCGGCGTCATCCGGTGTACGAACTACATCGGTCACGGTGTAGCCGGTTCCGCTCTGAGGGATCTTATAGACTACGAGATTCGTATACTCGACGGTTACTGTGGTGTCTTCCGTCAGATAGTCGATCGTCAGGCTGGTCGTGATATTGCCAGCGACCTCTACGCCATTGATTGTCCAGCATTTTACCATCTTATTGGAATCCGCCGTTGCCTTGAATACCAGGCAGCTTCCTCCTGTGACGACGGTATCCTGTGAGGCGTTCAGTGTAAGAGCTACACCGTCCGCGGTTGCCGAGAGACTTCCGCCGGTTCCGTTTACTACGGAGTAGGCCACGTCGAATCCTACGGCGCCGGTGAATACGGCAGTTACTGTGGTATCCGCCCGCACGTTGCTTAAGGTCAGGCTCTCGCCGTCGGCACTCACGCCGTCTGTGACGATTTGGTCGTTTACCTTCCAGCCGCTCACCTTGTAATAGGTCTCGGGCACAGCCGTGAAGGTTGTCGTGCCGTCATAGTTTACGATTACGCTGCCGGAGTCACTGCCGTTCACGGTTCCCTTCCCTTCGATGTCGTAGGTCACGGTATAGGAATCCGGCACGACCTTCACGGAAACGATCATATCGCCGGTTACGGTTACTTCAAAGGTCGTATCCTGGCTCTCGGTTACCACGCCATTTACGGTATGGCTCTCAACCAGATAACCGCTCGCAGGTGTCACAGTAAATGTTACCGTGGAGCCGTTCTCTGCTTCGTCTCCGCTTGCAAGCGTGCTGCCGCTCGCATCCACTGCCGTCAGGGTTCCTGTGTTGCTGTCGGGCTGGCTATAGTTGATCGCATAAGGTGCGTTCTTAAACACAGCCACTACTTCATAGGCTTCCACCGCCGGAGTTTCTGTCCTGCCGCTCGGTACCGTCCAGGTCAGGGTATTGGTTGCTATCGTGTTACCGTTGGCATCTGTTACGGTCTCGCCGTTCACAGTCCAGTGAGAGATCACTGCTCCGTCTGCGGGCGTTGCCGTAAATGTCACTTCGGTGCCGCCGCGAATGTCCGCGCTGCTGCTGCCGTCGTATCCGGCGGCTGTCACGGTTCCCCCGGTGCTGCCGGTGCCGTTCCAGGACACGGCGTATTTCTGCTGTACGAAGGTTACGCTGATCACTGCGCCGGTGCCTGATGTAGTGGCGGTGTAGCTAAAGTTCTCTCCGCCATTCTGCATCTCCACACCGTTCACGGACCAGACGCCGGGCTCGTAGCCGGTATCTGCCTCCGCCGTCACGGTGACGGTCGCGCCCTCGCTCAGTGTAAATCCGGAGGTGATGTTCGAGAACACATCGGTGGAGCCCACCTGCGCACTCACGATGCTGCCGTGATCACCGCTCTCGACGGTGACCTTATTGCCGGTCTGGACAAACTGTACCGTTACATCTGTGGCTTCATTGATATCCAGTGTAAGCGTGGTGCCGATATAGGTGAGACCGGACTCGGTGTACGTCGTACCGTTCACAACCCATTCCTTCACGCGATAGCCGTTTTCGGGCGTCGCCGTCAGGGTCACAGTCGAACCGGCATAGACTTTGTCGCCGCTTGCCAGGCTGCTGACCGCATAATCACTGAGTCCCTTGCGGGAGGCCGCTGCTGCGAGCGTGCCGTTCGCGGAGTCACCGGTGGTGATCACGGTGTTGTAGGTTACTTCATACTTGTTCAGAGCCGTGAAGGTTGCCGTAATGGTTGTATCACTCTGCACATTTGTGATCGTGTAGGTCTTCACATCGGTCGTGCTGCCGTCGCCGTCTGTGTAAGCCGCGGAAGCATCCGCGCTGTCTACCTCATAGCCGGTTGCAGGCGTCAGTGTGACCTTGAGAGTGGTTCCGGGAGCGACCGCAGTTCCGTCAGTCACTTCGTTACCGTCGCCATCGGTGACAGTAATGGTTCCGTTTTCAGTATCAGCAATCGTGATCACGGGTTTCTTTCCGACGGTCACTGTGACTGTCGTGTTCCCGGTCAGGCTTTCAATGTGGGCGGTGAGAGCGTTCTCTGTATCTTCCTCCGCATTCGTCCAGCCGATGAGATAATAGCCCTCATCCAGTGTCAGCGTGAAATCCACGGGAACGTAAGCCGATACATCAGCTCCGCTGGTGAGCGTCTGGCCGTTGCTCGTCGCTGTCAGGGCGGCGATGTCAGTATCTGTGACAGTGTCCTCACCACACTGGATGCTGTAGCTTAATCCATAGGTCTGTGCGACGGTCACGATGACACGCACCCTCGTATCTGCGCTGATGTTGTACACGGTGACCGAGGTCTGGCCGCCGGAGCCGGAGAGTGTGGTCCAGGTGGTGCCGTCGTCCGTGCTCACCTGCCAGCTCTTGACCATATTGTTGGTCGCGTTTGTAATCGCCGCTGTAAAGGTCAGCGAGGTATTCTCTGCGACTTTCTGTTCCAGGTCGACGGTGTCGCCGGTTTCGGCATTCGTCACAGTGACTGTGGCGAGGGAGGCACTCGTCTTCTCAGATTCATCTACGACATCCGTGGTTACGGTATAAGTCACTGCTGATTCCTTGAAGTAGACGATGACCGTCTTGGCTTCCTGAATGTCTTCGAGTGTCAGCGTCGTGCCGCGGTAGGTCTCCTCGGTGCCGTCCCAGAGGTACGTGCTGCCGTTTACGACCCAGTAATCCACGATATAGCCGTCCTTCGGAGCTGCCGTAAGGATGACGCTGGTACCGTTGGCGACGCTGGCGCCGCTCTCGACGGTGTCGCCGGTTCCGCTCTTTGCAGAGACAGAACCATAGTCAGAACTACTGCTGTCTACGCTGTAGGTGATCTTGTTCGAGGAGCTCTTAAACTGTACGGAGACGGTTAAGGCTCCATCTACTACATGCTTATTCACGTCAAAGCTTTCCACGACGAGCTGTCTGCCGCTCGAAGCCAGAGAGAAGCCGTCCGGAAGCTCATCGTCGATGTCGTAGAAGGTTCCGTTGATCGTCCATCCGCTCACTGCATAGCCGCTGTCCGGCTTCGCGATGAAGTAGAGGGAGGTACCGGCCGTCTTTCGGCTGCCGGAGGCCATCGTGAATTTCTTGTCCGTATACTGTCCGGTGATGGCTCCGTTCTCATCCGCCGAGAAATACACGGTTGCGCTGTTCTTGCGGATGGAGAAGGAGCTGGTCGCCAGCGTTACAAAGTAGTTCTTCTTAAAGGTCGCTGCGTTGTCATTGGTCAGGTAGGACAGAGAGACCGTGAAGGTGCCGGAGGCTGTTGCCGAATCCAGATTGAAATAATTGCTGGAAGCCTCGAACACGGTTGTAAGATCCAGATCGTCGTCCGCACTCGCAAGCTCCGGTTCCGGTTTAGGGGTCACAGCATCCGCGTTCTCTGGAGCTTCTCCGGTCCAGGTCGGCGTGATGGTCACGCTGCGCTGACTGACCTGGAGATTGGTCGTGGCGGCCAGCGTCTCCCCTGTTCCCTCCGTAAGATAGGCGCTGACGGTATAGCTTCCCGCCGCGGTCGGCATATAAGCCTCCGTCCCTGTCGTGGAAGCAGCGATCGTCACGTCCTCCGAGCCGTCGGAGGGGTTGCTCACGTACTTGACGGCGGAGGTCACATTACTCCAGCTTCCCCGTTTGGTGGAGGTGGTTGTTGTACCGTCTTCAGCGGTTGTCGCAGTGACTGTGACCGTACGGCTCTGGAGGCGGACAGAGACTGCATCGCCGTAGATGATGGCGCCGTCGCTGAGTTCCCCGTCGTTTGACGTAAGGACGATCTGATATTCGGTGGTCTCCGTCGTCTCAATTCCGTAAGCTTTGTCAGCCCGGTAATACTGCTTCCCGGAGCTCGCGGAGGCGTAGGTCGCGTCCGCCCGCACCACCGCCTGGATGCTGTAGAGGCCGCTGGCCGTTGCCGTCCATGTCGCCGTCGCAACGCCGCTGGCATTGGTGGTTGCTGCTACCGTCGTGGTTCCGCCGGTGTTGCGGTTGATGATCTGGAAGTCCACCGTAGCGCCCTCTGCCGCATCACCGCCGCTCGCCGTTTTTACCGTCGCCTTGAGAGTCAGGGTCGTTCCGTCCTGCGTTGCGTAAACGGGCGTCGTCACGGCTTCCGTCACCTCTGCTGTGACAACTGTGAGATCCGCAGGATCGAAATCCGTTTCACTGTAGGATACGCTGGTCTCAGCGCTCATCACAGAGGTTACGGTGTATGATGTGCTGCCTGCTGTCGTTGCCGTATCTACGGTGATCAGGGTGTAGAGATAGTTCGTCTTTGTGTTGTAGTCATGTGAATCAGCCGTTCCCTCATCGACCACCCAGCTCTCTTCGCGCCCGAGCAGGATATAGCTGCCATCGTTGCAGTATACATCGTAGAGCTCGGCGACGTCCACCGTGCTGTCCGCTTCTCCGATTTCCGTGGCACTCCTATAAGTATAGGCTGTCTCGCCGCTGACCCAGTAACAGGTTGTGATGCCGGTGAAGGTGGCCAGTCGGGTCTCGTCCTCACCTGTCACGAGGGGATTTCTTTCGGTGCCGGTGACAGCTGCCATCAGAGTGTATGTTGTTTTTGTTCCGTCTTCCTCTTCTAATGTCAGCGTGTTCTGGGATACGGTAACACCGTCCGGGAGAGTCACGGTACTGTTGCTGTCAGAATCCGTGTAGACCGTGGCCTCTGTGACCGTGATCTGTGTTCCAGCCGTATATGTGCCATTGTCATTTGTTACATGATAATAGACCGTTTCATCGTCATCCGTTTTCTCGTCATAGACAGTGCCGACGCCGTAATACGTGACGTCATCACCGCTTCCAATGCTGTATACGGTCAGCTCCGGCACGGTGTCGGTCGCTGGAATCACTACGTTCTGCGTACTTGTCTCCGTTGTCTCCGTCGTTCCGGTCTGGACGCTTGACGTCGCGATTCCTTCATAGGGAGTCTCCAGCATACCGGAGCCGCTTTCATACCCGGTTACGGCGAGCGTCGTGTCCACGTCGATCAGTCCGACGGAGAGTGTGGCCGCGTCGCTGTAGTAGCAGACCGCCGCATTGAGATTCTTATAGCTGACCTTGAAGACAAGCCGGTATTCGGTGCCGTTATCACTCTTCTCCACAGAGTTCAGTGTGAGCTTGCTGCTGGTCGCGCCGTCCACATCGCTCCAGCTGCCGCCGTTCGTCCGGCTCTGCCACTGATAGTTCACGGCGTTGTAGGAGTCGGAGAAGACGGTGATGGAGCCGCTGAAGGTTGCGTCTCCGCCGACCTGCACGGAGAGATCAGAGGGCGATTCGATCTCCACCGAGGCTTCATCCTCCGGCAGTGTCGTCACGATCACCTCGGAGCTCATCACGGACTCGCCTGTATAGGGTTCCGTCTCTGAGTACGAGCTGATCGCATAGGTATAGGAGGTGTCCGGGCTCAGACCGGTCAGAGCATAGCTGGTCTCGGAGATATCCGCCTCGCCGATCTGCACGTAGGAGCCGTCGCTGTAGATCTGGTAAATGTAGTAAGCCTCTCCGGCGCGGTTTGATTCATCCCATTCCAGAGTTGCGGAGGTCGAGGTGACATCCTCGGCCCGCAGGTTCTCGGGCGGCGCCGGAGGTCCCTCGACATCTGTCAGGATGTAGCCGAGGACTGGGACGTCTCTGTCATCAATATTTACCGTCCAGTGAACAAACTGCCACTTAAAATCATAGCCGTCCTGAGCATTTCCGCTCACCGTCCCGGACTTTGTGATCTCATTGGTGTTGATCGTAGAAGCAATATTTCTGGTGTTTTTTTTCATATTCTGTGCCGACTTTTACTCCGTAGATTATGCCGTAGACCGAGAAGGTGGAGGCGACCTCGTAGGTGAAGGACTTTTCTGTCGATGTTGCATTCGAGATCGTCTGGGTGGTCGTGCCGCCATTGGAATAAGTGGTAATCGTCTGCGAGGTTACGCCATTTGTAAGCCCCCCTGAGGTGCTGCGGTAGGAGAATGGGTCTCCCGGCGTCGCGAGCAGATCGTCGGAGATCTGACTCAGACCGTAGGAGGGGGCGATCTCATTGTAATCATCCACGGTGAGCATGCTGGTTACCAGGGTGCCTTCCCGGGAGAGGATAAGCGTCTCCCCCGTGTTCTTGAGCTCATACACCCAGTTGGTCACCGGCCGCCGGTAGACGACCACGGTATTCTCACCGGTATCGTTGGAGTATTCCAGCGTATAGGCGATGGTCGTACTCTCCGTCGTTTCCGAGGTATAGGAGGTAGAGACCTTTTCTTCAAAGCCGGCGCCGGTGGCCAGACCGGTCAGAAGGTCGTTGGTATATTCAAAGCCGACGATGATGCCGGCAGACAAGGTTGAGCCGTTTCCGGTTGAATTCTCCACGGCATTCGTGGTTCCATAGGTGGTCGCGCTGTTCCCGAAGTCCCCGTCTCCGCCGTCGAGCTCTTCATAGTACGGAGCCGCTTCCAGGATCGTCAGGATCTCCGGCGCGGTGTAGGTCTTTGTGACGCTCTGGACCCTTGCGATGACGCCGTCGTTGTCTACGTCCGGTGCACATAATGACAGATAGGTATTTTTCTTTTTGCTGATTATATTGGATGAGTGCCCTTCATAAAAATCGTCACCCTCTTTGCCATAGACATAGAGCTGGTACCAGTACCGGTTCTGAGCCTCCGCCCTTTTCATGGTGGCGAAGACAAACTGTTCCCGGCCGTCCAGATTCCCGTCGAAGTTTCCTGAGACGACGTCGATGACAGCGGCATTCTTATAATATGAAGAACCCCATTTTTCATCATCCGCGGCGGGACTCTCAATCTCGTAGCGGTATGAATACATCCAGGTACTGGTGTTGTATTGGAAGACTGTATCGGCAATCAGCACATAAGCCGACGTAGCTGTTCCGTCCAGAAGAGCCACGGAGACCTGAACCAGATTGTCGCGTTTGGGACTGCAATAATGATTGTCTGCCGTATAATCGCTCACTCCATCATTGCTCGTCGTAAGGGTTGTCATTGGCGTATTCCAATATGTGCCGACGGATGTTTCGTCTTTTGTTGTCACACTTTCGCATCCGGTGACATAGGAGCCGATATCATCCGTTGTTTTGTCGTCCGTCCCCACCCAGCCCGCGGTGACGATCTCCGGATAATCGGTGTTCGAACTGGAATCATAAATGACGTTCCCGACGGCGGAGGATGCGTAGCGCAGCCGGTTTTTGCCGTCCTCATCCTGATAGCCGGCAGTATCCAGATAGTGAGACTGATACCACGTGTTGGAACCTGTCAGGTAGTCATAGATGAACATCTTGGAGGCCCGGCTGCTCACACTGTCCTCCGTCTTGTTCAGTCCGGCGGTGATGATGAGCTCATCGACATTGTCGTTGTCGGTATCCGCGGCCACCAGCTGGACAGTCGGGGCGTTGCAGCTGACCTTCCCGTTGTCGGTCCGCTTCGTGGAAAGGTCAGTGACGCCGAGCAGATCGTAGACATTGTCTATGACTACTTTTTTTTGGCTTTGGTACAGTAGTATGTTTCCTTCGGTTCCGTTATATTCGATATAGTATTCGTAGATGCTGGGCGCTGCCTTCTCCATCTCCGCGATATAGACGATGAGGGAATCCTGGCCGTCGCCGTCGAAGTCACCGGCCGCGATCGACACGAAGGCGTTGTTGTAGTAGGGAGAGGTGTCGCTGAGCCAGCCCAGGCTATCCTCGTCGGTTGTTCGGACACTGATTGCATTGCTGACTGTGTTTCCTGCACTGTCCTTCAGGAAGAGATAAAGATTGTCGTCGTCCCGGTCATAGGCCAGCACAGCCGTATACCGCTTCTGCCCTTCACTTGCTACATCGCAGGCGGCGGTGTCCATGATGCTGTAACCGCTGTTGCTCTCGCTCATGCCGGTTTGCGTCCCGGAGGTTGGCGTCTCGATGCTGCCTTCATCGAAGGTATCGTTTTGATAGTCTTCATTGTAATTGTATGTGTACCAGTACCGCGTGTTGCCGGACGAGCCGTAGAAAGCGGACAGCTCCGAGACAGTGAACAGAGAGACCCATCCCTCGGTGCCGTAGGGGTTGTTCGCCAGAGCCTCTGCGGTCTCCGCGGTGGTCATCGTTTCATCGATGTTGATGCCGAAGGCGTCCGTCGTAGTAGCGGCCTCGGCGGTCAGGTTTGGCAGCGTGATCACGGGGATCATCGGCGCGACCAGACACAGTACTAAGAGGATACTTAAGATTCGTTTCTTCATTTTCATACTCATCTCCTTTTCGTTTGTGTTTTTACAGGGTCACTTCCTGCGGTTTATTTGCCCATTGTCGTTTCTGCTGCTGACATATCCCGATCAGGGTGTGTTCAGCGATCGGTTTGAAATACCGGCACTCGCCGCAGGTGTTGCCGCGGTACGGCGTCTCCCATTCGCCGTGGGGACAGGGGTCCTCGACCGAATGGATGAACGGAGCGCCGTCGGCCGTCCAGGCCGGTTCTTCGTTAAAGTTCCTGTACTCTTCGATGTACGTCCCCGTGAGCTCATCGTAGAACATGGGGATGTTCAGTACCGTGCCCCGAAATTCATAGTGCTTTGACCTTTTTTTCATCTGAACCTCCCTTCCGTGCGATGCGGGGAGCCGGATATCGGAACGTGTAAATGTTTCCAATCCTGACTTTGGGTCCCTTGTGTCATCATATGCTAAATATATATCACATCTTTTTTGGCCTGAGACCACCCGATTTGGCAAAAAAATGGGCAGGTGAACGTATGTTTGCCTCTGGAAAGGTATGTTCAAAACAGGGGAAGCAGCGCTGAGTTGACACACAAAATTCATATTTTGTGGCTTGCATTCAGATTTTCCTGCGAGTAGAATGAGGAAGGAGGGGGTCTCACTGTTCTTTTATTTCCGGTTATCCGGAGAGTGAGGGGTTCAGCGTTCGACCAGAGGAAAGGACGCTTAGAATGGAGAATATGATGAAAACAGATCAATGGCAGGAAGATGCACAGGAGGAGATCGCAGAGGCGGAATCCGACCCGCAGGAGGAGACGGAGTGCCATATCCTCCTGCCTTTGCTGAATACGCCGTTTGTCCCCGGCCACTGCCTGGAGGCTGTGGAGACAATAAAGGATCCGAAGGATCATGACATCGCGATGGGAGAGTATTACTATTTCACCGGCCATCCGGAGGAGGCTGTGAAGGCGATGGAGCCGTATCTGGCAAACGAGGATACGGCGCTGCGACTGTCAGCCTGTCTGGTTTATGCTTATGCGAACCTGGCCACGGGCGACATCCGTCTGGCCCGGCATGCGCTTTCTGAGATAGAAAAGACTTTCGACGATGTCAGCAAAGAGGCGGATGCTTCGCGGGAGCGGAAGGCGCTGGTTACCTTTGCCGCCGCTATGGCTGCGGTGCTCCTTCATTTACCGCTGAAGAGTGACCGCGCTTTTTCCGAGG
Source organism: Lachnospiraceae bacterium (assembly GCA_021202465.1). Lineage (GTDB taxonomy): Bacteria > Bacillota > Clostridia > Lachnospirales > Lachnospiraceae > UBA3305. The sequence continues at coordinate 143,470 of JAJQCZ010000035.1, read as the reverse complement.
AGAAGCTGATGCTCCTGCCGCCCGGTCTGCGTTTCTTCGCCTGCTATGTGCAGGCGCATCACGCGTATCTGCAGGGGCAGTATGAGCGGAGCCTCGGAAATGTGGAGATGGCGCTGGCCTTTCAGCCGCAGCTCTACCCGATTCCCACGATTTACCTGCGGTTGGTTGCCGTGATGGATTACATGGCGCTGAAGCAGTCGGAGAAAGCGAAGGAGCAGATGCTGATCGCCTGGGAGCTGGCCCGCCCGGACGGCCTGATCGAGGCCTTCGGGGAGCACCACGGTCTGCTCGGCGGCGTGCTGGAAGCCACACTGAAGAAAGACTGGCCGAAGGAATTCAAGCAGATTATCAGTATTACATACAACTTCTCCGGCGGGTGGAGGAAGGTCCACAATCCCGATACCGGACATGATGTGGCGGATAACCTGACGACCACGGAATTTGCCGTCGCCATGCTGACAGCGCGGGGCTGGACCTATCAGGAGATCAGCAGCCATATGGGCATTTCTATTCATACCGTGAAGTTCCACATGGGGACCGTGATCGGGAAGCTTGGACTGGAGAAGAAGAGCGATCTGAAAAAATATATGCTGCGATAAAAAAATGCCGGGCGGTTAGCCCGGCATCTTCTTACTTAATTGCATAAATATCGTAATATCCGCCTCTCGAATCCGTCTTACCTACGCCGATACATACCAGTTTGTTCAGCCAGTTATAATTTCCATCTACCTTGGCGGTGAAAAAAACGGCTGTGCGGAAATAGTATTCCGATGGATCCAGCATTTCTCCTTTGTACAGCCAACGATTGACAAAGTCATTGGGGCCGTGGATATATCCCTGATATTCCATCAGGATCATCTCTCCGTCGTCGGTTTTCAGAGTGTTGCGGCAATTGACGGATACCACGCCGTCGGTATTACGGATCGTCATCCAGTCTGCGCCCTCATGAACTATGCCCCTGATTTTCGGGCCTTCTATGAATCCTCCCGGGCTGCGGCCCACCATCTGGAATCCATTCGGCGTATCTCCAAATATCTGATAACACTGTTCCTGTTCCTCAGGAGTGGATGGTGCGTATCCCAGAAAAGTCATAATGTATTCATACTTCAACCCTTCCGGATTATCCAGAAGAAGCTTTGGACGTTCATGTTCCCATTTTGCCATGATAAAATCCTCCTTCATTCTTATCAGATTCAGGCATCCATGCCTGCGTATGTGGCCTCCAGTGTCGCCTGAAGAAATCTGCGCGGCTGTTTTGCATCGCCAATCACAAGTACTTTACAACCAGCCGCTTCCAGCTCTTCCGCCAGGTCTTTCCCGGCAGATACCTGTCCGGTTGCCAGAACCGTCATGTCCACGTCGATCGTAACCTCCTCGCGGCCTTCCTTGAGAAACGTCACAGAGTTTGGCGTGATCTTTTTTGCCGGAGAGTTTGTGTAGATTTGTACCCCATGCATCGCGAAATCCGTTAACAGATCACCCAGATGGAGCCCCTCCAGGCCATTGGCCACCGTTGGCAGCATTTCGATTATTGAGACGGTATTCCCTCTGGTCATAAGCATTTCCGCAAATTCACATCCCACCAGTCCTCCTCCGATAATAGCAACTCTGGAATTCTCTGGAAGCTTTCCGCACTTTTCCTGCATGACATCCCAGACGGGAACCGTATACTCGCATCCTTCCACCGGCACTTTTGTGATCGGCGTCGCTCCCGTGGCAAGGATGACGGTATCCGGCGTCAACGCCGTTACAGATTCCACTGTAGCCAGACAGTTCAGCCGTACATTTACACCCTGACGAATTACTTCGCCGGCAAACCAGTCCCTCGCTTTTCCAACTGCCTCCTTATGAGGCGGCAATGCTGCCAGGCACATCTGGCCCCCCAGATGATCTTCTTTCTCGAGCAGGGTTACGTTGTGACCTCTCTGTGCCGCGGTAATCGCAGCCTGCATTCCTCCGATACCTCCGCCAATGACAACCACATTCTTCGCCTGATTTGCTTTTTGAATATTCGCAAGTTTCAGCTCTCGTCCGGTGGCCGGATTCAAAGCACAACTTACAAAGTGGTCAAAAGTCAGCTGATTCAGACATCCATCCGAGCAAGTCAGGCATGGACGGATTTCCTCGACTCTTCCGGTTCTCGCCTTCTCCGGCCAGTAGGGGTCGCAGACCAGTGTGCGCCCTAATACCACAAAATCAAGTTTTCCATCAGCAATCAGTTTTTCACAGAAATCCGGATCACGAAGCACGCCCACCGCACCCACAGGAACAGAGACGGCCTTTTTGATTGCCTCTCCATATTGTACGCGGTTACCCTGTTCATACCAGTCCGTTTCCATCAGACGTGAAGCCACGTCAGTGGAACCTGCGCTGACATCAAAGAAATCACAGCCTGCCTTCTCAAAGATTCGTGCAATCTCTACGCATTCCTCATCAGTCAGTCCGTTTGGCGTCCATTCCTTGCCTGGGAGTCTCGCACCAATAACAAAATTCGGTCCACAGGCCGCGCGGATACCTTCGATTGCCTCTACCGCGAACCGGCAGCGATTTTCCAGGCTTCCGCCATACTCATCCGTTCTCGCGTTCAGTTCCGGCGAGAGAAACTGATTGATCAGATAACCGTGAGCTGCATGCAGGGACACGCCGTCGCAGCCGGATTTCTGACAGATAAGCGCTGCATTAATAAATTTCTGCACCAGTGTTTTTACCTCATCCGTTGTCATTTCGTGCTGAGGTCCGACCATTCGATTTCCCTGAATAAAGACATGGGCTACATCTTTGTCAGAAACACAAACCGGCGTCTGCCCTTCTGTACTGAGGACAGATGTCTGTGCACCTGCGTGATGAATCTGTGGTATGAACAGTGCTCCATACCGTTGTACCTGCTCTGCCATTCTGGTCAGATCCCTGATGCAGTAATCATTATCCACACGAACCTGAAACTTTACCGTTTTTCCAGTTGGATAATCTACACAGAATACTGCCGGACATACAATGCCAACACCGCCTTTGGCACGTTCCGTATAGTAGGCGATCATCTGTTCACTGGGCGTTCCGTCCGGATTCGCCATCATTTCCCCGATGGGGGACTGCATGATACGATTTTTCGCGGTGGCTTTCCCGAGTTTCATTTTTTGAAATAAATATTGATATTGTTCTGCCATTTTACCTTTCCTCCTTTGATCAGAGTTTATTACATTTTTTCTGTACATTTATATTTTAATAGGCTATAATGGATGCATCAACGAACGAACTTTTCGTTTCGTCCACAATATTGACGTTTCAATAAAACTGTCTGATTCTTTTTTTGAAGATTGTTGTGTAGTTTTTTGATTTGGAGATATATAATGAGAAATTTAACTAAAAAAGCATTGGCCATGGAGTTGATTGGCCTGTGTGAAGAAATTCCGCTGAAGGATATTCGAATCAAGGATTTTATCGAATACACAAATATATCAAAACAGACCTTTTATAATTATTTCAAAGACAAAGCAGATCTGATGAATTATGTGTTTGAGGTCGCAGCCAGAAAGATCGTGGACGATATGGATCCTTCCATCGATGGATTTTACGACAGCGTAATCCGCTGGACACAGGTATGTCTGGAAAATCGAAAGTTTTATATCCAGCTTGCAAAATACGAGACACAGAACAATTTTACCCAATATTTTATCAAAACCTGCGAAGCTGTCTATGAGCAGAAGCTTATCAATGCAAAAGGTCCGGCTATCATTGATACGCAGATGCGACAGGTCATCCATATCCACTGTGTCGGTTATTGCACATTTCTTGTAGAATGGATTCAAAATGGTATGAAAGAGCCACCGGAACAAATCGCCGAAATCCTTCTTGCCTGTTTCCCGGTAGGGATTCAGACAAGCCTGGAAGCTATGCAGTGAATAATAAGAATCCCCTCTTCCGCCTGTTTTTCTCCGGGAGAGGGGATTCTTTTCCTGTTATGAAATCTTTTTCACCTTGATCTTGCTGCCTGCGCCTTTGGCTTTGAAGATCTTTTTGTAAGCTGTGACCTTTTTGGAGGGCACCTTGAAGGTGCAGGTGGAGCTGATTCCCTTGAAGGCGCTGGAGCCCACGTTGGAGGAGGTGAGCTTCGAGGTCCTGAGGGTAACGGAGGCCAGCTTCTTATCCCCGTAGAACGCCTTGGAGCCGATGCTGTTTAACTTCGAAGATTTGCTGACAAAGGTCTTGAGCTTCGTGCAGCCGTAAAATGCTTTGCTGCCGATACTTGTCAGTGCCGTGGAGCTCAGATTCACATAAGTGAAGGTGGTGCAGCCCTGGAAGGCGGAGGCGCCGATGGTCTTGATCTTTGCCAGCGTGATCCGGGACTCATTGCTGCCGATGTATTTGAGCTTCGTGCATTTATAGAACGCTTTGCTGCCGATGCTTGCCACCGCAGAGCAGCCGCCGACTGAGGTCAGCTTCGAGCAGCCGTAAAAGGCATTGTCTCCGATGCTCGTTACGGCGGCAGCCGGTGACGGTCTTAAGCTTCGTACAGCCGTAAAATGCCTTGGCGCCGATCTTCTTGACATTGGCGCCGATGGAGACCGAAGTGATCTTTGTCTGCTTCTTCAGTGCTCCCTCGGCGATCTGCGTCACCTTGAAGCTGGCGCCGAGGATTTTGACCGTCTTCGCGACCTTGACGGCTGTCACGCTTTTTGCCAGCCCGGTGAAGGCGACTGTCCCGGTGCCGTCGGTCTTCGCGCTCGTGATCTTATACGTGTAATTGCCGACGGTATAGGATTTTCCCTTCTTGCAGGTGACCTTCGCGGTCGTGAGGGTGCAGACCTGTCCGCAGCCGGAGCAGGTCTGTACCTTCGTCCCGGTGGAGACGAAGGTGGCAGCGCTGGTTGTCTTCGTGGTCAGCGTATGTGTATGTACCTGTATGGTCCGCACCTCATAGATCCTGTATCCTTCATATCCGGTCAGAAAATCATAGGTGAGAAGGCCGTCCCCGTCGACCGTGATCCCGTCGATGTAGCCCAGTGCCTTGTCGGAGTCCGACAGTTCGAGAATCGTCGTCGTCGAACCGGTCGTGACGTCCACACACCAGATCGAATGGGGATCCGAATAGTAGAAATATTTTCCGCAGGAGGCAAAGCCGGTGTAGTTTCCCGAGTATTTGTATTTGATGCCATAATAGGAGGAAGACGTCCACTCGGCCAGTTCATCCTCATCAAAGGAATCCTTCGGCAGCGTTGCAATCGTCTTCTGTGCGGTCAGACCGGCGTCGGAAGCCTTGTACCGGATGAGTTCGTAATCGTTTCGCCAGTCCCCGACGATCATCGTGAGGCCGTCGCTGGTGGTATAGGTGTTTTCATTCGCCTGCGGAATCAGCCCATGCCAGTAACCGTCATAGTAATAGAACGGCAGAGATACGTCATCCCAGAAATAGCTGTCGAAGGTCGTGTCTGAATCATCACCGACTTCCACGGAGCTCCGGTAATACCATTCGGATTTTTCGCCGTGCTGGGAGTCCGAGAGAAGCTGCGAGGCGCTGAGGAGAAGATAGTTGTGATTCGCGCTCCCCTCCGCGTAGCCGGACGAGTCGGGATTGTTGAAGGTGACGTCCACGTAATACCAGTAGGAACCCAGCTTCACTGCGTCCCAGGCGTGGTTTGCTTTGAGAGAGGTGATCACACAGCAGTCGACGCCGAGACGGTTCATCAGATCCTTGAAGGCCAGCGCATATCCTTCGCAGGCAGCCTCTCCAAGAACGATCGGCCCGTAAGCGTTGTAGCAGTAATTACCCTGCGACCATCCGTAATCACATCCGATACTGAGGCACTCATTGGCATACAGAATCTTCTCAAAATCCGTCCAGTCTGCGTTGGCATGGGAGAGAAGCGACTCCATTTTTTCCTCATAGGCCTCCCGCACCTCGGTCGTCTCCGCGGCGCTGTCCGTATAATAGACAATCGTCACTTTCTGTATGATTTTTTCCGAGTTGACCGTTGTATAGTAATAGCTGCCGAGGCCGCTGAACTGTACGTACTGAGGATTATCGAATTTGATCATTCCCTGCATCGTTGTGACGGATGAATTCGCAGCGGGAATATTGAATTCCCCGATCTCCACAGTCTGCTCATAATTATCCAGCGCCGCCAGAATCTTCTCGACGGCGCCGTCGTAGTCCGCTGTAGAAGCGGCTTTTACGGTGCAGGCTGAGAAGATGATCAATGTACAGAAGAGCAGCAGGCCGTACAGCGGAAACCGATATGTTTTCTTTCCTGTCATGGCGGCAAACCTCACTTTCCCCATTTATATTCGATGTGTCTGATTCCCTGACTTTAGTCTACCACAGATCGCCGCCGGAGAAAAGTGAAAAATCGTCGCGTGAAAAATTACAGCCACCCCGCGTGCTGCGCCAGCTTGACGACATTCAGGAAGATGACCAGAGCGCCGACGAAGCCGAGCATCACTTTGACAGGAACCTTTTTGCAGAGAATGGCGCCGAGCGGGGCGGCGATGACGCCGCCGATGATCAGGCCGAGGATGACCATGGTGTAGGAGCGGAAGTCCTGCAGCATGGCGACAAAGGTGGTCGTCTCGGCAACCGTGACGAAGAATTCCACGGTGTTGACGGTGCCGATGGTCTTGCGGGTGTCATGATTGGTCGCCAGGAGCGTGGAGGTGACGATGGGGCCCCAGCCGCCTCCACCGAGCGCGTCCGTGAAGCCGCCGACGAGGCCGAGCGGGCAGACATAATTGCCGTACTCCCGCGGCGGGCGTTCCCTCTGGAAGGCTTTGCAGAAGATCACCACGCCCATGACGATGAGGTAAACATCAATGATGGCATCTAATGTGGCGCTCTCGAAGGAGACGAGCAGATAGGCGCCGAGTGCGCCGCCGATGATCCCGGGCAGCAGGAGACGGACAAAAAGCGCCCGGCTGACATTTTTAAGGCGCAGGTGCGAGAGACCGGAGACCAGCGTGGTGAAGAGCTCGGCGATATGTACGCAGGCACTGGAAATGGCGGAGGGGATGCCGACGGAGCGCAGGAAGGTATTGCTGCTGACCCCGTAGGCCATGCCCATGGCGCCGTCGATGAGCTCGGCCGCGAAGCCGACGACCATACAGATAAGAAGTTGTTCCATGATTGAATCATCCTTTCAGATCCGGCAGAGTTTCTTTCCGGTTACCCCCGGGCCGAAAGGAAAGACAGGCTGCCTGTTGACACAAACGTTTGTGTGATAGATTCGCCGCATTGTTTTGTTGCAATACGCTGCGGCACGACGTATAATACAGGAAGAATCCGGGCCAAAATGCACGATCACTGGCATTTTTCGCGGAAATGAACGGGCACGCAAGAGCCGGATTTACTGAAAATGGTACCACCGGCGGAAGCCGGCGTCAACGAAGAATCGCACAAACGATTGTGTCGGAAAGGGCGGAAATATGTCTCTGAAAAAGATCGCGGAAATGGTCGGAACGTCGCCGTCGACCGTTTCGAGAGTCCTGAATAACAGCTATGATACCTGCGCCTCGGAGGAGCTGAAGGCGAAGATCTGGGCGGCGGCGCGGGAGATTCATTACGTGCCGAATACCTATGCCCGGGAACTGAAGCGGCAGAAAGCGCCGGAGAGGCAGCGGAAGGTGTCGGTCGTGCTGGCGCGAGTGCGCTCTCTCGAAGCGGATTCCTTCTTCCGGGAGCTGTTCCGGGAGCTGGAGATCCAGATCTTTCAGGCGGGACTGCTGCTCGATGAGGTAGTGAATACGGAAGAAATGCCGGGACTGGAAATGCGGGAGACCGACGGTATCCTGATCCTGGGGCGCAGCTCCGACCGGCTGCTGGCTGCTCTGCAGGAGCGAACCAGGAACCTGGTGGGGATCTGGCGCAATCCGACGGACTTCGCGATTGATGAGGTGATCTGTGACGGGAGGAAGGCGGCGGAGCAGGCGGTCCGGTATCTGCTGGCAAAGGGGCACCGGAAGATCGGTTACATCGGCGACTGTTCATACGAGAGTCGCTATGTGGGGTACTGCGATACGATGATCCGTCATCAGAGGCCGCTGAATTCCGAGGATATTTTCGAGACAGACCAGACGACCGGGGCGGGTTATGAGGCGATGCAGGCGCTGCTGACGCGCTCAGAGATCACGGCGGTTCTCTGCGCCAACGATATGACGGCGTTCGGCGCATTGAAGGCGCTGGCGGAGCCGCGGGGAAGCAGGCGGCAGGTCGCTGTAATCTCCATCGACGACGTGCGCGAAGCGCAGACAACGACCCCGCTGCTGACGACGATCCGCATTCCCCGCGGGGACATGGCGCATATGGCCGTGCAGGTGCTGCAGGACCGGATGCACCACGGGCACACCGAGAAGCTGCGCGTGGAATTCACGGGGCGGATCGTGGAGCGGGAGAGCTGCTTTGCGCTGAGAAGCTGAGTGTGAAAGAGGAGGAGCGTCTGTTTTCTGGTTGCGGGGGAGGAATGGCGGAGCGGATTACTCAGGAAAGGTTTCCTGCAGGAGCCGGAGGAACTCTTTGGCCAGAGGATGCAACGTGTGGCTGCAGACTCCGTAGGAGATGATTTCTGCTCCCTCCAGGGGAATGACGGCCAGGGCCGGGTTGTCCGGAACCAGCACGCGGGGCATCGGGAAGAGGCCGAAGCCGGCCTGGGCGAGGAGGAGTCCAGTCCGCGTTGACTCGCAGAACTGCAGATTCTCCGGGGAGCGTCCCATGATCAGGCGGCCATGAATCCGGGTGATATAGGTACTGGCCCGTAAGGGGGCATAGGCGATCATGGGGGCTCCGGCGAACTCCTCGGCGGTGAGACTTTCACGTCCGGCCAGGGGGTGGGAGGCGGCACAGACGCAGACCAGCGGACTCTGAACGAGCTCCCGGTAGACGATGGAGGCGGGAAGTGCGTTGTCCGGTTCCCGGACGAGCAGTGCCAGATCCGTCTTTTCGTCCTCCAGGTAACGGCGCAGATGACCCTGCGTGGGGAGCTGCTGGAGATCAATGTGAATGTCCGGATGCTGTGTGCGGAACATGTCCAGCACCTGGATGAGGACGGGCGGACAGCTGTCCTCGTGGAAGGCCAGCCGCAGTACGGGGAAGTCCGGCGCCTGGGCGATCTCGCATCGTTTCTTCACGCGCTGCGAGGTGGCCACGATGGTTTTGGCATCGTCGAGCAGCAGCAGTCCGGAGCGGGTCAGCTCCACGGAATGCGTGGTGCGGTCAAAAAGGCTGACGTTCAGCTCTTTCTCCAGCGAGCGGATCTGGTGCGTGACGGCGGGCTGCGTCACGTGCAGCATTTCTGCGCTGCGGGCGAAGCTGAGCGTATCGGCCACCGTGAGGAAGCAGGTCAGCTGAAAGGTATTCATAGGCAGGCTCCTTTGGCAAATGGTAATAAAGGATCTTTATTAAGAGTAACGCATTTTTAATTCCAACGCAAGAAGAAATGCTTATAATGAGAGAGCAGAGTTTCAATATCCCGGAGGTTTCTGCCTCCCGGATATTGAAACTTATCTATTATCAGGAGGAAAACCATGTTACAAACACTGTTAAAAAGCGTCCGCCAGTACCGGAAGGCCTCGATTCTGACGCCCCTCTATGTCTCGCTGGAGGTGGTGCTGGAGTGTCTGCTTCCGCTGATGATGGCGCGTCTGATCGACGAGATGACCGGGGACTCGATGGCGCCCATTCTGAAGTACGGGGCTATTCTGGCGGTTCTCGCCATGTTTTCCCTGGTCTTCGGAACTCTGTCCGGCAAAGAGGCGGCGACGGCATCCTGCGGTTTCGCGCGGAACCTGCGCCAGGACCTCTATTTTAAGATTCAGGATTTTTCCTTCGCGGACATCGACCATTTCTCGACCTCATCCCTGGTGACGAGGATGACCACGGATGTGACCAATGTCCAGAATGCCTATCAGATGATCATCCGCATCGCGGTGCGTACGCCGCTGATGATCATATTTTCGGTAGTCATGACCATGAGCATCAGCGTGCGCATTTCCCTGATCTTTCTGGTCCTGATTCCCATTCTGGCGGCGGCGCTGATCGGGATCTCGCTCTATGTTCATCCTATTTTCCGCAGCGTTTTTCGAAAATACGACGCGCTGAACAATTCCGTGCAGGAAAATGTGGCAGCGATCCGCGTGGTGAAATCCTTCGTGCGGGAGGACTATGAGAAGAAGAAATTCGAGAAGGCCGCGGATGAGGTCTGCCAGGACTTCACCCGGGCCGAGAAGCTTCTGGCGCTCAACAGCCCGATCATGATGCTCTGTATCTATGTGGCGCTGATGCTGGTCAGCTTCTTCGGAGCCCGCATCATCATCGGCTCGGCGGGGACGGAGCTGACGACCGGGGAGCTCTCTTCTCTGATCAATTATGGGGTGCAGATCCTTTCGACGATGATGATGCTCTCCATGGTCTTTGTCATGATTAGTATGGCCATGGAATCCGGCAGCCGGATCGCGGAGGTGCTGAACCATGAGAGCGTGCTGACTTCTCCGGAGAACGGCATCACGGAGGTGACGGACGGCCGTGTGGAGTTCACGCATGTCTCCTTCCGCTATAAGGAGGGGAGCGGTGATTATGCGCTCTCGGACATCGATCTGAAGATTGAAGCCGGTCAGACCGTGGGCATCATCGGCGGGACCGGCTCTGCCAAGACCACGCTGATTCAGCTGATTTCCCGGCTCTATGACGTCACGGAGGGTCAGGTGCTGGTGAGCGGCCGGGATGTCCGGGACTATGATCTGGAATCTCTGCGGAACGAGGTCGCGGTGGTCCTGCAGAAAAATGTGCTTTTCTCCGGCACGATCAAAGAGAACCTGCGCTGGGGCGATCCGAATGCTTCGGACGAGGAGCTGGTGCGGGTCTGTAAGCTGGCGCAGGCGGATGAATTTATCGAGCAGTTTCCGGATAAGTATGACACCCATATCGAGCGGGGCGGGGCCAATGTCTCCGGCGGCCAGAAGCAGCGGCTGTGCATCGCCCGGGCGCTGCTCAAGAAGCCGAAGATCCTGATTCTGGATGACTCCACCTCGGCCGTGGACACCAAAACGGATGCGCTGATTCGCAGGGCTTTCGCGGAGGAGATTCCGGATACGACCAAGATCATTATCGCGCAGAGAATTTCCTCGGTGCAGGACGCCGACATGATCCTCGTTATGGACAACGGACGCATCGTCGAGCAGGGGACCCACGAGGAGCTCGTAGCGCAGCGCGGCATTTACTGGGAGGCTTACGATTCTCAGACCCGAAGTAAGGAGGCAGTGTAAAATAATATGGATAAGAATGTTCAGCGTCCGGCGGGAGAAGCCGGAAAGAAGAACCGCGGCTTCCTGCGGCTGGTCCGTTATCTGTTTGCCAACTATCCGGTTCATCTGACCGTGGTCCTTGTCTGTATCGTTATCAGCGCCTGCTCCTCGGTCGTGGCCACCGTGTTCCTGCAGCGTCTGATCGATGAGTGTATCACGCCCGGCATCACGTCCGGTATGGAGGCGGTGTGGGGGCAGCTGATTTCCATCATTGCGACCATGGCCTTCATCTATGTGTTCGGCGTGGCGGCGTCCTTCACCTACACGCGCATCATGGCCATTGTTACTCAGGGAACCCTGAAGCATTTCCGGCTGGATATGCTTGACAATATGGAAAGCCTGCCGGTGCGGTATTTTGATACGCATGCCCACGGCGACATCATGAGTACCTACACGAACGATACCGATGCCATCCGGCAGCTCATCGGCCAGAGCCTGCCGCAGCTCTTCCAGGCGGTTCTGACCTCGACGGCTATTTTCGTGATGATGATTTATTACAGCCTCTGGCTGACACTGCTGGTCTGCGTCTTTCTGGTGGTGATGCTGACGGTCTCGCGAAAGGTGGGCGGCGCCAGCGCGCACTACATGATGGCGCAGCAGAAGGCCCTGGCCGACGAGGAGGGCTACATCGAGGAAATGATGGATGGCCAGAAGGTGGTGCAGGTCTTCTGCCATGAGGAGCAGAGCAAGGAGGACTTCGTGCGCTGGAACGACCGGCTCTTTGAGGCCGGGGAGGCGGCGCACCGCTACGGAAATATTCTGATGCCCATTCTCTCGAACATCGGCAACCTGATGTATGTGCTGCTGGCAGTGGCAGGCGGGCTGCTGGTTTATTTCGGTGCGGCCAATGTCGGTCTCTCCGGCATGGGGAGCGTCACGGTGGGAATGATCATTTCCTTCCTGAGTATGACGCGGCAGCTCTCCCAGACCATCGGGCAGGCATCCATGCAGGTTTCAATGATTGCCATGGGCGTGGCCGGAGCGAATCGGGTCTTCACGCTGATTGACGAGGAGCCGGAGCAGGACGCGGGCTACGTGAAGCTGGTGAATGCGAAGAAGAACGAGAACGGCGAAATCGAGGAAGCGGACCGTCCCACAGGTCTGTGGGCCTGGAAATACCCGCATCCAGCGACCGGGACGACGACTTATACGGAGCTGAAGGGAGATATCCGTCTGGAGCATGTGGATTTCGGCTATGACCCTGAGAAGATCGTGCTGCACGATATTTCCCTGTACGCGAAGCCGGGGCAGAAGATCGCCTTCGTCGGCGCCACCGGCGCCGGGAAGACGACCATCACCAACCTGATCAACCGGTTTTATGATATTGAAGACGGAAAGATTCGTTATGATGGAATCAATATCGGCAAGATCTGTAAGCCGGATCTGCGGCGCTCTCTGGGTATCGTGCTCCAGGACGTGAACCTTTTCACGGGCACGGTTATGGAGAACATCCGCTACGGGCGGCTGGATGCCACCGATGAGGAGTGCATCGCCGCCGCCAGGCGGACCAACGCCGACGGATTTATCCGCCGCCTGCCGAACGGCTACGACACGATGCTGACCGGGAACGGCGCCAGCCTCTCGCAGGGGCAGCGGCAGCTGCTCTCCATCGCCCGGGCCGCCGTGGCGGACCCGCCCTGCATGATCCTGGACGAGGCCACCAGCTCTATTGATACCCGGACCGAGGCCCTGATGCAGGAAGGCATGGACCATCTGATGGAGGGCCGGACGGTCTTCGTCATTGCCCATCGTCTGTCCACCGTGCGCAACAGCAAGGCCATCATGGTCCTTGATCACGGGCGCATCATAGAGCGCGGCGACCACGACGACCTGATCGCGCAGAAGGGCGTGTACTACCAGCTCTATACGGGCGCGTTCGAGCTGGAATAAGAGAGAAAGCCTCTGTCGTTCTTCGTCTGCAGGGCGAAGGAGACAGAGGCTTATATTTGTAAAAAGGATGTTTAGTTCCCGTCGGAGAGGGAGCGCAGGATGCGCCCAAGAAGCCCCCGGCAGCCCTCCTCGATCTGCCGGTAGGCTGTGTCGAAATCATCCGTATACCAGGGATCGGCGATTTCCCCGCCCTGACCGGAAAATTCCCGGAGCAGACGGATTTTCTTCTCCGGATCCGCGGGGATGATGCGGCGGAGATTACGCAGGTTCTGCCGGTCCATGACCAGCAGATAATCATACTTTGCGTAGTCCGCCGCCGTCACCTGACGGGCCCGCTTCCCGGCGCAGGAGATCCCGTGCTCCGCGAGCTTACGCTGCGCCGGCGGGTAGACCGGATTCCCGATCTCCTCGCGGCTGGTGGCGGCGGAAGCGATCTCAAACTGGTTCGCCAGACCCTGGCGGGCGATCAGATCCTTAAAAATGAATTCAGCCATCGGGCTGCGGCAGATATTGCCGTGACAGATGAATAGTATTTTTATCATGCTTTTTATATCCCTTCGTAAGCCTACAAATGCCCATTTTACGGGCTTTTTGGCACTTTTTTGATTTTTTCTCCATTGCCCGAAAATCACGTAATTCTTTATAAATCTACGCATTTTTCCGGGCAAATGGTGTAGTAAATGGTGTAGTAAACAAGTGTTATTTTAGCCTGATTTTTCAAGCCTTCCGGCACTTTCGGTCTCTGCAAAATTGATAATTTTTGCCATCTGCTCCGCCGCGCGATCATAATTCGCGTGGGGATAGATGTTCAACGTCACTCCCACTTCAGAATGTCCCATCACATACTGCAAGGATTTGATGTCCATTCCGGCATTCGCCATATTGGTGCAGAAGGTGTGTCGAAACACATGCGGCGTGATGTGCGGCAACGGTTTGTCCGGATGCAGCTTCGCGTACTTCTTCATCGCCCAGCGCATCTCATTCTCGATATGAAGCGCCACCTTTGGATGTTCGTCCTTGTCGATGAGCAGGAGTCCGCTGTAGCCGTCGATCACCATTTCCGTTTTCAATTTCGGACGTTTGGCGACAATCGCTTTCAGACTCCTGTACACATTATCGGTCATGGGAATAAACCGGCAGCCGCACTCCGTCTTGGTCTTCTCCACATAATATCTGCCGCCGCGCTCACGGACAAGCTGATGATCCACGCGGACTTTCCGGTTAGCAAAATCCAGGTCGCTTTTGGTCAGGCCACAGAATTCGCTGACGCGCATTCCCGTCTCTAAAAGGACGACAAACTCATCATAATACTTGCAGTAGGTCTTGTCGGTACGAATAAAATTCATCCACGTTTCCTGCTGCTCCGCTGTCATGGCGATGCGCTTCTTGGAATCATTAGGCACCACATCAGTCAACTTAAACTCAAAGGGATTTCTCCGGATAATTTCCTCATTGTAAGCCATCTGAAACGCCGGTTTGACAACTCCTCTAACACTGGTCAGCGTACTGTATCCTTTTCCGTCCTCATGAAGTTTTATCATCCAGAGCTGCGCGTCCGACATCTTAATATCGCGGATCATCCGATAACCGAAGTCTTCCTTCTTTATCAGATTTAATACATAATTATATCCCACCCTGGTGTTGTAGCGAACACCCTGCTTCAGGCGAATATACCGCTCCAGCAGCCCAATTACGGTGATGCTTCCCGCCGCGTAGTTGACGCCCTCGTCAAGCTGCTTCTGAATCTTTTGCTCCTTCTCCCGCAGTCCCTTCAGATCGGTATCGTAAATCGTTTGCCGTTTCCCCAGAACATCCTTATAGCGATATTGATAAATCAGGTCTTTTCTCTGGCTCTCTCCTGCCCGCAGAACTCTTCCTTTACTGTCTTTTCTTCTCTCAGGCAATGTCATTCTCCTTTCCGTGATGGAAAGAGCCTTGATATGACCTTCTTATCATACCATATCAAAGCCGCAATTCCCATCACAAACTTTAAAATCAGATCGAATATTCCTGTTCGATATACTGGTCAAACAGTCGGCGCTTGATCAGCTGTTTGCTACCTACCCACAATACAAAGCGGCAATCTTTCGCGCTTGTCAGTTCACGCAGTTTACTGACTCCTATGCCGGAATAAGCCGCCGCTTCTTCCAGACTTAAATTACTTTTCTCCCAAATCGGGACTTCCTTCATAAAACATTCTCCTTTTCCTGTGAAATACAATGAACCATCATATTCACGGTCTCACACCTCCTCTCCGGATAAATTTGCTGCTGTTTGAAATGTGATAAACATTCCTTTCTGCTCCTACGTTACATAAGCGTTACGCAGGCGTTTCATTCGTGTTACAAAGTAACATCCTCATCAATGTTGCTTTTTTGCTGCATTAGCGTCGCGTTCGTGTTGCATCCGTGTTGCAATGCAACGCTCCCCAGCCGCTTTCTCTCTGACTCTCACTCTCTTTCTTACTATTATTCTTTCTCTATCTCTTTCTCTGGTGGACAAATGGCGGACAAATGTCCTCTCATTTTTTCTCAATTTCAAGTTCTTTGTTTTTCGATCTCGCCTCCCGTTTTCGGTCTGCCTCGCCGGAGAACTTACCAACCATCAGTTCAATATCTGTCATGTACAAAGTCCCGTCCGCACAAGGTTCCACAAGCCCCAGTCCCTGAAATATTTTCAACGCGCTCTCCACCAGCTCAACCTTATGTCCGGTCAGTTTGGCGATAACTTCCGGTGTATATGGAAAATTTTCGTTCACTTGGAGTTTTCCATTGTTTTTTAATGATTTCAAATATAACTTCAGCAAAAGATCAGTGCAGAGGTAGCCATCCGGCAATGCCTGAAGCAAAACAATGGAATCATTTTCAAAAAAAGGTGTCTTTCAATTTCAAAAAAATAATATTTTCGGTTTTCCGACATGGTATTCTCTCCCTTCGTCTTCCCTCTCCCCTGTCGACATTTAGAAGCCGCTTTTTGACGGAAAAGGATAAAGATATTCAATTCCCTTCGAGTGCATGTAAAAAGTCCTTGATTTATAAGGCTTCCGGAGGCCCTAAAGCGTGACATCTCTCCCTCTGCCTGCGCTTGCGCTCCCTGGCCTTCTGCTTTTTCATACGGGCGGCGCAGGTCTGGCAATACTTTCCGCGGTTGGATTTCAGGGCGAACCACGCGCCGCAGATGGCGCAGGCTTTCCGATCTTCCCTGTGTAAAAGTGCTGTTTCCAGCTCTGCATCCAGCGGCAGCACGGCTTCCCGAAACCATTTGCAGCAGAGGGAAAGACTGATGCTCTGGACACAGACGCAGGTGTCTCCCCGTTCCAGCAGGATGCAGTTTCCCTCTTCGTAGTTGCAGCACTCATGCACCAGACGGCGCATAGCACGGTACTGTCGATAATTGAATTCAATCCGTTTGTTGTCTTGTTTGCTCATGAAAAATCTCCCTTCTTTATTTTTTATGGGGACGGATCATTCCAAAAATGCCGAAAGTTTTTTGAAATTTCTTCAAAAAATCCTCCCCTCATATCTCTTATGGGGATGGAAAATCGTGATTTTGTCCCCTCCGGGAGAAAAATTTTTTAAATAAAAAAAGTCCCTCTACTTTTTAGATGGGGACGGATAAGGAGTGTACTCGTTAAAATTTTTAATATTTTTTTCGGGATTGTGAAATCGGACAGATTCGATTTCGTTTGTGATGTGAAAATGATTTGCCGTTTTGCTCTGCGACACAGGTGTTTGCTAAAATTCCAGATGTTGGAAATGGGCGCAAAAAAGCCGCAGGACTTTGAATCACTGCGGCTTGTTATAGACATATATTGGATTATTTTACCTTTTACCGCTCCTCAATCAAATAGCAATTACCATGTGCTCGAGTTAAAGCTACATATAACTTATTCCGCGTTACCGGAGAAAGTTCTTTGAGTTTTCCTTTAGTGTATTTTTGATATGTACTCTTGTTGAGCATAACGCAGACATCTTTATAACAATCCTCTCCCTTTGTATCCCCCCAGTTCTTATGTGTTAAGCCATAGCTGGCTCCCTTTTGCAAATGGAGTTTAACTATACTTTCATTAGCTAATATGTCTTTGACTCTTTGCAGGTCAGAAACAAATTCAATTGATGTGTTATCATCATCACCTCGATTTGAATGTATGTCTATACCAAGGTTATCGGATATATATTCACAAATGTTCTTACTGCACCGCCAACTATTATTTAATGTTGATGTATCTCTATTAAATCCTTTTGTCGAAAACCTAGCGGCATATGTAGGAAAATCGTCAAATAGACCTTTATTAACATTCCCATCCCTACTGGTATCAAATGTATGTTGAAAAAAAATCTCCTACAAAGAGCATATTTACATGAGTTTCCATCAGACTTTCCAATAAAGTAAAATCTCGACCAGCTATATCTTGAACTTCATCAATAATGAATTCGTCAAAATATGTTTTAATACGATCATTTATATCATTTAAAACGCCCATTTTCCCAACCAGAAGAGCCAGACGATTACTATATAAATAGCGGTTCGATGTCATGTAATATGCAGCTTTGCTTTGTGATAATCGCTGCTGTGGGTTTGTTTCAAAAGTAATTCCTTTTGCTTTGACTCTGTCTGCCAAAAATGGCTTATAGCAAAAGCTATAGAGAAATTGAAAGTATCTCATTATGAAAATATTGTCCGGCCAACTGCCATTAAACTTTTCCATAATTTTTACAAGCAGGTTATTATAATTATTGACCGTATAGGTAACAATTAATGTCCTCTTGTCTGACGAAAGTGAATCAACTATATGAGTTGTTTTCCCAGATCCCGCCACTGCAAAAATTACTGTCTTATCCATTTTATTGCCTTCTGAATATATTCCGGAGTAGTAATTGGCTGTTCTTGATTTAATAAAGTGTATGCTGCCTCTGTTTTGTTATTCAGCATATACTTTTCCGCATCATTATTGAACAGATCGTCACAAAGAACTCTATTATCACCATAGAGAACAATTTCAAAGGTTCTTTTCGAATTATCCGATTCGAAAAATATTTGAATATTGTCACTATCATTAAAGTCCTTGTATTTTTCCACACAGTGTTTTTGTGCATCTGAATCATTATCTGTCAAAACAGCAATTCTGCTACCTGTTAATTTTGCAATTTCTAAATACCGTTTAAAACTCAGCCCACGGACATCTATAATATGAACATCATCTTTTTCCGGTGAACAAGAAGTGCACTGGTTATAAAATTTGTCAAGTAACATATACTCCGATGGTCCCTCAACTAAAATAGCCTTTCGGCATAATGCAAATTCTACAATGCTTGCCGGCGGAGTTTTCATGAAATATTTTGCAGTATCCTCGCTAAGGTCATGCAAAGCTACTGGATGGCTTTCTCCAGACAATCGCATTATTAAAAGATTGTTTAACTCAAGCCTTGTACTTATGAGGCTATTATGTGTTGTAATGAAAAGCTGTCCATTCTTTGTTTCTGCAACACGCTGAACAAGTTTACGCAAATTAATCGGACTTAAATGATTCTCTGGCTCTTCAATCAAAATTACATCCACATTGTCTCCCGAATGTTCTAACGCAAAGTCAGTTTTTATAAATATCTGTTTGCCAGTTCCTTTACTATCAATTCCGATTTCATTTTCGTAAATCATAAGATCGCCATCAAGTTCCATAGATGTCCCGCTTTTGAGTCCAAAAGCATAATTCTTTTCTGTAGGGACACGCTCGTTAAGGGTTTTAAGGCTCTCTGCACAAAAACTGTTTCTCATTCGCCTATACTGGCTGTTATGTGAAGCTCGTTCTTTTATATCAGCTTCTGTATATTGCATATACATTCGATGAATAAAATCGTTTGTAGCATATTCAGAATTCATATTCGTACTGTCTATGACAACGCTCCGAATTTTTTTCTTGTACCCGGAGTACCCTTCATCAGCAAATGTAGAGAAGCGTATAGAATAATACTCGTAAGGGAAATAACCCGGATTTTCATTTAAAACAGTTGTAATTTCGGTCCGATAGTCTTCATTAGGAGAACATACAAGTCGAATGCCATCACATTTAATTTTATCTGTGTTATTCTTCCCATTCATGCTGAAGTCAAAATTGCCTTGCAAATAGAGTTCTACTCTTAAATCTGGTAAGTTGTCAAAATTTCTTATCCCATTATTGAATTCTTTAACCGCATCTATATTCAGCAACCGATCTAAGCCATAGGATTCTACTCTGCGGACATTTCCATTGGCAACTAAATCAACAGCCTCTAGCACACTACTTTTTCCAACTTCATTATCCCCGACAAGAATATTGATTCTCTCGTTAGGAAAAATTGTATAGTTCTTGAAACGTTTAAAGTTAATTAATCGAATTTTCTTAATTATAGACGACATTATGTTCTCCTGACAATCTGCTATTGGAAAGGAATTAAGGTCCTTCTCCCGAATACAACTGCATTAAGTTTATTTACTTCTTAATCCCGTATGGTACTATATCCTCCGCAACCATCAACACTTCCTCCTGCGAAAAATCATACACCGCTGCTTTCTGTTTCTTTTCCTCACCAGACACCACAAACGGTTCTCCCTCCGGATTGTAAGTTAAATTGAAAACCAAATCGGAGAGCCATTTTTTAAAAGATGGATTATCCTGGAACTGTTTAAACAATTCCATATTATCTGCCATAATAGAAAAGATGACTTGCTGCAAAGCCCGTTCACTTTCTGTACGCGCCTCCTGTTCATCTGAATTCTTCATGGCATTCTGATACTTCTTGTCTTTGGATACCATCTCCGGAATAGCAAGAATCTGCCGCTGTACATTGTCAGCATCGTTCCAGTTGATGTTTCCAAACATATCATTGAAGTCCATGATTATCTTAGAGAGCAAGTCCATTTCCGGCTCGATGATATGTCCAACCTTACCGGCCGGCACCGGAGCGATTTCTGCATCAGAGTCTTCCAATTTGATAGAAATCGCTTCTTGAGCCTCATTACGGTAGCTATTCAAATCTATCGTAGAAAGTATCCCCTCTGACAAATCATCGTCACGGGGCGACGGTAATTTCGGAATCAACAGATTCAAGAAGATAGACAGTTTTTCCCATTCAACATTTCCATATGGCAGAATCGAACCAAGGAAACCATATGTACGCACAAACGACTTTGCTGCACTCTTGAACTTAATCTGATCATCCAGTTCCAGCTGTTTGTAAACAGCAGTACAAGCGTCAAGAATCGGATCAAGCCTGTCGCGTTCTGCTCCACTTAAGAACAACTTCACAAGTTTTTCAATATCGCTATCATCGTATACCTGATAGCTTTCCATGAGCGTAATCAGATCATAGAGTTTATTGGGATCGGTTTCACCGGATAAAATCGTCGTCCGATAGAATTTTGAAAACGCCTCTTCAATGACCGATGTTTTATTTGCAAAGTCCAGCACATAGACCTCATCTTTGCCGGGGCAAGCCCTGTTCAAGCGGGAAAGTGTCTGAACGGCAGCAATATCATAAAGCGGCTTATCTACATACATTGTTTGCAAAAGCGGCTCGTCAAAACCTGTCTGGAACATATCGGCAACTATTAAAATACGGTAGGGGTCTTTCTTGAACTCTTTCGGAATTTTAGTGTCAGAAAAACCGTTCAAAGATGCCGATGTCAACGCCGGTTCATTTCCGTTATATTTATGTTCACCGGAAAACGCCACGATAGTCTTATATGGACTGTGTCGCTCAGAAAGACATTTATTTATGGCATAATAATATTCAATACACCTCGGAATACTGGATGTGACCACCATAGCCCGGGACTTACCGCCCAATTTCTTCTTTGCAATGATCTGCTCGTGAAAATGTTCCACCATCATGGCCGCCTTTTTAGCAACAACCTCAGAATTTTCCTCGACAAAAGCACGCAGCTTCTTCTGCGCCCGCTTTTTATCGAACATTGGATCATCCTCAACAGTCTTCATGATTTTGTACCAGCTGTCGATGGTGGTATAGTTCTTCAGTACATCAAGAATGAAGCCCTCCTGAATAGCCTGCTTCATAGTATAAACATGGAACGGGCGATGCTTAACCTTGCCATCCTCCTCATAAGCGACACCGAACATTTCCTCTGTCTTGTTCTTCGGCGTCGCTGTGAAAGCAAAGTAACTGGCGGAAGGAACCAGTTTTCGCCCCTCCATCATGGCATTGATCCTGTCTTCATTGTCTGCGTCAACGTCCGTAGCAAGGCCGGAAAGTGCCAGATTCATATTCGCGGAGTTGCGTCCGCTCTGACCTGAATGTGCCTCATCAATAATAATAGCGAACTTTCTGTTCTTATGTTCCTGACCTATCTCCGCTACGATATGCGGAAACTTCTCAATCGTCGTAATGATGATTCTCTTTCCATCCTGTATTGCCTTCCGCAAATCACCGGAATGCTCTGCCCACGTTACAGTATTTTTCACCTGCATGAACTGTTTGATGGTATTACGGATCTGCTTATCCAGAATGCGCCGGTCAGTTACAACAAGGACAGAATCAATCATAGGATGGCCATCTTGTTCAAGCCCAATCAGCTGGTGAGCCAGCCATGCGATAGTGTTAGACTTCCCACTGCCTGCACTATGCTGCGTAAGATATCTCTTTCCGACGCCATTCTCCTTTACATCAGCAAGAAGTTTTTCTACACAATCAAGCTGATGATAACGTGGCCATATCTGCTTAACAGTTTTCTTCCTGGTATCCTCGTCCACTTCTTCGATGACCTGTGCATAGTTCTCGATGATTCTGGACAGCTTTCTCTTAGTGAGAATATCTTTCCAAAGGTAATCTGTCATGAGGCCGTCAGGATTCGGTGGATTACCTGCGCCGTCGTTGTACCCCTTGTTAAACGGCAGAAACCAGCTGTCCTTTCCAGAAAGTTTCGTACAAAACTGAACCGTAGCATCATCTACAGCGAAATGAACCATGCAGCGTTTGAAGGAAAAGAGGATGTCACGAGGATCACGGTCTTCTTTATACTGTCGCACAGCGTTTTCTGTATTCTGCTTCGTAAGCTGGTTCTTAAGTTCCATTGTAATAACTGGGAGGCCATTGATAAACAGGCAAATATCCAGTGCCAGTTTTCCGGCATCCTGTGAATACCGCAGTTGCCTGGTCACACTGAATATATTCTTCTCATACATGATTTTAGCCTGCTGATTATTTTCAGTTGGCGTCAGATAAAACATGATAAGGTCAGCCGGATAGACTTTTACTCCCTTTCGCAGAACATCAATAATGCCGCGTTTCGCAATTTCTCCCGACAAGCGATTCATAAATTGGCGCTTCTTTGTATCGGATTTAAACACTCCCAGTTTATCCATTTCCCGCGGCTGTGTATCCTGCAGGAAGCGAAGTAATCGTGTTTCGTCAACAGCAAATTCCTTGTTATAATCAGAATTCTTACCTTCCTCGTATCCATTTTGTTCTACAAGCCATTTCACGATTAAGGTTTCAAGGCCGTTTTCTTTGGTATTCGTAAACGCCATCGATCACCCCTCCTTCGTTTTCTTCTTCGCTGTTTTCTCAACTGATTTTATTGTTTCTAAATATGCTTCCTCTACAGGAGACAGATTCTGCACAATATACTTCTGATATTCTGCGTTTGCTTTCTCTATGGCTTTCTTATGGCTGATTTTTCCTGCTCCTGTCAACAGTTTCTCACCCGTTGTTTTTAAAACGTTATCAAGATGCTCCACGTAATCACTCATATACATCGGCTTATGGCGCATCGCCTGTATTTCCGCGAAGTCAAAATATCCTGATACAATATTATTCAGAATTTTGAGTTCCTCTTCGGACAGGTAATTCTTGGCAACTACAATATCTTTCGCTGTTGGGAAATCCCCCGAAAATGTTGTCAATCCCATAAATGGCTTTTCAGCATCTACCCGCTCATAAATCACCTCGGCCGCCGTATGCCCATGCGCAGCGTAATGAAGTTTATTCTGTACCATCTTGAAAAAGGCAACTGATTCAGCGCTTTTGGGGTCATAATCAACGCTGGTTGCATATAAATCAAGCACCTGTCTGTACATGACCTTCTCGGAAGAGCGGATGTCACGAATCCGATCTAAAAGCTCTTTCCAATAATTCCCGCCGCCGAGCTTTTTCAGACGTTCATCGTCCATCGTGAAGCCTTTAATCATGTATTCTTTCAGACGTTCGGTAGCCCAACGTCTGAAATTTGTAGCAATTTTGGACTTCACGCGGTAGCCGAGGGAAATAATCATGTCGAGGTTATAATATGGTATTTCCCTAGATACCTGCCTTGTGCCTTCTTTCCGAACCTGTCGGAATTTCCGACAGGTTGCCGCTTCATCCAACTCACCCTCCTCATAAATATGCTGTATATGTTCTACGATGTTTGTTCGCGAAGATTGATATAAATCTGCCATCTGTTGCTGTGTCAGCCACACCGTTTCATCCTCAAATCGGACATCTATTTTCGTATCACCATCATCAGTCTGGTAAATAATAATTTCACCCTGGTTGGTATTCTCGTTATCAGGCATCAGGACACCTCCTCGTCAGCTGATTCTTCCGATATCTCTTCTCCGTCAAAATCAGGGATAGAATTTTCTCCCACAAATTCATATTCCGGTACATCAATGTCGCGAATGTCAATCTGGCCAGTAACCGTATCAAAGATCAGACGAGTTTTGTATTCATTAAGAACATTAATTTCCTTTTCCAAAATTTCTATCTGATAAATATGTTTTGCATGTTGGCTTTCTAAATATGTAGCAATTTCTTTCTGTTCCTGCATTGGCGGTATCACTACCGGCATTTGCTTCAATAAATTCTGGCTTAAAGAAGCCCGAATGACAATATTCATCATAGAAGAAAAATGATTACGAATAGCCGGAATTTGGAGATAATATTTCATATAATCTGTATCCACAACATCTTCCTTAGGACGACACCTAATAATAAATCCTGAAAAAACTGCTTTTTCGATGGTATATTTGCATACAGCAGCCATACCTATTTCTTCTATATTTTCAGATGTGCGTGTAAATAAAATATCACCTTTTTTTACAGAAAACACTCTTTGCTGTTGCTCATTGGATTTTGCCATGCCCTTCACCCTTTTAGGGAGTTCCAAATGCCGATACACATCACCGTAACTAACAAAAGGAGTTCCCGCCGTAAAAAAATCACCTGATTCACTAATTCCATTTTGAAAGGTGCAAAAATTTCCGAGTTTAATAATTTCCCATGAGTCAGGAATATCACCAAGCCATTTATTTCCACTCAATTTATAATTAGTTTTTCTTAAGCCGTGAAGTACAGCTTCACTGATAAGATTCTTTTCTTTTTCTTTCAATAATAGTATTTCTTTTTTCTTTATGTTTATCAGTCTGTTTATTTCTGATACTTTCCAATCCAAAAACCGAACAATCTGGTCTTGCTCCTTACGCGGAGGGACAGGAAGAACAACATTATTAAGCTTTATCATTGGTATTCTTTTTCTAATGTCCAAAATACCGTTTCCCAATTCTTTCAGTGTTTCCTCAAAAGTCGATAGTTTAAATATATATTCAAAATAGTGAATATTTTCGCCGTTTCTAGGATACAAAGCATAATATACAGGACTTATTGCACCAAAATACTTGGAAACGCCTGCTGAACCAATCACTACATTCATACTATTAATTACAAGATCATCAATTTGAGCAATATGACATCCTTCAATATTCTCTTTTGACTTATTACCTATGTTTCCCTTTTCAGCATATGGTATAACTCCCCTTGTATTTGTCAAAGAAAGAATGTTATCCGTTTTAATAGGAAAATTGTTTTCTTTTCGTTCTTGCAACACCAGCTTTAATCTCTGTATATTCCAATGTGCTGGCAGAGTATTGTTCCATTTCATATGTGAAAGCATATATGAAGAATACTTTTTCATTATTGCATTCCCTCCACAATTTCCGCCATCATACCACTTGCCTGCTCTTCCAATTCCTTCAATTCCGCCAAAATATCGCTCATTTCACGCAACTCTACCGGCTTATAAAAATACTTCGTGAAACTGACTTCATAACCGATAGATGTTTTCTTCTTATCTACCCAGGCATCCGGCGAATAGGGTAGCACCTCATTTTTCATAAAGGCATCAATACCACCATCATAAGTAAAAGGAACAATCTCTGTATCACGCAATTCCGTATCTGCTTCACCTTCGATTGGCTTTGCAGCAGGATCTTTTTCTGTAATATATGGACGCACTTTCTTCAAAATGGCCGCCTTTAATTTTATAGCTTTTGCAAATGCCGTCCAATCGTCAAGCGGTGTGTCCTTGGGCAACGATTTTATCGCATTCTCATATACAGCCTTCTCGTCTGCCTTTTTTAAAAGGTCAGCCGGAATTGCTTTTTCAGGATATACACGCAACCGCAACGGTCTTTCCACTGTGATTGACCAGTATCCGAATTCTGCATTATCAAATACCATGCTGACTTCACTTTGTTCCATATCCATAAAAATGCGCAGAATTTCCTTACGAATCTCCGGTGTAAATTCACAGTTCTTGTTTCCCATATTCTTCCGGAGCGGCGATTTCATAGCCGTGGCATCAATCAGCTGAATCTTTCCTTTGCGGCGATCTTCTTTTTTATTGGAAAGAATCCAGATATAAGTCCCAATACCGGTGTTATAAAACATATTGGTTGGCACAGCAATAATTGCTTCCACAAGATCATTTTCAATCATGTATCTTCTGGCGTTGCTCTCTCCGCTTCCTGCGTCACCTGTGAACAGAGATGAGCCGTTATGTACTTCAGCAATACGGCTTCCAAGTTCCGTATCCTTTTTCATCTTTGAAATGTTATTCAATAAAAAAAGCAGTTGGCCATCACTGGTTCTCGGAATCATTGCCATCTCTTCGCCACCCTCAAGATATGTGTTGAAGCGTGTGTCCAAAATGTCTTTTTTACCACCCATTTTTTCAGCATCAATTTTCCAGCTCTTACCATAAGGCGGATTGGACAACATGAAATCAAACTGCCTGGAAGCGTGCTGATCATCAGACAGTGTAGAACCATACATAATATGCTCTGCTTCCTCGCCATCACCTTTCAAGAGCATATCAGCCGTACAGATGGCATAAGTCTCAGGATTGATTTCCTGTCCAAAGAGATGAATGGATACCTCTTTTCCGCGTTGTTTCGCAAGTGTTAAAAGTCTGTCTTGCGAAACGGTGAGCATCCCACCAGTCCCACAAGCTCCGCCATAGCAGGAATAGGACGCATCTTTAATTTTATCGGCAATCGGAATGAAGACAAGATCTGCCATAAGCTCGACAACATCACGAGGCGTCCAGTGTTCTCCGGCTTCCTCGTTATTTTCTTCGTTGAACTTACGAATCAATTCTTCAAAAACAGTGCCCATACCATGATTATCAAGTCCGGGATGCTTGAGAATCGTCTTTTCCGCATCTTTATAAATCGGATTCGGACTCAGGTTGATATCTGAAGAAGTAAACTTCTCAATAACTGCCCCAAGAATATCCGCATCCACCATCGTATCGATCTGATTGCGGAACTTAAACTTGTCCAGTATTACCTGGACATTCGGAGAAAAACCATCGAGGTATGCGATAAAATCGGCTTTCAGTGTCTGTGCCTTAGACCGGCTGGTCAAATCCTTCAGCAGAAAGGGTGAAGAATTACAAAAAGCTTGTCCGGCAGTATTGCAAAGTGCAGGCCACTGATTGTCAATCTTTGCAGCATCAAGCTGTTTCTTCATGGCAAGGACAGCCGATTTTGTATCTTCCAGCATAGCATCCAGCCGCCGAATAACTGTCATCGGCAAAATAACATCACGATACTTGCCGCGCACATACACATCTCGCAGGCAATCATCAGCAATTCCCCATATAAAACTCACAATTTGATTGTGAACCTGATTGTCCATTATCGTTTCCTCCTGAAAGTTCCTCTAATTACGGCTGTTATAATCATATAATTGCACCGGATAATTAGTGTGTATTTATTTCTCTTCACGTAATGCCTGACAGATATCGCCTATATCGCAATCCAGGTAATCGCAAATGCGCAACAGCACCGACAGCGCCACTTCTTCTCCTTTATTAATTTTGCTCATTGTTCCCGCGGCTATTTTTGTTTCTTCTCTCAGCTTTGCTTTGGATATATCCCGTTCAATCAACATAATCCAAAGTTTTTTATAACTTATCTTCATGATGCGTACACCTCACGCTATAGATATTTACAGACACCATTTTATATAATTATAACAGGGCTAGGGTCAGCAATTCAACCATCAATCGTATTTATTTGGAAATTTATTCGATTTCTTGGACATTCTATTTGTTACCATGAAATCGAAATAACTGTGCATACGTCACGCTTATACTTTTTCATACAAATCGAGAGCAAGTATCGCCTCTTTTAACATTAACTCATTTTCATGGTTATGTTACCGAGGCAACTTGTTGGAGATTGCGGTTCCCCAAAACCTCGCAGCAGCTTCGTAGCAAGCGTTTTCTTATTGGTTCCTGCCGCTGGCAGTCACAGTTTTGATAAAGTCGGAGCTTATCAAAGAAATCTCTTGCAAAATCAAAAATGAAAAGTAGTCGAAATCTTCACCATGATCTTTTTCAAGGAAGCATCATCATAAAACATGTGCCACAAATTCAAAAAATTTCTGAATTTGTGGCACATACCATAACCATACATTACGCTTGCCAGACACAACGTAACAGTATCCCTATACTCTTTTTATTCCTCAAAAAATTTTATAATCTGCTTCACCGATACCGGACAAAACTGATTTGCGTCCACTCCAACATCATATCGCAGAACTCCTTCTTCTTTATTTTTTCGGTTATATTCCATATCAGCGTGAATGTGACCATGCAACTGAATACTGCCGCTGCTCTTCTTCGGCCACGACAACATAGGATAATGCATCAACGCAAAATATTTTCCATTCAGCGATACCGTCTTAAAATCACATATCTCGTCAAATAACTTTTCATCATATTTCTTATCATGATTACCGCGTATCAAAATCTTTTTGCCGTTCATTTTCCCGATTATGTTGTTTTGTTTGCTTCTTCAAGCAAAAGATGATGGCAAATATCCCCAAGAATGTACACCGTATCATCTTTGTGAATAAGCGCATTGTAATTGCGCAACAATGTCCGATTCATTTCTGCCGTATCGCTAAACGGTCGGTTTTGCATGGTGATAATGCCACTATGTCCAAAGTGCAGATCACTTGTAAAATATACCATCCTGTTTCCCTTCCAGCCAAAAGCAAAATAATTACTCAAACGCTCCGGATTTTTCCTGACAGAATAATCCGAAAATAAACAATGCGGACTGCCCATATAAACCAGTTTCATCATCGGATAATGCTTCTGCTGTTCCAGATGTATAAAACTGATCCATTGCCTCTTCTTCGGAAAGTTGAAACTTTTCTGCAATCATCCGGACTACTTCCGATACTAAGATTGATTTTATCATTGCATGTGCCACGACAGTATTCCTCCATGAAGCAATTTTCTTATTCCACCTTTTTTATAAACTCTTCTATGTCGGAAATCATTTGCTTTTTGACTGCTGTATCATAAAGAATCCCATAATAATCCTGATCGAGATAAGAATTCACCAATTCACTCATGGAACAATTTCCTTGTGTATTCATCACCGGAGTACTAATTGAATCAGCCAATTTCAGCATATTATTTATACCTGGATATTTTTGACGCAATTCCAGATTCAACTGTTGTGCTGTCATCAGATCCCCGTACATTTGAATACTCTGTCTTGCCTGTTCGATACGATTCAGGTCATTGTAAATATCCATACAATCGTGAGCATTCTGTATAGTCTCGTATATTTTTGTAGTCATTTCTCTATAAAAATGAATCATTATAAATTACACCTCATTTCATTTTTTCACTATTTCAACATCTCCTGATACGTAGCCAGCGTCGCGCTCTCTATTTTTTACACAATTAATCATTTTCTTTGTTCTGTAATCACCTGAGAAGAAAATATTACACTCTAATTTAGGTATAATCAAGGACACTTCACATCTATCTGTATACTTATATTTAAAAAATGATGTCAATTCAACCCCTTCCGGTTTTAAAGAATTCGGTTTATCAATATAAAGAGTAAAACCAAACGGAAATGTTGAAATCTCAGATAAGGTTATCATGCCATGATGACTATCGAATCTAACAGATATTCCATTCATTCGTTCTACATCGCCTGCATGTATATGCATATAAACATGATATCGCGAATAATCAAATGAATTATTTTCTTTATTCAAAAGATAATCTATTAACTTATCATCACCAAAATGTCCTTCATTTATATCACAGAACATTGTCATAATTTGCTTAATAATTGGCAAAGGTGCGATGTTTTTCAATGTCAGTCCGAGAGAGGCATACTCCCTTTCCTTGACACTATACATTGCTCCATAAATTTCATGAACAAATTCCATATATTGAGGAACGTACCATTGTCCTGTTTTAGAATTACAATCAGCACATAAGTAAAATCCGCCACGTCCACGTTGCTGATATTTCCCATAAGATTTTGAAAGATCCCAAGGTTCGATATTGGGATTCGATATTTGCTTAATCACTTCATCTCCTGGAATCATTTTTACTTTTTCATTATTGAAAGCCGATGCTGGCGGAACATGTTCAAAAGTCAGTTCCTTATTCCTTCCACACAATCTGCAAACTCCAATATGCACATTATTTGACATCTAATTTCCTTCCTACTGCTTACAGGGCATTTATCTATATAATGTTCTTAATTCATTCAAAATGTCTTCTTTCGATTTTCCTCTGATTCCAAGTTGCCTCAAATCCACATCTTCTGATGCCATTCTTTTTATAAATTCACGAACATCCGTCAGAACCACCTCTGGCACATGAAAGAGTGTATTCTGTTCATCATCAAGCAGCTCTGTTAACCGAAATACGTCATTCTTATGTTTGCGTATATTTTTGCTATCCACCGATTCCCTTGCCGCTTTTCTTTCTGTCAAATCCAGCCATGCTTTTATTTTGAATAGAATCAGATATGGTGCGTCCAGAACAGTAACTCCCGCCACATGAGTCCGCCCCTGTTTTAACAATTCATAATAGTCATCATCCAACAGAATAGCAGACAGGCTGGATACATCTTCATCTATCGGCAACGGAGAAAGAACCGCGTCTTCCGGCAACGCTATCACATCCGTTTTCCTCGTAAACAATTCGATCATCATCGGATATTCTTTTGACATGGGATTTGTAAACCGATAAAACTGCGGCTCTCCTGTGCTTTTATTCCGATGTTCATATCTGGCAGACAACACATATTCCCAAAAGCGTTTTCCAAAAGAAACATCTATTGCCTCTACAATTAAGACAAGATCAATGTCTTTGGTAGCCCGAAAATCCAACCCCTCATCCGTCATCAACAGGTCACAGGCTGTGCCGCCAATGATCGCATACTGGTCTTCATATCCCCGAAACCACTCTCTGAAACTTTCAATTCCCCTTACCATCAATGTCCCTCCAAACCTGTGCCAGCATTTCCTCTACAGCCTCCTCTATCCTCTCATCCCGATCATCACGCAGCGAAATTGCCAGCGAAAGCCTGTCCACATACTCGCCGTCTGACAATTTCTTTGGATCGTATCTCCACAACTCCAAAGCATATTGATCTTCAGAACTTTGTAGCTGTTTTGAGGATACCCCCTCCCACGCTGCGATACTATCGGAAGCCAGGGCAATGACGGTGGATGAATTCAACATGGAATACTCTGAAAGTGCATAATAACCGCTGATAAGCAATTTCTTATTCATCTCAGCCTTTGGCACATAAATTACCCGTTTCACCGGATTCCGGAAATAATTTCTTGCCGCCGCAAACATTTCTTCCGGTTTTTTTTCTGATAGAAGGGCTTTCTGCACACCTCTTTTTTCTGTGTGTATCAGTTCCATTTCTTCCAATTGTCTTGATGCCCGTGAAATAGAGGTCGGTGTAAAGCCAAGTCTGTCAGATGCTTCACTTGCCAGCAACTCTCCGCAACCATGATAAATATAATAAAGCAGCAATAATTGTGCAGACGGAAGCATTATTTCCGTAGTCTGTCGCTCCCCGTCACACCGTTCCTGAAGGTATACTGCCATGAAAGGAAGATATATCTGCTTTCCGTCTACGATAAACGGGATCTTCTCACGAAGCAGATATTCCTTTTGACGATACGTAAGATACTCCGGCACAAGAACGATAGGCATCCCCATCGTCTTTTGTATTCGGTCAATATGCTTCTTAATTGCGCTCACCGCATCTAATTCCGTTTTAGGATAGAGAAAAACCACATCTTTCCCATCCAACACCACACGTTGCATTCGATATCGCGCATGGATAAAGTTCGGCATAGATGTTATCTTATCATCTTTATATATAGCGTGAATGCCTAGTATCCGATTCAGATATTCCACCGCTGCATCTTCCTTTCTTAACTTTTATTTGCATTATAACTTATTTTCTGTTTTTAATCAATATAAAAGTTATGACGATGCATCGTTGTTGATAATTTCCTCGGATATAGATACATAAATTCCTCATAAAGAAGACCCACCGGGTTGCGCATGGAAACCAGAGGCGTGGTGGGTTCTGTTATTACTAACTTGCTATTTTGAATGGGTGTCACATCAAGGCTCTCTCAAATTGGTGTAGTTGTGGTGTAGTAAGTGCCCTCCAGCCGTCCGGAGCCCCTGATTTTCCTTGCATTTTTAAGCCTTTTAGGAATATTGCCGTGGCAGATAAAAAGCACTTTGGTCATCTTATTTTTACCTCCTCCCGGTGCCGGGAAATGCCGGGTTTTGCCTTATTTTGCGTGGCTTTTTCTTCCTTGGGAAGACAAATATCTTCCACGGCTTCATGGCAGAACCTGGCACAAATTCGCATAACCTGGCGGGCAATGATGCTAAAACAATGCTAAAAACTCCGCATTTTCGCGAATTTAGCATTGTGGAAAACTCAGACACTCCGCTTGAGTTTTTTCAGATTTGCCCTGGCGTCCTCCAGCCGATAATGCGTGTAGGTGTCCAGCGTCAGGCTGATGTCGGAGTGTCCCATGGTCGATGTGAATCGTGCGTTGCTTCATATCCAGATCTGATGTCGTCAACCCACAGAACTCCGAGATACGCAGCCCGGTCTTTAAACTTCCGATATTCTGCAATCTGGTCGCGCAGAGTGACACACTCCCGTTTCCCGGGGGGAGCTTGTCTGTTGGTTCCAGTTTCCAGCTGTAAAAGCTTTTTTGCTTCCCTCCTTCATAAAAAGAATATCTGTATCGTCCATTTTTGCATTGGCTCTCTCTGTCACGTAAAATGCGATTTCTATTATCGCGTCTTTTGGTACTCATTTGGTTTCCTCCTTGTGAATGCTATTTACAGAAGATAAGAACATTGCAGAAAGGTTCGGGAGGAATACAACAATGCCAGATTTTAAAAATCTATGGGAAGAAACGCCGGTCGACATTACCGCCGAAGCAAATTTTATCTGGGGGATTGCAAACAAGCTGCGTGGCAGTTATATCCGATGATTTAAAGAGCAGCGCGAAAAACAATACGGAGAAGGACTTCGAATTCTCCTATTACAGCTATGTGGATGACTCCTTAATTGAAGGCCTGTCGCAGAACCAGGATTTCTTTGAGTTGCTGCTCAACAACGATGAAATCAAGAAACAGGTGCTAAGCGTTTTTGCCGGCGAGATCTACAACAGCTTGAGGAAGGGGGGGGACTTTGGAGATGCCGAAAAAGAAATCAAAAGAATCCAAAATCACATCCTTCAGCCTGGATGTGAATATACTGGATCGGCTGGACAAATATTCGAAGAAAACATACATCCCCAAGACACGGATCATTGAGGTTGCCGTGACGGAATATTTGGATAGGATGGAGGGGGATGGCAAGAAGCCTGATGAGGGGTGAATACTGATTTTTTCTTCCATTGTCCGGAAGTCCTTTATAAGTAAGCGCTCGATAATCCTGATTTAACTTGTTTTCAAAGATTTTATGGGCTTTCCCTTCCGCTTTCGGGAAAGAGACTTTGCTTTTAAAGATAAGGGACCTGCCGGAGAGGTTAGCGCTGTTTCAAAATTCTCTGAAGCGGGAATAATTTCCTCTTCGCAGTTAGAGAAATTTCAGGAAAAGATTGCTTTTTAGATATCTTATGAGTATAATAGAGATGAACAAAGATGCGGATTGGCAAGGGAAAGATCGTATTCTTAATGCCTGGGATAAAAAGGTGAAGGTTATTCCAGAAATTGGAAGTGTTGAAGAAGGAGGTGCTGTCATGGCAACGTCAAGTATTTTTTACAACTTTACTATCACTGATGAAAAAGACGCAGAGC
This sequence comes from Lachnospiraceae bacterium, assembly GCA_021202465.1. Classification (GTDB taxonomy): domain Bacteria; phylum Bacillota; class Clostridia; order Lachnospirales; family Lachnospiraceae; genus UBA3305. Next base: position 109,858 of record JAJQCZ010000035.1, on the reverse strand, counting down.
GGTTTGCCAACGCGTTGGAACAGGCAGCGCAACAGCCTGCATGGAAACCTCAGACCACAGCTGCTCCGCTTGTAAGAGATCCAGATACTATCAGAGCTATCGCAAACCGGGCAATTACGGCAAAAAGGAATACACGGAATGGGAAATAATATCATTCGAATTATGGATATGGTTGAACTTATCGGAGAGGATTCCGTAAAAGAGATTCTCTCCGATTTTTCTTGTGAATATGCGGAAGGGCTGCAGAATGGGGAAGTAGAGCATTTCCTCCGGCAAAATGCAATCGACTTTTCGAGACGCAAAATGTCGATTACATATCTCGTGATTGACGACAAAGATCGCGTGACGGGCTACTTTACGTTAACGCATAAGCCCATTTCTGTGCCTGCTGATTCCTTAAAATCAAAAGCAGGAATACGAAAAATGCAGCGTCATGCAAAATACGACGAGGCACTTAAGGCATACAGTGTTTCTGCTTTTCTGATTGCTCAGTTCAGCAAGAATTACAGCATTCCATCGGAGGAGCGCATCAGTGGGACTGAACTGATGCAGTCTGCTCCGGAAAGCGGACGGCCATGTTATGAGTATTATGAACGGTCACTCCATCAGGATAGCCTTTGAGCTGTGGGCTCTCGGCAGAGAACCTGTTGATTGTTACCTGTACTATGGCAAAGGCATCTCTATGATGCTAAAACAATGCTAACTTTTCTGCTTTTGAATCAATGTAAAAGTTATGATGATTGCCATAGATTTTGAAATATCCGTTGCCTTGGCTACCTTATTACATATTTCGTCCCTCTTCCCTTGCCTTCAATGCGCACGATTCCTTTTTGGTTCATATCCTTTAATAACTGCGTTACTTTTGATTTACCAAATGGGACATAAGGAGCAATTTCACCCATTGATTTCAGCATGGTTCTGCTTAAAACCGCATAGATTTTTCTTTCGTCTTCCGTTAGCTCCAGGTTTTTCTCAAAAACCGGAAGTACGATCCTGATGGTGTTTGCTGATATTTCAAATTCCGGCTGCGTTGCTCCCCCTTCATAGAGCTGCCTGATACGCAGAACTCCCGTGCCAAATATTTCCACGAATCCCAGCCTGTAAAATACGTTGGCAAGGTTCCGGTTTCTCAGGATCGAAAGCTTCCCGGCCAGATATTCATCCTCTGTAATTCCGGTCGGCAGTCCGCCGGGGGAGACAATTTCTATTCTGTCCTCGAACATTGAGACTCTGATCTGTGCTTCCACATCCCATACCCGATGGATTAATGCATGGGCAATGGCTTCCCGGAATGCAGTTTCCGGGATTATTTCCACCTTTTTCCGGTCAGCGCCCTGTATTTCTTCGTACTGATAGTAATCCCTGAATACTTCCAATGTCTTTTCGTATACGGTCAAAGCAGACACCTGATCAAATGTCGCCCTTTTATGAATCACGCTGATGTTTTCACCGAACTTTACAATGTCAATACCGGGAAAATGATTTTTGTCTGCCAGAATACCCGCCGCATTATTATAGCCGCTGTTGCTGCTGTATAGATTCAGCGTTCTCAGAGTATCCTGATTGAAGGTTTCAATTTGAATCGTCTTTTTTAATTTCTGATGTAAAACGTCAAAGGTCAGATCCTGATCTTTACACGGTAATTCTTCAAATCTGATATTTTTTCCTTCTAAGATCAGTCTTGATAATTCCAGCGTGTCCATCTCGATGGTTGCGGTATCGTTTCGTTTATATGCTTTTGACTTATATAAATACGGCTTTTGCATCCCGCTTTTAACGGTCAGCTTGATCGTCCGGTCATTATTTTGCAGTTCCAGTGTGTAATCGGGCTGCGGAGTAATGCTGTCATTGATTTTATTTTCAATATCCAGGCACGCCTGCTTTGTATCCGCCAGTCCTTTGATGTTACCGGCATCATCAATGCCAAAATATATTTCTCCGCCCTCATGGTTCGAAAAGGCACTTACTGTTTTTAAGAATGTATTGGAAATGGTTTCTTTGAATTCGATGGTTTTTGTTTCACGCATATGATTACTGACCCTTCTTTCTGATGCGGGGGAAAATGTACCGGCGCCTGTATCTGCGAGACGGCCTGCTTATAGTATATGCAGAAATACGCAAAAAATCAATCGTAAATTTTTACGATTGATTTTTTGCTGTTTTCGCGCATAAAGCACAATCCATGCTCATGGATATATTTGTAAACCGCTATGATCAGATCATCCGGCGTAGAACAGTTCCTTAAAGGGGCAGACACCATCAGAGGGATAAGTCTTTTTGCACTTGATCCAGTAGGATTTCCCGGAAGTCTTAATCTTGAGACAGAACTTGCCGGATTTAACATAGGCTCCGGTGATTTTTACTTTCTTACCCTTTTTGAGTGTTGAACACGAACTTTCAGAGGTTGGTGATTTGTACAGTTTCAGGCTTTTCGCCGTTGTCAGGGTTGATGACGTGGAATCATAACCGACCTTAACAGAGGTGGTTCTCGCAGAACGTTTCAGTGTTCCGTCTTTGTAGGTGTACGTATATTTGAGGACCGTGTAAGCTGTTGTATAGGACATGACCTCGAATTTTACCGTCATCTTGTTGCCGTCTACTTTGACAACGGAACCGCTGAAGTGATAGCCGTATTTCTGGAGCGTTGTATTGAAATCAATGACTTTCTTCAGCTTCCCGGATTTGTACTGCAACACTGCGCATACGGGAGAATCGCCGTTGTTCTCAGGCGTATACAGATACAGGAAATTTTTCCCGTTTTTCAGTGTATACAGCTGGGCGGTCACCTGATCCAGGAAATAATATTTGTCAGAAAAGCTGAAGCATTTTTTGCCGTTGATATATATGGCAAGGCCGGTTCCGTCTCCGGTCGAGGAGTCTCCGGTTGTCTTGATGAGGATCTTGTCTGCTTTTTTGTCGCCGGTGATGTCGTATTTCGTATACGTAGTATTGGTTGAGAGTGTTTTCTTCGTGGGATTAGCGGCACGTACGGAGCTGGCCGGCAGCAGAAACGCGGCCATCATCAGACAGAATAAAAGTGCGTGTACATATTTCTTCCTGATCATAGATATATTTCCTCCTTTTTCGGCAATATCAGATGCTTTTTGGCTTTAATATTCCCCTCTCCACCGTCCGCTCATTTCCTCGACGGCCTGCCCTGTCTCCAGGGAAGCCGGGACATTGAGGACGCGCTGGTTGGCGCTGCCGCGGAAATTGAGCTCGAGGCTGCGCTGTGCGGCGAGGTAGGGGCCGTCGATGAGGATATCGATGGTCTCCAATAATTCTCTCTGCGCGGGTGTTCCTGCGAGGAGCTCTTCGAAGGTGTAGCCGCTGTAGGCGGCGACCTCGTAGCCTTCCGCTTTAAGGAGGCGGCCCAGGGCGGCAAAGTCCGCCGCCTGTGCGAAGGGTTCGCCGCCGGAAAAGGTGACACCCCGGCTTAAGGGGTTGGCGTGAATGGCGGCGAGGACCTCCTCCGGTTCCATCTTCCGGCCGGCTCCGAATTCCCAGGTCTCGGGGTTCTGGCAGCCGGGACAGTGGTGCGGACAGCCCTGGCAGAAGATGGTGGTGCGCAGGCCCGGCCCGTCTACGATGCTGTCGCCGAGGATCCCGGCCAGATCAAGCATGGCCGGAGAGACCGTGCTTGACGCGGTCCCGCTCCTCCGCCCGCTTGGCGTCGTTCCATTTGTCCATGGTTCCCACCAGGTAGCCGGTGATGCGGCGGATGCGCTCGAAGCCGACTCCTTCGCCCATTTTTGCTTCGTGATTAATCATCGTCATAGGAATTCCTTCTTTCTGCTCTTTTCTGCAAAATTGTGTTGTATGTGTTTCTTCGCAGGTGTTTTTTACTGCTTGTCGTCAAACGGTTATTTTCAGGTTTACAACCGCAAATGCTTCAGGGACTTTGTCACTCGATGCCCTGGAAGGCGGGCATCTCCGGGTACATTTTGCGCAGTTCCTCGATTCGTTCCGGGGCGATGGCTTCGCCTTCATGGCGGCCGCAGCGGGGGCAGACGTCGCCGATGACGCCGACATAACCGCAGACGGGGTCGCGGTCGACCGGATGATTGATGCTGCCGTAGCCGATGCCGCAGTCGTGCATCCAGCGGACGACGGTCTCAAAGGCCTCTACGTTTTTCGCCGTGTCGCCGTCCAGCTCGACATAGCTGATATGACCGGCGTTGCAGAACGCGTGGTACGGGGCCTCCAGGCGAATCTTGTCGTAGGCGGAGATCGGGTACCATACCGGGATGTGGAAGCTGTTGGTATAGTATTCCCGGTCGGTGACACCGGGGATCTTGCCGTAGCGTTTCTGGTCCATGCGCAGGAAGCGTCCGGAGAGACCTTCCGCGGGGGTGGCCAGCAGGGTGACGTTCATTTTCAGTTCCTGCGATTTCCGGTCACAGTAGTCGCGCATGTGGCCGACGAGGGCGAGCCCCTTTTCCTGCATTTCCTCGTTCTCTCCGTGGTGCTTCCCGTAGAGAGCGGTCAGCGTCTCCGCCAGGCCGATGAAGCCGATGGAGAGTGTGCCGTGCTTGAGCACCTCGCGGATCGAATCGCGCAGTCCCAGCCGGTCGGAGTCCAGCCAGACGCCCTGCCCCATCAGGAAGGGGAAGTTGTACACGTGCTTGCCGGCCTGAATCTCGAAGCGGTCCAGGAGCTGCTGCATGGTGAGCTCCAGCATCTCATCAAGCTTCCTGTAAAATGTTGTCTCGTCACCGTGGCTCTCGATGGCGAGACGCGGCAGGTTGATGGAGGTGAAGGACAGGTTGCCGCGGGAGTAGGCGATCTGTCTGGTCGGATCGTAGACATTTCCCATGACGCGGGTACGGCAGCCCATGGTCGCCACCTCGGTCTCCGGATGCCCCGGCCGATAGTACTGCAGGTTATAGGGCGCGTCCAGAAAGACATAATTGGGGAACAGGCGCTTCGCACTGACCTTGCAGCTTAAGCGGAACAGGTCGTAGTTAGGGTCGTCTTCGTTGTAATTGACGCCCTCCTTGACCTTGAAAATGTGGATCGGGAAAATGCAGGTCTCGCCGTGTCCGAGCCCGGCATCCAGCGCCAGCAGGATGTTGCGGATGGCCATGCGGCCTTCCGGCGAGGTATCCGTCCCGTAGTTGATCGAGGAGAACGGGGTCTGGGCGCCGGCGCGGGAGTGCATGGTGTTCAGGTTGTGGACGAAGCCCTCCATGGCCTGGAAGGTCTGATGCTCCGTCTCATCTCCGGCGCGCCGCCGGGAGCGGGCGACGATACGGGCCGCGCGCTCTGCGGACAGGATTTCTCCTTCTTCGCCGCCGTTCAATGTCTCGCAGAGGGAAGCGGCAACGGTTTCGTCAAAGAGCGGTTTGTTGCAGAGGCGGGCCGGTTCTCCGGCCGCCTGCTCCGCCGCGGCGATGGCATCACGTGCGGCCTCTGCGACGTTTTCCCGGTCCAGATAGTCCTCCACGGCATCCCGCAGGACATGCGCATAGGTTCTCCGATAGGTCTTGGCGATGCCCTCCGCCATTCCGTAGTCGAAGTTGGGGATGGACTGTCCGCCGTGCTGGTCGTTCTGGTTCGACTGGATGGCGATGGCCGCCAGGGCGGTGTAGCTCTGGATGGTCTGCGGTTCCCGCAGATAGCCGTGGCCTGTTGAGAAGCCGCCGTGGAACAGCTTCAGGATATTGATCTGGCAGCAGGTCGTGGTCAGCGAGTAGAAATCAAAATCGTGAATGTGGATGTCGCCGTTCCGGTAGGCCTGTGCGTGCTCCGGGCGCAGCAGGTAGTTCTCGTTGTAGGCCTTCGCTCCGGCGGAGCCGATCTGCAGCATGCTTCCCATGGCGGTGTTCCCGTCGATGTTGGCGTTATCCCGCTTAATGTCGCTGGCACGGGCATCCACCCGCGTGATCTCGTCAATGGTCTTCATCAGGGAGGTGTTCGCTTCCCGGACCCGGGTACGGTTGGCGCGGTACAGGATGTAGGCCTTGGCTGAACGGCTGAAGCCGTGATTCATCAGCTGCTTTTCCACCATGTCCTGGATGACTTCGATGTTCGGAGACTCATTGGGAAAAGAGGATTCCAGCTCTCCCTGGACATCGTTGGCGATGCGTGCAGCGTCAGCCGCATTCCCCTCGCCGGAGGCCTCCAGCGCTTTCAGGATGGCGGCGGCGATTTTATTTTCATCATACAGGACGACGCGGCCGTCCCGCTTGGTTATACTCTGGATCATAACAGATCCCTCCTACTAGATTTAGCGGTCGCATGATGCGCCAGCCACTATATTTTGACATACGGAGGGGCGTTTGTCAATACATTCCATACGGAATCCTGCAGAGTGTATGACCCGGAGGCGGGAGGAGATCCGACCCGGATACCGTCTATGCGCGCAGCCGTTCCGCGATCTCTTTTCCCGCGGGACTGGCGGCCAGGCCGCCGGCGCCGGTTTCCTTGAGCTCGGCCGCCATCCGGTCGCCGACCTCCCGCATGGCGTCAAAGACCTGATCCGGCGGAATACGGCTCTCGATTCCGGCCAGAGCCATGTCGGCCGCGGCGAGGGCGTTGACGGCGCCGACGACATTTCGCTTGACACAGGGAACCTCGACCAGACCGGCTACGGGATCGCAGACCAGACCGAGGAGGTTCTTTAAGGCCATGGCCGCGGCATGCGCGATCTGCCGGGGATGGCCGCCCCGGAGGTGAACCAGAGCCCCAGCCGCCATGGCGCTGGCGGTGCCGATCTCCGCCTGACAGCCGCCGGAGGCGCCGGCGATGGAGGCGCGGAGGGCGACGACCTGGCCGATGCCCGCTGCTGTATAGAGGGCTTCTATAAGGCTCTCTTCCTCCGCACGACCTTCCTCCCACAGGGGAACGAGGACCGCGGGGAGAACACCGCAGGCGCCGGCGGTGGGAGCGGCCACGATGCGTCTCATACAGGCATTGGATTCTCCCATCTGCAGGGCGGCGGCAATCACCTTTCCCATAAAGGGACCGCTGAGAGGTTCGTTCTCCGCTGTATAGCGCTGCATCCGGCCGCCGTCGCCGCCGACCAGACCGCTGTGGGAATGCAGATGTTCATCGTAGGAGGCGGCTGATTGCCGCATCGTTGTCCAGAGACTGCGCATCTGGTGCAGGGAATCCTCGCGGGATACATTTCTCTCGTTCATATCGTCCCGGAGGACAGCCTCCCAGAAGGGAATCTGTGTCTCTTCACATTGCCGTACGATCTCTTCGATACTTTCAAATGCCATCTCAGAATGCACCTCCCACGTCGATATAGGTCACCTTGATCACGCCGTCCATGTGTTCCATCTGCCGCAGGGCGTCGGCGGGAATGGACTGATCGGTCTCGACCACCATGACAGCCCGGCCGCCGCGATGGTCCCGGTACAGGGACATGCGGGCGATATTGACCGCACAGTCGGAGAGCAGCGCGGTCACGGTCGCCACGTGGCCCGGCTGGTCCATGTTGTGGACGATCAGTGTCGGTGTCTCGCAGGTGCAGTTCACATCGATGTCGTCCAGACGGTTTACCAGAATCCGCCCGCCTCCCAGGGAGGAGGCCTGGACGCAGAGCTTCCGCCCGGCTTCTCCTTCCACCTCGATCAGAGCCGAGTTGGGATGGGCGTCCCGCAGGGAAACCTCCGCGATGGTGAAGTCAAGCCCTTCTTCTCTGGCCAGCTCGAAGCTGTCCGGAATCCGCATGTCGTCGGGGAGCATGCCCAGCAGACCGGCTACAAGGGCGCGGTCTGTGCCGTGCCCCCGGCCGGTGGCCAGAAAGGAACCGTACATGCCGATCCGCGCCCGGACCGGCCGCTGTGCCAGAAGTCGCCGCGTGATCAGGCCGATACGGACGGCGCCCGCTGTATGGGAACTGGAGGGCCCTACCATCACCGGCCCCAGAATCTCGAAAATGTTCATCGGAGCGTTGCCCTTTCTTCGATTGTATTTTTCGGCGCGCGTTTTCTGCCCGCGCCTGTCCCCTCTGTTTGCTCCATTATCCTTGGAAGAGCCGGAGAAGTCAAGAGAGAAGCGAAACAAATTATTTGCCGTCCAATAGCCATTTCGATGACAGAATCTGTCTGTCCGGAAGGCGGGGCCGGGATAAAGTTTCGGTTGACAGATGTTTTCCATTGTGTTATCATAATCGGGCAGGTCTTTAGGGGCATAGTTCAATGGTAGAACAGCGGTCTCCAAAACCGTCAATGTGAGTTCGACTCTTACTGCCCCTGCGACAGAAACCGGTCTTCGAAGGAAGGCCGGTTTTTTCTGCTTGTGACAGGAAATATTATCGCGTATAATAGTTTTACGCATTTTTGGTACAGACGGGGTAATCATTCATGGGATTCCTGAGCAGGTTATTTCACAGAAGAAAAAGGGCAGCGCGGCCCTCGCAGGGCGCCGTGTCGTCTCCGTCTGTCCCGGTTATTCCGCCCAATGAGGACCTGCTTCGCCTGTTTGCCTTTCAGCATGATATGGAGGAGCTTCTGGGAGAGTCCCGCTATATTGCGCGCAGCGATTACGCGGATCGGCTGCAGGCCTTCGCGGAGACCGGGAAGCTCTTTGAGACGCTGGAGAAGAGCGGTGTGCTGGATGTGTTCTGCGCGAAGAACGGAAGGCCGGAGAGCGAGGTGCGGGCGGCGCTGGCATTCTGTTCGCAGATTGACGCGGAGGTGGAGCGGCACAACGAAGCCTTTGTGGCGAAATCCATGGAGGACGAGAAGGAGTATCTGGATCACATCCTTCAGGAGGTTGATCCGGCGATCGTTCTGGATGAGGACCAGCGGCAGGTGATTCTGACGGATGAGGACTACTGTCTGGTGATTGCCGGGGCTGGTGCGGGGAAGACCACGACGGTGGCGGCGAAGGTAAAGTATCTGGTGGAACGGAAGGGCGTAGATCCTTCGCAGATTCTGGTGGTTTCCTTCACGAATAAGGCGGTGCGGGAGCTGCGTGAGAGGATTCAGGGGGATCTGGGCATTGAGTGTCCCATTGCGACCTTTCACTCCACGGGCAATGCGATCCTGCACAGGAATGCCCCGGAGGAGACGCGGAATATCGTGGATCACACTCGCATCTACTATGTTATCCGCGACTATTTCCGCAATTCCGTGATGCAGAATGAGCGGATGGTGAATCGGCTGATCCTGTTTTTCGGCACGTATTTTGACGCGCCCTATGAAGGGGACGATCTCAATGCCTTCTTCAATCATATTGCGCGGGCGAATTACACGACCATGCGCAGCGACCTGGAGGATTTCCGGCGCGAGGTGGTTGACGCGCGGACCAGGAAGCGGGTAACAATCCAGAGCGAGGTGCTCCGCTCCGGCCAGGAGGTGGAGATCGCCAATTTCCTCTATCTGAACCGCATTGAATATGAGTATGAGCCGATCTATCCATATAATCTTCCCGGAAGCAGAAAACCCTATACGCCGGATTTCATCATTTCCCAGGAGGGAAGGACTGCGTATATCGAACATTTCGGCATTTCCCAGGATGGGGAAAACAACCGCTACAGTCAGGAGGAGCTGGCGCGCTACCGGGAGGCGGTCAATGACAAGGTGCGCCTGCATCGGCAGCACGGTACAGTGCTGATCTATACCTTCTCGAGTTACCGGGATGGCAGGACGCTGCAGGAGCACCTGCAGGAGGAGCTGGAGGCCGCGGGATTTGTCCTGACGCCGCGATCGAACCGGGAGGTGCTGGAGAAGCTGGTGACCGGGGAAGAGAACCGCTACATTCGTAAGCTGGTCAGCCTTCTGTGCCGCTTTATCTCCAATTTTAAGGTGAACGGGTACACGGCGGAAGACTTTGCGCGCATGGAGCGCGCGACGGAAAATGTTCGCAGCAGGCTGTTTCTGGAAATCTGCGAGGAGTGCTATCTGGAGTATGCGCGCTGGCTGAAGGAAAACCGGGCGGTGGATTTTGAGGATATGATCAACGAATCGGCGCGGATCCTCCGGGAGGCGAAGGAGGCGGTGCAGAAGCCGGATTTCAAATATGTTATCGTGGACGAGTATCAGGACATTTCGCGGCAGCGGTTTGATTTTACGCGGGCGCTGGCGGATGTGACCGGCGCGAAGATCGTCGCGGTGGGGGATGACTGGCAATCCATCTATGCCTTCAGCGGCTCGGATATCACATTGTTTACAAAGTTTGAGGAAAAAATGGGCTATGCGAAGATGCTGAAGATCACCCGTACCTACCGCAATTCGCAGGAGGTGATCGACATCGCCGGGAACTTTATTCAGAAAAATGACGCACAGATCCGCAAACGCCTGATCTCGCCCCGGCATATCGAGGACCCGGTGCTGATCTACACATACGACAGCACCTTAAAGCGGCCAAACGGTAACTGGCGCAGCGGCGAGAACTATGCCATCGCCCGCACGGTCGAGACGGCGCTGGGGCAGCTGCTGGAGTATAAGAAGCGGGAGGGGCGGGAGCCGGGAAATATTCTTCTGCTGGGGCGCTTCGGGTTCGACGGGGAGAAGCTGGCGCGCTCGGGTCTCTTCGAATATATCAACCGGGGAAGCCGGCTGAAAAGCGTGCGCTATCCGCAGCTGGATATCACCTTTATGACGGCGCATTCCTCCAAGGGCCTCGGCTACGACGATGTCATCGTGGTGAACGGCAAGAATGACACCTACGGATTTCCCTCCAGGATCGAGGACGATCCGGTTCTGGCCTTCGTCATCCGGGGCGACCATTCGATGAACTATGCGGAGGAACGGCGGCTGTTCTATGTGGCGATGACCCGGACGAAAAATCGCGTGTTTTTCATTGCCCCGGAACAGAATCCGTCGGAATTCCTTTTGGAACTGAAGCGGGATTACCGGAATGTGCAGCTGAAGGGGGACTGGAACGAAGAGGACGGCGTGCGGCTTCCCCGCAAGACCTGCCCCCTGTGCGGCTATCCGATGCAGCTGAAATACAAGCGGGCTTACGGTCTCAGACTTTATCTTTGCACGAACGAACCGGAGCTGTGCGGTTTCATGACCAACGATCTGCGGGCCGGGAAGCTCTCCATCCAGAAATGCGATTGCTGCCAGGATGGATATCTGGTCGCGAAATCGGGGCGGACAACTGGTTATTTCCTCGGGTGTACGAACTATAAGCCAAATGGAAAAGGATGCAACCGGACCATCGGAAAACGACGCTTTTATGACCAGATGGGTTATGAGTGGGAGAATGCAGAGACATTTTCTGCGCAGACAGACCGGATGCGCGGGAGTTGACGCACGAAGGGTGAGACAGACAAATTTGTGTAAAATTTAATAGTTTTAAAATAAAAAATTTCTTTTATTGATATATCCAACATGCTATTATAAAAGAGACCCGGGGAGACAAATCCTTTTTGTCGCTCCGGGTCTCTTGCATCTGTGCGCAGGGCAGGCTGGAGACGTATGTTCACGGATGCAGGGATATCATGAACGGGAAATACTTTTGCCGTTCGTCATCGTTCGGAAAGCCATGTGGGGGATGCTCTCCGTATTTATAGTGAACGACAATAATATTTGTCGTTCACTATAAAAATAATGCACACGATCGCGCAGAGAATGGCTGCTTGCGCAGCCCGCGATCGGCGCAAAAGTAAACGGCATAAAGTCGTTTACTATTTTAAGGAGGAGTGAGGTTTATGACGTACAAAATCAACCCAGACAGCACCATCACATCGGTCGATGACCTGAGCCGGTATATTCCTTTGGAAACGGAGGAAGTACGCGCGGTGGCTGACCGTTACCCCATGTCGATTCCGGACTATTATCTGTCACTGATCGATCCGGCGGATCCTGACGATCCCATTCGCAGGATGAGCGTTCCTTCCGTCGGGGAGATGGCCCGGGGCGGGACATTTGATACCAGCGGGGAGAATTCCAACACGGTGATGCAGGGCATGCAGCATAAATACCCGCAGACCGTTCTGATCCTTTCCACAAACCAGTGCGCCATGTACTGCCGCTACTGCTTCCGCAAGCGGATGGTGGGGACAAAGAATACGGAGACCGCGGAGGATCTCGAGGCTATTTTTTCCCATATTAAAGAGCATCAGGAGATCACCAATGTCCTGGTTTCCGGTGGAGATTCGCTGATGATGGACAACGCGAAGCTGGAGCGATACCTGGCCGCGCTGACTTCCATCGATCATCTGAATTATATCCGCTTTGGGACTAAAATTCCCGTGGTGCTGCCGCAGCGGATTACGGAGGATCCTGAACTTCTGGAGCTCTTTGAGCGTTATGGGGAGAAGAAGCAGCTGTATGTGATCACGCAGTTCAATCATCCCCGGGAGCTGACGCTTGCGTCCGTGAAGGCAGTGAAAATGCTGAGACAGCGCGGTGTGGTCGTGAAGAACCAGTCGGTGCTCCTGAACGGCGTGAACAGCGACTCCGATACGCTGGCGGAGCTGTTTAAAAGGCTCAGCGCGGCGGGGATCGTTCCCTACTACCTGTTCCAGTGCCGGCCTGTATCCGGCGTAAAGAATCAGTTCCAGGTGCCGCTTCTGCGGGCGTACGATATTGTGGAGGGCGCCAAACGGCAGCTGGATGGGAACGCCAAGTGCTTCCGTTATGCCATGTCCAATGTCAACGGGAAGGTGGAAATCCTCGGGAAGGAAGGGAATACGATGATCTTCAAGTACCAGCAGGCGAAGGACGAGGCGAACCGCGGCAGGCTCTTTTCGCGGACTTTGACCGAGGAGGACTGCTGGGTAGTCTGAGGCGCCGGAGAGTCCGGTTCTGCGTGCTGTCGAGCAAAAAAATAAGAGCTTCATTGAAAGCCATAGTGATCTCTCATGTATGGCCTGGGATTGCAATGGCTTTCTTTCTGCGTGTTGCCGATAACGGCAAAAAACTCTGCAATCTATGGTTGTGTTTCTGCTGTAATCTTGCCGATAATGTGATATACTATGGTGTGAGGTGAGGGGAATGAACTATCTTTCTGTTACAGAAGTGGCGAAGAAGTGGAACATGTCCGAAAGAAGCGTGCGGAATTACTGTGCCAGGGGGCGAGTCCCAGGTGCATTCCTGACAGGAAAAACATGGAACATTCCTGATACCGCCGAAAAGCCCTTAAGATCAAATGTCCATACGAGTAAGCCCAAAACGCTGATGGATCGTTTGAAAAGCGAAAAGCAAAGCAAGGTAAAGGGAGGCATTTACCACAAAATCCAAATTGACCTGACCTACAACTCTAACCACATAGAAGGAAGCAGGCTGACACACGATCAGACCCGATATATCTATGAGACGAATACCGTTGGTTCAGAAGAAGGCAACCTGAATGTGGACGATATTGTGGAGACTGTAAATCATTTCCGCTGTATCGATACGATGATTGACCAGGCTCATCTCATGTTGTCTGAAAAGATGATTAAGCAGCTTCACTTTATGCTGAAGTCCGGCACCAGTGACAGCCGCAGGGACTGGTTTGCAGTTGGCGATTATAAGCGGCTTCCCAATGAGGTTGCCGGTAAGGGAACCTGCGCTCCGGAGAAAGTCTCTGAGGCCATGCAGGAGCTATTATCTGGTTACAATGCTGTGAGAGCGAAGTCTCTGGATGAAATTTTGGACTTCCATTATCGTTTTGAAAGCATTCACCCTTTTCAGGACGGGAATGGTCGTGTTGGTCGGCTGATTATGTTTAAGGAGTGTCTGCGTAACGAGATCGTACCTTTTATCATTGAGGATGATTTGAAAATGTTTTATTATCGCGGTCTGTCCAGCTGGCCGGACGAAAAGGGTTATCTTCGGGATACCTGCCTGACTGCGCAGGATCGATTCAAGGCATATCTGGATTACTTCCAAATCGACTATAAAACATTTGAGCATGAGTTGTAAAGAAAGGGTATCCGAAAAATTGCCGGAGAGCAGTGCAGTGTATCGCGATAAGATCTGCATTGAATCAAAAGGGGTGCCGTGGTATCATTGAAACAGAGAAAAATGCGCGAATTCAGGAGGTAATAGCGATGGCAGAGCGGGAATCAGCAGAGTCGGTCACCCGGCAGGGGAATCCGAGAAAGCCGCAGGGGGACGCGGGCACGGAGATGCTGCGGCGGATGAATGAGAGCCACTGGGAGGTGACCGGCTGGGCGCTCAGTCTCTGGCAGTTTGCTGTCGCGGACCGCGTGCTGGATATCGGCTGCGGGGGCGGCGCGACGCTGCGCCGCATGGCGGAGCAGGTGCCGGACGGACATCTGACGGGTGTGGACTATTCGCCGGTGTCGGTGGCGCTTTCCCGGGAAACCAACGCCGAAGCGATTGCCGCCGGACGCATGGAGATCCGGGAGGCCTCGGTGGAGAAGCTGCCCTTCGAAGACGGCAGCTTTGATAAGATCATTACAGTGGAAAGCTTTTATTTCTGGCCCGATCCGCAGGAGAACCTGCGGGAGGTGCGGCGTGTCCTCGCTCCCGGCGGACGTTTCTTCCTCGTGGCGGATATCTATCAGAACGGGGCGCTGTCCCCCGCCACGGAGGAGATGGCGGCGGAGTATCAGCTCTTTAATCCGACGAAGGAGGAATTCCGCCGGCTCTTCGAGAAGGCCGGATTTTCCGGGATCGTCGTCCACACGAAGGAGGGAACGAGCTGGATCTGCGTGGAAGGGCGGCGGGATTGACCCGCGAAAAGAAGGTTGACCTGAACCTGACCTTATGTGTTAGAATAAGCTGGTGCTGTGACAGGGAGGAAAAGGGATGTTCCTGGACTGCCGCATCACAGAATCATGTCAGAAAGAAAAATTTATCTTTCAGGAGGAAAAAGACTGCGATGATCTATAACGATTTTCAGGATCTGAAACTGTCCGCTCTGGGATTTGGCACGATGCGTTTCCCCACGATCGACGGGGATGACGCCCGGGTGGACGAACCGGCCACGCAGGAGATGGTGGATTACGCTATGTCTCACGGCGTGAATTACTATGATACTGCCTGGGGCTATCACGGAGGGAATTCAGAGCCGGTCATTGGCCGCTGCCTGAAGAAATACCCCTGGGAGCAGTTCTATCTGGCCTCGAAGTTCCCCGGCTATGATCTCTCCAACATGGACAAGGTGGAGGAAATCTTTGAGAAGCAGCTGGAGAAATGTCAGGTGGACTATTTCGATTTCTATCTCTTCCACAACGTCTGCGAGATGAACATCGACGAGTACCTGAATGAGAGCCACGGAATCTTCGACTATCTGATGAAGCAGAAGGAGAACGGGCGCATCCGTCATCTGGGCTTTTCCGCGCACGGTGCGATGCCCGTGATGCGGCGCTTTCTGGAGAAATACGGGAAGGACATGGAATTCTGCCAGCTACAGATCAACTACCTGGACTGGACCTTCCAGAATGCGAAGGAGAAGGTTGAATTGCTGGAGGAGTACGGGATCCCGGTGTGGGTCATGGAGCCGCTGCGCGGCGGCCGCCTCGCGTCCCTGAAACCGGAAGAGGCATCGCGCCTGACGGCGCTGCGTCCGGAAGAAAGCGTTCCTGCCTGGGCCTTCCGTTTCCTTCAGTCTCTGCCACAGGTCTGCGTTACGCTTTCCGGGATGTCGAACCTGCAGCAGATGAAGGAGAACATTGCGACATATGAGGAGGCGCGGCCGCTGAACGGGGAGGAGATGAAAACTCTGATGGATGTCGCCGACGGCATGACCCGGGACATCGTGGTGCCCTGCACAGCCTGCCATTACTGCGTCAGTCACTGCCCGCAGGAGCTGCCGATCCCGGAGCTGCTGAACGTCTACAATGAGCACCGGTTCACCGGCGGTGGATTCATCCCTGCGATGTATGTCAGCACACTGCCGGAGGAGAAGCGTCCCGGTTCCTGCCTGGGCTGCGGCAGCTGTGAGGCCGTATGTCCCCAGCAGATACATATCTCCGAGGCCATGGCTGATTTCGCGGCGCGGCTGAAGGGATAGAATGAGCTGTTCCGTATATTAAGGCGGGCCGCCACAGATTCAGAATTTTCTGATCTGTGGCGGCCCTGTTTTTTAACAGTGTGTTGACAGAATAATATAAAGAATAGTATAATTGTGTCGAAAATACGGCAGAACAGATTCTTTAAAGGGTAAATGAAAGAGATGAAAGTGCGAAATGTATTACTGTGCCTGATGGCGGCTGCTTTGCTGTTGCTGTGCGGAGGACGTCCTGTGATGGCGGAGGAGATCGTCACGGAGACCGCCGCAGAGTGTACGCATGAGAATACGGAGCTGGTGAATGTGTCGGCTGCGACGACGGAGAGCAAGGGATATACAGGTGACCTTGTGTGTACAGACTGTGGCGAGACACTTCAGAAGGGAAGCAAGATCGCCCGGATCAAGAAGGTCACCCTCTCGAAGACCTCCTACGTGTATAATGGGGAGAAAAGGACTCCTGGCGTGACAGTGACCGACACGGATGGGAAGAAGATCAAGTCGACGAATTATACGGTGACATATAAGAACAATAAAGCGGTCGGCACTGCAACCGTGAAGATTCGTTTTTCGGGATCCTACAGCGGGACAGTGACGAAGACCTTCAAGATTCGCCCGAAGGCAACGAAGCTGACAGGGCTTACAGGGGTGTCGAAGGGGTTCACGGCGAAGTGGAAGACGGTGTCAGAACAGGTCTCCGGTTATCAGATTCAATGTGCGACAAACAGTGATTTTACCAAAGGGAAGCAGACGATCACTGTGTCGGGGAAGAAGACGAAGACGACGACGGTCACCTCCGTGAAAGCAAAAAAGAAATATTATGTGCGGATCCGCACCTATAAGACCGTGGACGGAGTGAATTATTACTCCAAGTGGAGCTCAGCGAAGACGGTGACAACAAAGAAGAGGATCACGGTCTTTGCCGGTGACTCCATTGCGACTGGTCTGTATGCTTCCGAGTATAACGGTATCAGCATGATGGACATCCCCGGCACCAATAAAGTCGTCGCCTATAAGGGCCTGAACACGATGACTTATCAGACCCGGGCCAGGTTCAATGGGATGAGCGGTCTGGAGAAGGTCATTAGCTATCAGCCTTACCGGGTCTATCTGATGCTGGGAATCAACGAGATCGAGTGGAGAAAGGTCAATCCCATCGTTGAAGATTATGCGGAGATTGTTGAGGCGATTCAGGATGAATCGCCGGCCACGGATATCGTAATCCTGTCCGTTTCGCCGGTCTCCCGTTCCGTGGCTTCGAAGAGCAGCGGCTTTAAGAACATCGAGAAGCTGAACAAGAAGCTGAAAGCGATGGCAGAGGAATATGGCGTGAAATACTACGATTACAGCGCAGCCTTCGAGGATTCTTCCGGCTACCTGTTGTCCAAGTATAATGATGGCGACGGAATTCATTGGCCGAAGGCCGCCTACAGGAAGTTCGCGAAACTCATCTCGGCGTATGACGCGGAGTTAGAAGAACAATAAGAGAGGTATCATTATGAAAAACAGAAAACTGAGAAACCTGGTTCTGGCGCTTCTGGCGGCCATTCTGGTCATCGGACTGGTGCAGACCCCCGTCTATGCAGCTAATCCGAAGTGCAGCACGCTTTACAATGCGGTGAAGAAGAAAGCATCCTCCGGAGCCAAGAAGGTGACGAAGAAGTCAACCTGCACCTTCCTGACCAGCAAATACCGGAAGATGCTGTCGGATTATTATTATGCGACGGACGGAGACGATGTCTACTGTGTGCGCATTGTCAAGGCCAGCTCCACCAGCAATGCCAAGAAGATCAAGACGCAGTTTGATACGATCCTGAAGTCTATGAAGAATGACAGCTATCTGACGACTTCACAGAAAAAGGTGGTCAAAGCCGCCAAGACGGGGCGGAGCGGGAAATATGTCTGGTACATATCGCTGTCCAGTTCCTCTTCCACGAACAACAAGGCTGTGAAGGCACTAAAGGCAAAGCTTTAGAAAACAAAATCAATGGCGCGGGACCTGGCCTGTCAGGGCAACGGTTCCGCGCTCTTTTCACGTACAGGGGGAACTATGGTATTCAGCAGCCTGCTTTTTTTTGTTTCGTTTTCTTCCGCTGGTGCTTTTGGTTTATTTCGCAGCGCCGCGGCGGTGGCGGAACCTGGTCTTATTTCTTGTCAGTTTGATCTTTTACGCGTGGGGGGAACCGCGCTACATTGTCCTGATGCTGATCTCCACGGTCGTGGATTACACCGTAGGGAGAACCATCGGGGCGGCTCGGGAGAAGGGCGATGCGCGTCGGGCGAAACGGGCGCTGATCTGCTCTGTCGTCGTCAATCTGTCCCTGCTTGGTGTGTTTAAATATCTGGATTTTATGATCGGTATTGTCAATGCGGTCACGCCGCTGGATCTGGAGCTTCTGGAGCTGGCGCTCCCGATCGGCATCTCTTTCTATACCTTTCAGACGATGTCCTATTCCATCGACGTCTACCGGGGCGAGGCCAAAGTACAGAGAAATTTTATCTCTTTTGGAGCCTACGTTTCCTCGTTCCCGCAGCTGATCGCGGGACCGGTGGTACGCTATCAGACCGTAGCGGAGGAGATCGATTCCCGGCGGGAGACGCCGGATGAATTCGCGGAAGGAGTGCGCCGGTTCGTTCTCGGCCTGGCGAAGAAGGTGCTGATCGCCAATCAGGTCGGCGCCATCTGGAGTGAGATCGCGGCCATGTCGGCAGACCATCTCAGCACGCTCACGGCCTGGGTGGGGATCCTGGCCTTTGTGCTGCAGATTTATTTTGATTTTTCCGGGTATTCGGATATGGCCATCGGCATGGGACGCATGTTCGGTTTTCATTTTCTGGAGAACTTTGATCATCCCTATGAGTCCCGTAGCATCACGGAGTTCTGGCGGCGGTGGCATATTTCCATGGGAACCTGGTTTCGGGAATATGTGTATATCCCGCTGGGCGGGAATCGGGGCAGTCTGCTCTTTCAGGTGCGCAACATCCTGATCGTCTGGTTCCTCACCGGACTCTGGCACGGTGCGTCGTGGAACTTTGTTCTCTGGGGGCTGTATTACGGTGTGATTCTGCTCTTTGAGAAGCTGGTATTTCGGAAGGTTCTGCAGAAGCTTCCGGCGGCGCTGGGGCATCTCTATACGCTCCTGCTGGTTCTGTTCGGCTGGGCAATTTTCTCCTATGCGGATATGGCGGACGGCACGGGCTACATCGCCTCTCTCTTCGGGGCAGCGGGGAACGGTCTCTGGGACAGTACCGGCGTCTATCTGCTGCTTACGAACGGGGTTCTGTTCCTGCTCGCGGCGGTCGGTTCCACGTCGCTGGTTCAGAGACTGTGCAATCGCGGAGTGCTGCAGGAGGGAAAGCCGGCCCGGGATATCGCGACATGGATCGCTGTGTCGGTGCTGCTGATTCTGTCGGTGGCGTTTCTTGTCAACTCTTCGTACAATCCGTTTCTGTATTTCAGATTTTAGAAGGGGGATGAGAAGACATGAGAAAGAAGATTACGATTGCCATCTTTTGCGCGATCCTGTTTGGATTTACGGCCATTTCCATCCTGAAGCCGGACACGGAGATTTCAGAACGCGAAAACCGGGTTCTGGAGACGATGCCGGAGATCGTTCTGGACGATATCCTGGATGGTACATTTCAGGAGACCTTTGAGACCTATATCAGCGACCAGTTCTTCCTGCGGGATTCCTGGGTCGATCTGACCACCGGCCTGCAGACGTTTCTGGGAAAGAAGGACATCAACGGCGTTTACATCGGAGAGAACGGTTATCTGATTGAAAAATATACGGAGGAGGATTTCGATGAGGAAATCGTAGAGAACAACATCGATGTGCTCGCTGCCTTTCTGAATGAGATGACAGAAGAGTATGGCAGCGATCATGTGGATTTCCTGACGGTTCCCTCCAAGGCCTGTGCGATGCCGGACCTCCTGCCTGCCTGGGCGGAAGGCTATCCGGAGGAGGAAATCACGGAGGCTCTCTGCGACCTGCTGGATGAGCCGGAGATCTATCTGGATCTGACGGAGACCCTGCAGGAACATCAGGATGAATATATTTACTATCGGACGGATCATCACTGGACAACGCTGGGCGCTTACTATGCTTATGCAGCCTTCGCGGAGCGGAAGGGGTATGAGGTGCCTTCGTTGGATTCCTATGAGATCGAAACGGCCGCGGATGATTTTTACGGGACGACCTACAACAAGCTGCATCAGAATGTGGAACCGGATACGGTGGAGCTTTACCACAGCGAGGCCGAGGAGAACGTGACGGTAGACATGAACGATGGAGAAACCGTTTCCGACAGCTTCTATTTCTTCGATGAGCTGGAGGAGAGCGACAAATACCGCATCTTCTTTGCCGGAAATACGGAGAAGATTGTCATTACGACCGCGGCAGATACCGGGCGGACGCTGCTGATGCTGAAGGACTCCTACGCCAACTGCTTTGTGCCGTTCCTGGCGGGAGAATATGATACCATTATTCTCTATGATCTTCGCTATGCGGGGGATACGATCGACGTGCTTCTGGATGAATATGGTGAGGAGATCACCGACGTGCTGGTGCTCTACAATGTGGAGAAATTCATGGAGGATGAAAGCATTGATCTGCTGAGTTATTAACAGGGCAACAGTTCTCTTTGGCGGAGGTGAGTGAGAAAATGTCGGCCTGTGAACTGTTTGGCACAGGGGAGACGATGTCTGCGGGAACCTGTCTGGCACTCTTCCTCTCCGAGGGAGGGCCGCTGACGTTGTTCCCGGACGGAAAGGAAGTCCTTCAGGCCGGCGAGATGCTTCTCCTCGAGAGCGGAGAGGAGGTGGCCGCCTGCCGGATTTCCGCGGAGGCGGAGGGAGAACTGATCGCGGCGAGGATCCGGGTGATGCCGGAGAACAGGTGGGATGGCGCAGAAGGCATAAACAGACAAAATCAAAAACAATCAAAATGATGGTGAAAAGCATAGGATCCAGTTGTCGTTAATGATTTGTAGAGAAAGAATATTGTAAAGTTGAACGGCATATGCTATAATGCCGATAGGCAAAAGCAGGTATAAAAGTCCATTCAATCAAAGAACACCCCCCTGAACCGTGTGGCAGCACAGTTCAGGGGGGCTTCTTCTCTTTTTATAGTGGTGAAGCATCCACTAGGCTATTTGTTGTCCTTATTGTTTTCGTCTAACCATTTGATGATGTAGTGGCAGGCTACACCAGCCGCGACGGCAACTATGAAAGCAGGTATAATATCCATTCAATCACCTCCTTCCGCTGTCGGATGTAGGTTGGACAACGGAAAGAGTATATCATAGTTCTTCTGCAAAGACCACTTTTATTTGACAAGAATAGAAGAACTTCCTGCATAATAGATCCGGGTCAGGTACTTCGGATCTTGACGAATATCTGAATGAGAGCCATGGGATCTTCGACTATCTAATGAAGCAGAAAGAGAACGGGCGGATTCGCCATCTGGGTTTCTCCGCGCACAGTGCTGTTTCCGGACGGAAAGGAAGTCCTTCAGGCCGGCGAGATGCTTCTCCTCGAGAGCGGGGAGGAGGCGGCCGAATGTCGGATTCCCGCGGGCGCGGAGGGAGAACTGATCGCGGCGAGGATCCGGGTGATGCCGGAGCATCGGTGAGATGGCGCAGAAGGCATAAACAGACAAAACTAGATTTAAAATTAGAAACAATCAAAATGATGGAAAAAACAAGAAAAAAACCATCATTTTGATTGTTTTTCTTGAAATGGGAAAAAATCATGTTATACTGTTTATAGATGGTTCAGAAGGATCATGGTTCA
This sequence comes from Lachnospiraceae bacterium, assembly GCA_021202465.1. Taxonomy (GTDB): domain Bacteria; phylum Bacillota; class Clostridia; order Lachnospirales; family Lachnospiraceae; genus UBA3305. The sequence goes on along the minus strand of JAJQCZ010000035.1, from coordinate 88,197 downwards.
ATACAGGGGGTGATGTTGTGAAAGAAAAAATATTTGCAGTTCCCCAATATACAACAGCAGAGGAAATAAAAGAGGTAAGAAAGCAGCTCGGTCTGAAACAGAAGGCCTTTGCCGGGTTGGTTAATGCGTCGGTTCCTACGGTTGAACGATGGGAGAGGAGCAGTGACCCGATCCGGGGACCGATTGTTACTTTGCTGGATATGTTAAGAAAAAATAAGAGCTATGTTGAAGCAATTTCTCTGCCGCCCAGAAAAACGCCCCTTCGGTTTTTTTATATGTACCGGCAGAGACTTTGTACTCTGATTGATGTGAATGAATTGAAACAGGAGGTTTACATCAAAAATTATACGGATGAAATTATGTACCGGGCGTTTGGTGTAAATGAAAAACCTTCTTATAAGGATTATCAGGAGTTCCTGGAATCCAGATGCTTTCCGGAAAGCAGAGATAAGATGAAATTGATCCTGAGGGATATGAATCTTCCTTTTTATGACCCGTTTCTGATTATTCAAAAGACGGAGGGACGGATGGCGGAGGATGATTTCTGGCTGCGGATTGAACAGTAAGCAGCTGGTTTTTGCGGAAGAGATGGAAGGACTTCGTCTGAAATTCAGCTTTAACAAGAAGGACGTGCTGCGGTTGCTGGATGAAGCTGCAATCTATACAGAGCAGGAACGCCAGAGAGTAGCGGATATTATTTTTTCTCAGATGAACAAGTACAGATGTTTGTTTGGGGACTGATATTTGTTCAATTTAATTAAAGAAGCCCCCTGAACTGTGTGGCAGCACAGTTCAGGGGGTGTTCCTATTTATGTGCGCCTGGCGGCGCACGTTTCTAACCGGTGCAAGTCCGGAATCCGCCCGGTAGTGGGAAGGATATAGCCGAAGGTAAGGGTGTCCATCGCGAGGTGGAATCTGAAGGAAGCTGGATGTTGGGAACATACTAACCAACGGGCAAACCCCTGGTCTTGCTGTGCATGCCTTTCGGGTAGACGAACAGAAATCGCATACGAGGCTAACGATAGAGTTTTTATTTCGCAGTGAATTTGTATTTCCCTTTCCCTTTGCCGGATACCGGTTCGATGATTCCTGCCTGCCGCAATCTGGAGAGCAGTTTTGAGGCGCCTGAGTTTTGAATCCCGAGCAATTCGACAATCGCACTTCTTGCAAAAACTGTGTCATATCCGAATGCGTCAAACATGCGGCGAATGTGGGAAACTGTCTTTGCAGAAAAGTCTTTGGCTTTTTCTGCGAGCAAGTCTTCAATGTCCACTTTTGAATCTTGAATATCCACTTTTGAACTCAGAATGTCTGCTTTTGGATCCTTGTCGTCCACTTTTTCGGTTTGAATATCCACTTTCTTTGTTGTCCAAAATCCACTTATATGAAGATCGCGATTGTGCAGTTCGTTTTTCTCGTTTAAAAGCAGATTTCGCAGGAACATTTCAAGATATTCCGTCGTTTCATGAATTCCTTTTTGCAGATGGGTATAATTTGCCCGGACGAGTGCATTCCTGAAATACCAGGCATGTTCGGCGAAAATATCATTTGTAACCTGGAATCCCAGCAGTCTCAGATATTTAATAAAGAAGACAGCGGTCGTTCTTTATAATACGAATCGATCAGATCCTGCGCCTGCTGCAGCGTGATGCTGCCTTCGATATTCCGGACGGCCGTATCGATCAGGTATTGTGAGGGCTTTATTCCATCGACAGCCTGTAGCCCGATGGCGGTACTCCAGGCATAACGAATTTCCTGCTTATTGGGTTCGGATTCTTTCAGATATTCCTTAAAGGGATCTTGATTCATTTTGCCGCCTCATTTCGCGCTTGGCTTCATCATTTCTTCTCTTTTGCTCCTCCTGATTTTACCATAATCGGAATTGAAAAAACAGCATTTCGTGCATTTCCCAATTTTCTCTGTTGTCCGCACGGGGCTAGCTGAAGTATCCCGGGTTTTACAGTTCAAATTTATAACCTTTTGTGTTAGGATAACATGATGACACAAGGGCGTTAGCGCATAACAATCTATGTATCTGGACGACAAAACGCCTTTTGTTGCCTGCACATTGATTTCGGCAAAGAGGGACATACTGTACAAAAGACCATGCAGGAGGCAGCCATGCATTTATACGATAAGTTAGTAAAACACGCGGAGGACGGGGCCTATCCGATGCACATGCCGGGGCACAAGCGCAATGGGGCATGGCTGTCGATGGAGAATCCGTACCTCCTGGATATCACGGAGATCGAGGGCTTCGACGATCTTCATGCGCCAGAGGGCATCCTGCGGGAGGGGATGGAGCGGGCGGCCCGCCTGTACGGAGCTGATGAGAGCTGGTACCTCGTCAATGGCAGCACGGCGGGAATTCTGGCGGGGATTGCCGCGGTCACGCGGCCGGGGGATATGGTGCTGGTGGCGCGTAACTGTCATCGGTCGGTGTACCATGCTTTGATGGTGAACCGGTTGGAGGTGGTTTATCTCTATCCGCCTGTGGATCCGGACTGGGGCATCTGGGGGAGTGTGCAGCCGCAGGATGTGGAGGCGGCGCTGGAGAAAGCGGAGCGGAGGATTTCGCTGGTGGTGATCACTTCCCCGACGTATGAGGGGGTCCTCTCCGATGTCGGCAGGATCGCGGAGATCTGTCACGCGCATGGGGTGCCGCTGTTGGTGGACGAGGCGCACGGGGCGCATCTGGGATTCTCAGAGGCCTTCCCGGCCGGGGCCGTGTCCGCGGGGGCGGATCTGGTGGTGCAGAGTCTGCACAAGACGCTGCCTTCGCTCACACAGACCGGGCTGCTGCACCGCCGGGGCGAGCGGGTCTCCGGAGAACGGGTGAAGGAATGTCTGGATATTTACCAGACCAGCAGTCCTTCCTATATTTTAATGGCCTCAATCGATCGCTGCCTGGAGCTCCTTGAATCGGAGAACCGGGGCTGGATGAGGGATTGGGAGGACCGCCTGCGGGGCTTCTATCTCCCGGCTCGGCGGCTGCGCGGCCTGCGGGTGCTGACGGACTCGCCTGCATTTTTCGCGCGGGATCCTTCGAAGCTGGTGCTTTCCACCCGGGGGACCGGACATACGGGCCCGGAGCTGGCGGAGCTGCTGCGGCGGCCGTGCGGATTCGAACCGGAAATGACATCGACAGATTACGTCATTGCCATGACGGGCGCCGGTGATACCTGGGAGGCGATGGCACGCTTCACGGAGAGTGTCCTGGAGATCGACGATCTCTGGATGCGGGAGCAGGGGAGTAAAAACCGGGAGAATGCAGAGAATGGATCCCGAAGGGAGGAAGGGGAAGGAACCAGGGGCGGGACAGAGAACATGGAGCGGAGAGAGGAAGAGGAAACAGATTGTGCTGAGACGGGAAACAGGAGCTCTTCGGGGAATAAAGGGCAGGAACTTCGTGGCCTGTGGGATGATTTCCGGGCGTGCTCACGGCGGTCTCTCTGGGAGGCCCGGCTGACAGAAGGCCGGACTGTTCCGCTGAACCGGGAGGCGTTGGGGATGATTTCCCGGGACTTCGTCTATGCCTATCCACCCGGTATTCCAATCCTGGCTCCGGGCGAGGAGATCACGGAATCGGTGCTCTCCGCCGTGACGCTCTGTAAAGAAAAAGGAATTCGCCTGCGGGGACCGGTATGTGAAGGAACGGTGGAAATAATTCTCAATAAGGGTTGACACCGACGATAAAAGAAATATAATAGTTCCAGACGAAACAGTTGCAGGTGAAACAGTTGCAGATGAAACGGTAAAGAGAGCTTTCCTTCAGCATTTTGGCAGCGGTTGTCACAGACTGTCTTTCGTGAAATACGGGAGAAGCGAGGGACTATTTTATGGAACAGACGGAACAGGTGAAGCAAAGCAGCCGGGAACTGAAGATGATGACGGAGCCGATCGCGAAGATCATTCCTGCGATGGCGGCGCCGACGATCGTTTCTTTTCTGATTACCTCCATTTATAATCTGGCGGATACTTTTTTCGTTAGTTCTCTGGGAACGAATGCCACGGCGGCGGTCAGTGTCAACGCCTCCCTCGATCAGATCGTGATGATGGCGGGCTCCATGCTGGCGATGGGCGCCAACAGCTACATCGCCCGGCTCCTCGGCGCCGGGGAGAAGAAGGCCAGTAATGTGCTATCTACCGCCTTTTTTATGGCGATGGCCTTCGGGCTTGTGATCCTGGTTCTGGGAACGACGTTTATGACGCCGCTGGTCCGTTTGCTGGGGGCAACGGATACCTGCGAGGCCTATTCCATCCAGTATGCAACTTATGTTCTTCTGGTGGCGCCCTTTATGGCGGCGAACTTTGTCATGAACCAGTGCCTGCGGGCCGAGGGCAGTGCGATGCTGTCCATGTTCGGCATGGGATTTGGCGGCGTTCTCAACTGCATCCTGGATCCGATTTTTATCTTCGGCCTGAACCTGGGCGTGGCCGGGGCCTCCATGGCCACTGCAATCTCCAAGCTGGTCAGCTTCGCCATCCTGATCTTCCCCTATGCGACGCATCGAAGCGTTCTGCGCATCTCCCCGTCGCGCTTCCATCCGAGTAAGGATATCCTCTATCAGGTTATCAGCGTCGGTTCTTCTTCCATGTTCCGGTCGGCTCTGTCGGTGGTTTCCGCGATCATTCTGAACAGAATTGCCGGCAGCATTTCTGATTCGGTGCTGGCGGGTATTGGCGTCTCCACGAAGATCATGATGTTCCCCTTTGGCTTCATCCTGGGCTTCGGCGCCGGATTCCAGCCGGTGGCGGGGTTCAACTGGGGCGCGAAGCGGTATGACCGGGTGCGGGAGTGTTATCGTTTCTCCGCCCGGCTGGCGCTGATATTCAGTGCGTGTATGGCCGTGCTGCTGGCAATCTTTGCCAATCCGATCATCGGTCTCTTCTCCCAGGTAGATCCGGAAATGCAGCGGATCGGTGCACTCTGTATCCGCACGCAATGCCTGGCGCTGCCGATCCATGCCTGGGTGGCAGTGGTGAATATGTTCTGCGCCGGTCTCGGTTATGTCCGCGGTGCGCTGCTCCTCTCCACCTCCCGGCAGGGGACCTGCCTGCTGCCTATCGTCTTTCCGCTGGCCTGGCTCTTCGGAGCGAACGGCGTCGCCTGCGCCCAGGGCATCGCCGATATCCTGACGATTTTGCTGGCGCTGCCCATCCTGCGGCGCGTGCTGCGCATGGTGCGTGAGGCGGAGGAAGCACAGACAGCGGAGCTGTCCGCGCAGACCGTGAAGGAGGTGGGCGTGTGAAGTCCGACCGCGTACTGAGCAGTCTGATCCGCATTCACCGAAAGCGCATCTGCCGCCTGAAACGGGAAATGGCGCCTTATCACTATGTCGGCACCATGCACCTGATCGTTTTTTATCTGCGCCGACATCCGGGAGCCAGTCAGGAGGATATTGCGGCCTTCCATTTCCTGGACAAGACCAGCGTGGCCCGGGACGCCCGCCGACTGGAGGATATGGGTCACATCCGCCGGGAGATCGATCCGGAAAACCGGCGGCAGTATCGCCTGTTCCTGACACCTGAGGGAACAGAATTTTTGAAAACCCTTGACGGTTTCCATGACGGATTCGCTGAGCAGATTTCTGAAGGTTTTACCGAGGAAGAGTGGGAGACTCTCACTGATCTTCTGGAACGGGTGGAGGCGAACTGCTGCAGGCGGGAGGAGGAAGAGAGCGTCAGATAGAAACCTTTGCCGAAAAATTACGTGAAATTTAGATAAATGCGGTAGAAATGTCGAATCTGGAGTGCTATGCTTGGCATGTAAAATATTTCCGTGGTAAAGACGCAGGGTATATGTGGTATCCGAAAGATGTCTTTATCCTCTCATTTCGAAGGAGGCGTTTATCATTATGAAAAGCTGGAAAAAATATCTGGCGGAGGTGATCGGTACGTTTGTGCTGGTTACTTTTGGATGCGGGACGGCGGTTGCGGTAGGCTGTGACAGTGCTTCGGGCAGCGGGTATCTTCTGACGGCCCTGGCTTTTGGTCTGGTGATTGTTGCGATGGCATACAGTATCGGAAATATCTCGGGCTGTCATATCAATCCGGCGGTCTCTCTGGCCATGCTGATGCGTGGGCAGTTGTCCGTAACAGATTTCGTGGGATATGTGATCTCTCAGCTGATCGGCTCTGCTCTGGGTTGTGTGGTACTGGGCATTGTGTTCGGTTTTGACTGCGGATTCGGCGCCAATCAGATTCAGGCAGGCTGGACAAACGGAAATGCCGGCAGTGCGCTGCTGGTGGAGATCATCCTGACCTTTGTGTTTGTTCTGGCCATTCTGGGAGTGACAAGCAAGGTGGAAAACAGCGCCGTGTCCGGTCTGGTCATCGGACTGAGCCTGACGCTGGTGCATATCCTGGGTATTGCCCTGACCGGGACTTCGGTCAATCCGGCCCGGAGCCTGATGCCCGCGCTCTTTGCCGGCGGCACAGCGCTGTCCCAGGTCTGGATCTTTATCGTCGGACCGCTGGTGGGCGGTGCACTGGCAGCGGTTGTCTACGGCGCACTGGATTCTGCGGACCGTTGACGGAAAGCGATCAAAAGAAAAAAGTACATAGTTAAAAAAGGGACGATCCGGAGGGGTCGTCCTTTTTGTATAGGAAAGTTCTCCGGCGGATGCGCAAAGTGCATTCTGTTTGTAGAGAAAAAATCTCAGACCGTTATGAAAAATGGAACGGGATGTCCTGAAAACCCAGACAGATATGGAGAAAATTTGTTGTATAAACTGACGATATTTGTGAAACACGATAAATAAGCAGAAAATATATTGACTGGATAAAAACATTTTGTTATACTCGCCCAATCGAACGGCTTTTCCGGAGCGCAGGCCGAAGCCGGTCGGGAGGTGGGAGATGCTGGAGATCGGTTCCGTCGTGGACGGAAAATATAAGATACTGAACCGGATCGGTCAGGGTGGTATGAGCACCGTCTATCTAGCCATCAATGAGAAGGCCAATAAGCTCTGGGCGATCAAGGAAGTGCGCAGGGATGGAGTGCAGAATTATGAAATGGTGAAGCAGGGACTCGTTGTGGAGACGGATCTGCTGAAGAAGCTTCGCCATAAGAACCTGCCCAGTATCGTTGACATCATTGACGACGGGGAGAGATTTCTGGTCGTCATGGATTACATCGAGGGGAATCCGCTGAGCACGATCCTGGCGGAGTCCGGGGCGCAGCCCCAGGAGGAAGCTGTCGGATGGGCAAAGCAGCTGTGTGATGTGTTGGGGTATCTGCACTCTCGCAACCCGCCCATTATCTATCGTGACATGAAACCCTCGAACGTGATGCTGCGCCCCGACGGACGGGTGATTCTGATTGATTTCGGTGCGGCGCGGGAATATAACGGCTGCCGGGCGGAGGACACGCAGTGCCTGGGAACCCGCGGCTATGCCGCGCCGGAGCAGTATGGCGGTCGGGGGGAGACGACCATTCGCACGGACATTTACGGTCTGGGAGCGACGCTGTACCATCTGGTGACGGGGCAGAACCCCGGGGAGCCGCCCTATGAGATGGTTCCGATCCGTTCCATCAATCCCACACTCTCCTCCGGTCTTGAAGAGGTTCTACAGAAATGTACCCGCCCTGATCCTGACGAGCGATATCAGTCCTGTGCCGAGCTGCAGTTTGGGCTCGATCATTACCGGGAACTGGACGTCGGGTACAGGAGGGCGCAGAATCGTAAATGGTTTGCTTTTCTGGCCTGCGCGATTCTGACGGTGATCTGCTTCTTCGGTGCGGCAGGCTTTCATTTCGCCCGGCTTCATACCAGCCGAAATAGCTATGAGGAGTATGTCGCGGCGGCGGAGGCTTCGGATGATCGGACAGAACAGGTGGCCGGTTATGAGAAAGCGATCCGTCTGGATCCTTCCCGGTCGGAGGCTTATGTGGGTCTGCTGGCGGTTTATCTGGAAGACGGCCGTTTTTCCGGGGAAGAAGAGACAGAATTTCGGGCGGTGCTGGGGACGGCCGACGGAGAGAGAAAAAGCAACGAGGCCTGTCTGAGGCAGAATAAGGCGGGGTACGCGGAGGTGGCCTGGGAGGCGGCGCTGGCTTATTATTTTTATTATGAGAACCGGGAAAGCAAGAACACGGCGCGGAAATGGTGCGGGGTGGTGGCAGCTGCCACGAATCCGTCTTTTTTTGAAGAAAACGGAGAGGCCAGGATATACCGCTGTCAGTGCCTGTACAGAATCTGCGATTACTATTCCCGGATCGGTGTGCGAAGCGCTTCCGGGGATACCTCTGTCAGCTACGCAGATTACTGGGCAGATCTGATGAGCCTGACAGAGGGCAATCTGGCGGCAGTGGATGTGGAGAAGACGGCCTGTATCATGTACAACGAGGTCGCTGTGCAGCTGATTGGTCACAGCCGGGAATTCCTCAGCGCCGGTGTCTCCCGGGAGGAGATCACGGCGAAACTCGACGACATGGAAACGCGGCTGGACACGGACTTCACTTCGACCGACGCGGCAGATCAGGCGGATGTGGCGGCCGTACGAAGCAGTCTGAAACAGGCCCGGGCGGTGCTGGCGACGATGCCGGATGCATCGGGGGAAACATGATGATGACCGGCACGGCGAAGCGGATGAGCCGGACGGCACAATGGATACAGGCCGCGGAGGGGAGTATGGAGATGAACGGTGCGGAAAAGCTGATTTCTCAATATCATACGGGATGTCTCGTGTGTCTGGGGCTGGCAATGATCTTCTTAGCGGTCACAGTATTTCTGTTCTTTCGCTTTCATGTTCCGACTCTCTTTGCCGCCCGCAGCGGGAGGGCCAGAAAACGGAGCATCCGGGAGATCGAAGCGAGAAATGCGCGGAGTGATCAGCTGCCGGGCGGATCGGTCCGTGTGCAGGGAGATAAGCCGCCTGAGTGTCCGAACGACGAAGAATCAGGCAAGCCAGACGGAGCGGAGCGCAGGGCGGAGGATAAGCCGCCGGGGCTTGCCGGCGAGAGAGAGGGAGAGCATACGGAATTGCTCTCACTGGATGCGGCGGGAGCCGGTCCGGAACAGACAGAGAACAAGGGGGAAGAAGAACCATGCGTAAAGAACGAGACAGAATCGTGGCCTGGCTGCTGACCTTCATGATGGTATTTATCATGGCAGTCGGCAGCGGGCGGGTCATTTTTGCAGACGGGGAGGACGCGGCAGCCGATGTCATAGCGGAGGAAGCCGCCGAAAGCAGTGAGGAAAGTATGGAAAATGCAGAAATCGCCGAAAGTGGTGAAGATTCGGATGGGAAAATAGAAAGTGTCGAAAGTAATGAAGGATTGGATGGACAGACAGAGAGCGCCGAAAGTGGTGAAGATCCGGATGGACAGACAGAGACAGCTGAAGGCAACGAGGATCCAAATGGACAGGCCGGGAGCGCTGAAAGTGATGAAGACACGGATAACCAGACTGAAACGACCGAACGTAGTGAGGAGCAGGGTGGCAGCGAGGAAGCTGTCGAGAGCACGGTAGATTCGGGTGCTGAAACGGAATCCGCGGAGACGGACGAGACGACAGACGACTCGGAGGAGAGAGAACCGGAGGAGATTGTGCCGGAGGAGAGCATGTCAGAGGGGACAGAACCGGAGGAGAATGTCATCCCTCTCGACGTGACAGTGACCGTGAAGGATAAACAGTATGATGGAACGACTGATGGTGAACTGGAAGGGATAACGGTCAGCGCGGCGGAGGAGGCCGGAGAGACGTTTTTTCATGACATTCGTTCTCTGACAGAGAATCCCACGGAATTCATAGAAGTAAATGAGATCACATTCGACCAGGCGGATGTTGGAACCGATCTTGCGGTGACCTATACGCTGGCGTGGACAGAAGCTGCGGAGGCGGCGGGATATGATACGATCTGCGCGCTGCCGGAGACAACGGACGGAACGTATTCCACGACCGCGACGATCTCCCGTGCGGTCATCTGGCTTTCTTTCAGTGACCTGACCTGTGAATATCAGGCGGTTCCTGACGGAATCACGGATGGTGAGATGTCGGTATCCTGGCCTTCCGCAGCGGGAAGCGCCATCGATATTTCCATCAGGGAATATACCTTCGGAGGTCCGGTTACAGAGTCCCTGAAGGCGGAGGCGCAGGCCGTGCTGGATGCGTATGAGAAGCCGGAGCTGGTTTTACTGAGATCTGAGCTTGATGAAGACGGAGATGACCTCCATCCCGGCCTGGATATTGGCTCTTATGAAAATGTCGTCGGACTTTCCGGCCTGACGGTGGCGGAAAAGGATCTTACAAAGAATACAGAGAGTTCCTTCCTGAATATAGATGTGACCGTGGAGGGAACAACCAATTCGAATTATCAGCTGCGTGTGGCAGAGGCGGAAGACTTCGGAGACATCGTCATTGAGCAGGATGGCACCGCATACTCTCTTGATGATCTGGATGTGGAGCCCGGGGAGAATATCTTTGTGGATGAGGCTCATGATACGGTATATGTGAAGCAGGGAACTGTGCTTTTTGTGGAGGGGAATGAGACACTTTCGGAGTCCCTGAAGAGCGAATTGTACAGTGGAGAAGCCGTTTACGACAGCGTATGGATCGGGACGACAGAGGATGGCGGGAAGGTGACGCTGAGTGAAAACCTGACGGCAGGTGTTTCTATTGACGAGCTTGCCGCTCTCAGCTCTGATAGTATGCTGACGCTCTATCTGGCGAAGATGGTAACCAATGAGGAGGGCGAAGTGATCGGCGCGAAGAATTATTCCAGGGGATTTACCATGACCTTCCATAATGACGGGATCGCCCCTGCGGCGTTCTTCGCGGTGGGTGGGAATATACTGATGGATCAGACCTTTGCCGATCGTGTTACCTTCGGGCTGATCGATCGCAGAACGATGTCGATTGATCTGACGGTGGAGGATGCGGAGAGCGGGATCGCCTGCATCGAGACGTATCTGTATACGGGAACGAAGACGGAAATCGACGCGCTGGACGGGCTGGGGAATAATCTGTGCGTCCTCAGTGAGGACTGGGAATGGGACGAGGTGATGAGCCCGGAATCCAACGACGGACGTTCGGAGGAATATACCGTCTCTGCGGCTTACATTGTGGAAGCGAGTGCCTATGCCGTGGCCTTTGCCCGGGTGACGGACCGGGTCGGTAATGTCTGCATTTACGGCAGCAATGGTCTGGTCATCGAGGTGAATGAGCCTGATATTCCCACGATTACCTATAGTACCGTGGGGATATTCGGAGATGGTATCTATCGCGGGGATGTCAGCGTTACCATTCGGGCTTCGGAGATGCTGGCCGATGCGGACGACATCGCTTCCGGCCTGCAGTCTGTAACGTATACGATTTATAAGGACGGCGAGGCGGTCAGCGGTTATACGGATGTGGAACTATTTGAAAATACGCTGGAAGAGGCGATTGCAGAGGGAACTGTGACACTGGAGCAGCTGCAGAGTGCGGTCAGCATGAACCTGGAGAGGAACATTACGATCCCGGCGGACGTTTTCAATAGCAACAATGTCTATGTAGCCGTGCGAGTTACAGATCAGGCGGGAAATACCAGCGAGGCGGCCGGAGAGGTGATTCGGATCGATGTGACGGAGCCGACGATAGAGGTGAGCTATGACAATAACAGCGCCGCCAATACCCGCTATTTTAAGAAAGCCCGGACGGCGACGATTGTTTATACGGAGCGGAATTTTGACATTGAAAAGGTGACCTTCGACCTGACGCTTGCGGACGGAGCGAAGCGGACACTGTCTCTTGCTGAGCTGGACGCGGTCGAGGGCATCCATACCTCCTATGCCGCGTCGGAGGACGATTCCCAGTACGGATGCAGTACAGCGGACTATACAGACGCGCGAACCAATGCAGTGACCATCATCTTCTCCGGCGATAACGACTATACGATTGTTCCCCATGTCACTGACATGGCGGGGAATGAGACGGAGGAGGTAACCTGTGCCTCCTCCACGGCCCGGGGGACAAAGACACATTTCATCATCGACACGACGGTGCCGACGCTTTCCCTCGCTTACTATGACGCGGAGGGAAAGCAGATCACGCCCGGCAAATCGGAGAAGGCACGCCTGTATGAAGATGAAACGGTGTACATGGCGGCGACAATCACGGAGCACAATTTCGCAGAAGAAAACGGCTTTGCGGAGGGGCAGATCGTCTATACGGTGACCGCGGCGGACGCTGCGGGCAGCGCAGTCACGGTCAGCGATTATCAGTCGATGGCGAACACGCTGTCCGGGTGGACGGAGAATGCGGATGTGTGGACCTCCGCTCGCATTACGTTCTCCGCAGACGCCAACTACGTCGCCGGGTTCACCTATACGGATCTGGCGGGGAATTCTGTGACCTGGAAGAGCGATTATTTTACCGTGGATCAGACTTCGCCGACCGGGACGGTCAGCGTCGGCAGTCTGGGAACCTGGTCCTCTTTCCCGGGCAGGATTACCTTCGGTCTCTTCTCCCGGAAGAGCCAGAGGGTGAGGATCACAGCCGATGATGCGACCTCGCCGGTTCAGAGCATTTCTTATCTGACCGTGACCGGAAGGATGACAAAGGCGCAGCTGGCAGCTTCGGATAAACGGAAGAAGTATTCTTCTTTCGTACGAAAAGCCAACCGGCAGTTTATCGTCTATGCGAGAATCGTTGATGCGGCCGGGAATGTCACGTATCTGAGCTCTGAGGGTGTGGTGCTCGATACGACGGCGCCGGGCCCGGAGATCACGATCACGGTGGACGACGCCGGAAATGGCATATACAACGGGGATGTGCCCTTCACGGTGCAGGTGACCGACCCAACCAAGGGCGGCACGTACGCCGGTCTGCAGTCGGTTTCCTATGAGATCCTCTGTGACGGTACGGTGACACAGAGCGGGAATTTTGATTCCGAACTGACGCCGGCCTCCCGCCGGGTGCAGAGCCTGACGAAGAAGCTGACGGTCAATGCACAGAAAAACAATTCCAATGACGTGATGATCCGCGTGACGGCAGTGGACAACGCAGGAAATACGGCCACGGCGAAGCAGGTTTTAAAGATCGACATCACGGAGCCGGTCATTTCGGTGACCTACAATGACATCCCTGCCGCAAACGGGACGTATTATCAGGAACCGCGCGTGGCAACGGTGACGGTCACCGAGCGAAATTTTGATGCCTCAGGCGTGCATTTCTCCATTACCAATACGGACGGGACGCAGCCTGTGATCAGCGGCTGGAGTCACAGCACTGATTCCGGCGCGTCGGATGCCGCCACCCATACCTGCACGGTGACCTTCTCGGCGGACGGAGACTATACCTTCTCGGTGGAAGTGACAGACCGGGCGGATAATACGGGGGCTTACGGACAGACCGACCGTTTCACTGTGGACAGGACAGCGCCGGTGCTGCGCGTGAGCTACGATAACAACCATGTGACCGGCGGCAGCTATTACAACACCGTCCGCACGGCCACTGTCACCATCCGCGAACACAATTTTGACGCTTCCGCTGTGACGGCGGCCATCACAGCCAGCCTGAACGGGCAGGGGCTTACGGCTCCTGTACTTAGTTCTTTCCATAGTGACGGAGACATACATACGGCGACCATTTCCTATACGGCGGATGCGGATTATACCTTTACGATCTCCTGCACGGATCGGGCGGGGAATGAGGCGGCCACTTATGGGACGGAGCGTTTTACGGTGGATACCCAAAAGCCGGAGATCGTGATCGGGAACGTGGCGAAGGCAAACACCGGCGCGGTACAGCCCACCGTGGAGGTGACGGATCAGAATTATGTGGATACGCAGGTGGTCATCACTCTGACCGGCGCACACAACGGCATCATGGATATCGCGGTTTCCGCCGCTTCGGTCCGTCTGGGACAGCTCTTTACGCTGGCGAATCTGGCGCATGAGCAGGAGCTGGATGACATTTACACATTGCAGGTGACGGCGACGGATCGGGCCGGGAATGTCAGCGAGAACAGTTATACCTTTTCTGTGAACCGTTTTGGCTCTGTGTACACCCTTGATGACCATACTGCAGAACTGCTGAAATCCTGCTATATGAACGAACCTGCCGACCTTGTGATCCGTGAGACGAACCCTGACCGGCTGGAGGACCGCTGGATCGTTTGTACGAAGAGTGGAGAGAGCTATACCCTGGAAGAAGGGATTCGTTACACGGTGGAGGTGAGCGGCGGGGACAGCTCCTGGTGGATGTATACGTATACCATCCGCAGGGAGAACTTTACGGAGGACGGCATCTACGTCCTGACCATGTATTCTGAGGATGGCGCTTCCAACACCTCCAGCAATCAGGCTAAAGGGATGGCGATGGAGTTTGTGGTGGATACGACGCCTCCGACCATCGTGGTCACGGGGATCAGCGACCGGGGACAGTACACCCGGGACACGCAGAACATCACCGTGGATGCACAGGACAATCTTTATCTGGCCGCGCTGAAGCTGGAAGTGCTGGGCGGCGACGGCTCGGTGTTGGAGGAGAAAGAATATACAGAAGAGGAGCTCGCGGAAAATGATGGCGTTGTCAGCTATGAGCTGGCCAGCCGCTCCGTCTGGCAGACCGTGCGGGTCACGGCGACGGATGCCGCGGGCAACCAGGCTGTTAGCGAGGACATCACTGTCCTGATCAACCCCAGCAGGCTGCTGCAATACTATATGAATAAACCGCTGTTCTATGGTTCCCTGGTGGGGCTGTGCCTGATGGCGGCACTTATCGTTTGCTATGTGAGAAGGAAGAGGAGGTAAGGAAGATAATAAAAAAGCTGTCTTTTTAGCGGGCATCGTGATATGATAAATAAAATTCGGAAGGAGTGATGATTTGCAGAGCAGAGAGATCATACGGGAGAAAATTCAGGAGGCGGTGGCCTCGGTGCTGCCGATCACCCTCATTGTCGCGGTGCTGTGCCTCTTTCTGATCCCGGTGAGCAACGGATTGCTGCTGTCCTTTCTCATCGGTTCCCTGCTGCTGATCGTCGGCATGGGGCTTTTCACGCTGGGGGCGGATATGTCCATGACGCAGATCGGCACGCACATCGGGACAAAGATGACGCAGTCCCGCAAATTGTGGTTTATCCTTGCTTTGGGCTTTGCCCTGGGCGTGGCGGTGACATTGTCGGAGCTGGATCTGCAGGTGCTGGCGACCTATGTGCCGGGAATTGACCGGAATGTACTGATGCTGACGGTGTCCGTGGGCGTCGGTCTGTTTCTGGCTGTCAGTCTGCTGCGGATCCTGCTGCGAATCCCTCTGCGCTGGCTGCTTCTGGGCTGCTATGCGGTGATCTTCATCCTGGCGGCGCTCTCGGATCCGGATTTCCTGGCAGTGGCCTTCGATTCCGGCGGCGTGACGACCGGCCCGATGACGGTGCCCTTCATCATGGCTCTGGGCGTGGGCGTCACCTCCCTGCGAAGCGATGAGAAGGCCAAGTCCGACAGCTTCGGCCTCGTGGCGCTCTGTTCCGTCGGTCCGGTGCTGGCCGTGCTGATCCTGGGGCTCTTCTATCAGAACAGTGCGGGAAGCGGTGCGGAGACCATCATCCAGGACTTCGAAAACTCCGTTCTGCTGGGGCGGGGGTATCTTGCGGCGCTGCCCGAGTATATGGAGGAGGTGGCGCTGGCGCTGCTTCCCATCTTCGCTTTTTTCCTGGCTTTTCAGGTCATTTCCCTGAGATTACAGAAAATCCCCTTGATTCGTATCCTCATCGGTATTGTTTATACATATGTCGGACTGGTGCTGTTTCTGACAGGAGCCAATGTGGGCTTTTCTTCTCTGGGCTATGTGCTGGGTACTTCCCTCGGGGGCAGCCGCTATGCAGCTCTGCTCATCCCGCTGGCCATGGTCATGGGCTGGTTTATCATCCGCGCCGAGCCCTCGGTCCACGTACTCAACCGGCAGGTGGAGGAGCTCAGTGCCGGAGCCATTTCCGGGGAGGCCATGGGAATGTGCCTTTCGATCGCCATCGCGCTGGCCATGGGACTTTCCATGATCCGGGTACTCACCGGCATTTCCATTCTCTGGTTCCTGATCCCTGGATACGCTGTGGCGCTGGCTCTGACTTTCTTCGTGCCGGATACTTTTACGGCCATCGCCTTCGATTCCGGCGGCGTGACTTCGGGACCTCTGACGGCCACCTTCATGCTGCCCTTCGCCATGGGGGCGACGGCGGCGCTGGGGGGCAATGTTATGACCGACGCCTTCGGTCTGGTGGCGCTGGTGGCCATGATGCCGCTGATCACCGTGCAGGGAATGGGCGCGCTCTATGTACTTCGGACGCGGCGTGCGGAGAGCGGCAAGGCTTTGCCGCAGTATGCCGACGATGAGATCATCGAGCTGTGGGAGGTGAGATAAACTGGAGCTTTATTATATCCTTGGCATTGTAGACCGGGACCGGGCTGATGAACTGGCGGGACTTTGCCGCGACAGCGGAGCCAATCTGGTGCTCACGACACTGGCTCGCGGCACCGCTACCTCCGAGCAGTTATCCCTGTACGGTCTGGACCGCACGGGCAAGGCCGTCGTCAGCGCCGCTGCCGGGCGCGACGCGATGAAGCAGGTTTTCCGGGAAGCCAAGCGGAAGATGTATATCGACATTCCCGGAAACGGCATCCTGGTGGCCGTCCCCGTGAAGAGCGTGGGCGGCGGCAGTACACTGGCCTATATGACGGACGGCAATGTTCCCAGCGGAGGAGTACCGGATATGAATTTTGACTACGAACTGATCATCATCATTTTAAATGAAGGCTTTGCAGACATGGTCATGGACGCGGCCAGACCGGCGGGCGCCGCCGGGGGCACGATCCTGCATGCGCGGGGAACCGGGGCCGCGGGGACGGAGAAATTCTTCGGTGTATCCCTGGGGACAGAGAAGGACGTGATCTACATCGTCGCCGGGGCGAAGGAGAAGGCCGCTATCATGCAGGCGGTCAGCCGCGAGGCGGGGACCGGCACACGGGCCGGCGCCATCTGCTTCTCCCTGCCCGTGTCAGCGGTCGCCGGTCTGCGGAGGCTGGAGGACGAAGACGAATAAAAACGGAAGACTTATCAAAAAAACGCTTCCTGCGAGAGAGAAAATCCTCGCGGAGAGGCGTTTTTTACGTCCAAATAACCAGATGACGAAAATCTATGCAGCGCCTGCCCGGCGGGAATTGACATCTTAGCCAAGCTGAACTATAATTTGCTCAGACTAACGAATGCACGGAGGAGTCATGATGAAGCGAACCGATGACGGAGACATGCGGGAGGAGCCGGGCACGAAGTTCCCCAAGGGTACGGAGGAGTGGGAGGAGGACCTGCTGGAGGATCTGTATGAACAGTTTTTGCAGGGCCGCTCTCTGACGCTTGCGGAGCTGGCGGCGGAGACGGGCATTCACCGGAAGACGCTCCGGGCCATGATCCGGCGGATGATCGGCCGCGGCTGGCTGGAGCTCTGGTCTGACGAGGATGGCCGGGAACTGACACTGACCGACTACGGGAAGATCCAGGGCGCCCGCTGTATTTCACGGCATAAATATCTGACGGAATTCCTGCAGATGATTGTCGGCATGGACGAGCGCACCGCGGAGAAGAACGCCTGCCGCATGGAGCATGTGCTCGATGAGGAGGGGATGCAGGGCATCATGGATTTTCTGAAGAACGGCAGCGCCCATGCCCGGGTGATGCGCAATCTCGATCTGCGTATCCTCTATGAGACCGGAACCTATGAGTGCTGCGGATTCCTCTACCTGCCCGGCGACGGTCATCCCCGCATGCTGGCAGACGAATGTGAAGATTTTAAAGACGAAATGCCGCTGCGGGTGGAGCGGGACGGCAGCTTCTTCGAGCTGCATCCGCAGAGGGGGCACGAACTGAGGCCGCTCTGGTATCTGTATGACGGACAGTGGGCGCGCGCGGAGGAAACGCCGGAGGGAAGCCGCATCCCGACGCGGAGTTTTGTTTTCGTCTTTGACGCGGAGCGAATCCCCCTGGTAAACGGGACGGTGACGCTTACATTTACGGATCCGGCGGAGCGGGAGCCGGAGACGGCGGATCGCAGGGAACTGAGCGTGCATTTCTGGAGATAAGGGGAGAAGACATGGCAGAGATAAAGGAGAAGAAAAATGTTCGCCCGACCGTGCTGCAGATGCGGATGCTGGAGGAGCTTGAGAACACGGACGCGCGGAAGGGGCTGCAGACCCGGATCGCAGAACGCTGCGGCTGTAATCAGAGTCAGGTGAGCCGTTTCCTCGGGGACTGTGTGCGGGACGGCTATCTGCAGAAACATGGTTACGGATTCACGGAGGCCGGGCGCGCCTGGTACGACTCCTGGCACGATCTGCTGCGGCGCACGGTAGCTTACCTGCGGGGAAACGGCACGCCGGAGAACCGGCTGACCGAGAGTACGCGGGTTCTGTTCGATACGATGGATGTGGGTGTCCTGCAGTTTCTGCTCGGAGGTTATGAGGAAAAGCAGCTGGCGAACCACCTGCAGAGAGAGACCTGGAGCCGTCCGGGAGCGGCAAATGAGCTGCTGGCGGAGGGCGAACGGAAGGTCGGCTTCCGTTTTTACCGGCTGGGTGTGGACGACCGGCGGGAGAGCCATTATTCCATGGCGAATGCGGGTTTCGAGAAGCCGGGCATACTCCGTCCCGGGAAGGAAAATGTCCTGCTTTTGACAATCCGCGAGATGAACGCGGCTTCGGCTTCGAACGGCCGCGCGATGCAGGGGCATCTGGAAACGCTGAAATACCCGCACAACGGGACGATGCAGCTGGCCGACATTTACGACGGGAAAGTGTGCCTTCCTCTGGACGCCTTCCGGATCCGCCGCGGTCCGGGGAGCGATTACGCCGCCACGCTGGCCGTGACAGTTACATGCAGTGTCGGGGAACGGCATATGCCGGAGAGCACGGCGATGCTGGTGGTGTGGATGTGAGGAAGAGTCATCCTTTGAACAGCGCCCTTTTAAGAACTGTCTGCTTAAAAGGGCGCTGTTTATATCAGTCAGCGGGACGCTTTTCGGTATCTTTTATATAACTGCGCGCAATGTGGACAAAAAGTGATGGAAAAACAGTGACAAATAGTTTGTGGACATTCAGAGACTCCTCTGGCAAAATAGTATTGCGAAAACAACTGCAAGACTATATAATCAGAGGTGAGAAGGTTTATGGAACAGGAACAGAAGAACCGCATGGACGCGATTCGACAGGGTGCGGAGAACATGCGGAAGCTCAATTTGCTGAGCGATACATTTGCTTCGGTTGCGTTACAGGATGCGGGCGCCTGCCAGTACGTGGTGCGCAAAATCCTGGGCCGGGATGATATCAGGATCATCGATGTGAAAAGCCAGTACCGTTTGCTGAATCTCGCAGCAAAGGACGCGATCCTCGACGCCTTTGCTCAGGACAGCACAGGGCGTCTGGTAAACATCGAAATCCAGAGGAGGGACACGAAAGACCACGCAAGGCGCACGAGATACTACGGCTCCATGATTGATAAGAGCGTTTTAGATAAGGGTGCTGAACATAATGAACTTCCCGATGTGTATATCATATATATCAGCGAGACGGATTTGTGGCATGCAGGGAAAACGATGTACCCGGTAAATAAAACTCTCGAACAATCGGCAATTCCATACGATGATGGAAAATATGTGATCTTTGTCAATGCAGCGGTGGACGACGGCAGTGAAGTCGCGAAGATGATGCAGTACTTCAAGAAAGCAGATCCGGACGATATGAGCCAGGGAGAATTATCAGAACGGGTACATTATCTGAAGACTGAGAAGGGAGGCTACAAAGAAATGTGCGAAGTGGCAGAAAAGATTTATGAGCAGGGAATCGAGCAGGGCATCGAGCAGGGAATCGAGCAGGGCATTGTGCAGGGTAAGATGGAGAATGCGAAAGAAATGGCGATCAGCATGCATAGAGACGGCATGGCAGAGGAGCTGATTGCTAAATATGCGAATGTAAGCCTTGATCTTGTGAAAAGCTGGATCGCTCTGTCTCTGGCCTGATCTTAGAATCCGGAACTGAATAGCAGACATCAGCCCGCCGGGTTTCTTTCTGACTGTATAAAACTGTAGTACGGGAAAGAAAACCGGCGGGTCGTTTTTTGTCATATGGGAAAGTCCCTCGTACTTCCCTATATGACAAAAAAGCCTCCGGCGGATGTGCACAAAAAGTGATGGAAAGGGAAGAATTCCTTGTGCCTGCTCGCGTCCTGCAAATTCTCTTTTAGCAAACTTAAATGAGAAAAATATGCTGGCCAGCATAAAAATCGGAGCAATTTCGGGAAAAGAACGTAAAAACGTCGGTTTCACGTCGAAATTGGCGTATAATTATGCAACAAAGCATAGAAAATATTCAAAAAAGGTATTGACAGATGTGGGGGCGAAACGTTAAACTCTTCTACGAAAGGTTAGCGTGAGCTAATCGCAGATTCATCACGCGCCGGACCGGATTCGGCGGTGACCTGAGCGGCAGGCACGGCCAAAAAGAGGCCTTGCCGACGACGGGGCACGGCTGAGTCGGGGCGGGTGATCCCACTTACATTCATGGATGGAGGGAAAAAATGGGAAAGTGGAGGGTAATGAAAGTGAAAAGATGGATGGCAATGTTGCTTGCGGTTGTCCTGGTTGTGGGATCGCTTCCCACTCGTACTGTAGCCGCGTCGAGTTCGGAGAACAGTACGTCATCGCAGAGCGGTACCTCCGTACTGGAAGACGGTTATTACTGTGTCCCTGTTACATGGTCGAATTTTTATGTTGTTGGTGGGTCTCCGTCGATGGACAGATATAGAACCGCACTGGTACATGTCGAAGATGGGAAACAGTATGTGACTTTTCGATTGGGAAATTATTCTCAAAGCATCAAGGGTTTGCAGATATTAAAGGAGGAACTGTATACTACGTTTTTGAATGCGGGATATTTTGCAGAGAGTTACGGTGGCACCATTCCTCTGTTTACCAGCGACCAGCTTTCGGATGAGTCTCTTTGGAAGGAAACGGAGGTTGTTGTTGATGAGACATATGGATATGCTGATATCACGTTTGAGGTAACAAGTACAGAGTATCCGATCATTGCCGTGGAGTCAGGAGCGAAGCAAAATAGTTCGACAATATATTTAAGCTCCGCAACACTGAATTATGGCCTTGCGGAAGCTCTTCCAGATCTGAGCGAACTGCAAAGCGGCACCTGGTATTGGGACGTAAACTATGTATATGAAAGTTCTTTGACTTATTCGCAATCCAAGGAAGACTCTGGCGCCAATAAGGGACTTCGCGCTCTCCTGGAATCAGAGGTTGATGTGGAAGTGGAGGGGACGACAGCTACTGCAACATTTCATCTGTCAGAAAATGGAATAACCTATTTAAAGAAAATATATAGACAGAGCGGGTACAAATATCTCAAAAGCGCTGACACTATGGTATACAATAGGTACAATGCAAACGCTTCTAACTACTCTGAAGTTGAAATCGACACAGAGAATAATACCTTTACGATAGAATTTGATTTGGAAAACTATTCCGATATGGCATTTGGGACGGCTGTGAAGTTCCTTGCTGACGGACACAGCGAAACACACACCTGTAATGTCGGCGATTATGAATGGTATTACAGCGCGGCATTGCGGTTGTCCCAGAATCCGGAGACGAGCGTGATTCTTACGGACACTGTCACGGTCACCAATTCAAAGGGAAATGAAGAATCGTTGGAGGTTATTTTTGAGACGACGTCCACTGTCGCGCCGACCGACGCGGAGTTGTCGGTGGAATGGGTGACGGAGGGGACGGTATCCGATAAGTTCTCAACGATTTTGGATGGGACCTGCCGACAGTTTACCCTGCTGCAAGTACAGATCCTTGACAGCAGTGGAAACGCGCTGTCGACGACATTGACACAGGAGGGGATCCTGAAAATACAGATTCCTTCGGATTTTACAGGGTACAAGCTGCAGTATCTGACGACCCGCAACAGTATCGCTACGGCTTCCTCGGCCGTGAAATCCGGTGATTATTATACCGTGAGCACGGATCTGCTTGGCTATTACGCGCTGGTGGACGCCTACAGCTTCGACAAATACGGAACCGACCTTGCAGAGGGCACCTATGTGGTTGAGGCGGTCATTTACCATATGATCCGTGACAACACGTCCATGGCGAATGCGGCGCTGCAGACGCCGATCATCCTGGAGGTGGATTCCGAGGGGAACAAGCGTGTTTATTTCACCATGGAGGGCATTTACATCTCCGACTCGCTGTCGTATATGTCGGATATGTGGTATTACGGCGACGATGTGACCTACGCGAGCAGCGGCTACCCGAATGGCGGGACACTCTACAATATGTTCATCTCCGCATATCAGACCTGGGACGACGGCTCCTATATGCAGGCGGACAATTCTCTCTATACATTTGGCCAGACTCTGTTCTTCGATTTGCCGAGTGACAATCCGGTCATCCTGGTGCAGGTCCGCGTGCCGGCGATGGATGTGGACGGGACGGGCGGTATTCAGGAGTGCCGGTTCTGCATCGACTATACGACGGCCACGCTTGTGAGCAAATATTCGGGCGATCTGCCCGCGGTGTATAATGACGGCAATCTGCCGACCGTGGAGGATGCGATCGAGGCTACCTGTGCGGTGGTCGAGGCGGCGGAGGCCGGTGAGTTCACGGCGGCTTCCTGGAGCGCGGTGCAGGAGGCGGCCGCGGCGGCGGAGGCTCTCCTGGATGACGAGAATGCTGATGAGAGTGCGCTGCAGGAGGCCTACTGGGCGCTGCGCACGGCGATGTTTGATGCGGAGGCGGTC
This sequence comes from Lachnospiraceae bacterium, assembly GCA_021202465.1. Taxonomy (GTDB): domain Bacteria; phylum Bacillota; class Clostridia; order Lachnospirales; family Lachnospiraceae; genus UBA3305. Next base: position 65,419 of record JAJQCZ010000035.1, on the reverse strand, counting down.
GGGGAGGTTTCCCTTGACGCGGGACTCTATACCACGCAGGTGAGCATGGTCCCTGCAGAGTCTGATAACGCGGAGGATGCATTTACGGCGGAGGCCCGGGTGCTGAAGACCGAGGAGGAAGACGGCGAAGCCTGGCAGATCGTCCTGGAGGGCGACGGCATCGCGGAGCTGGAAGGACTGGCCTGCTATGACGCCGGGACCGGCGAATGGGTGCAGGCGACTGTGACGCGGGAGCAGGATGAGGAGACCGGGGACTATACGACGGTGAAGCTTTCATTTACGCTTTCCGGTCTGCTGACGGATCAGACGATCCTCTATACCTTTGACAGTGAGGATACGACAGGGAAGAACGGTTACCTCGTGTGGGGCTCTGACTTCACGGCGCAGAGTGTGGACCGCACGGAGCTGGAAGAGGCGATTGTTGAAACGCAGGCAATCCTCGCGGAAGCGGCGGAGGATGGCAGTGCCTATGACGCGGCGAAGCTGGCCGCGCTGAGCACGGCGCTGACAGAAGCCCTGGCGGCGGATGTGGACGCCCTGGCGCTGCAGGAGGAGATCGATGCGCAGACCGCGTCTCTGACGGAGGCGCTGGACAATGTGCTTCTCGACGTGAATCTTGAGGCGCTGCGGAGCGCGGCGGAGAGCGCGTCCGCTCTGACGGAGAGCGAGTATACCTCTGCGAGCTGGGCGGTGCTCACGGAACAGCTTGAGGCCGCGCAGAAGCTGATCAAGGCGTATGATAAGAATGAGAGTGTTTCCGCGACGGAAGTGGCGCAGACGCTGACGCTGCTGACGGCGGCGACGGAGGGGCTCGTGGCGCGCGGCGACAAGACGGCGCTGCAGGAGCTCTATGACGAGGCTTCGGCCATCGAGGATGAGGGGCAGGCCTGCTACGATGTGCTGCAGACGGTGCTGGCGGATGTAAAGGATGTGCTGGACGATGCGGATGCGGTGCAGTCCGCAATCGACGCGGCGGCCTCGACGCTGGAGCAGGCGGTGATCAACCTGTACGGCGGCATGGACAAGACGGGTCTTACGAGTCTCGTGGAAGAGATTCAGGAGAAGAGTGAAGACGGTGAACTGGAGGGCTATACCGAGGCCAGCCTGGCTCTGCTGAACGCCGCGCTGGCGACGGCGCAGGAGGTCCTCGCGGATAACGGTGCGACACAGCAGGAGGTCGATAAGCAGATCGAACTGCTGACGAAGGCGTATTATGCGCTGGTGGGTGCCGCCGAGGACGGAGCCATCTATGTGGGTACCTACAGCATCGACGGCTATATGAAGCACGCGACGAAGGATACGACCTCCATGGGCAATGCGGCGCTGGTGAAGCCTATGACGATTCGGGTGACCGAGGCGGAGGACGGTACGGCGGATATCCGGCTGTATCTGGATTTCCAGTCGCTGACCCTCTCAGGGCTGGAGGGTTATCTGGCTTCCCTGTATTATTACCCGGAGGAGAACGACGAGTACAACAGCCCCACGGCGGCGAGCACGCGGGTGGCTGTGACTATCGAGGAAGAATATGATGTGATCGACACTTACAACGACCCGGAGACCGGAACGGACGCCACGGTGAAGGGGTCTCTGTACCCGAAGACGGTCAGCCTGCCGCTTGACTGGGAGGATGACATGATCTGGGTGGAGGTCTATGTCCCGATCATGGAGGAGATCGACGCAGGAAACGGCTCCCAGTACGCGAAGCTCGTTCTCGACTGGGATTCTCTGACGCAGCTGACCGGCGTGGCCTCGGACGATGAGGAGACGCAGGCGGCGAAGGAGGCGCTGCAGGCGGTTTATGAGGAAGCTGCGGCCCTGCTGGCGGAGGTGAAGGCCGATGACAGCTATTCCGGGACACAGACCGCGATGCTCACGGCGGCCGCTGCGGCGGCGGAGGACGCCCTTGAAAATCTGAACATTTCTGCTTCGGCGGTGACGAACACGCAGGAAGCCGTCGAGAAGGCCATGGCGGTCTTCAGCTCCGAGGCCTCGGAGGCGGATAAATCCACGCTGGCCGACGCGCTGGAGACGGCGCAGGAGGCGCTCGCGGAAGCGCAGGAGGGCGGCGATATCGTCTACGCCTCGGCGACCGTGACCTATCTGGAGCAGATGATCTCGGCGGCGACGAAGGTGTATAACAGCAGCGATGCGGTGGCCGGGCAGATCAGTGCCTGGGTGAGCGCGCTCGAGAGAGCGGTGGAGAACCTGACCGTGATCTCAGACCGGACGGAGCTGCGGAAGGCCCTGGAGGCGACGCAGACGTATCTGGATGCGAAGGAGAGCTATACGGCGGCGGATCTGGAGGTGCTGCAGTCGCTCTACGATGCGGCCGCAGCAGTCTATGAGACGGCGGATATCACGCAGGAAGAGATCGACGCGCAGGTGAAGATCCTCAACTACGCGGTGAACGCTCTGACGCCGGTCGATGAGGAGACCGTGGATAAGACCGGTCTCTATGAGATGATCCGGGCAGCTTCGGCCCTGTCCGGGCGGGAGAGCCTGTATACGGAGGATTCGCTGGCGGCTCTGATCGCAGTGATTGAGGAGGCCGATGCGGTCTATCACGATGAAGAGGCGACGATGGCCGAGGTGTGCGCACAGACCTGCGCGCTGGCGGACGCGATCCTGAACCTGAAGCAGCTCACGTCGATCACGACGGGCAGCGGCAGCACGAGTGACGACAGCGGAACGACGAGCGGCGGCAGCTCGAGCGACGGCAGCAGCTCCGGAGACAGCAGCGGCAGTACCGACGATGGCTCCTCGGACAGCACCGCGGCGCTCGACCGCTATAACCTGGCGGACGGCACCTATTACGTGACCGGTACGATGTTAAAGATCAACAAGTCCAGCACCTCGATGGCGAACGCGGCGATTGATCACACGGTGAAGATCACCGTGTCGGACGGGGCGTACTACGTCACGCTGGAGCTGAACGGACTGTATTATGCAGGACTGTATGGTTATCTGAAGAACCTGTCCTACTATCAGACCGGCTATGGCCTTGACGCCTACGGCGAGCCGACCGGCACGACGGCGGCGGCGACGATTGTCAGCTATCAGACGGATGATGACGGAAGCCGGACGACGGACGATTACGGGACCGATTACCCGGCAGAGCTCATCTTCCCTCTGATCGCGGAGGCGGTTGAGGACGGCTATGCGCCGCTGCAGGTCTTTGTCCCGGTCATGGAATACATCAATGAGGGCTCCGGTACGCAGAATGTGTACCTGTACCTTGACTGGAGCACGCTGACGACGGACGGCAGCACGACCGACAGCTCGTCCTCGGACAGCACGGGCAGCACTTCGTCTTCCGGCGATACGGGAAGCACGAGCGACAGTTCTTCCTCGGACAGCACGGGCAGCACGAGCAGCGGCTCCTCGACGAGCAGCGGTTCGTCCTCGTCCGGTACGAGCACTACTTCGGACGACGATGATACGACGAGCACCAGCTCCGATCTCGATCCCTACGATCTGGAGGATGGCGTCTACAAGCTGACCGGGAAGATGGTGAAGGTAAACAAGACCAGCACCTCGATGGCGAATGCGGCCATCAATACGACGGTGAAGCTGACCGTTTCCAATGGGAAATATTATCTGACGCTGGATTTCTGCGGGCTGAACTACGGCGGGAAATACGGCTATCTCGGCACGATGAAGTATTACAAGACCGGCTACTCGACCGACAGCTACGGCAATCCGACCGGGTCGCTGGGCAGCGTGACGGTGCTGTCCTACCAGACGGACGATGACGGCACGGTGATCTCCGATGACTACGGGACCTATTATCCGAACCAGATTCAGTTCCCGCTGATCTCGGAGGCCATCGCCTCGAGCGGCTACGGCTATGTGCCTCTGCAGGTTTATGTGCCGATCATGGAGGCGATCTCCTCCGGCAGCGGTACGCAGAATGTTTATCTGAGACTGAACTGGAGCACGCTGACGCTGACGACAGACGACAGCAGCGATTTCGAGGACAATACGAGCAGCGACAGCTCGGACGACGACGAGGAGGAGAGCACCAGCTCGCTGCTGAGCTACGTGTCTACTCTGAATACGACCTCCTCGGGAAGCTCCTCTTCGGGAAGCAGCTCCTCCGGGAGCTCTTCCCTGGGAACGTCCTCATTAAAGAGCAGTACGTCTTCCCTGAGCAGTACTTCGGCGCTGGAGAGTAATCTGACGTCGCTGGACGGCGAGGCGGACGACGACCTGGGCACGGCTTCGCTGGTGAGCGCGCTGGAGACAGGCGATCTGTCTTCGGACGACGCTTATCAGGCGGGCAGCACGACGGCTTCGGTGACGACGACGGGGAGCACGACGGATTCCTCTTCGGGTGTGCCGATGATCCCGATCGTGACCAGTCTGATCGCGCTGGCGGCGGGCCTGCTCTATAAGCTTAAGAGCCGCGGACTGCTGCCGTTCTGACGACAGGCACATGACCCGGGTTCCCGAAGGGGAGGGGACTCCGTAGTGGCAATACGGTTAAGACCGACCGGTGCGGGCGGAGCCGAGGCTCCGTCCGCCCTGTCGGATGGAGGGAAGAGAAAAAATGAGGGAAAACAGAGAAAGAGGCCGGATCCCGGCGCTACCGGCGCTTCTGCTGCTGGCATTGCTGCTTCTTCTTGTCGGCGCGGCGTCGCCGGTGCGGGCGGCGAGCGGAAGCGTCTATACCTGTGCGGTTACGCCGTGCTATGCGCATCCGGTGACCGGGGAGATCGAGGATTCCGGCGGTTCATCCTCCTACGCCACCGGGCAGGGCATGGTAGAGGGTACGATCTATACGACCGGCCTGCTCGAGCTGACCGATACGGGGGAGTATTACCTGACATTTAAAATGAGTCTGATCGACTATACGACAAACCAGAGCTTTACCGTCCAGAATGTGGGCGACAGCTCCTGGAGCAGCACAGGGATGGCCGTGACCGGAACCGGCACGGATTCCAACGGCACGACGGCGGACGCCTGCATTGAGGTGCCGTCGGAAAACTGTATTGTGCGCTGCTCGATGTATGTGACGCCCATGGGACGGGACGTGATCTTTTATTTCTATCCGAGCAGCTATGAGGCGGGCAATACGTCCGGCCTGACGGCGACGATCGTGACCGAAGCGTCCACGGCGGGGGCTGCAAGCGAGACCGCGGCAACGACGACCGCCGCCGCGAATACGGAAGCAGCCGGTGCGTCCGCGGAGACGGAAGCGGCTGCGGAGACGGAGACCGCAGAGACGACGGCCGAGAGCGCGGCGGAATCCGAAAGCACAGACGCAGGAACAGAGGCGGAAGCCACGGTGTCCGCGGACGCGGAGCTCGGAAGCGCCCAGGGCCTGAGCCTGTCCACGGCGGAGGAGACGGCCGCGTCCTCAGAGGAGGCGGGGACTTCCGGCGGCATGACGGCGGCTGAGCTTGCGGCGGCGATCGTCATCGCGGGACTCATCCTGCTGTGCGCAGTGGCGGCCGTGGTAATCTACTGCCGGAAGAACTGGCGGCGCTGGGGAGGCGACGACGATGATGATGAAGAATAGGCGCAGAAGCTGGCGGACGGCGCTGTTTGCGGCTGCCCTGTGCGTCTCGCTTCTGACCGGCTGTGTGAACCAGCATCCGGACGGGACGACGGCGACGGCCGTGACCTATGAGAGCGTCACGACGCTGCTTACTATTTCTGATCCGGTGGAGCTTGCGGCGGTGGCGAAGGCGAAGGCGCTGGTGGCCGCGATGGAGGAGGAGCCGCGGATCATCGCGACCTCCGCGGCGACAGCGGAAATCTGCGACAGGCTGAACCTCGATCTGGTGGGTGTGTGCAGCACGACGACCTCCACGCTGCCCGAGCGCTATGCGGAGGTGACGACGGTGGGAACGGCCATGTCACCGGATATGGAGATCGTCGCCAGCCTCGATCCCGACTGGATCCTCAGCCCCATTTCCCTGCAGAGTGATCTGGAGCCGAAGTACGAGGCCATCGACACGGAATACGCCTTCCTGAACCTGCGCAGCGTGCAGGGTATGTACCGCTCCATCCAGGAGCTCGGCGAGATTTTTGACCGCGAGGAGGAAGCGGCGGCACTCGTGGAGGAATTCACAGAATTTTATGAGGAATACAGCCAGAAAAATGAGGGGAAGGAGAGCCCGAAGGTTCTGATCCTCATGGGGCTTCCCGGCAGCTACATCATCGCCACGGAGAATTCCTATGTGGGGAGCCTGGTCGAAATGGCCGGTGGGGAGAATGTCTACGCCGGGACGGACGCGGAGTTTCTCACGGTGAATACCGAGGACATGAAGACGAAGGAACCGGACATCATCCTGCGGGCGGCGCACGCCCTGCCGGACTCGGTGCTGGAAATGTTTGAAGAGGAATTTGCCACCAACGACATCTGGCAGCATTTTGAAGCGGTACAGAACGGCCGGGTGTATGACCTGAGCTACGAGCTTTTCGGCATGAGCGCGACCTTCGACTATCCGGAGGCGCTGGAGGAGCTGCAGCAGATTCTCTATCCGGAGAGCGACGAAGGGTAAGAGGGGAGGACAGTATGAATATAGAAGAAAAAGAACCATTTTCCACGGAGCGGGAAGAGGAATCCGGCGCCCGGGACCGGGCGCGCAGGCAGCGGAAGAGGAGGCGGTCGGCGCTCTCCTTCGCGGCGATCCTGCTGCTGCTCGTGGCCTTATTTTTCATTTCCGTGAACATCGGCAGCCTGCAGGTGAGCTTCGGTCAGCTGCTCCGGGGCCTGTTCGTGGAGTATGACAGCGACGTATCGACGGTCTGGGATCTGCGCTTTCCGCGCATCCTGATCTCCATGCTGGCGGGGGCGGCCGTGGCCGTCTCGGGCGTGCTTTTCCAGGCGGTGTTAAAGAACCCGCTGGCCGACCCGGGGATCATCGGCATCTCCAGCGGCGCGGCCTTCGCGGCGGTGCTGGTCACGGCCTTTATGCCGACGCTATATTTTCTCACGCCGCTGCTGGCCTGCCTCGGCGGCCTCGCGGCCTTCGCCCTGGTTTACACATTGTCATGGAAGGGAGGCCTGTCGCCTCTGCGGATTATTCTGACCGGTGTGGCGGTGGACGCCTTCTTCACGGGGCTCTCGAGCGCCTTTAACTCCATGACCGGCAGCACCCTGTCCGGCGTGGCCTCCATCGTGGAGGGAAATATTACTCAGAAAACCTGGGACGATGTCTATACGCTGCTGCCCTATGTGGCCGTGGGCCTGATCCTGGCGGTCGTGTTCGCCTCGGAGTGCAACCTGCTCTCGCTGGAGGATAAGACAGCGCAGGGGCTCGGTGTGAAGGTGAATCAGACGCGGATCGTCCTTTCGCTGATCGCGGTGCTGCTCGCGAGCATTTCCACGGCCATCGCGGGGGCGGTGAGCTTCCTGGGGCTGATCGTGCCGCACATCGGGCGCATCCTCGTGGGCAGCGACCACAGGAAGCTGATCCCGTTCTCGGCGTTCGCGGGGGCCTTCACCTATCTGCTGGCGGATACGATCGGGCGGACGATCGCTTCGCCCTATGAGGTCAGCGCCGCGGTCGTCATGTGCGTGGTCGGCGGACCGTTCTTCATCCTGTTGTTAAGGAGGTCCATGAAATATGGAAGATAGAGACGAGCTGCGGGCGGAGACCGCGGAACAGAGCGCGGCGGCAGAGCCCTGCGAAGAGGAACCGGCGGCGGAGACCCCGGCCATGACCGTGAAGGGGCTGTCCTTCGCCTACGGAGAGCACAGCGTGCTGCGCGGTCTCTCTCTGGAAATCCCCCGCGGGAAGATCACGACGATCATGGGAGCTAACGGCTGCGGCAAGACGACGCTGTTCTCCCTGATGACAAAGAACCTGACGCCCGGCAAGGGAAAGATCCTGCTGGGAAAGAAAAATATCCGGGGGCTCGATCTCAGCGCTTTCGCGCGCAGGGTGGCCATCGTCCACCAGACGAACAGCGCCTGGGACGATCTCACGGTGGAACAGCTTGTGGCCTTCGGGCGCACGCCCTGGCGCAAGCAGCTGTTCGGACACAGTGCGGAGGACGCGGAGCGGGTACAGTGGGCGCTTGCGGTCACGGGACTTACGCCCTATGCGGACCGGGAGCTGGGACGGCTCTCCGGCGGGCAGCGGCAGCGCGTATGGATTGCCATGGCCCTGGCGCAGGATACGAAGATCCTTTTTCTGGACGAGCCGACCACGTATCTCGACATCCGCTATCAGATGGAGATCCTGCAGCTCATCCGGCGGCTGAACCGGGAATTCGGGCTGACGATCATCATGGTGCTCCATGATATCAATCAGGCGATCCATTTCTCGGATAGGGTGATCGGCCTGAAGGATGGGAAGGTGGCCGTGGAGGGCGACCCGCAGGAGGTCATCACCCCGGAGGTCATCCGGGAGCTCTACGACATCCGGCTTGAGGTGACGGAGATCGACGGACGGAAATTCGTCCTGGTGTGAGGAAGGAGAGACTATGAAGAACCCTGTACGTTTTGTCTGGATCGGGCTCAGCCTGATCTGCCTGGCGCTCGGCACGGTGGGCATCGTCCTGCCGATTTTGCCGACGGTGCCGTTCTATATGGCGACGGTCTTTTGCTTCGCGAAGGGATCGCAGCGGCTGCACGACTGGTTTATCGGCACGAATTTATATAAGAAGCATCTGGAGAGCTTCGTGCAGCACCGGGGCATGACCCTGCGCACGAAATGCTCGATCGTGGGGACTGTGACGGTGATTATGGGCATCGGCTTCGCGATGATGAGCCGCGTGCCGGCGGCGCGCGCCATCCTGGTCGTCGTGTGGGTCTGCCATCTGCTGTATTTCTTCCTGGGGGTGAAAACGCTGAAGGAGGAGAAAGAGGCGCTATGATCAAAACACGGCTGGTAAAACTCTTATCCCGTGACCGGAAATACATCATCTGGCAGGTGCTGTGGCAGTGGCTGGCGCTGCTGGCGCAGATTGCGGCGGTGTTCACGATCGCGGGACTAATCGAAGGAAAGGGAAGCCGGACGGGGGCGGCCGCAGTCTTTGCGGCCGTGCTCGTCATTCGTGCTTTTTGCGACCGGGGCGCGGCGCGGGCCTCGTACCGGGCGAGCGTGGATGTGAAGCGCGTTCTGCGGGAGCAGATCTACGGGAAGCTGCTGCGTCTCGGCGTCTCCTACCGGGAGCACGTCTCCACGTCGGAGGTCGTGCAGTTGTGCACCGACGGCGTGGAGCAGCTGGAAACGTATTTCGGAAAATATCTCTCGCAGCTGTTCTACAGTCTGCTGGCGCCGCTGACATTGTTCATCGTGCTGGCGCCGGTCTCTCTGCGGGCGGCCATCGTGCTGCTCATCTTCGTGCCGCTGATCCCGCTCTCGATCGTCGTGGTGCAGAAAATTGCCAGGAAGCTGCTGAATCGCTACTGGGATATCTATACGGGTCTCGGCGACAGCTTCCTGGAGAATCTGCAGGGGCTGACGACGCTGAAGATCTATCAGGCGGACGGCCTGAAGGCGGAGGAAATGGACGCGGAGGCGCAGGAGTTCCGCCGCATCACGATGAAGGTGCTGACGATGCAGTTAAATTCGACCAGTGTCATGGATATCGTGGCCTACGGCGGCGCGGCGCTGGGCATGGTCATGGCGGCGGGGCAGTATTTGCAGGAAGCCCTGAGTCTGGGGCAGACCGTGGCCATCATCCTGCTGGCGGCGGAGTTCTTCCTGCCGCTGCGCCAGCTGGGCTCGTTTTTCCATATCACGATGAACGGGATGGCGGCCAGCGACAAGATCTTCCGGCTGCTCGATCTGCCGGAACCGCAGGACGGCATAGCTGCGCCGCCGTCCGGAGAGCTCAGTCTCTCGCTGGAGGGGGTGCATTTCTCCTATGACGGGGAACGGGAAATCCTGAAGGGCATCGATCTCGTGATCCCGGCGGGAGCTTTGTCTCCCTCGTGGGGGAGTCCGGCTGCGGCAAGAGCACCGTTGCGGGCATTCTGACGGGGAAGAACCGGGGCTATACCGGGCAGGTGCGCATCAGCGGGCGGCCGCTGTCGGAGCTAAAGGAAAGCGCGTGGATGGCGCAGGTGACGCTCGTGCGTCATGACAGCTATCTGTTCAAGGGGACCGTGCGGGAGAACCTTCTCATGGCGAAGCCGGAGGCGACGGAAGAGGAGATGCAGGCGGCGCTTACCCGCGTGAATCTGCTGGATTTTCTGGAAACACAGCGGGGCCTGGAAACGGAGCTGCTCGAACAGGCCGGGAACCTCTCCGGCGGGCAGCGGCAGCGGCTGGCGATGGCGCGGGCGCTGCTGCACGATACGCCGGTGTATATCTTCGATGAAGCTACTTCAAATATCGACGCGGAGAGCGAGGAGCGGATCCTTGAGGTGATCCGGGAGCTGGCGCGAAGCCGCACGGTGCTTATGATCTCGCACCGGCTCTACAATGTTGTGGAGTCCGACTGCATTTACCGGATGGAGGACGGCAGCATCCGGGAGGCCGGTACGCATGCGGAGCTGATGGCGCGCCGGGGCGGGTATTTCCGGCTGTATGAGAGCCAGAGAGAGCTGGAGGAATACGGGCTGACACGGGACGGAGAGGCGGTGAGCGTATGAAGCAGGAACAGAAAACAAGACGCAGCGCGCCTGCGATCATGGCGCGACTGATCGGGCTGGTACGGCCGCTGCTGCATATCATGCTGGCGGCGATCCTTCTCGGGACAGTGGGATATCTGTGCGCGATTTTTCTGACGATCCTCGCGACAGAGAGCCTTGTGGAGAAAAATGCGGCTCTCTTTGCGCCGCTGGTACTCCTGACGGTGCTGCGCGGGCTGCTGCACTATGCGGAGCAGTACTGCAATCATTTTATCGCCTTCAAGCTGCTGGCAATCATCCGCCATGAGGTATTTGCCAGCCTGCGCAGGCTCTGCCCGGCGAAGCTCGAGGGGCGGGATAAGGGCGATCTGATCTCGATCCTCACGAGCGACATCGAGCTGCTGGAGGTCTTCTATGCGCATACGATCTCGCCGATTGCCATCGCGGTGCTGACCTCGGCAGTGATGGTCTTATATATAGGAAGATTTCACCCCGCCGCGGGGGCGTATGCGCTGGGCGCGTACCTGATTGTCGGCGTGGGCATCCCGCTCTGGAACGGACGGCGCGGCGGGGAGGCCGGGATGATCTACCGCAATGATTTCGGTGCGCTGAACAGCTTCGTCCTCGATTCGCTGCGCGGCCTCGATGAGACGCTGCAGTACGGACAGGGGGAGAAGCGCGCCGCGCAGATGAATGAGCGTTCAGAGGAGCTCAGCCGTACGCGGGAGTCGCTGAGCCGGATGGAGGGGGCGCAGCGGGCGCTCACGAATCTCGTGATTCTGCTCGCCTCGTTCGGGATGCTCTTCCTGACGCTGCATTTGCGTGACCTGGGTGTGATGGATGAGGCGGGCGTGCTCCTGTGTACGGCGGCGATGATGGGCTCCTTCGGGCCGACCGCCGCGCTCTCAAGCCTCTCGAACAACCTCAACCAGACGCTGGCGAGCGGCGAGCGCGTGCTGGAGATCCTCGAGGAGGAGCCGCTGGTGGCGGAGATCCCGTGGCCGGAGGATGCGAATGTCACGGAAGCCGGAATGCGGACTGCGGAGACGGGGGATAAGTCTGTCTCACCGGCGAACGAGTCACGGGGCACGGCGGCCGGGGCTTTCACCGGCGCGGCGGCGGAGCGGGTGAGCTTCGCCTACGGGGCGGAAGAGATCCTGCATGACTGCTCTCTGGACATCCGCCCCGGGCAGATCGTCGGCATCCACGGCCCCAGCGGCAGCGGGAAATCCACGCTGCTGAAGCTCTTCATGCGTTTCTGGGACGTGAACGACGGCCGTGTGACCGTCAGCGGACGCGACGTGCGGGAGATCCCGACCGCCGAACTGCGTGATACGGAGAGCTTCGTGACGCAGGAAACGCATCTGTTCCACGATTCTATCGCCAACAACATCGCCATCGGCAGGCCGGGCGCGACGCGCGAGGAGATTATGGAGGCAGCCGGGAAGGCGTCGATCCATGACTTCATCCTCACGCTGCCGCAGGGCTATGACACGGAGGTCGGCGAGCTGGGCGATACGCTCTCCGGCGGCGAGCGGCAGCGTCTCGGCCTCGCCCGAGCCTTCCTGCACGACGCGCCGTTCTTGCTGCTTGATGAACCGACGAGCAACCTGGACGCCCTGAATGAAGGAGCCATCCTGAAATCTCTGGCCGAGGCCGGAGAACATCAGACCGTCGTCCTCGTCTCTCACAGGCGTTCCACCCTGCGCCTCGCGGACGTTGTGTATGAAATGGACGGAGGGAGGAGATCATAAGTCTATGTAAATAAAAATTGACATTTTAAAGCATATGGTTTAAAATAACAACCGTTATACGTTTTCGTACAATAGATTATGGATGCAGAAGGAGAAGAAAAATGCCGAAGAAATCGGTGGTTATAATGCCCCGGACACGGGAAATACTGGAGATAATGGGAGAACAGATCAAGCTGGCGCGGCTGCGCAGGAATCTTTCCATGGATCTGGTTGCGGAGCGGGCCGGAATCAGTCGGGCCACGCTGTGGTCTGTGGAAAAGGGCTCTCCTTCTGTTTCCATGGGAATCTATGCGGCGGTTTTGCACGCGCTCAATAATATGGATGAGGATTTGCTTATGATTGCCAGAGACGATGAACTGGGACGAAAACTGCAGGACCTGAATCTGATGACCGGAAAGCGGGCTGGGAAAAAGGGGAAGTAATTGTATGGCGGATGTGATACGGGAAATCTATGTGTATATGAGTCAAAAAGATCTTACCGTTCAAGCGATGGGAACTTTATATGCCGCTGCGGGGAAGGGAAAAATCACTTATTCTTTCGCCTATGAGAAAGAATGGCTTCAAATGTCTGAGATACATTACGTGCTTGATCCGGAATTGTCTTTCTTCTCCGGACGGCAATATGCTGCCGGTGAGAAAAGAATGTTCGGGATTTTCAGCGACTCCTGCCCGGACCGATGGGGACGCCTGCTCATGGATCGTCGGGAAGTCCTTCGGGCAAGAAAAGAGGAACGAAAACCGCGAAAACTTATGGAGGTGGATTACCTTCTGGGGGTGTATGACGAATCAAGAATGGGCGCAATGCGTTTCGCTGTGAATCCAAACGGTCCATTTCTGGCCAGTGATCAGGAACTGGCTGCTCCGCCGTGGACAACACTTCGTCAATTGGAGACGGCATCGTTAGCGTTTGAACAGGACGAAGGAGGCCTCTCAGAAAAATGGCTGAAGCAGCTTCTTGCACCTGGTTCGTCTCTTGGAGGAGCACGCCCCAAAGCCTCTGTGCAGGATCCGGAGGGGAATCTCTGGATTGCCAAGTTTCCCTCCCGGCATGACACATATGATTCGGGCCGATGGGAAATGGTAGTGCATGATCTGGCTGAAAAATGTGATCTCTGTGTTCCGGAAGCAAAGCTGGAGCAATTCTCAGAAGTGGGAAGTACCTTCCTTGTGAAACGCTTTGACAGAGAAGGGAAGAGACGGATTCATTTTGCCTCGTCGATGACGCTTCTGGGGAAGAAGGATGGGGACGCGGCGGCAGAGGGAGTTGGCTATCTGGATCTGGCGGCTTTTATAAAAGCGAACGGTGCCTGTCCGAAAGAAGACCTGAGAGAGCTGTGGAGGCGTATCGTTTTTAATATAGCTGTTTCTAATACAGACGATCATCTGAGAAATCATGGCTTTTTGCTGGATGATGCGGGATGGCGATTGTCTCCGTTATATGATGTGAATCCATGTATTTACGGGGATATGCTCTCCCTGAATATCAGCGAGGAAGACAATTCCATGGATTATGAATTGGCTATATCTACGGCGCCATATTATGGGATTTCTCATGGGGAAGCAGAGAGAATGGTAAGGGACATTTCCGGAGAAGTGCAGCAAAACTGGAGGCTCACAGCAAAACGCTATGGGGCGGGCAGAGCTGCAATTGAATATATGAGTCCTGCTTTTTCTCTGCAATATAAATAAAGGAATTCCTGTCTGCCTATATTACGTGGAACGCTACATGGCATGTAGCTATAAAGTGTAGTGCCCACTGTTGCCTTCCCTCTGGAACAGTTGACAATTTCCTCTGTCTGGTATAGAATTTAAACCGGCGGGAGGCTTCCGGCTGTGGAGGCCCCCTATTTCAGAGGAAGGAGGACCATCTCATGAAGCGCATTAAGACGTTGGAGACGAGGAATCTGAGAGACAGCGTGAAGAAGGGCGGATGCGGCGAGTGCCAGACTTCCTGCCAGTCCGCCTGCAAGACTTCCTGCACCGTGGGAAATCAGAGCTGCGAGAACAAGTAGGTTCAGGCTGTCGCATAACAGGAGATGAAGATCGCTGCATACCGTTCGGCATGCAGCGATTTTCGTGAGAAGAAATTTCGGGATACATGAGATGGACGGAGGACGGATGTATTATGGTACATCAGTATAAGAATAACGGATACAATATGGTCCTGGATGTGGCCAGCGGCAGCATCCATGTGGTGGATGACCTGGTCTATGACATGATCGCCCTGTTCGAGAGCACGGACCGGGAGGAGCTGGTCGAGCAGATGGCGGCGAAATACGCAGGGCAGGATGGCATCGACGAGACGGAGATCCGCGAGGCCTGGGACGACATCAATGAGCTGAAGGAGCAGGGGAAGCTGTTCACGGAGGACGTGTACCGGGATCTGGTCATGGACTTCAAGAAGCGCAAGACCGTGGTGAAGGCGTTCTGTCTGCATATCGCGCACGACTGCAACCTGGCCTGCCACTACTGCTTCGCCGAGGAGGGCGAGTACCACGGCCGCCGCGCCCTCATGAGCTTCGAAGTGGGGCGCAAGGCGCTGGATTTCCTGATCTCTCATTCCGGGAACCGGCGGAATCTGGAGGTGGACTTCTTCGGCGGCGAGCCGACCATGAATTTCCAGGTGGTGCGCGATCTGGTCGCCTACGGGAGAGAGCAGGAGAAGAAATACGACAAGAAATTCCGCTTCACGCTGACCACCAACGGCGTTCTGCTGAACGACGAGATCATGGAATTCTGCAATCGGGAAATGGGCAATGTGGTCCTGAGCATCGATGGCCGCAAGGAGGTCAACGACTTCATGCGCCCCTTCCGCAGGGGGGCCGGGAGCTATGATCTCATCGTACCCAAATTCCAGAAATTCGCCGAGAGCCGCCATCAGGACAAATATTACGTCCGCGGCACCTTCACGCATTACAATACGGACTTCTCTCAGGATGTGCTGCATCTGGCCGACCTGGGCTTCAAGCAGATTTCCGTGGAGCCGGTCGTAGCCCCGCCGGAGGCCGACTACGCTATCACGCCGGAGGACGTGCCGAAGATCTGCGAGGAGTATGACAGGCTGGCCGCGGAGATGATCCGCCGCAACCGGGAAGGGCGCGGCTTCAATTTCTTCCATTTCATGATCGATCTCTCCGGCGGCCCCTGCGTCTACAAGCGCCTCTCCGGCTGCGGCTCGGGCACCGAGTACCTGGCCGTGACGCCCTGGGGCGACCTGTATCCCTGCCACCAGTTCGTCGGGCAGGAGGAATTCCTCCTGGGAAATGTGGACGAGGGCATCACCCGCCCGGAGATCTGCGACGAGTTCAAGCTCTGTAATGTCTACGCGAAGGAATCCTGCCGGGACTGCTTCGCCCGCTTCTACTGCAGCGGCGGCTGCGCGGCCAACGCCTGGAACTTCACCCACGACATCAACGGCGCTTACGAGATCGGATGTCAGCTGCAGAAAAAGAGAGTGGAGTGCGCGCTGATGATCAAGGCCGCGGAGGCGGAGTAAAACCGAACATGGTATCAGAAAACGTTCCGAGGGAAGCTTCGGGACGTTTTTTTAGGATAGGAAAGTCCTCCGGAGGAGGCGAAAAGCGCATTTTTATTAAAAAAAATTCAAATTGTTAAAATTCACCTTAATGACGGCAAAAAAAGAATATGGTAATATAAACTATCAAATTTTGTAAACGGACATGTCTGCCGATGCAGACATCGCCATGAATGGAAGTCGATGGTTCATTGTGAAATTCGTACTTGCCAGGAGGAAAATATGATGAGAAAGAAAAATGTACCCGGAATGGGACGTGGTTCGGTGCATGGTGTCTGGAGGCGGGCGACGGCGCTGCTGCTGGCACTGTCTCTGTGCCTGTCCATGGTGTCCACGACGGCATGGGCCGCGACGGACACGGAAACAGTGGCTTCGCAGGAAGACGCCGCGGTGACAGAAATGGCGGAAGAAACCGAAGCGGAGCCGGAGTCTGAGACGGAAACGGAGATCGTACAGGCAGAAGAGGTGGTCTGGCTGAATCCGTTTCTGGAAGAGGCCTTGTCCGAAACAGACCTGACCGCGTCCTCAGAGGATGAGACGAGTGAGGCCGATGCGTATGCGGACAGCGAGGAGGCTGCGGTGGAGGAGCTGCGGGCCGGGCTGAAAGCGCGGCAGGAAACGATCGTGGTCGGCTACACGGCGGACAGCTATGAGGAAACGGCCGCGGAATCCATCGCGGAGACAGCCCTGGCGCACACCGGCGAGGCGGCGGAGGGGGATTCTCTGCGGTTGCAGCTCGGCGGATGGCGCGCGGCGGCGAGCTATTATACGGAGGACGAAATCTGTTACATCACGCTCACCTATACGGTGACGTATCTGACGACCGCAGCGCAGGAGGAAGAGGCGGATGCCGCTGTGGCAGAGATCGCGGAGGAGCTGGCTCTGTCTGAGGGCAGTGCGTATGAGAAGATCAGCGCCATTTACGGTTATCTCTGCGCGCAGGTCACCTGTGTGGACCGGGAGAAGGCGACGGAGCTTCTGCAGTATACGGCCTATGCGGCGCTGACAGAAGGAACCGCCGCGGACGTCGGATGTGCGGCGCTTACTTTTAGGCTGGCGCTCGCAGCTGGTCTGGACGCGCGGGTCATTGCCGGTACCTGGGATGACGGAAGCGGCGCAGAGCCGGTGAATCATGTCTGGAACCTCATCGGGCTCGACGGGGGGGGTTTATTATAATGTAGATACAGCCCTTGCCTGCCGGGAAGAGGCGGAAGAGTCCTCTGCATATTTCCTGAAATGCGACGCGGCCTTCGCGGATCATGTGCGGAGCGACGCCTATGATACGGAGGAATTCCGCGACGCGTACCCGATGGCGGAAGAGGATTACGTGACGGAAGAGGAGACGGCTGCCGCGGAGAGTACGGAGGAAGAAAGTTCGGCGGCTTCGGAGGGGGAGGAAGAGAACTCCGCCGATGCAGGGGAAGCAAATAACGAGGATGCCTCTGCCGACTCAGAGAATACAGACAGTTCGGAGGAGACGGTTGCTGCTGCGGAGAGCGCGCAGAGCGGAGGACTGCTGTCTGCAGTACAGGATTCAGAGAGTGACGGGGAGGCCGGAATTTCTGTTGCATCTGAGGGGGACGCGGATACCGGGGAAGAAGCGGATGCCGCCGTCTCAGCAGCCAGTACCGATGCCAGTGATTTTACATATTCTGTGCTGAACGGAACCTACTGCAGCATCACGGGATATTCGGGGACGGAGACGGCGATCACGATTCCCACGCAGATAAATGGCTATATTGTCCAGGAAATTGAGGCGAGCGCGTTTAAAAATAATACCACGATCGTGAGCGTGACGATTTCCTCTACGGTGGAGCTCATTGACAGCAGTGCATTTTATGGATGCACAAGCCTGGAGAGCGTGACGGTAGGAGACAGCGTTACGTCGATTGAGAGCAATGCGTTTTATGGATGTACCTCGCTGGTCAGTGCTGATCTTGGAAGCAGTGTCACGGAAATCGGAAGTAAAGCGTTTTATGGGTGCAGCAGTCTGACAGAAGTAAGCCTGTCAGAGACGCTGACAACCATCGGGAACAATGCCTTCAGCGGCTGCACGAGCCTGACGACTCTGGAACTGCCGGACAGCGTGACGACCCTTGGTTACTATGTTTTCGACGGGTGCACGGGTCTGACTTCGATCAATTATCCGGCGGGGCTGAGCAGCTGTGCGACAACAGGCTCTTACTACGGCCCGTTTGCCGGTTCGTATATTCAGAAGGTGACTGTGCCGGAGGGGGCGTCATCGATCGCTGCCTATACATTCGGCCGGTGCACGACCCTGACGGGGATTGAGATTCCCGGCAGTGTGAATACGATCGGAAACCGTGCCTTTTACGGGTGCACGGGCCTGGCCTCAGTGACGCTTGCCGCAGGCCTGACATCGATCGGGAGCAATGCTTTTTACGGGTGCACAGGCCTGACGGCCCTGGAGCTGCCGGAAACGCTGACATCTCTGGGAAGCTATGCGTTCTCGGGCTGCAGCGGGCTCAGCAGCTTGTCGGTGCCGGAGGGAGTGGCTTCGCTGCCGAGCAATGTCTTTGAGAAATGCACCGGGCTGACATCGGTCACGCTTCCTGCGGGCCTGACCTCCATCGGGAATTATGCGTTTACCGGCTGCACGGGGCTGACCACTCTGGAACTGCCGGACAGTGTGACGACGCTGGGATACTATATTTTCAACGACTGTACGAGCCTGAAAGAGATCAACTATCCGACGGGCCTGAGCAGCTGCGAGACGACGGGATCTTACTATGGCCCGTTTGCCGGTTCGAGCATCCAGACAGTGACAGTGCCGGAGGGCGTGACATCGATCACTTCATATACCTTTGGCCAGTGTACGAGTCTGGAAGAGATCATGCTTCCGGCCAGTGTAGGTACGATTGATACCAGGGCGTTTTACAACTGCACGGGTCTGACCTCGGTGACGTTCTCCGAAGGTCTGACCTCCATCGGGAGTTACGCTTTCTATGGCTGCGCATCCCTGAAGGAGCTGGCGCTGCCGGAGACGCTGGAGACGCTGGGAAGCTATGCGTTCGCAGGAAGCAGCGGGCTCGGCAGCCTGTCGGTGCCGGAGAAAGTGACCTCCCTGCCGAACAATGTTTGTGAGAACTGCACGGGCCTGACTACGGTGAGCCTGCCGGAGACGCTGACCTCTATAGGGAACTATGCCTTCAGCGGCTGCACCGGTCTGACAACATTAGAACTGCCGGACAATGTGACGACGCTGGGATATTATGTTTTTAATGGCTGCACGAACCTGACCTCAGTGAACTATCCGAAGAGTCTGAGCAGCTGCACGACGACAGGTTCTTACTATGGCCCGTTCGCGGGAGCAAGCATCGAGACCGTGACAATCCCGGATGGTGTAACGGCAATCCCGTCGTGCACCTTCAGCCAGTGCACCAGCCTGAAAACAATTGTCCTGCCTGACAGTGTGACCACGATCGGGGAACGTGCTTTCTACGGCTGCACGGGTCTGGAATCGGTGACGCTTCCCGCGGAACTGACAGAGATCGGGAGCCATATCTTCGACGGCTGTTCCAGCCTCTCCGATATCGAGCTGCCGTCCACGCTGACTTCGATCGGAAACTATGCGTTTTACGGCTGTACGGGGCTGAGCGAACTGACGACGCCGGAGTCGCTGACGTCGATCGGGAGCTATGCTTACGCCAACTGCATCATGCTGCGCAGAGTGACATTTAATGAGAAGCTGACCTCAATCGGCAGTTATGCATTTTCCGGTTGCACCGGTCTGGTTAGTCTGGTGCTGAACGATGGATTGGAGACTATTTCTGCGAGTGCTTTCGCAAACTGCACGAACCTGACGGCGGTAACGGTGCCGGACAGTGTTACGTCGATCGGCAGCAATGTCTTTTCCAACTGCTCGAAGCTGACGATTTACTGTAATTCCGGCTCGACGGCTTACTCTACGGCGATGAGCGCGGGGTATACATGTTATCAGCTCGATGAGCATGAGCATGACTACGAAGTGACACTGGAGACCTCGGCGACCTGCACACGCGCCGGTTCGCAGATCCTCACCTGCTCGATCTGCGGCTACAATTATATCGAGGTGCTGGAGGCGCTGGGACATGATTATGCAGATACGGTAACGGATCCGACCTGCACGAAGAAGGGATACACGACGCATGTATGCAGCCGCTGCGGAGATACCTATACGGATTCCTATGTGGCGGCGACCGGTCACACGTACGGCGACTGGACGGTGACGACGGAAGCCACGCTGCTGGCGGAGGGTGTTCAGACCAGAACCTGCTCCGTCTGCGGCGAGGAGGAGACGGAGGCCATTGCCAAACTTTCCGTGGACTACGGGGAAAATTCCGATTATGGTCTGGCGAACTTCACCATCGTTGATGCGACGACGCTGAAGGCGATTCCCAATGCCTGCCTGTTTATTTCCACGGACGACGATGGGGAAGCGACGCTGGTCGCCGATGAAAATGGAAAGATCAGCCAGGTGCTCCCGGTGGGCAAATGGTCCGTGTCGGTCTATGCGGAGGGCTATCAGCCCCGGACGTTAAAGGTGACGATCAAGGCCGGGGAGCAGGATATTGCCACGATCGGTATCAGCGAGAGCCAGCTGGTGGACGCGACAGTGACCACGACGGAGATGACCTATGAGGAAATGGTTGAAGCGGGAATTAACGTGGACGCATCGAGCAACCATCAGTATTACAAATATTCTGTGACGATTACTTTCACTGCCACACTGGATGTGATGAGCCTGATCACCTACACGGACGAGGAAGGGACGGTTGTAGCTACTTCTTCTACCTCATCCACAGCCAGCAGCCGAACCTACTATGCTCTGTCCCACGACGGAGCGGACGTAGAGGCTGAGGCGGTCAAGCTGATCTATAGCAGCGAGCACGGCACGTATATTCTGGATTCTGATGTGACGGAGAGCTCCGTGTGGACCCCGACCGGAAACGAAGCGATGACGCTGTCCAATGGAGGCTATTACGCAGAGGGTTACGGGATTCCTTCGGAGCTGCACATGAACTCGTCCCTGACCTTCTCAGACAGCGGCTGGGAGTACAGCGACGGCGTGCTGAGCATGGATACCGGTTCGTATGTCCATTACCTGACCTACTGTGAGGGTACGTTCTGCACTGTGTCCTCCGCGGACGATGCGGCGACCATGCAGCTCTTCGTGCAGGAGACCGTAGACTGGTTCGATGACGAGACTGTTGTGTGGGTTCCGGCCGAGGAGCTGACGGCGGGCACGGAGTATCTGATTGTCCAGAAGAGCAGCGTCAGCACGAACAACCGCTACGCGCTGTCCCATGCGGCGGAGAAGCCGGATGCGGAGAAGGTGCGTGTTTACGGGGACGACACGTACGGCAATTATATTTCAGACAGCTCCAGTCTGGACAGTGCGGTCTGGACGATGAGCGGCAGCGATTCGGCACTTACCTTCTGCAACAACGAGTATTATCCGCAGGTGGACACGGAGCTGGCGACGCTGTATTTTGACAATGTGCTGGAGGCCCTGGACTGGAACTATGATGGAGGATATCTGTACACCACCATTGGTGAGGAGACCTATTATCTGCGCTACAACAATGGCTATACGGTGACGAATGACCGCCGGTATGCCGGTCCGGTCACGCTCTATGAGAAGACGGCCGTCACGGACGATCTGAATGCGGAAAAAATCATTTATAAAGCGGTGGATGGTTACGAGGACGGAAAAGAGTATATCATCGTCGGGTCGAGCCGTGCTCCCGCCAGCTCCAGCGGAGGCGGAAGCATCTACTATGCCGGCGGAGGCGATGACACGAACAGCGTCAGCGGCACGCTCTCGGACGGGACGACGGTGACGGTCTACCCGGTATCGGAGAAGTTCTACCTGATCATTTACGGCGAGTGCAGCTGGCTGAAGGAAATGTATGACGTGGAAATGCTCATTGTCAACAATTCCCTGACAGATACACTCGAGGACTGCACGGCAGAGCTGCTCCTGCCTGACGGCCTGTCTCTGGCGGAGATGAACGACGGGGAACAGAGCTCCGTACAGACTGTGGATTACATTGAAGAGGGAGGGAGCGAATCTCTGCACTGGTATGTCCGCGGTGATGAGGAGGGTACCTACAACGTGACGGCGACGCTCGCCGGAATGATGATGCCCCATGAGGAAGAATTCTACTACGAATTTGAGGCGAATTCGCCGATCAAGGTATACGCGGGCAGCGCCATGCAGATGACCTTCCACATTCCGGAGGCTGCCTACAACGGCATGGATTACATCGTCACGATTGAGCTGGAAAATGTTTCCAACAAAGTGATCTACGGGATCCGCCATGCCATCACCGGCTGGGAAGCAGGGAAGATCACTTACTACTCCGACGGTACGGAGGAGACGACGGTGTACGCGGATGAAGGGTATCTGGGGAGTATTTCCACGGACGAATTCTATCCCGGCGATAAGATTGTGATCGAGCTCAGCCTGCCGATCCTGTTCGAATCCTCGCTCATCGAGAGTCTGGAGGAGGCTGTGGACGGATTCGAGAGCCTGTATAATTCCTATAAGGCTCTGAAAGCGAGCTACGATGCGCTGAGTGCCATCACCAGCTTCTGTAAGGGAGCCAGCAAGAGTCTGGATTCGGTGATCAAGAGCAGCAGCTCTTCCATGGATTCGACGAAAGCGAAAGCGACTTCGGACCTGCTGGAGGCGGTCAATAAGCTCCTTTCCAAGTATGAGGAGGGAGATTCTGAGGCGCTGAAATATGTGACCAAGATTCAGGGGACCGATCTGTATGAAACATTGGAGAAACTGGCCTCGGAGACGGACTGTACTGCGTTCCTGGCGGCCAGCGATGCGGCGACCATTGCAGCTCTTGCTGTGAAATTTGGGTCGGCCCTGGGAGAGGACGAGGACGAGAGTGACGGAAGCTCCGGCCGGGGAGACAGCGAAGAGAGCGGAAGTTCCGAGTCAGAAGACAGCAGCGATGATGACTTTAACGTTTTTGATTCGCTGCGGACGCTTCTCACCATGATCCCCATGCGGTATGTGGTGGACAATGTGATCGTTTCCACACTGGAGGGCTCCACGACGGAGATTCCTTATACGGTCGAGCTCACTCCTGTGGAAAGTTCGTTCTTCGGAGTGAATAACCTGGGAAAATACCTGTATAACCTGACCATCGCCGGTATGGGTAAGATCAGCGCTCCTTTGCCTTACGATATCATCGGGGACTTTGACGACCTGACAGGCTACGAGGATGCTGTAGCGTATGTGAAGCAGACGGAGTCGGCAATGGAGGCCTACACCGTCAGCGGAAATGCCGATGCGACCTTCCGAGCCTGGATTGAAAGATCCAGCTCGGCGTCGGGCATCAGCCTGGCTTCGGAGTCGGACGACAATGCCTTTACTCTCGAGACCGCAAATGAGACGGCAGAATATGATGAAAATGGCGTGCTGACATTCACCGGGAGCGCTGTGCTGGATGTAACGGCGAATACGACGGAGGGCGGAACCCTGTACGTTGAAGACGTTGCCAGCGGCTGCGTGAAGAGCTTTGTGATCGATGTGGTTGAAGAGCACACCTGCAGCAGCGATACCTGGGTGACGGTGCTGTCGCCGACGGACGAGTATGACGGCTACCGGGCGAAATACTGTGATACCTGCGGCGATGTGATCGGTGTGGAAATCATTACAGCCTGTGAGGAGCATAGCTATGGTGATGCCGTTGTGACGCAGGAGGCAACCTGCGCGCAGGCTGGTGTACAGTACCGCGTTTGCGAGACCTGCGGAGGCATTCAGTATGAGTATTTGGATCCTACCGGGCATACGGTGGAGACATGGACAATTGAGACCGAAGCGACCTGTACGGAGGAGGGCTCTCAGACCGGCACCTGCACGGTGTGCGGAGAGACGGTGACAGAGACTATTGAGGCCACAGGTCACGTCTATGAAGAGAGTTATCAGAGTGACGCGAGCGGGCACTGGCAGGTCTGCACGGTGTGTGAAGAAGACAGTGAGGTTGAGGCGCATACGTATGAGAATGGTGTCTGCACTGTCTGCGGATATTATGAGATCGCCGAGGGGAACCTGGCGGCGGGAAGCTGCGGGGGGAACCTGACGTGGGTGCTGAGCGAGGATGGTGTGCTGACCGTCTCGGGAACAGGAGAAATGACGTCCTGGACGGAGGAGTCACTGGCACCGTGGGCGGACTATCAGGCGCAGATTACCTCTGTAGTGATTGCCTCCGGTGTGACATCCATTGGCGACTACGCCTTTTACGGATGCACGAACCTGACGGAGATCTCGGTTGCGACCAGCGTGACCACGGTGGGAGCGAGCGCTTTCGAGGGCTGCACCAGCCTTATGAGCGTGGCAATCTCGACGGCGGTGACGTCCGTTGGCGAGCGGGCTTACGGCTATGCAGTAGATGAAACGGAACCGATGGAAGACTTTGTAATACATGGAAGCACGGGTTCTGCGGCTGAAACGTATGCGAATAGCAACAATATAAGCTTTGAGGATCCAGATGCGTGTGTATATAATGCACCTGTCTTTACCTGGGATGGCACGACATCCTGCACAGCCACGTTTGTTTGCGGCGTGTGCGGTGAGTCGGAGAATGTGACTTGTACCGTGTCGAGCGAGACGACGGAAGCGACCTGTACGGCGGATGGAGTGACTATTTATACGGCGATCTGTACCTTTGAGGATGAAACATATACAGATACACAGAAGGTGATAATTCCGGCGACAGGTCACAGCTACGGCGAGCCGACGTTTGTCTGGGCGGAGGATTATTCCAGCTGCGCGGCGACCTTCACCTGCAGCGCAGGAGACGACACGCAGACAGTGGACACCACTGTGACAAGTGAGACGACGGAAGCGACCTGCACGGAAGACGGCAAGATCGTTTACACAGCGACCTGCACCTTTGAGAGTGAGACATATACGGATACGCAGACGGTGACGCTTACGGCGACGGGTCATGATTACGTGGCTGTTGTCACAGAACCGACCTGCACGAAGGATGGCTACACTACCTATACCTGCTCGAAGTGCGGCGATACATATACGGCTGACGAGACAGAAGCGACAGGCCACAGCTATGGCGAGCCGACGTTTACCTGGGCGGAGGATCATTCCAGCTGTACGGCGACCTT
>JAJQCZ010000035.1:0-40346 GCA_021202465.1 Lachnospiraceae bacterium | reverse complement strand
TCCAGCTGTACGGCGACCTTCACCTGCAGTGCAGAAGACGACACGCAGACGTTAGACGCTGCCGTTACGAATGAGACGACGGCAGCGACCTGCACGGAGAACGGTAAGATTGAGTATACCGCGACGGTAACCTTTGCAGAGACGGAATACACCGATATGAAGACAGAAGCCATCCCGGCGACGGGCCACAGCTACGGTGAGCCGACATTTACCTGGTCGGCAGATTATTCCAGCTGCACGGCAACCTTCACCTGCAGCGCAGGAGACGACACACAGACGGTGGATGCTGAGGTGACAAGTAAGACAACGGCAGCCACCTGCACGGTAGATGGTAAGACTGTGTATACCGCGACGGTAACCTTCGCAGGGACGGAATACACCGATACGAAGACAGATGTTATCCCGGCGACGGGCCACAGCTATACCTCCAGTGTCACAGAACCGACCTGCACAGTGGGCGGCTATACTACCTATACCTGCTCGAAGTGCGGCGATACGTATACAGACGATGAGACAGCGGCGACAGGCCACAGCTACAGTTACAAGGATAACGGCGACGGAACACATACCGCCACCTGCAGCAAGGATGGTGCGAGCTACACGGCGAGCCATACTTATGTAAATGGTGTCTGCTCCGTCTGCGGTGTGAAGGAGGTCATCAGTCTCTCCGCCTGCACGGTCACCCTCTCGGCAACCAGCTACACCTATAACGGCGCGGCAAAGACGCCGACGGTGACGGTGAAATACGGCAGCACAACGCTGACGAAGGGCACCGATTATACAGTTACCTATAGCAACAACACCAATGCCGGAACGGCGACGGTCGCTGTCACAGGAACGGGGAACTATACCGGAACCGTGACAAAGACATTCACTATCAGCAAGGCAAGCCAGACGGTGACGGCTTCCGTGGGATCCTCCACGATCTATGTGAAGAAGACGACTACCATCACGGCCAGCGGCGTGGGGACGATCACCTATACCTCCGGCGATACGTCCATTGCCACGGTCAGCTCCTCCGGTGTCGTCACTGGCAAGGCGCCCGGCAAGGTGACCATCACGGTAAAGGCAGCAGGGGACAGTAACCGTAATTCTGCCACGAAGAAGGTGACGGTCACCGTGAAGCTGGCGACCCCGACCATTTCCAGCCTGACCAATACCACGAAGGGAGTACAGATCAAGTGGGGCAAGGTGTCGGGAGCCAAAGGGTACTATATTTATCGGAAGACCAGTTCCGGAAGCTATAAGAAGGTCAAGACCATCAAGAGCGGTTCTACGGTCAGTTACACAGATACCGCCGTGAAGAGTAAGAACGGCACGACGTACACCTACGCGGTGAAGGCTTACTCTGGAAGCAGTACCAGCTCCTACAAAGGGGTAAAGATTGTGCGCCTGACGACGCCGAGTCTGAGCAGCGTGAAGAATTCTTCCTCGAAGAAGCTGAGCGTGAAGTGGACGAAGGTCAGCAAGGTGACGGGATATCAGCTTCAGTATTCGACCAGCAAGAGCTTCAGCGGCTCGAAGACGGTAACTGTGTCCGGCACCAGCAAGACGATCTCCGGGCTGACGAAGGGTAAGACCTACTATGTCCGGCTGCGTACTTATAAGAAGGTTTCCGGCCTGAATTATTACTCTGCCTGGAGCAGCACGAAAAAGGTAAAAATCACAAAGTAGTTCTGCGGTGAAGGCGCATACAGCCTTCCTCCCGGAAATGACACGGCGGCGGCGCTGTGCTGTCATGGACCGTTTTGCGGCGGACAGCATGGCGTCGCTGCATTTATAATAACTGTATTTATAACGGCCGGTTCCGAAACGGGGAGCAGTTCTCCCTGCCAGGAGCCGGTCGTTTTTTGCTTGTCCTACGGAGTGAAGGAAAGAATAGATTCATAGATCGTTACAGGATCTTTTTCGCCTCCGGAATGTATCGAAAATGTAAAAGATTCTGTGGATTAAAAAACAGGAAAATTTTGCAATTGTTAAAATTCACCTTAATGACGGCAAAAAAAATATCTGTTAATATCAGTTGTAAGAAACTATGGCGAACGACAGGGATTCGTTTGCTGAAAAATGCAGAATGGAGGTATTGTATGAAATTGAAGCCTGAGAAATGGACGTTCCTCGTCCTGATGACGGTTCTGATGTCCGTGCTGGTATTCGGCCTGCGGCCTGTGCCGGCGTATGCGGATGACGGGGAGATTGCCAGTGGAGAGTGTGGGGATGATCTGACGTGGACGATCGACAGCGACTATGTGCTGACGATCAGCGGCACCGGGGAGATGACGGATGCGACGTATTCGACGACTCTCTGGTCCGTAGATGACACCAGCTATCGGGATCAGATCACGAAGATCGTCGTAGAAGACGGTGTGACGGATATAGGAGATTATGCTTTTTACAGTTGCACTTCCGTAACGGAAGTAACACTTGCGGACAGTGTGACCTCCATCGGGAGCAATGCGTTCTGCTATTGCAAGTTGTTGACGGAAATCACTCTTCCGGAGAGCGTTACGACAATTGGAAACTCAGCGTTTTACAATTGTAAGGCGTTGGCTTCTGTTGAGATACCTGACAGTGTGACAAGCCTTGGGGCGCATGCATTTAATGATTGTGACGCGTTGACCAGCGTAACGATTCCTTCTTCCATCACGACGATTAAAAGCAATACATTTTATCACTGTGATAGTCTTCAGAGCGTAACGATTCCGACCAGTGTGACAAGTATTGAGTATTACGCTTTTGCGGACTGTTCTGCTCTCTCGGCTGTGAATTACGGCGGGAGCCCGGTGGAATGGAAGACGATCTCGATGGGATATGGGGCCGGTCTGGATGATGTGACGGTGAATTATACACTGACCGGAGAACCGATAGCCAGTGGAACCTGTGGAGATGATTTGGACTGGACACTGAGCGAGGAAGGTGTTCTGACGATTTCCGGCTCCGGTGAGATGTCAGAATGGACTGGAAACTCATATAATGATGATCCATGGCCTGGCTGGCATGACTGGTCGGCCGGAATCGTGAAGGTTATATTGCCTGAAGGCATTACAAGCATTGGAGGCTGTGCTTTCTATGGCTGCAGTAATCTGACAGAGATCACACTTCCGGAGGGTATCACCTCGATCGGTTCTCGGGCTTTCTACAACTGCAGCTCTCTGACGACGCTGGAGATACCATCCGGTGTGACGACTATTAAGGAGTATGCATTTAATTATTGTACGGGTTTGAAGAGTATTTCACTGTCGGACAGCCTTACGACGATCAAGTACAGGGCGTTTGCCGGGTGCAGCTCATTGAGCAGTATTTCGATACCGTCCAGTGTGACGACCCTTGAGAGCGGTATGTTCTCGAACTGTACAAGTCTACAGGAGGTCGTTTTATGTTCCGGATTGGAATCTATCGGATCCAGTGCATTTTTTGGGTGTACAGCCCTTACGCCTATCTCTCTGCCGGATAGCTTGAAATCTGTCGGCAATCAGGTGTTTTATGGCTGTACAGCCCTTTCGGCCATTTCACTGCCGGACGGCGTGGAATCCATCGGCTATTATGCGTTTTATAATTGTACGTCTCTTGCATCTGTTACGCTTCCGGATGGATTGTTTTCCATCGATTATTACGCGTTTTATAATTGCACGGCACTGACAGATGTCACGATCCCGGACAGTCTGACTTCGCTGGGAGCTAGTGCGTTTGAGGGCTGCAGTTCTCTGACGGCCATGACTCTTCCAGCTAACCTGGCAGGGATAGGGACGGCGGCGATTCCCTCTGCTGTTACGATCACCGGCTATTCGAACAGTCCGGCTTATTATTATGCGAATAAGAACGGAAATGAATTTGTGAGTCTGGGAGAGGTCGAGATCGAGACGATCTATGTATCCACCAGTTCCGAACTTAAGGAGGCCATCGGTTCATACCGCCGGATTATTCTGGAAGACGGGGATTATTATTTTGGATATACTCTTACAATAAAAGAAGTGACGGCGCTTACGATTGAGGCGGAGCACAGCGGAGAGGCGGAGATTCTTTCAACGTATCTTTATGACGCGGTGGTTTATCTGACGGACTGCTACAATATAGAGATAAACGGCGTGATCATGGGACATACCAGCGTAACCTTCGGCTCATGCGGTGACAACGGCGTCGTGCTGGATGCGGATGATTGTACAGATATCAGATTGGTAAATTGTGATCTCTTTGGCTGCGGTACGATCGCGGTGGTGCTTTCCGACGTAGATACATTTACTGCGGATGACTGTGTCATGCGTGACTGCATGGTATATTTTGCAAATGTTTATGAATCGAGTGCGACCTTTACTGACTGTGTGATCAGTGGAAATGCATACAGCTCGTCATATCGCAGTAAATATAGCTGTATTGAATATTATAATTATGACGGTGACACGGCTCAGAACCTGATCTTCAACAGCTGCTCTTTCCTGGGAAATTATAACAGCGCACTCTGTGATTCGGACGATGTGGATTATATCGAGTTTGACGAAAACTGCATTTTTGAACAGAATGCATGGCAGGACGAGACGCCGGATACCTGCGGCATCTGCCTGAACGGTATTACCTGGAGTGTGGAAGACGGTGTGCTCAGCCTTGGTTACGGCCTGGAATATGACGATGGCACAACGATCACCAGCGCGACAGGCGCCGTGCCAACCTACAGTGAGTACAGCGTCCCGTGGAAGGGACTGACCTGGTCGACGCTTCAGCTGGCAGACGGTGTAACGTATGAGTATGAAAAAGAGGATCCGGGACTGGCTTACGGTGCGTCGACATCTCTGACCGTTGGTAAGACCACAACCATCACGGCCTCGGCGGACAGCGGCGGCACGATTACGTTCACTTCAAGTGATACATCCGTTCTGACAGTCGATTCTGACGGTGTCGTTACGGCTTTGAAGGCCGGGACCGCGAGCGTTGAGATTGCTGTTGCTGCGACAGACCGCTATGCGTCAAAGAGCGTAACTCTCACTTTCAAGATCTCGGAACCGACAACCGAGGCGGAAGAGACGACGACGGCCGCGACCGAGGAGACAACGACAGCGGCGGCGGAGGAATCAACAACAGCTGCGACTGAGGAATCAACAACGGCCGCAGCCGAGGAGACAACCACAGCGGCAGCTACAACCTCGAAGAAGTCCCAGACTCTGACCGTTTCCAAGTCGACGACCACTCTCGCCGTAGGGAAGACATGGACGCCGACCGTCTCCGGCGCAAAAACGACGCTGAGCTATAAGTCGGCAGATACTTCGATCGCGACTGTCAATGCGTCCACTGGTAAGATCAAGGCGGTAAAGGTGGGAACGGTGAAGATTACGGTCACGGCGGCGGCGACCACAGCTTACAGTAAGGCGACTGCGACGATCACCGTAAAAGTGACGCCCAAGGCCACGTCCAGCCTGAAGCTGACGAACATGTCCTCCGGCATCAAGCTGACCTGGAAGAAGGTCACCGGCGCCACGGGCTATTATATTTACCGGAGCACCAGCAAGAGCGGCACCTATAAGAAGATCGCCACGGTGAAGTCGGGCTCCACAGTTACGTACACGAATAAGACCAGCGGAACCTATAAGGTGACCAACGGGAAGACCTACTATTATAAAGTGATCGCCTATGCGTCGACCGGAACGGGAACCGCTTCCTCCGTGAAGACGACTGTGCGTCTGACCGGCGTGACGCTTTCCTCTGTGAAGAATTCTGCCTCGAAGAAGATGACAGTGAAGTGGAAGAAAAATTCCAAGGCGACCGGCTACCAGATCCAGTATTCTACCAGCAGCAGCTTCGCGAGCGGAAATAAGACCGTGTCCGTCAGTAAGGCCGCCACGGTCAGCAAAACCATCGGAAGCCTCAAAAAGGGTAAAACCTACTATGTGCGCATCCGTGCCTACAAGACGGTGAGCGGGACAAAATATTACTCCGCGTGGAGTGCGAAAAAGAAGGTAAAGATATCCAAGTAGTGCATTAGGCTGCACGACAAAAAAGCGGAGAGACGCAGGAATGTGGTCTCTCCGCTTTCCTTTATGATGTGTTAGTCTTTCTTTTTTCAGGTTTGGCTCCACAAGCGTTTGTGCTGGGGGTGTATATCAGCACGTAATCCTTTTCATCTTACATTCCACCAACCGTTTTTTCTGGAACCCATCCGTTCCACCAACCCATTTTTTTTCAGAAAAGAGATATTGTTTTCAATTGCCGTTTTCTTGATCCCGATCATCAGAGCCAGCTGTTCGCCTGTGACATTTGGATTGTTTCTCATTTCCTCAAGAATCCGCTGACGTGTCGGGTTTAATTTGATCGTGTACTCCCCATTTTTATTCCCCATCTTATTCCCCAGATCTGTCTCAAGATAATGAAAAGGAATTGTTACCACGATGGAATTCTCACGAAATTCAAATGCTTCTTTTCCATATACGCCGGTTATTTTTGGAACGCCTCTGCCTGAGCGCTCGCTGATATGGAGCTGTAAAAATATATCTGACAATTTCTGATTTACCGGCACAGACTCTCCCAGATAAAAGCCCTGTATCGTCTGTTTCGGTGGAAGCGTACCACGAGATAAAATTTCTATCCGGTCACTGTACACAGTTATCATTGGCGCATTTCCGTCGATCCATAAATTATGCACAAATGCATTGATTACTGCCTCGCGAAAAGCACTTTGATCAAACAGTGGAATTTCTTTTCTCTCCACAATGCGGTTACTTTCATCCGCCTGTATGATATTTAAAACATCTCCATATTCCAGAACCTTGTCTAATGACAGGAGCAGACTGTTATTGCCGAATTCCCTCACGGAATAGAGGGAAGATGTCTTATCCCTTCCCTTAAAAATAGATACCCGAATTGGAATCTGGCTGTTGTCGGATAGCAGTTGCGCAAGCAGGTTGTATTTTCCATCCTTTGTCAAAAAACCCAGATTCTTTTTAAATGTTTTTTTGCTTAATATAATTCCCTTATCCTCATAATATAGAAATAATTTGCGGAAGGTCAGCTCCTGGCTATCTGCCTCCGTATTCTCTATTGTGGGAAATCCATTCCTTAAAATGTCAAACAGGCGTGCTTCCCGCTCAGGATATTTATTTAAATTCACCTTACTGGAACCGATTCTCAGGAAACGGTGTCCGTTAAACGCTGTTGGAACCTGATGTGCGGCAGGTATTACAAGTACTACAATACGCCTGCGGTTGATCTTTATTTCCTGAAATAGAAAAGCAATATCCGGCATGAGCTGCCTTGCAAGATAGTGCTCTAAGGGTTCGTTCTTTACATCCTTGCGGTAATCCATGGCAGTTCCCACAATTTCATGGCTTTTATCATTTACACCCCATATCAAATAGCCATATTCTTTGCCAAGCATAGCCGCTGCGTTCGATAAAGAGGAGATATACTCACCTATTCCGGCCGGTTCGTACCAGTTTTCTTTAAAATCGAACCATTCTTCCTCTGTTTCTGCGGAAATTAGTTCCTTTACAGTCTGTTTCAAATCACCCATGCAGTGCCTCCCGATCAGAATTTATTCCTCACTTTATTCCCCACCTAAATATATCATAGGTGGGGAATAAAATAAATATTTTCTTTTGTATCCTGACAGCCAATTATTCGCATGACCTTGTTAGTTTATTGCTAGAATAGAGAACAAAAAGCCTTGAATTTAAGCGAAAAAACGCTTGACAATATGAGGAGGTGAAATGGCCGCCTCCTACTTGTGTACCAGTGTCTCAAATGCCCCCAGCAGATCGAGTGTGCCGTATCCCCATTCGCGGTTCGGGTAGCTGTAGACGTCCTTCTTCCCGGCGCCGCGGATCAGGTAGGCGCGGACGGCCTGGGCGTCGAGGGAGATGTCGTTCCGGTTGGTGACGCCCCAGGTGAGCAGGTCGGCGGCGGCTCCGGCGGCTATGGCGGCGGCGACGCTGGAGCCGGAGCGGGCGATGAGGCGGCCATCGGGGGCGGGGCCCTCCACGGCCACGCCGGGGGCGGCCAGATCCGGGCGCACGCGGCGGTCTCTGGTGTAGCCGCGGCTGGAATAGACGTAGAGACTGTCGCTGCGGTGATCCCAGGCGCTGACGACGAGGCCGGAGCGGGCATTTCCCGGTGAGGTGAGGGTGATGTCGGGATCCGGGCGCAGGAAGACCGGATCCGGTTCGGTCGGAGCGGTGATGGGAAGCCAGATGTGGAAGAAACCGCTGCTTGGCGTGTCGTGGAAGACCTGAATGGTCCAGAGGCCGGGCGTCGGGTTCTCGAAGCCCAGAGAGATCAGCAGGTTGCCGGAGACGGAGACCGTGAGCGTGTAGTCTACGAAGAGGCGGGTGGACGTAAGCGGCGAGGTGAGAACCTGACTCTGGCCCAGCCGCGCCGGGATGCGGGGGAACAGCTCGCCGGAGGGGGAGAGAAAGGCGACGGAGTAGATCTCCGAAGGCTCCCCCCAGAGCTCGGCCCGGAAGCCTGCGGTTCCCTCCGGGATCCGCAGAGACACTTCCTCCATAGAATCCTCGGGACCGAGCACGCCATAGTAGTGGTGGGCTCGGTTCCCTTCGTTTCCGGCGGCGAGAACCGGGACGATGCCGGACTGACTGGTGAGCTGACTGAGAAGCGTCTCCAGGACCGTGGTTCCGTCGTGGGCGCCGCCGTTGCTGCCCATGCCGAAGCAGATTACCAGAGGGAGCTGCAGCCGGGCCGCTGTGGACAGGAGATAGGACAGGCCCGTCATCAGATCCGTGGTCTGGTAGACATCTGATTGGTTATTAAAATAATACCGCTTCAGGTTTTCCTTGGCCGTCTTGCATTTTACCACGGCCAGCGTGGCCTCCGGTGCGGCGCCGGAGAAACGGCCGTCGGCGCTCTCGCCTCCTGCCGCCACCCCGGCCAGGAAGGTTCCGTGGCCATTTTCATCCAAGGAGGGGACGAGCTCATAGGGGTCGGCGCTCCGCAGGGCCGTGTTGAGCTCTTCCTCTGTATACTCAGTGCCGTAGGGGAAATCCGCGGGAGGCCGGTCCGACTGGATGGTCTGGTCCCAGAGCGCGGCGATCCGCGTAGAGCCGTCGGTATGACGGAAGAGCGCATTCCGGTAGTCGATGCCCGTATCAAGAAATCCGATCAGCACGCCCTGTCCACGAAGATCAGGCCCGGGGGAGAGCAGCAGCGGTGTGATGTCGGCGGCCTCCAGCGCCGAGGTATCAAGGAGTGAATAGAGATCCGGGATGGCGTCGTAGCCGTAGGCCGGGATACTATAGTCGGGAACACGGCGGCGGTCCAGGTGGGCGATGCTGTAATTATAATTGATCGTTTCCCGGCAGAAAGGACCGTAGTCCGAAAAGATTTCGTTAGCAGTCAGGCGGACTGTATAAATCAGATCAAGGTAGTCTTCCGAGAGAATCTGCGCGCGGCACTGCTGTTGTTCAGGGGTCAGGGGCATGGAAATGGATCCTGTTTTTTGCTATTGTATGATACCAGGGTCGAAAGTCATGAATGGAGCGCTTACACAAGGTCTATAGCTTCTCCACCCTCCGGTCATAGGTGACGAGCCCGTTGACTTCCTCCTCAATATCGGAGAGCTGGGTATAGACCGCGGCGGAGAGACCCTGGCGGATGAGATTCGGCAGACTCCCGCGCAGGTCGGCATAGCCCTTTAGCAGCGCCGCAGCGTCGGCGTATTTCTGATATCCGTATACCCGGTCCACGCTGGCATGGCCGTCGATCCGGCAGCTTAAGCCCCCGTACTCGGTGAGCGCGAAGATTCGCTCTCCGGAAGGCTTTACGGTAAGCTTGCGGAAATAGTTGTGGATGCTGAGAAAATCTCCCTCCCCCTGGTCGAACCAGCCGCTGGCGTGATCAACGAGGCGGGTCGGATCCATAGCCTGAATCTCACGACTGATGCGGGCCGCGTCGAACTGTCCCCAGCCCTCGTTGAACGGACCCCAGACAGCCAGGGAAGGGACATTGTACAGGTAGCGGATGGTTTCCCGGCACTCGCGTTCCCATTCCCGGCGTCCGGCGGCATCGTCGCGGGAGAGCAGTCGGTAATGGTGGTCGGGCAGATGGTTCCAGACCGCCGGGAAGACGGTGGTCAGATAACAGACCAGTCCCATGTTGTAGTCTGTGCCGCCGTTTACCATATCCTGCCAGACGATGATGCCCAGGCGGTCGCAGTGGGCATACCAGCGGAGATTTTCAATCTTCAGATGCTTGCGGATCATGTTGAAGCCATGACGTTTCGCCAGAAGGATGTCGAAGATGAGGGCTTCATCGCAGGGGGCGGTCATCAGGCCGTCGGACCAGTAGCCCTGGTCGAGGATGCCGTCGAGGAAAAGCGGCTCGTGGTTCAGGCAGAAGCGGGCGATCCCCTGTGCGTCTGCTTCCCGGGAGAAGAGGCGAAATGCAAAATAGCTGTGCACCACATCCTCCCCGGCCCGGATCGTCAGCGGATAGAGCCAGGGACTGTCCGGCGTCCAGGCGCGGAAGGGGACGTCTTCCGGCAGGGCGCAGACGCAGGTAAAGCGGCAGCCGGATTTTGTTTTTTTCTGATTTTGAGAAAGGACGGGCATTGCCCAGGCTCTATGGGCAGCATCATCTGTCGGGGATCTATCTGTATTCAGATCGGTGTCACTGTGTATTTGTTTTTTTTCGACAGAAATATCCGCTGAGTGCCCTCCGGTATTTGACTCGGCACCGCGGTTCGCGCTGGCTTCCCGGATAACATGATCTGTCGGAAGCGCTGCTTCTGTGTCAAAACGCCCCGGCTGCCCCACTATGATCTCCGGCCTCTTCGCCAGCGGCCGTTCCGTAATTACCGACACAGTCAGCCGCTGTCGGTCATAGTCCGGCGTCAGCTTCAGGGAGAGGATCGGGTTCGCCGGGATCCATTCGTACCAGACGCTCTGCCAGATGCCGCTCTGCGCGGTGTAAAACATGCCGCCCCGTTTCGGCTTCTGCTTGCCCCGGGCGTGGCAGGAAGTGTCGCTTAGATCGCACACCCGCACCTGGAGGAGACAGGAACCAGACCGCGCTTCGTCGGTCACCTCTGCGGTAAAGGGCAGATAGCCCCCCAGATGGTGTGTCCGCAGCTTTCCGTTGACATAGACTTCTGCTTCCTGATCGACCGCCTGAAAATGCAGCAGGCAGCGGGCATCCGCGGCACCCGGCGCTTCAAATGATACGTTTCGTTGATACCAGAGGCTCTGACCGGGGAGAAGCTGGCGATTGACGCCGGACAGGAGACTCTCCGGAGAGAACGGTACGAGGATCTGTCCGTCCGGCCGAAAGCTCTCTCCCGGGTGTACCGGATCCGCTTCGGAAGCATTCTCTTTCTCTTCTTCGAAGTGATAATCCCAGGTTCCGTTCAGAACTGCATACTGTTCCCGGCGCAGCTGCGGTCGGGGATATTCCTCCCACACGTGATCTTTATCCAGATGCTCTCCCCACGGCGTGTACAGCGGGTGTAGTACATCCTCCGCATGCTCTTCCTGGCGGGCGCCCAGAGCGTTTCTCCATTTCATCGCGTTTTTCCTCCTGACGGACGGTTTCCTGCGGCCATTATGGAACAGGCAGGTGCGGATGTCAAGCGGCCATCATTTTTTCGTCACAATCCCGTACTATCCTGAAGATGGTACAAATGTTTGACAGTTGCGGATACCTTGTGTATCATAGGAACCAAAAGGTTATCATCGTACACAGCTCCGGGGGCATCTTTCAGAGAACGCAGTGCAGGCGGCAGGGATGAGAATGATAAATAAGATGAAGGAAAATACACACGTAAGAGATACATATCAGAAATGCGCAGGGAGACTGGCGCTGCTGCTCCTGACAGCCGTCGTGCTGCTGCTTCCGGCTCAGGTTCGGGCCGATGACAGCGAGCAGGACTATATCCTGGGGCGACCCATGACGGAGGAAGAGATCGAAGAGCAGAAGGAGCAGGAACCAGAGGAGCTGACGGAGTTCCCGGAGCTTGATATCACGCTGCCGGAGACGGAATCCGTCTCTGCGAATACATCCTCTCTGCCCTCCTCCTACGATGCCCGGTCGGACAGTCTGGTGACCGGCGTGAAGAATCAGCTGCCCTACGGTACCTGCTGGGCCTTTTCGGCGATTTCCGTGGCGGAAACATCACTGATCAGCAACGGGATCTCCGTGAACGGAACGACGGCCACGGCGTCCAATCTGGATCTGTCGGAGCTGCAGCTGCTTTATTTCTTCTACAATTCTGTCACGGACAGTCTGGGGGGCACGGCGGGGGATTCTACGACGGCGCTGACCTCTGATTATCTTAACCAGGGGGGCAACGGGATTTTTACGACCTTTGCTCTGGCATCCTGGGTGGGCGTGACGGAGGAATCGGAGGCGGACTATGATGATGCCTCCTCTTCGCTGACGCTTTCGGATTCCCTGGCGCGGGGCGAGGACGTGGCTCACATGCAGAATGCCTACTGGTTTTCGCTGACGGATATTAGTACGGTGAAGCAGATGGTGGCGGACTATGGAAATGTCAGCATCGCTTTTTACTGGGACGAGAGCTGTTACAATTACAGTACCGGCGGGTATTACCAGAGCAGCAAAACCAGCACCAACCACGCGGTTAACATCGTGGGATGGGACGACAACTATTCGAAGGAGAATTTCAATACGACCCCCGCGATCGACGGAGCCTGGCTGATCAAGAACAACTGGGGCAGCGACTGGGGCGATGAAGGGTATTTCTGGATTTCCTATGAAGATCTCTCCCTGACCGGCACCAATGCCTTCGGCTTCGTCTATGAATTCGAGGATTCGGATAACTACGATTATAACTATCAGTATGACGGTTCCTATGGCTACCACCGCTATTCCGTGGCCAGCGGCAGCGCGGTGGCCAATGTGTTCACGGTCTCCGGGTCGTCCTATGAGAAGCTGCGGGCGGTGTCTCTGGCCTGCTACAGTACAGAGGTCACGTATAGCCTGCAGATCTATAAGAATCCGGATTCCGGTGACCCCGAGAGCGGGACGGCGATGCTGGATACACCGCAGACCGGTACAATCTCCTATACGGGGTATGTAACGATTCCTCTCGAACAGACGGATGTGGTCTTCGCAAGGGGGGACACCTTCTCGGTGGTCTTTACCCTGAAGAGCAGCGACGGCGCGACGGTACAGGTCTTCATGGATGAGAGCTACAGCAACGGCGGCTGGGTAAAGTTCGTCAACGATACGGAGACGGGGCAGAACTATGTCAAGAAGAGCGGTTCCTGGAAGGATCTGGGGGCGACGTCCTCGGGGGTGAGCCTGGGGATGGATGGGCAGACCATCCGCATCAAGGCATTTACGGACAGCACCTCGGCGGTGCCGGTGAAGAAGGTGACTCTGAATAAAACCTCGCTCTCTCTGACGCTGGGGAAGACGTCCACCCTCACGGCTTCCCACACTCCGGTGCGGACCACGGACTCTGAGACGGTGACATGGAGCAGCTCCGATACTTCGGTGGCGACGGTTTCCTCCGCCGGGAAGGTGACGGCCAAGGGTGTGGGGACGGCGACGATCACGGCAAAGATCGGCAGCAAGAAGGCGACCTGCACGGTGACGGTCTCTCTGGCGGCGCCCACGCTGAAGACGGCGGTGGCCACGGGCTATAAGACGATCAAAGTGACCTGGAAATCCGTGACCGGGGCTTCGGGCTATCGGATTTACCGGAAAACCTCGGGCGGGAGCTGGACCCGGATCGCGACGGTCAGCGGCAGCTCCACAGTGAGCTATAAGGATACAGTCTCCAACAGCTCGACGACGTATATTTATACGGTGAAGGCTTACACGAAGAGCAGCGGGACGACGGTCTGGAGCAGTTATGACAAGACCGGTCTCTCTGCAACGGCGACGCCGGAGACACCGGCTCTCTCGAATATCTCCGTTTCGACCAGCGGGGTGAAGATCACCTGGGAGGCGGTGACGGCAGACGGCTACCGGATCTACCGGCGGACGGGCTCCGGGAGCTGGACGCGGGTGAAGACCATTACTGATGGCTCCACGGTCACCTGGCTGGATACCTCCATCACGGCGGGGAAGACCTACAGCTATACGGTGAAGGCGTATTTTGCCAGCGGGAGCAATTCGAAGTGCAGCTCCTGCGAGAAGCCGGGACTGACGGCCACGGTGACGCCGAAGAAGGTGACGCTGACCGGAGCTACCGCGGCTAAAGCGGGAAATACGGTCACTTGGAAGGCGGTGAGCGCCGACGGCTACCGAATCTACCGGAAGACCTCCGGCGGCTCCTGGACGAAGATCGCCACTGTGACGGGGAAGTCCACGACCTCCTACACAGACACCACGGCGGCCTCCGGTAAGACCTACCGTTACACGGTGAAGGCGTATTATAAATTCGGAAATAAGACGAGCTGGGGCGCCTGTGATTCCGGCGGCGTGTCAGTCACCAGCTATACTCTGGCGGCGCCCACGCTGAAGACGGCGGTGGCCACGGGCTATAAGACGATCAAAGTGACCTGGAAATCCGTGACCGGGGCTTCGGGCTATCGGATTTACCGGAAAACCTCGGGCGGGAGCTGGACCCGGATCGCGACGGTCAGCGGCAGCTCCACAGTGAGCTATAAGGATACAGTCTCCAACAGCTCGACGACGTATATTTATACGGTGAAGGCTTACACGAAGAGCAGCGGGACGACGGTCTGGAGCAGTTATGACAAGACCGGTCTCTCTGCAACGGCGACGCCGGAGACACCGGCTCTCTCGAATATCTCCGTTTCGACCAGCGGGGTGAAGATCACCTGGGAGGCGGTGACGGCAGACGGCTACCGGATCTACCGGCGGACGGGCTCCGGGAGCTGGACGCGGGTGAAGACCATTACTGATGGCTCCACGGTCACCTGGCTGGATACCTCCATCACGGCGGGGAAGACCTACAGCTATACGGTGAAGGCGTATTTTGCCAGCGGGAGCAATTCGAAGTGCAGCTCCTGCGAGAAGCCGGGACTGACGGCCACGGTGACGCCGAAGAAGGTGACGCTGACCGGAGCTACCGCGGCTAAAGCGGGAAATACGGTCACTTGGAAGGCGGTGAGCGCCGACGGCTACCGAATCTACCGGAAGACCTCCGGCGGCTCCTGGACGAAGATCGCCACTGTGACGGGGAAGTCCACGACCTCCTACACAGACACCACGGCGGCCTCCGGTAAGACCTACCGTTACACGGTGAAGGCGTATTATAAATTCGGAAATAAGACGAGCTGGGGCGCCTGTGATTCCGGCGGCGTGTCAGTCACCAGCTATACTCTGGCGACGCCCACACTCAAGACGGCAAAGTCGGCGGGCACGAAGAAGATCAAAGTAACCTGGAAGGCCGTGTCGGGCGCGTCGGGCTACCGGATCTACCGGAAGACCTCCGGCGGGAGCTATACCCGGGTGGCGACGGTCAGCGGCAAGTCGACCGTCACCTACACGGACACCGTTCCCCGTGCGAAGACGACGTATATCTACACGGTGAAGGCCTACTATAAGCGGGGCACGACCACGATCTGGAGCAGCTGCGACCGGAGCGGCATCTCGGCCACGGCGGGATCGTAAAGAAAAATTTAAGAAATCCATCAGAAAATCTTAAAAAATACAGGGGTTTTGTTGACAGGACAGGCGGGAAATGTTACGATGGGCGTAATAAAATCGTAATATTCTTCCGCCGGAAATCATGGAGAAGGCGGAAGAATACCGCCTTCTTCGTTTTCATATCGACGGATTGCGCGGAATATTTGCAGACAGAGGAGGAACCGTGCCATGCCGCGCAGGTTGTCGAAAGTCATTTTCAGTTTTCTCTTTTTTATTCTGGTCGCAGCGGCCGTGGTGCCCACAGAGACGACCGCCTATGCGGAATCGACCACGCAGACCGCGCAGATCTTCGCGACGGCCCGGTCGAAGATCGGCAGTACGAGCTACAGCGGGTATTGCCAGCGGTTCGTCCGCATCTGCTATGAATCGGCCGGTCTGTATGCGTCCTCCGACGCCACGACGGCGCTTTCGGCCTGGAAGA
Organism: Lachnospiraceae bacterium; assembly: GCA_021202465.1. Classification (GTDB taxonomy): domain Bacteria; phylum Bacillota; class Clostridia; order Lachnospirales; family Lachnospiraceae; genus UBA3305. The sequence goes on along the minus strand of JAJQCZ010000035.1, from coordinate 24,349 downwards.
AATGGGGCGTTTCATCTTCGTCGGAGAACATTCCTGTCGGAGCCACGCTGTATTTCAATTCCGGCAGCTCCAGCGGTCATGTAGGCATCTACACCGGGAACGGGAAGATGGTTCACGCCGTATCGACGGTCCGGGAGGAGACGATCTCCTCCTACTGGTGGAGCTGCTACCTCGGGTGGGGCTATCAGAGCGGACAGAAGCCGACCGGTTCGTATGTGGAAGGCGTGGAATATGAGACGCCGGAGACACCGGAGCTTAAGGAGATCTCGGTATCGACAGACGGCATTCAGATTTCCTGGGAGAGCGTGGAGGACGCCGACGCGTATTACATATACCGGAAGACCTCCGGCGGAAGCTGGACGAGGATTAAGACGCTGACCGGCAGTTCGAAGGAGAGCTGGGCCGACACCTCGGTCGTGGCCGGGGAGACCTATTCTTATACTGTGAAAGCCGTGCGGTATGTGAGCACGACGCTGACCAGCTCCTGCGAGAAGCCGGGGCTTACGGCGACAGTGACGCCGGAAAAGGTGACGCTCATCGAGGCCACGACATCCGGTGACGGCAATACGGTCACCTGGGAAGCCGAGGAGGCGTACGGCTACCGGATTTACCGGAAGACCTCCGGCGGCACATGGACGAAGCTTGCCACGCTGAAGGGGAAGAGCAAGACCTCCTATACGGACACGACGGCCGTGGCCGGGGAGACGTATTCCTATACGGTCAAGGCCTATTTTAAGACCGGAAGTACTGTGAGCTGGGCGGAGTGCGACCGGACCGGTGTTTCCATGACGACCTATACTCTGGCGGCTCCCGTGCTGAAGAAGGCTGTTGCCGTCGGATATAAGCAGATTCGCATCACCTGGGAAGCGGTGGAGGACGCCACCGGCTACCGGATTTACCGTAAGGTTGCCGGGGGAAAATGGAGCCGGGTGACGACGATCAAGAGCTCCTCGAAGGTGGCCTACCGGGATACGGTCCCGGACGATACGGAAACCTATATTTATACGGTGAAGGCCTACTATAAGCATGGAAGTACGACGATCTGGAGTGACTGCGACCGGACCGGCGTCTCTGCGCAGGCCGTGCCGAAGACGCCGACGCTGCAGAAGATCGCCCGCTCCACCCGGGGCATCCGCATCACCTGGAAGGCGGTGACCGCCGACGGCTACCGGATCTACCGCAAGACCGCCGACGGAACCTGGACGCATGTGAAGTCGCTCGCTGACGGAGAGACCACGACGTGGCTGGATACGACCGTGGAGACCGGCGAGACCTATTCCTACACGGTGAAGGCCTACTTCTCCAATGGAAAAGAACGCACCGTCAGTTCCTGTGAGAAACCGGGGCTGAGTGCGGTGGCGAAATGATGATAGTTTATGGTATTTTGATTGGGACAGGCTGCAGCAGGCCTGTCCCGATTTTTTGGCTATGTCTTCCTCTTTATGAAAAAACCATAAACCCCTTGACTTCCATGCAGAAGCTGTTATAATCTTCATCGGATCAAAATGTTTGAAATTCAAAATATTGAGTTTTAAAATAATTTGGCAGTTAAAAATTCAGTGCGCTCACAGAGGCGCTGACGCATGAGATAGTACGGGAGGCGGCGCGGTATGAGATCTGGCATCGCGGGGACCGGGAGTTACATCCCGGAATGTAGAGTGACAAATGATATGCTGGCGGCGCGGATGGATACCAGCGACGAGTGGATCGTCTCCCGCACCGGCATCCGGGAGAGACATCTCTCCGCGGAGGGGACGGCGGCGATGGCGGCGGAAGCCGCGCGGCGCGCCCTGGCGGACGCCGGGATGACGGCGGAGGAGCTGGACTGGATTCTGGTGGCTACAGTGACGCCGGAGTGCTTCTTCCCCAGTGTGGCCTGTCAGGTGCAGGAGGCGCTGGGCGCGAAGAAGGCGGTCTGCTACGACCTGAGCGCGGCCTGTTCCGGCTTTCTCTTCGGCCTGCAGACGGCGGATGCCTACATCCGTACAGGGATGGCGCGCAATGTGCTGGTGATCGGCGCGGAAGCCATGTCCCGTCTGGTCGACTGGAAGGACCGCAGCACCTGTGTCCTCTTCGGAGACGGGGCCGGGGCGGCGGTGGTGACCGCCGTGTCTGCGGGCGGCATCCGGACCGGCGTTCTCGGGTGCGATGGGAGCCGGGGAGATTCCCTGATCTGTTCGACGGGACATTCTGTCGCCGGGATTCCTTTCCTCGAAGGAACGGAAGAAGACGGGGAAAAGGTTCCCACGTCTCTCGCCATGGATGGACGTGAGATCTTTCAGTTTGCTGTGCGGACGGTGCCCGAGGTGATCCGGGAGGCGCTGGCGCAGGCGGAGCTCTCCACGGAGGACGTGTCCCTCTTCCTGCTGCACCAGGCCAATGCCCGCATCCTCACTTCGATCGGGCGGAGCCTGCATGTGCCGATGGAGAAGATTCCCGAGAACCTGGCGCACACCGGCAACCTGGCAGCGGCCAGCGTCCCGGTGCTCCTCGATGAGGTGAACCGCGCGGGACGGCTGCAGCGGGGCGATACGCTGGTGCTGGCCGGATTCGGCGCCGGACTGACCTGGGGTGCCATGGTGCTGGAGTGGTAGACCTGCGGGGCGTATTTTGAAAAATTCGCAGCGATTTCGCTGTGAAAGGCATGGTGTATGAGAGCGTTTCCCGGAGCGGGAAGCAGCTCTGTAAATAAATATTTCAATTTATAAGGAGACAAAAATCATGTTGGACAAAGTAAAAGAAATGCTGGCGGATCAGCTGGGAATCGACGCGGACACCATCGGGGCAGAGCAGTCCCTGAAGGAAGATCTGAACGCAGACTCTCTGGACCTGTTTGAGATGGTGACCAATCTGGAGGACACCTATGAGATCGAGATTCCCACCGAGGATCTGGAGAAGATGCTGACAGTTCAGGATGTGGCAGATTATCTGACAGCGAAGGGCATCGAGGCGTAATTTGCGCAGCCGCAGGGCGGCGACGGACGGCTGGACTCGCGGTGTGTGAGACCGGCCGTTTTTAAGCGCAGGGCTGCGCAATGAGTTTTTCCGGCTGACGCCGGACGCAGCCTGCGCAGGCGGGCAGGAGGCGAAAAAGCTGCCGCCTGCTCGAGACACGGGAAAGGACAGAACATGAATACAAGAGTGACAGAACTTCTGAGAATCGAGTACCCGATCATTCAGGGCGGCATGGCATGGGTGGCGGACAGCCAGCTGGCGGCTGCCGTCTCCGAGGCCGGCGGTCTTGGCATTATCGGTTCGGGCAGCGCTCCGGCAGAGTGGGTGCGGGAGCAGATCCGTCAGGTCAGAGAGATAACCGACAAGCCCTTCGGCGTCAATGTGATGCTGCTGAATCCCTGCGCGGATGAAGTGGCGCAGGTGCTGGCGGAGGAGCATGTGAAGGTGGTCACCACCGGCTCCGGCAATCCGGAGAAGTACATGGCGATGTGGAAAGAAGCGGGGGTTCGGGTCATTCCCGTCGTCGCCTCCGTGGCGCTGGCCCGGAGAATGGAGCGCATGGGCGCTGATGCGGTGATCGCCGAGGGCTGTGAATCCGGCGGACATATTGGCGAGGCGACTTCCATGGCGCTGGCTCCTCAGGTGGTGGATGCGGTGAAGATCCCCGTCATCGGAGCCGGCGGCGTCGGCGACGGCCGCGGCATGGCGGCGATGTTTATGTTGGGGGCGGAGGCCGTACAGATCGGCACCCGTTTCGTGGTCTCTGAGGAATGTACAGTGCATGAGAATTACAAGCAGAAGGTGATCGCAGCCAAGGACATCGACAGTGTGGTGACCGGCCGCAGTACCGGACATCCGGTCCGCTCTCTGCGCAACCAGACGACCCGCGTGTATCTGCAGAAGGAAAAAGAGGGCGCGACCTTCGAGGAGCTGGAGACGCTGACGCTTGGTTCTCTGCGCCGCGCGGTGAAGGAGGGCGATGTGGCGACCGGGACGGTTATGTCCGGCCAGATCGCCGGTATGCTGAAGGATTGCAAGCCCTGCCGGGCGATCATCGAGGATCTGGTCCGCGAGGCCGGAGCGGCGCTGGAGCAGGCCGGCGCGCTGCTGCGATAGGGAAGCCATACGGGGAATTCGCATCCCGGATGGCCGGTGAGAGGGCCGTCCGGCCGGAAAGAAGGAGGAACGTATGGGTAAGATCGCATTTGTCTTCCCGGGACAGGGAGCACAGAAAACGGGCATGGGCCAGGATTTCTATGAGAATTCCGCGCGTGCGCGGGAAGTCTTTGAGACAGCTTCCCGTCTGCTGGGCTTCTCTATGGAAGAGCTCTGCTTTGAGAAAAATGAGAGACTGGATCAGACCGAGTATACACAGGCGGCGCTGGTGACAGTCAGCGCGGCGATCCTGACGGAATGCGCGGCGCGGGGCATCACCCCCGACATGGCGGCGGGGCTGAGCCTGGGTGAGTACGGGGCGCTGCTGGCGGCGGATGTGATGGATTTTACGGACGCTGTACGTGTTGTGCGCCGCCGGGGTATCCTCATGCAGGAAGCCGTTCCGCTGGGCCAGGGCGCCATGGCGGTCGTGCTGGGTCTGCCTGCGGAGAAGATCGGGGACGTGCTGACAGCATATCTCCGTGAGCAGGCCGGAGAAGAAGGCTGTGTGGTGATCGCGAACGATAACTGCCCCGGCCAGGTGGTAATCTCCGGACGGTGTGCGGATGTGGAGGCAGTGCTGCCTCTGCTGAAGGAGGCGGGAGCCAGAAGATGCGTGCCGCTCAATGTCAGCGGTCCCTTCCATTCGCCGCTGCTTACGGGGGCAGGCGAGAAGCTCCGGGAGGTGCTGGAGCCGGTGACGATCCGGGAGCCCCGGATCCCTTACGTGGCCAATGTGCATGCGGAGCCGGTGACCTCTGCCGCGGAGGTGAAGGAGCTGCTGTGCCGACAGGTCAGCAGTCCGGTGCTCTGGAGACAGAGCGTGATGCGGATGATCGCGGAGGGAGTAGATACCTTCGTGGAGATCGGGCCGGGGACGACCCTGACCTCCTTTATCCGCAAGATCGACCGTGGGCAGACCGTGCTTCACGTGGGAAGCTGGGAGGAAATGGAGGCGCTGGAGAAGGCGCTGCAGTAAATGATAGTTGCCCGCAGGGGCTTTGGTATACGTGAGGCAGGACGCGCTGCCGGAAAAGAGGGAGACAGACCATGGAAGAAAAGAGAACGGCGCTGGTGACCGGCGCCAGCCGGGGCATCGGCCGCGCCATCGCGGAGAAACTGGCGTCTCAGGGCGTGACGGTGATCCTGGGATGCAGCGGACAGACAGCGACCGCTGAATCGGTCGCGGAAGGGATCCGCGCGGCCGGCGGAGAGGCAGAGGTCTGCTCCTTCCGCGTGGAGGAGGCGGAGGCGGCGGCTGCCGCGATCCGCGATCTTCAGAAGAAATACGGCAGTATCGATATTCTGGTGAACAACGCCGGGATCAACCGGGACGGCCTGCTGCTGCGGATGAGCGAGGAAGAATTTGAAACGGTGCTGCAGGTCAACCTGATGGGAACCTTCCACTGCACGAAGGCGGTGCTGCGCTCCATGATGCGCAAACGCTCCGGCCGGATCATCAACATTTCCTCAGTGTCCGGCGTCATGGGAAATGCAGGTCAGGCGAATTACAGCGCCTCGAAGGCCGGGATCATCGGCTTCACTAAGGCGGTGGCCCGGGAAGTGGCGGGGCGCGGGATCACAGTCAACGCCATTGCGCCCGGGTTCATTAATACGGATATGACGAAGGCGCTGCCCGAGTCGGTGGTGACTCAGGTGACGGAACAGATTCCCATGAAGCATTTCGGTCGTCCGGAGGACGTGGCGGAGCTGGCTGCCTTCCTGGCGTCGGAGGGAAGCGGATATATCACAGGTCAGGTGATCGCCGTAGACGGCGGCATGGCCATGTAGGAAGGCAGGAGGAGACGATATGAGCAGAAGAGTTGTGGTGACAGGTCTGGGAGCCATCACCCCCATCGGAAATACGGCGGAGGCCTTCTGGGAGGCGCTGACCAGGAAAGAGGTGGGCATCGGTCCCATCACTGCCTTTGATACGAGCGAGTACAGGGCGAAGCTGGCGGCGGAGGTGAAGGATTTTAATCCTCAGGATTATATGGACCGCAAGGCGGCGAAGCGCATGGAGCGGTTCGCGCAGTTCGCCGTGGCGGCTTCCGGTATGGCGCTTACTGATTCCGGCCTCTCGATGGAGACAGAGGATCCCTACCGCGTGGGCGTCAGCGTGGGCTCCGGTATCGGCAGCCTGCAGGCCATGGAGCGGGAGCATGCCCGGATGGAGAAGGGCGGCCCCCGGAAGGTGAATCCGCTGCTGGTGCCGCTGATGATCAGCAATATGGCGGCGGGCAACGTTTCGATTCAGTTCGGTCTCAAGGGCAAGAGCCTCAATGTGGTGACGGCCTGCGCTTCGGGTACGCAGTGCATTGGCGAGGCCTTCCGCAGCATTCAGTACGGGGACGCCGATGTTATGGTGGCCGGCGGGGCGGAGAGCTCCATCACGCCGCTGGGCGTGGCCGGATTCCAGTCGCTGACGGCTCTCTCAACGTCGGAGGATCCTCTGCGGGCTTCGATCCCTTTCGATAAGGAGCGCGGCGGCTTCATCATGGGCGAGGGCGCCGGAATCCTGGTGCTCGAGGAGCTGGAGCATGCCAAGGCCCGCGGAGCGAAGATCTACGCCGAGGTGAAGGGCTACGGCTCCACCAGCGACGCGTACCATATCACCTCTCCGGCCGAGGACGGCAGCGGCGCCGCTAAAGCCATGGAATACGCCGTGGCGGACGCGGGCATTGCACTGGAGCAGGTGGATTATATCAACGCGCACGGGACCGGTACACATCACAACGATCTGTTCGAGAGCCGGGCCATTGAAAATCTGTTCGGGGAACATGCCTTCCGTCTGAAGGTCAGCTCCACGAAGTCGATGATCGGCCATCTGCTGGGAGCGGCCGGCGGTGTGGAGGCGATCGCCTGCGTTAAGACGCTGGAGAAGGGCTATATCCATGCAACGGCCGGTTATCAGGTCCCGGATGAGGAGTGCCGCCTGGATTATGTCACCGGCGAGGGACTTTCCATGGACGTGCATTATTGCCTGAGCAATTCGCTGGGGTTCGGCGGTCACAATGCGACGCTGTGCTTTGGCAAATATGAGGAGACGTGAAGATGGAGATTGAGAAGATCCGACAGCTGACGGAGCTTGCAGCGGCCTCCCCCTTTGCGGAGTTTATTTATCAGGAGGAGGGCGGCAGCCTGACGCTGCGGCGGGAGACCGGGAAAATGGCCGCGGATGCATCTGCGCCTGCGACCTGTGCCGCAGCGGGGCAGGAAGCCGCGTCTGCGGGAAATATATCTTCGGTGCAGTCGGTTGCTGCACCGACGCCGGTTGTGAGCCAGACACCTTCTCCGGCCGCAGATACGCTGGCCGCCGAGGATGTCATTACTTCCCCGCTGGTGGGTGTGTTCTACACCGCCCCGGCGGAGGGCGCGGAGCCGTTTGTGACGCTGGGGAGCCGGGTACGGAAGGGTCAGGTTCTCGGCATCATTGAGACGATGAAGCTGATGAATGAACTGGAAGCCGAGGAGGACGCGGAGATTACCGGTGTGCTCGTGGAGAACGAGCAGGTCGTGGAGTACGGCCAGCCGCTCTTCCGCATCCGGAAGCTGTGACAGTCGGAGAAAAGATGGTCTTGCTGTAAAGAGCGGATTATACGTTGCGGGGAATGAAATTCCTGCGGATCCCGGCGTGCCCGGGCTTGAGATAGGAGAAATTGTCATGCAGTTAGGTATCAAGGAAATCGAGGAGATTCTGCCCCACCGCCACCCCTTCCTTCTCCTGGACGGGGTCGAGGAGCTGGAGCCGGGGAAGTGTGTGAAGGCGTTTAAATGCGTTACCTACAGGGAAGATTTTTTCGTGGGGCATTTTCCCCAGGAGCCGGTGATGCCGGGCGTACTCATCGTGGAGGCGCTGGCGCAGGCCGGAGCCGTCGCGATCCTCTCGGAGGAGGAGAACCGGGGGAAGATTGTTTTCTTCGGCGGCATCGAAAAGCTGCGCTTCCGCCGCAAGGTGATTCCCGGGGACAAGCTGACGTTAGAATGTGAGATCATTCGCCGGAAGGGCCCGGTGGGCGTCGGCAGGGCTGTGGCGAAGGTGGATGGAAAGCCCGCTGTGACCGGAGAGCTGACCTTCATCGTGGAGTAGTGTCATGTTTAAGAAGATTTTGATTGCCAACCGGGGTGAGATCGCCGTGCGTATCGTGCGGGCCTGCCGGGAAATGGGGATTCCGACGGTGGCGGTGTACTCGGAGGCGGACAATGAGGCGCTGGCGACCATGCTGGCGGATGAGGCCATCTGCATCGGACCGGCGGCTTCAGCGTCCAGCTACCTGAGCCCGGAGCGGATTCTCTCAGCGGCCATCGCCATGGGCGCCGACGCGATTCATCCGGGGTTCGGATTCCTCTCGGAGAACAGCCGCTTTGCCCGGATGTGCGAGGAGTGCCATATCCGTTTCATCGGCCCGGACAGCGAGATGATCGCCCGCATGGGCAGCAAGGCGGAGGCCAAGAATACCATGCAGGCGGCCGGTGTCCCGGTGGTGCCGGGCTGCCCGGACGTCATTTACGATGCAGAGGTCGGCCGCGCGGAAGCCGCCCGCATCGGTTATCCGGTCATGGTGAAGACTGTGTCCGGCGGCGGCGGGAAGGGGATGCGCATCGTCCGTTCGGACGACGAGTGGAGCTTTCAGTTCGCGGCCGCGCAGAGAGAGTCGGAGAAGGCCTTTGGCGACGCTGCCATGTATCTGGAGAAATATGTGGAGCGTCCGCGTCATGTGGAGGTGCAGATCCTGGCGGATGCGCAGGGACACGCTGTGTATCTCGGAGAGCGGGACTGCACGGTGCAGCGCCATCATCAGAAGGTCATCGAGGAGTCGCCCTGTCCGGCGCTGACACCCGAGCTGCGGCGGCAGATGGGAGAAACGGCGGTGGCAGCGGCCCGTGCGGTGGGCTATGAAAATGCCGGGACAGTTGAATTTCTCCTGGATTCGGACGGCGCGTTTTATTTTATGGAAATGAACACGCGGATTCAGGTGGAGCACCCGGTGACGGAGGTCATGACGGGGATCGATCTGATCCAGGCGCAGATCCGCATCGCGGCCGGGGAGCCGCTGCCTTTCCGGCAGGAGGACATCTGTCCCCGCGGCTGGGCCATGGAATGCCGCATCAACGCCGAGGATCCGGACCGGAACTTCATGCCCTGCCCGGGAACGGTGACGGAATGCCATTTCCCCGGAGGCATGGGCATCCGCGTGGATTCCGCGGTCTATACCGGCTGCCGGATTCCGCCCTATTATGACTCCATGCTGGTGAAACTCATCGCCCACGGCGCGACGAGAGAAGAGACCATCCGGCGGATGGAGGGCGCTCTGGAGGAGCTGGTGCTGGAGGGTGTGACGACGAACCAGGAGTATCTGAAACAGATCCTGCGTCACCCGGTCTTCCGTGCCGGAGAGCACGATACATCGTTTCTGGAGACCTGTATGGAATAGTGCCAATAAATTTTCTGATTCTGAGAGGAGGCGTCCCGCGTCATGGCCGGTTTTACAAAGCTCTGGAAGAAGAGTCCTTCCACGGTGTCCATCCGCAAGGAAGGCGAAGAGGGCATCACCCGCGAGGAGATGCAGCATCTGTGGTCCCGCTGCGGGAGCTGCGGGGAGACGATTTACCGGGAGGATGTCCGGGGAAATCACTATATCTGTCCGCGGTGCGGCTGCTATTTCCGCCTGTCTGCCCGTCAGCGGCTGCGCACGGTCATTGACAAGGGGAGTTTCGAGGAGTGGTTCGGTCTTCGCGAGACTGTCCCGGTTGGCGGCCGTTCCCGGAAGGAGAACCCGCTGCTCTTCCCGGAGTATGGAGAAAAACTGGATACAACCCGGGAGAAAACCGGACTGCGGGAGGCCATCGTGACCGGACGGGCCCGCATCGAGGGCTTGCCGACGGCTGTGGGGGTCTGTGATTCCCGTTTTCTCATGGGGAGTATGGGAACAGCTGTAGGAGAAGCGGTGACCAGTCTGGTCGAGCGGGCGCAGGAGGAGCGTCTTCCTGTGATCCTGTTCTGCTGCTCGGGCGGCGCCCGCATGCAGGAGGGCATCCTCTCGCTGATGCAGATGGCGAAGACGGCGGCGGCGCTGAAGCGCCACTCGGAGGCGGGGCTGCTGTCGGTGACGGTGCTGACCGATCCGACGACCGGCGGGGTGACGGCCAGCTTCGCCATGCTGGGAGACATTATCCTGGCGGAGCCGGGGGCGCTGATCGGTTTTGCCGGTCCCCGGGTCATCGAGCAGACCATTCATCAGAAGCTGCCGGAGGGCTTCCAGCGTTCCGAATTTCTTCTGGAGCACGGGTTTATTGATCGGATTGTTGAGCGGCAGGAGATGCGCAGGGAGCTGGCGGAAATTCTGCGGTTTCACGCGGAGGCACCGCGGACGGGAGAAACCGGAGAGAATGTTCAGACATTTGCAGAAGGGGCGGTGTCCCCGGTGAATGCTGAGCTTCCGGAGAATCCGGAGGCACAGAAGCCGCTGGCGGTGGAGGCGGAGGAGAAGTCTCCGGAGACCGAGGCCTGGGAGGTCGTGCAGCGCTCCCGCAGCGCGGACCGGCTGACCTCTCTGGATTATATTTCTGAAATCTTTGAGGATTTCACGGAGCTGCATGGAGACCGCTACGGCGGGGATGACGGCGCGATCGTGGGCGGTATCGCGCGGCTGAACGGCCGCACGGTGACGGTCATCGGACAGCAGAAGGGGCGGAATATCCAGGAAAATAAGGAGCGCAACTTCGGCATGCCCTCCCCGGAGGGCTACCGGAAAGCGGTGCGCCTGATGCGGCAGGCGGAGAAATTCGGCCGCCCGATCTTCTGTTTTGTGGATACGCCCGGCGCTTTCTGCGGACTGGAAGCCGAGGAGAACGGACAGGGACGGGCCATCGCGGATAGTCTTTTTGTCATGTCCGACCTGAAGGTGCCGGTTCTCTCTCTGGTTATCGGAGAGGGCGGCAGCGGCGGCGCGCTGGCGATGGCCGTGGGCAATGAAGTCTGGATGATGGAGAATGCCATTTATTCGGTCCTCTCGCCGGAGGGCTTTGCCTCTATCCTGTGGAAGGACAGTCACCGGGCGAAGGAGGCGGCGGACGTCATGGGCGTGACAGCCGCAGATGTGAAGCGTCTGGGGATCGTAGAACGGGTGATTCCGGAGCCGGAACCCGCCTGTCAGGACAATGCGGCCCTTCTCTGTGAGGGACTGCGCCGGGATTTCCAGGATTTCCTGGACCGATACGGCAGTCTGTCCGGAGAGGAACTGGCAGAGCAGCGCTACCGCCGTTTCCGCAGATGGTAGCGAACAGAGAAGGGAGGGCGCGATGAGAGAGGGATTCCCGATCGGGACATACCGGGTAGAACGGCCGCTGATTCAGGGCGGTATGGGCGTGGGCATCAGTCTGTCGGGACTTGCCGGAGCCGTGGCGCAGGCCGGCGGCGTGGGACTGATCTCTACGGCACAAATCGGATTCCGCGAGCCGGATTTTGATGAACACCCTCTGGAGGCCAATCTGCGCGCCATGGCGAAGGAGCTGCAGCGAGCCAGGGAGCTGGCGCCGAAGGGTGTTCTGGGATTTAACATCATGGTGGCGACCCGGGAATATTCCCGTTATGTGGAGCAGGCTATTCGCAGCGGCGCCGATCTCATCGTCTCCGGAGCGGGGCTGCCCATGGATCTGCCGGGAATCCGGCAGAAAGCAGCGGAGAAGCTGGGACAGGTGCGGACCTGCCTGGCACCGATCGTCTCCTCGCGCAAAGCGCTTTCTCTGATTGGTCGGATCTGGGAGCGCCGCTATCACAGTTATCCGGATCTGATCGTCATCGAGGGACCGAAGGCCGGAGGACATCTGGGCTTCACGCGGGAGGAAGCCGAACAGCTGAGCCTGGATGAGTATGCCGCCGAGGTGGCGCAGATTCAGGAAGAAGCGCGGGCTCTGTCTGAGCGGGCAGGGCGGAAGATTCCTGTCGCGGTGGCCGGAGGCATCAGTACCCGGGCAGTGGCTGACCGTGTCTTTGACATATGGGGCGCTGATGCGATTCAGGTGGCGACCCGCTTTGTCACGACCGAAGAATGCGACGCGCCGGACGCTTACAAGGAGGCTTACCTCGCGGCGGAGGCGTCGGATGTTCACATCACGCAGAGTCCTGTGGGCATGCCGGGCCGTGCCATTGCCAATGAATTCCTGCGGCGGGTGGAAGCAGGGGTGCGGCAGCCGGTGACACACTGCCATCGCTGTCTCGCAAAATGCGACCCGAAGAAGATTCCCTACTGTATCACCGACGCTCTGGTGGCTGCGGCCCGCGGGGACATGGAGCACGCGCTGATCTTCTGCGGCGCCGAGGTGGCGGAATGCCGTGAAATGCAGACGGTGCCGCAGGTGATGGCGGAGCTGTTGGGGGACGCCTGAAGACTTTGATTTTCTTCCAATACACCTGGTTTTCCGCAAAATTGCGGCGTAAAAGTGAAAAAATCGATTGTTTTTGACAAAAAATATGTGTATACTCAACTGATATCGGGGAAATGTATCTCGGTTGAGCAAAACAGAGAGAAGAAATGAAGAACTCAGAGAACCCGGAATAGACGGGTCTGTTGATGAGTTTGAAACATTGAATAGAAAGAAAGGAACAGACCGTGGATCAGGTATATCTGGCATTTAATGACATTTTGGTTTCTCTGTTCAATGACATATGGAATATTGAGAAGACCGCCCTCATTAAGGGTGAATTTGTGGATATTACAAATAATGATATGCATGTCATCGAGGCGGTGGGAATTGATGAACCGATGAATATGTCGGCCATCGCGAAGAAGCTCTCCGTGACGGTGGGCTCTCTGACGACGTCGATGAATGCTCTGGTGAAGAAGGGGTACGTGACAAGAGAGCGCAGCGAAGAAGATCGGCGGGTCGTGTATATCCGCCTGACGGAGAAGGGCGTTCGCGCGTATCATCACCATGCGAAATTTCACCATGAAATGATCGAGCGCATCGTGAAAAACCTTAATGATGAGGAAAAAGGCGTGCTGATCAAGGCGCTGATCCGCATGAAGAATTTCTTCCTGGAGCAGAAGGCGCTGGCGGACGAGAAAGGGGAGCCGTAACTTACGGCAGAACCTCCAGCGTCCGCACGTTGACCCGCGTCGTAACCGTCTCGTCACAGGTGGGGCGCCAGGTCACGGTCAGAACATCCCCTGACAGGGTCATATCCTTGTCATACTCCCGGCTGTCGAAATCAAAGATCTTCAGCAGGTGGCCGCTGTCGGCCTCCCGCACGGTCAGGCGGGTGTGTTTTTCCAGTACATAATCCACGCAGCAGAAGCCCGCGTCGTCCTCCTCCCAGTACTCTTCCAGACGGAAGAGGCGGGAGGAGGTTTTGATTTCCTTATAAATAATTACTTCATCCTGGGTGTGCTTCATGAGAGGTTCCTCCTTCCTTTTCAGTATATCTCAAATGCGCCATAAAATCTATAGAGAAATGCGGGACACCGCGGCGATCCTTCGGTTCCAGACTCTTCGGCGTATGGTTTTGTCCTTCACGAAAGATCGTGGAATGGACTTGATTTCAGAATGAAACGCCGATACAATGATCGGGAAGAGGTGTTTTCGATATTTTCCTGATTTTTCAAAAAAAGTACTTGACTGTGAAGCTGGTTTATACACTACACTTCGATCAGAGAGGCCGGAAATGGTCCCCAAATGACAGCCTGACAGGAGGGCATGAAGATGAAAATCAAGGAAGTCGAACAGAGACTGGGTGTGGATCGTGCGAACATCCGCTATTATGAACGAGAGGGGCTGCTGCTCCCGACCCGGGGCGAGAACCGCTACCGCGACTACAGCGAAGAGGATGTGGCAAGACTTAAAACCGTGGTGATCCTGCGGAAGCTGGGCGTGCCGGTGGCGGAGATTCGTGAGGTCCTGGACGGGCGGCAGTCCATGACGGACACCCTGGCGGAAAATGAGGAGCATCTGAAACAACAGCTGGAGGAGCTGAACGGTGCGCTGGCCATGTGCCGTCGGCTGGAGCAGAAGAAGGTGGAACTGGATACCTTTGATCAGGATTTTTACTGGGAGGAAATGCACCGCGAGGAGCAGGCAGGCAGCGGTTTCCTGGATATCTGCAAGGACTACCTGGCCTTCGAGAAGGGTGTCGTCAATCACGTGTTCTGGGATGGGGAGGACATGGCCAGACAGGCCGGCTGGACCGGCTGGAAGGCGGTGGTGTTCCCTCTGCTCATGGTCCTGGCGGTGCTGGTGGCCGTGGGGGCGGAGGCCATGCTGCTCGGCGATACCTTCCTTGAGGGCTTCCTGATGCCCCTGAAGGTGCTGCTGCTTCTCTCAATCCTGGCGCTGCCGGAATTCCTGCTGCGGCGGAAGTTCCCGAAGGCCGCGCAGCTGTGGAAGAAAGGAGTCACCATTCTGGCGTTCGCCGTGGGTGCGCTGCTCATCGTGTGGGTGGTGGTGATGCTGTTAAATGACCGGCTGCATTTTCTGTTTTGAGGTGAGATTGTTATTCTAAGATACTGAAACACCCCCAACGGAGCTAAAACTCTGGCGGGGGTGTTTGACAAATCCCCGTCTGGACGATACACTGTATTTTGTATCGGAGTATGAAAGACAGAACAGGGGAGGAAACGATGTACGAAAATATTCGCCTGATTGCGCTGGATCTCGACGGGACGACGCTGCGGCCGGATAAGAGTCTCGCGGCGGTGACCCGGGCGGCGATCGAGGATGCGCTGGCGGCGGGGATTCAGGTGGCGGTGGCCAGCGGGCGCTCTTTCGCTTCTTTGCCCCGGGAGGTGCTGGAGATTCCGGGGATTGAGTATGCGATCACCTCCAACGGGGCGGCGGTCTACCGGGTGTCAGAGGGATGCCGGTGCCGTCAGTGTCTGCTGACAGTCGAGGCGGTGGAGGAGATTCTGGCGGTGACACCGACGTGCTGCGCCATGGAGACCTTCGTGGAAGGTGTTCCCTATGCCCGTGCGGATTATGCGGCGGATCCGGTGGCTTTCGGTGCTTCGCCCCGGGCTGTGGAGTACATACAGAGCACCCGGCTCCGGGTGCAGGATATCCGGGCCTTCATCCGGGAGCACAGAGATGAGCTTGATGCAATCGATGTGATTGTGCGGAATGAAGACGAGAAGGAACGGGTGCGGATGGCTCTTGAAGCAAGTGTGCAGGATGTGTATATCACGTCCTCGGTGCCTCAGCTTATCGAGGTCTCCCATCGGGATGCGGGGAAACGGGCGGCCCTGGAGTGGCTGGCGCAGCATCTGAATCTCTCGCTTTCACAGACCGCGGCTTTCGGAGACGCGGAGAATGACCGGGAGATGCTGAGGGCCGCGGGGCTCGGCGTGGCGATGGGAAATGCGCCCGACGAGGTGAAGGCCGCGGCCGACGCGGTGACGAAGAGCTGTCAGGAGGACGGCGTGGCGTATTATATAAGGAAAATTCTGAATGACTGAGGCTTTCAAAAAACACATCGTGCGGGCATCTGAGGGGCGCTCTTTTGTGGACATCCGGGGGATTATCGTTTGAAAGAAACTGAGAGAGGAAGCGGAATGGAAAGCGAAAATATAATAAAGAAGCAGGCGGAGGGACAGGAACCGTCCCCGGCGACGGAAAATCAGGACGGGACAACGACAGCGCAGAAACCGCAGGAGGGAGAGAAGGAGCATCATCACCGGGAGCGGAGCTGGCGGGAAAAAGAACGGATTCAGACACGTTATGCCCTGCGGCAGGTGCGTCTGGACATGGGCTGCTTCCTTAAGTGGATGCTTCTGGCGGCGCTGATCGGCGTCGTTGTGGGGACGATCAGCACACTGTTTGCCCATGCGCTGACCTCGGTGACGGAATTTCGTCAGGGACATCCGTGGATCTTCTTCCTGATGCCGGTGTCGGGACTGTGCATCGTCTTTATCTACCAGAAATTCGGCAGAAATGACGGCGGGGCGGATCAGGTCTTTTCCACGATCGCTTCCCGGGACGACGTACCCCTGCGGGCGGCGTCGATGATTTTTATCTCCACGGTTCTCACACATCTGGTGGGCGGTTCCGCCGGCCGGGAGGGCGCGGTCATCCAGCTGGGCGGCAGCATCGCCAATTATATCGGTCGTCTGCTTCCACTGGACAAGGAGGACCGCCACGTGATGGTCATGTGCGGTATGAGCGCGGCCTTCGCAGCTCTCTTCGGCACGCCGATGGCGGCGGCGGTCTTTGCCATGGAGGTGATCAGTGTGGGTGTCATGTACTATACGGCGCTGGCGCCCTGCGCGGTGGCGGCGCTGATCGCCACGAACCTGGCTTCCGGGGCCGGTGTCGAGGTGGAGAAATTTGAGGTGACGGTCATTCCGGCTCTGACAGTGGTGAACGGAATCAAGATCGGCCTGCTGGCTTTGGGCTGTGCTTTTCTCAGTATCCTGTTCTGCATGGTTTTGCGGGATACAGCGCGTTTCTACCGGAGGTGGCTGAAAAATCCTTATCTTCGGGTAGTCGTGGCCAGCGTCATCATCATTGGCATCACGTTACTTCTCAGAACGGACGACTATATGGGAGCCGGGACCAATCTGATCACGCGGGCCATCGAGGAGGGAGAGGCGGCACCCTTCGCCTTCTTCTGGAAAATGCTGCTGACAGCGCTGACCATGCGGGCAGGATTTCGCGGCGGTGAGATCGTTCCTTCCTTCTGCATCGGTGCTCTCTTCGGATGTGCGGCGGCGCCTGTACTGGGTTTGCCGGCCTCCATCTGCGCGGCCTGCGGGATGGTGGCGCTTTTCTGCGGCGTGACCAACTGCCCGATGACCTCTCTGATTATCGCGTTCGAGCTGTTCGGCTTCGAGGGGGTTTCCTTTTACCTCATCGCTGTTTCCATCAGCTACGCGACGTCCGGTTATTACGGGCTGTATAAGAATCAGAAGATCGTGTATTCAAAATATAAGGCGAAATATGTGAACCATCAGACGAGGACCTAATGTACCCGCGCGTTTGGCGGGAGAAAGGAGTAACCGATGACTGACATCGAGACATTGCAGAAATGGGTAGAGGAGAGTTCCCGGATCGTATTCTTCGGCGGAGCCGGTGTGTCCACGGAGAGCGGGATTCCGGACTTCCGGAGCACGGACGGGCTGTATAACCAGAAATACGATTATCCGCCGGAATACATTCTGAGCCACACATTTTTCAAGCAAAACCCGGAGGAATTTTATCGTTTCTACTGGGACAAGATGATCGCGCCGGAGGCGAAGCCGAACGCTGCGCACAAGGCTCTGGCGAAATGGGAGCGGGACGGGAAGCTGACGGCCGTGGTAACGCAGAACATTGACGGACTGCATCAGATGGCCGGGAGCCGTGCTGTGTATGAACTGCACGGGACGGTGCACAAAAACCACTGCGTTCGCTGCGGGCGGGCGTATTCGCTGGAGGAAATCCCTCATGCGGGGGTGCCGCGCTGTTCCTGCGGGGGAATCATTAAACCGGATGTGGTGCTCTATGAGGAGGGCCTGCCGGATGAGGCGGTGCAGAGAGCCTGTGAGAACATTGCCGCCGCAGACATGCTGATCATCGGCGGAACATCTTTGTCGGTGTATCCGGCGGCGGGGTTTGTTAATCTGTTTCATGGAAATCATCTGGTTCTCATCAACCGGACGCCTACGCCCATGGATTCTCAGGCGGATCTGGTGATCTCCGACAGCATCGGCAAGGTACTGGGGGTGTTTCTGTAAATGGACATTCGAGTGGGCGATGTGGTGAAGCTGAAAAAAGCCCATCCCTGCGGCAGCCAGGAGTGGGAAGTGCTCCGGACCGGTATGGATTTCCGTCTGAAATGTCAGGGCTGCGGGCATATGATTCTGGTGGCGCGGAAGCTGGTGGAGAAGAACATTCGCGGGCTGCGCCGGGAGGGCGAAGAGATTCCTTTCCGGTAGAGAGGGAAATCAGGGAACTTTGTCCAAATCAGGGATGACAAAATCTCTTTTGTGGTGTATGATGGCCTTGTTAGAGAGGGTGGCCACACGGCCAGGATACGGAGTTCGCGCCAGGGGATCCGTACCCACAGGGCAGACCTGATGGTCATACGGCCGGTATCCAAAGGAGGGAATGTGTATGGAAGCTTTGCTGGAGGTTTTGCGGGAGCTGCATCCCGAAGTGGATTTCGAGACATGTGATACGCTTCTGGATGATGAGATTCTGGATTCCGACGATCTGACGGTGCTGCTGGATGCGATTGCCAGGGACTATGATGTGCAGGTTCCGCAGGAAGAGATCAACGCGGAGAATTTTAATTCTGCCGAGACGATTTACGACCTGATCGAGAGCCTTCAGGATGAAGACTGAGTGAATCGCCAGGACTGAACAGGGCTGACGCGGTCGTCGGAGAGACGGAGACGCCGGTCCTGCCCTGTTTTCAGGTTCGGGATGGAAAGTATAAGTTGTAAAGGGGCAGAGTATTCCGGGGAAGGAGCGGGCTTCCGGCCGGGATGCATGATATATGATGGAACTGAATTTTAAGAGACTGGAGGCGGAGGATGTGCGGGCGCTGAGTCCGTATTTTTCCCTCCGCTCGAATCTGACCTGCGACAGTGTGATTTTTGACAGCTATCTGTGGCGGGATTATTACCAGGTCGAGTGGGCTCTGGCGGAGACGGCTCCGGCCGGGGATGCGGCGGTTCTCATACGGATGAGGGAGGACGATATTGATTTTGCGGCGCTCCCTGTCTGCAGTGACGAGGATCTGCCCGGGTATTTCCGGGTGCTGGAGCAGTATTTTGAGGAGGAACTGGGGCAGCGGCTGCGGGTCTACGGCGCTGATGAGGCAGGGCTGGCTGTCCTGAATCTGGATCCGGCGCGGTATGAGATCCGGGAGACACCGGACGCGGCGGACTATATCTATGATGCGGAGAGTCTGCGGACGCTGGCCGGGCGCAAATATCACAAGAAAAAGAATCACGTCAATGCATTTCTCCGGGCTTATGCGGATCGCTGGGAATACCGGCGGCTCACGCGGGCGGCGAAGCCGGAGATCTGGGAATTCCTGGAGCGCTGGGAGAAGACGAAGGGCGATGAAGTGGAGGTCCACCTGGATGCGGAGATGCAGGGGCTGCATGATTACCTCGAAAATATGGACTGCTTTGACGCAGTGACAGGGGGGATTTATCTGGACGGGACGCTGGAGGCCTTTTCTGTCGGCAGCTACAACCGGCTGGACCGCATGTCCGTGGTGCATGTGGAGAAGGCCAACGGGGAGATCCGGGGACTGTATACGCTGATGAACCAGCAGTTTCAGATTCATGAATTCCCGGAGGCGGTGCTGGTGAACCGGGAGGATGACGTGGGGCTGCCGTCCCTGCGGCGGGCCAAGGAGTCTTATCATCCGATTCAGATGGCACGAAAATATCAGATCATCCGCCGGTGACGGCGGAAAAGGAGGAGCAGAAGTACGTGAAGAGAAAAGCGGAGGCGGGGCCGTGGGTTCAGCGTGAACGCGAGGAGGCCAGGGAGCTCTGGGAGGAGATTTTTTCGGAGGATTCTGCTGCATTTCTGGACTACTATGATGAATGGAAGGCGCCGGAGGCCTGGATTCAGCTGCGGCATCGGAGCGGCTGTGCCGTGTCGATGATTCAGTGGAACCCCTACCCGGTGTGGATGCGGGGCCGGGTAGTGCGAAGCTTCTATCTGGTGGCTGTGGCGACGAAGCCGGCGTACCGGCATCAGGGCTGCATGACCGGACTTCTCCGGGAAGGCCTGACGGAGATGGCGGGACGGAAGGTTCCCTTTGTCTTCCTCATGCCGGCGGATCAGGACATTTACCGGCCCTTTGATTTTCGCTTTATTTATGATAAAACAGAGGGAGAGATTTCAGACTCTGCGGCGGGGACAGATGCAGGCGACGGACTGAGGATTTCCCGGCTGGAACCGGAAATGTATGCCGCAGCGGCTGCATTCCTGCAGGAACGGCTGGCGGAGAGTCGTGACGTCTTCACGCTCCGGGACGCCGCGTATCTGGAACGGATACAGGCGGAGTGTGCCTCGGAGGGGGGCGCAGTCGAAGAAATCCAGGCAGAGGACGGCCGGGTTGGACTCTTTTCCTGGTGGCCGGACGGGGACCGGATTCAGATCCGTGAGCTGGTCGCCGAACCGGCCTGGGAGCAGGGCGGGCGGCAGGCGCAGCTGCTTGGCGCTCTGCAGCGTCGGTTTGCCGGATATCGTGTGAGCGTTGTCACGGATGGCTTTTTCGGGGAGAGAAAACCCGCGATCATGGGGCGTATCGTTTGCTTGAAAGAGTTTCTGTCGGTTTTTACGGCTCGTGAGGAGATGGGGCTGCTGCTCGCAGTGCGCGATCCGCTGCTGGCGGAGAATGACGGGCGTTTTCTCTGGACGGCGGGACCGGAGGGCTCGAAGCTGGAACGGACGGAAGACCGGAAAAAACCGGAGATGGAACTCGGCGTGGGGGAACTGATCGCCTGGCTGCTCGGCGGCGAGGAACCGGAGAAGCTTCCCGGCTGCCGCCTGAGCGCGGAGGGGCGGCGCAAGGCTGCCGGGATTCAGACATTGGCCGGTACGTGGTTTAACGAGGAAGTATAAGAGTCCCCCAGGGGATCCGCACCCGCAGGGCATACATACCCGCAGGGCATACATGATGGCCATGCGGCCAATATCAGGGAGGTGAAACTATGGAGATACAGATGACGACGGCGCAGAAGCAGGTTCTGTCGCAGCGCATGATCCAGTCTGCGGAGATTCTGCAGATGAACAATCAGGAGCTGGAGCTGTTCATCAAGCAGCATGAGATGGAGAATCCTCTGATTGAACTGGAGGATACGCAGGAGGAAGACCTGCGGAAGTCGGACCTGCAGAGGAAGCTGGAGTGGCTGGAAGCGACCGACGGACAGAACCGGGTTTATTACCGGGAGGAACGCGAGGAGGAAGAAGAGCGGGAGGAATGGAATATTTCGGTGGAGGAAGAGGAGAGTCTGGCGGATTTTGTTCTCTCCCAGCTGACGCCTCTCTGTGAGAACGAACGGGATCGGGAGATTCTCTATTTTATGGCCAACTCTCTGGATTCCCGCGGTTATCTGGAGGAGAGTCTGCGGACGGTCGGGGAGAGGTTCGGCCTCTCGGAGACGGAGGCATCCCATTACCTCTATCTCCTGCAGTCGGTGGAGCCGGCCGGGATCGGGGCGCGGAATCTGCGCGAATGCCTTCTGCTGCAGCTGGATCGCATGCAGCCGTCCTTCCCGATGGCGCGGCGCATCGTTCTGGAATGCCTGGAAATGCTGGGACGCAATCAGATTCCTCAGATCAGCAGCTGCCTGGGGCTTTCCGTGGAGGAGACTCAGGAAAATTGTGAGATCGTCCGGCAGCTGAATCCCAAGCCGGGGAGCGGTTTCAGCTCCCGGGAGAACCTGCGCTATGTGCAGCCGGATGTCACGGTTATCAAATTTCAGGATTATTTTCAGGTGCTCCTCAATGACAATGCCTACCCGAAGATCGTGATCAACAGCTATTACAGCCGGATGCTGGAGGAGGACAACTCCGAGGAGGTGCAGGAGTACATTCGAGGCAAGCTGAAACAGGCAGAGTGGCTTTCTCACTGCATCAGTCAGCGGGGCACGACTCTTCTGGAGGTGACGCGCACCATCGTGGCCTTCCAGGAAGCCTTTTTCGAGCGGGGGCCGGGCAACCGGCGTCCCATGCGGCTTCAGGATGTGGCGGAAGCGCTGGATATTCACGAATCCACGGTGAGCCGGGCCGTGCGTGACAAATATCTCCAGTGCTCCTGGGGCATCTACCCTCTGAACTATTTCTTCGCCAAGGCGGTGGGTGCTGCCTCCGGCCGCCCGGTCAGCACACCGGAGCGGATTCAGGCGCAGATGCGCACCATCGTGGACGGAGAGGACAAGCAGCACCCCTTAAGCGATCAGAAGATCGCGGACCGGCTGGCTGCGCAGGGATTTGTCATCTCCCGCCGCACCGTCGCCAAATACCGCGCCGAGATGGGGATGCGCGAAGCCAGCGGAAGGAAGGAATTCACGTAATAAAAGAGAAGGGGCCGCTTCACAGCGGCCCTTTTTTAGTGGAAACTCGTACAGAAACGGTATATTCGGGAGATGCTTCGCATAGGTTACCATCAGACAGGCATACGGGAGAGACGGGGCAGTGAGGATATGGGCGGTATTTCTGGCGGTGGTTTTTCTGCTGACCGGATGCAGCAGCGACAGCGAGACGAAGGTGGCTGATCTGGACTATACGGTGGTGGCGGATCAGGAGATCCCGCAGGAGCTGGCGTCGGTCATCGAGGAGAAGCGCTCCGGCGATTTCCGGCTGACCTACAGCACCTCGGAGGCGCTGTATCTGGTCTGCGGCTACGGAGCCCAGGAGACCGGCGGCTACAGCATTCAGGTGAAGGAGCTGTATCTGACCGAAAATACGCTGGTTCTGGATACGGAGCTGATCGGGCCGGATACCACCGAGGAGGGCGAGTCGGAGAGGTCGGAGCCGGTCATTGTCATCAAGACCGCGCTGCGGGAGGAACCGGTGGTATTTCGGTGACGCGGAGAGAGGGGAGTTTGCCAAATGGAGCTTGACAGAAAGTATATTTATATGAGTCGGCCTACGGGCCGGGCCGTCGTCCAGGTGACCATGGATGAGGACCGTAATGTGCCGGATGCCCGGCCGGATGTGGGCCGTCTCATCCTGTCCCGGGGGACGGTGGAGCTGGAGGAGGTGCACTGTACCGGGGAGAAGGGAGCCTTGAGCGGCCGCCTGCGGACGGATATTCTGTATGGAACCGACGAGGAGAAGGAGAAGCTTACCTCTCTGTCGGTGATCCTTCCCTTCACGGAAAGTCTCTCGCTGCCCGGCGCCGGGGACCGGGATACCGTGACGGCGGACGGAGTGCTGGAGGATCTGACCGTGGAAATGGTGCATTCGCGGAAGCTCCGCATCCAGGCGGTTCTCGCCGTGACGGTGCAGGCGGAGGCGCTGGAGAGAGAGGAACTGATCGGCGGCGTTCACTGCGAGGAGCCCGTCGAACAAAAGCTGCGCGAGCTTCCCGTGACGCAGATCGCCGTTCAGCGTCGGGAGACCTGCCGCGTGCGGGAGGAGGTGAAGCTCTCCGGAAATAAGCCGAATATCCGTGAGCTTCTCTGGACAGACACCCGCCTGTGCCGCTGCGAGGCACGGCCGGAGGAGGGGCGGGTCAGCCTGCGGGGCGAGCTGGCCGGATTTGTCCTCTATCAGGCGGAGGATGCCCAGATGCCGGTGCAGTGGTGTGAATTCACGATTCCCTTTGAGGGGAATGTGGAGGTGGAGGGCTGCACGTCCGGTATGATTCTCGATCTGCGCGTCCAGGTAAGCCGCTGTGACTGGGCCGTGGAGGAGGACGGAGATGAGGAGCGTCGTGTTCTGGACATGGAGGCGCTGCTGGGCCTCACGCTGAAGCTCTATCAGGAGTCGCAGGAGGAGGTCGTGGCCGATCTGTATTCTCCGGCCCGGGAGACAGTTCTGACGGAACGGGAGACCCGGCTGACGCAGATCCTGGCCCGCAACAGCGCCTCCTGTCGGATTGATGAGAAAGCGGATCTCTCCGGGGAGGAGAAGATTCTGCAGATCTGCTATGGCGCGGGGGAAATCTTTCTGGATGAGATGCGGCCCACGGAGGAAGGCCTGTCCGTGGAGGGGGCTCTCCATATCTCGCTGCTGGTGATGTCTGCGGATGATCTTCACCCGCTGCGGTCGCTGCGGTGGACGCTTCCCTTCCGTCATCTGGTGGAGGCGCGCGGGATCGAGAGCGGCTGCATCTTTCAGGTGCATCCGCAGCTGGAGGCGCTGAATTTCCTCATGCTGGGAGGGAGCGAGGTGGAGGTCCGGGGTTCCATTGCTCTGGAGACACTGATCCTCCGGCCGGAGACGGTGCGTCTGGTCGCAGACGTGTCGCTGGTTCCCTATGAGGAAGAGAAGATCCGGCGGGAAGCCGGTGTGGTGGGCTATCTGGTGCAGCCGGAGGATACTCTGTGGAAGATCGCCAAGAAATATTATACGACGGTGGAGAGAATCTACGAGGTGAATCCGGAGCTGACCGGGGAACCGGAGGCCGGCACCTGGCTCCTCCTGGTGAAGCAGACCGGCGAGCTCCCTCCGATGCCGGGCGCCGCTATGTAGCGGCGGCCATGGCCGCCTGTATGTGAACACCCGGCCGGATGGGATTTTCCGCCCCGCTGAGGGAGCGTATACCGTATCCTATGAGCAAATCACCCGCTGT
>JAJQCZ010000037.1 GCA_021202465.1 Lachnospiraceae bacterium | reverse complement strand
AAGTTTTTATGCTGCCTGAAAAACTGCTTGCTTTTCTGAAAAACCATGCTATAATATACGAGTGGCTTGTGAAGAGCCAGAGACGGGGTCGTAGCTCAGCTGGGATGAGCGTTCGCCTCACACGCGAGAGGTCAAGGGTTCGAGCCCCTTCGGCCCCATACGAAAAAAGGATTGCCTGCGGCAATCCTTTTTTCGTATGTACAAGGCCTAAGTGTTACGTCGGCGCAACCCTGTGCGGGCAGGGAGCCGGAGAGGCCACGCCTGTCCGTTCACAGAGCCGAACCGTTTTACGTCCCGCGTTTTTCTGTCGATGTTTTCTGTCGAAGAGCGCCTTTCTCGCAGCGGTTCCCCCAGGAGTCGATCAACGTATCGCCCCGATAGACGCAGACGATCTCACAGTTGTTGGGACAGCGGCCGCAGTTTACTTCCCGGGTGCGGAATTCCATGTTCTCCACGGAGAAGTCAAACTCCTGCCGGGCGCTGCTGCGGGCGGCCAGGATGGCAATGCCTATGGCCCCCATCAGGTGGCCGTTCTCATCGACGATGACCGGACAGCCCAGCGACTTCTCGAAGGCATCCACGACGCCGATGTTCTTGCTGACGCCGCCCTGAAAAACAACCGGGGAGAGAATCTTTTTCCCTTTCCCCACGTTATTCAGGTAATTGGAGACCACAGCCCGGCAGAGGCCCGCGATGATGTCTTCTTTCGGATGTCCCATCTGGATTTTGTGAACCAGATCCGATTCGGCGAAGACGGTGCAGCGGGCGGCGATCTGGGTCGGATGCTTTGAGGTCAGGGCAATCTCGCCGAAGTCCTCTACCTCGACACCCAGACGCCGGGCCTGGCTGGAGAGGAAGGCGCCGGTACCGGCGGCGCACAGAGTATTCATGGCATAGTCTACGGCGACGCCGTTTTCCACCAGAATGATCTTGGAATCCTGCCCTCCGATCTCCAGGATGGTGCGGACATCGGGGTAGAGGGAGGTGGTGCCTACTGCGTGCGCCGTGATCTCATTCTTTACGACCGTGGCGCCGACGACGGCTCCCACCAGACGGCGGGCACTGCCGGTGGTGCCGGTCGCGACGATCCGGTAGCGTTCCTTGCCAAATGCCTCCTCCAGGAGCGGCAGGAGGCGGCGGACCGCGCCGATCGGGTCTCCTTCGGTCCAGATATAGGCACTGGAGAGAATCCGGCGCCTGGCGTCGAGAATCACGCCCTTGGTGGAGATCGAGCCGATATCAATCCCCAGATATGCTTCTTCCTTCATGGAAAACCTTCTTTCTTGGTATTGGTTATGACACCATGGATTTCTCCGCGCTATGCGCTCTCGAAATCCTCAAAACATTCGTAATCCGCACATTTTTCTGCGAAAAATGGCTACTTACTCATGTTTTGGCGGGTTCCAAGGTCATGAATACGAATGCGGGCATTCGATTCATGACTTCGGAACCCTGGTATCATAACATGTCGTAAAATGCCTCTAACCGCGTGTCGAGGCCGGTATCGCTGGTCTGCGTGTCGTAGGTCAGATACAGGATCGGGATCCTGTATTCTGCGCCGATGCGCCGCAGGACGGGTTCGATGTCTGTCTCCGGCGTGCAGCCGGCGGATTTCACGTGGACGATTCCGTCGAATCCGTGCGAGGCGTAATATTTGGCGGCCCAGATGTTGGCGGTGGAGGTAGGCCCCATATTGTATTCACAATAGTCCCCGATCTGAACGCGCAGATTCTTTTCGTGATAATGCAGGTTGCGGTTGCTCACATTCATCCAGCGATGGACCTCGACCCCCATGTCTGCCAGCTTCTGCTCCAGATTCAGATTGGAGAAGGGATCCATCACCGTGTAATACTCTCCGATGACTCCGACCCGGATGCGGCGATCCGGCTTCTTCAGGGGGATGGCGGCCATCTCCCGTTTGACGGTTTTGTACCCTTCTTCAATATCGTGCGAACCGGCGGCCAGCTGCATGGCCATAAGGAAATGATCGCGGGTCTTCCGATAGTCTCCGGGATGAACCTCGAAACCACAGTTTTTGTAATATAGTTCTTCGATTTCATCAAGATGCGCGACCATCCGCAGCGCTTCAGTCAGGGCGCGGGTCATCTTCGGCAGGGACAGCTTCGGGTCGACCTGGCGCAGCACCTTCAGGTAGTCTTTGGGCTTGCCTGTTGCATATTCCGAAAAGTTGACGAAGTCAAAATCGTAGCCCTGTCTGCGCAGAATCTCCTCCTGCAGCTCTCCGTAATAGCCCAGACGGCATACACCCATGGTCATGATCAGGGTGTCGGCTCCCGCCTCCAGCGCCTCAATCATGCTGCCCAGCGTGGTCTTAAAGGGCGTACAGACGGAATCAGGACTGTAGCGGGCGCCCAGATCCATGGTTCGCCGGGTCATGGGCGGCTGCAGGATGTATTCCGCATTCATAGAGGTCTCAATGAAATATTTGATCGGGAGATTGTAGTGACTGAACAGTGGAAAGGCGACCTTCCTGCGTTTCTCTTCCGCCATCAGAGCACCCCCTTCTTCATGCGTATGATATCGACAAAGCTTTCCAGGCGCGTTTCCATCCCGGCTGTTCCGCTCTGGTCGTCCAGCACGAGCTTCAGCGTGGGAATCTCCGGAAATTTGTACGGGATCATTTCGTTGACCATGGCGTCCGGTCCGCAGGGAAAGGCGCTCATCAGGATGATTCCGTCTACTTTCTCTTTGTTGATGGCGACGCTTCCCACCAGCTCCCGGCTGAATTCCCATTTCAGGGTAGGAGAAACGCGCAGCGACTGCTTCAGCGCCTCCTTGCGGTCCACCACGTCGGCCCGCAGAGGCAGGACGCCCAGCTCCCGGAGATAGTCCGTCACGGGACGGCCGATGTAGGGATCGTCCAGCACGTAGCTGTGAGCGACCAGGAGGAGCTTGAGATCCTTCCTCTGGTACAGACGCTCCTGCGTCCGGCAGCGCTGCTTCCAGTCCTCCTGCTCCGCTTTTTTCGCCTGTTTATAAGCGTTTCTGGCTGCCTTTCTGGGAAAACCGAGACCGGCGGCCAGGGCGAGAAGTGCCCCTTCCTCGTCCTTCTTCTCCGGGATGTCGATGTTATAAGAAATAAATTTTTCCCTGTATTCCGGAAATGTATTGCAGGTCAGGTCGTACAGAGCCTGAAACTTTGTGCACATGACGCGCTGGTGTCCGAAGCTGGCGACGCGGGGCACCAGGATGAGATCGCAGCCATCCAGAAGTGACCGGACATGACCCAGATAAATCTTGGTGGACAGGCAGGCCTCGTCCATTGCCGCCGCCGTTCCCTGCTGCAGGATGTCCCGGTTGGTGGGCGGACTGAGCCTGACCTCCAGCCCCAGCTCATCGAAGAAGCGTTTCCACAGAACCCGGTAACGGTAATACAGCATGGCCCGGGGGATGCCGAGACGTCGCGTGTCCGGTTCCTTTACTATGTTTTTACTCATCGTGTTTCCTTTCAAAACAACGCAGAACACCCGTGTTCCGAGGGCGCCGCGCAGATCAGAAATGATAATATTTCATCTCAATTATGGTAAGTATAGCCCGAAAAACAGACGGAAGCCAGCCTATAAAAATCCGCTCCTATACACGAAAATACGACAATTTGGGGAAAGTGTATAAAATAACTCCGGCGGTACAGATAAAAGTCTGTTCCGTCGGAGTGGTAAATGTTTTTCCGGCAAATATGTTTATCCCTGCGAAAAACGGGAGAGGAACTGGCGCGTGCGCTCTTCCCGGGGGTGCTCCAGCACCTGGCGGGGCTCGCCGGCCTCCAGGATGCGTCCGTCGTCCATGAAGATGACCTGGCTGGCCACATCCCGGGCGAAGGCCATCTCGTGGGTCACGATGATCATGGTCGTGTTGTGGTCAGCCAGCTCCCGGATGACCCGCAGAACCTCGCCGGTCAGCTCCGGGTCCAGCGCCGAGGTCGGCTCGTCGAAGCAGAGGATATCCGGCTGCAGCGCCAGAGCGCGGGCGATGGCGACACGCTGGCACTGGCCGCCGGAGAGCTGGTGCGGATAGTTGTCCATGCGGTCGGCCAGCCCCATCTGGGTCAGCAGCGCCCGGCCCTGTTCCTCCGCTTCCCGGTGAATCTGAGCCTTGCGGGTCCGGTAATCAGGCTCTTCCTTCGCCAGCAGCTCCCTGGCCAGAGTCACATTGCCCAGGGCCGTGTACTGCGGAAAGAGATTAAAGGACTGGAAGACAAGGCCGAAATGAAGGCGGCGGCGCCGGACCTCCGCATCTGAGAGCCGGGCCTGCTCCGAGGCATCAAAGATGCTCTCGCCCCGGACACGGATCGTACCTCCGTCGGGAGTTTCCAGGAAATTCAGGCAGCGCAGAAGGGTGGTCTTGCCGCTGCCGGAAGAGCCGATGACGGAGAGAACCTGTCCCTGCTCCAGAGAAAAGCTGATATCGCGGAGCACCTGTGTGTGCCCGAAGGATTTCTGAATGTGTTCTACTTCCAGGATGGACATGGATTTCGCCTCCTATCTGAAATAATCCAACTTCTTCTCGAGCCACCCGAAAAACAGTGTGAGAATTCCGTTACAGACCAGGTAATAGACCGCTGTGAAGAACAGGGGCCAGATAACACCGGAGATGCCCTGAGAGCCCTTCATGAAGGACTGCCCGGCCCAGATGATCTCCTGCAGGGCGATGATCCGCGCCAGCGAGGTATCCTTGATCAGGGTGATGATCTCGTTGGACATCGGGGGAACGATCCGCTTGATCATCTGAAGCAGAGTGACCTTGAAGAAGATCTGACTTCTTGTCATGCCAAGGACAAGCCCTGCCTCCGTCTGCCCGACGGGAATCCCCTGGATGCCGCCGCGGTAGATCTCCGAGAAATAGCAGGCGTAGTTGATGATGAAGGCTGTGGAAGCGGCCAGAAAACGACCGGTCTCCCCGCCGCCCCAGATGGCATTTCCCAGGACCAGACCGGGAAAATAATAGACGATCAGGAGCTGGATCATCAGAGGTGTGCCGCGGATGATCCAGACAAAGATGCGCGTCAGGGTATTCAGAGGCTGGAAGCGCGACATCGATCCGAAGGAGATCAGGAGCCCCAGCGGCAGCGCACCGATCAGTGTGACGAAAAACAGCCGGAGCGTCTGCAGAAAACCGACGTTCAGGGAGCGGATGACAATGGGAAACTGTTCGAGAAATAAATCCATGGGGTTCTCCTGTGTATGCAACCGGCCGGCCGGGGTGTGTGACCATCCGGCCGGCCAGCGCAGCTGTTATTTCTTATCTGTCTGTGAGGGGTTTATTGTTCGATCAGAGCCGCCTGCACGCCGTAGGTCTCGGCGATCTCCAGCATGGAGCCGTCCGCATAGGACTCGGAGAAGAAGGTGTTCAGGAGTTCGGCCAGATCGGAACCGGTGCGGAATCCGACGCCGTATTCTTCGCTGTTCAGGCTGATGGTGTAGGTCAGATCTTCATAACCGGTTCCCTCACCCACCATGGCAGCGGCCATCAGGGCGTCGATGACAGCGGCATCAGAGGTTCCGGCGGCAACTTCCATCAGCGCATCGGCCTGAGAAGAGACGGCGGTGGTGGCGACACCAAGCTCGGTGACGACTTCCTCACCGGCGCTGCCCGCTTCGACGGCGATGGTCAGATCCGCCAGACTGTCCGTATCCTGATACTGATCGGCCACGTCAGAGGGAACGATCAGCACCTGGGCGTTGTTGCAGTAGGCGTTGCTGCAGTCCATGGAGCTGGTGACTTCGGAGGTGAGGGTCATACCGTTCCAGACGCAGTCGATGGATTTGCTGTTCAGCTCCAGAATCTTGTTGTCCCAGTCAATCTCGACAAATTCAACCTCGACACCGAGACTCTCGGCGAAGGCTGTGGCCATATCGGCGTCAAAGCCGATCCAGTTGCCGTCCGCGTCTTTGTAGTCCATGGGCTCAAAATCGGTGATGCCGACGACCAGAGTTCCTT
Source organism: Lachnospiraceae bacterium (assembly GCA_021202465.1). Taxonomy (GTDB): domain Bacteria; phylum Bacillota; class Clostridia; order Lachnospirales; family Lachnospiraceae; genus UBA3305. The sequence goes on along the minus strand of JAJQCZ010000037.1, from coordinate 4,035 downwards.
TTTCCTGGATGTAGGCCAGATCGCTGTCCTCGGCAGCAGCACTCTCGGCGGCCGTGGTGTCTTCTTCTGCGGCAGAGCTTTCCTCGTCGTCGGCTGTCTCCGCGGCGGTGGTTTCCGCGGCTGTCTCTGCGGCAGTTGTGTCTGACGCGCTGTCAGAGGAACTGCTGCAGGCAGTGAGAGAGGCCATCATGAGCAGGGCCAGCATCAGGGCAATGTTCTTCTTCATAATATTACTTCCTTCCATTTTATAGTGATTGCCATGTCCCGGGCGGCCTGAATCCCGCCTTGGAGCACGGCGCAAAAAGAACATCGCTATACTATCAGTTTACCGTGATAAAGTCAAGAAGAAGCGGTGAAAAGCACGCAGGAGCAGCTTCCCGGAGGGGGCGGCGGCGTCGGGAAGAGTCTGCTGCGGTACAAGAACGCAGTTGCAGAATCGGTAAATGTCCGCTATACTACGAAGGGAAGGCTGCCTGACAGCTCATGCAACAGGGACGGAAGAGAACGGGAGGCCAATATGGAGGAATATTGGGATATCTATGACAGAGAACGCCGTAGAACGGGCCGGACACATCGAAGGGGGGATCCTCTCGCGTCGGGGGACTATCACCTGATCGTTCATGTCTGTATTTTCAATGAAATGAATCAGCTTCTGATCCAGCAGCGGGTCGGGAGCAAGCGAAGCTGGCCGAATCTCTGGGATGTCTCCGCGGCAGGGTGCGCGCAGGCCGGAGAGGACAGCCGGGCTGCAGCGCAGCGGGAGACGGCGGAGGAGCTGGGTTATCCGCTGGATCTGTCGGAGGAGATCGCCAAGTTCAGTTTCACCTTTGGGAGCGGTTTCGACGACTGGTGGCTGGTGAAGCGGGAGATTGCGGATGACTCGCTTCACATCCAGAGGGATGAGGTGCAGCAGATCCGTTGGGCAGATGCGGAGGAGGTGCGGCAGCTGGCGCGCCGGGGGGAATTCATCCCGTATCATTTTGTGGACAAGCTTTTTGTCATGCGGGAGTCCATGGGAGCTTACTGAGGCAGGTTTCTGCGAAACATGCTGTGTGAGGAGCTGTTTTCATTGTGTGAAATAATCGTGAAACCCATGGATATTTTCGGGAAATACTGGTAAGATTGCACGAAGAATCCCCCTGTGAGAGATGGATTTCATGTGAAATGTACCAGGGGAAGAATCCGGACAGAGAAAGGAGATGCCGCGCATGGAGCATATGAAGATACTGGTGGCTGACGATGAAGCCAGAATGAGAAAACTGGTGAAGGATTTTCTCACCAAGAGCGGCTATCAGGTGGTGGAGGCGGCTGACGGTGAGAAGGCCGTGGAGATGTTCTTTAATGACAAGAGGATCGACCTGGTGATCCTGGACGTGATGATGCCGGGAATGAACGGTTGGGAGGTTCTGGAGACCATACGCCGTTATTCGAAGGTTCCGGTGATCATGCTGACGGCCAAGTCCGAGGAACGCGACGAGCTCAAAGGCTTCGAACTCGGTGTGGATGAGTATATCACGAAGCCCTTCAGTCCCCGGATTCTGGTGGCGCGCGTGGAGGCGCTGCTGCGGCGGGCCAACGGAGAACAGCAGGATGTACTGCCTGCCGGCGGCATCGAGATCAACAAATCGGCTCATTTGGTCACGGTCGACGGAGAGAGACTGGAGCTGAGCTTTAAGGAATTTGAACTGCTGACCTATTTCGTGGAGAACCAGGGGATCGCCCTTTCCCGGGAAGTGATCCTGAATAATGTCTGGAACTACAATTATTTCGGCGACGCGCGCACGATCGATACCCATGTGAAGAAGCTGCGGAGCAAGATGGGCGCCAAGGGTGATTATATCAAGACCGTCTGGGGCATGGGATATAAGTTCGAGATCGAGCCGTCGGACGGAAAAGCCGCGAAGAAATGAGGAGGCAGGGAGGAAAAAAAGGCTCTTCCATTCGTTTTCAGTATACACTGATCATTGTCTGTCTTCTGACTGGCATCATCCTTGCCATGTGGCTGGTCAATGCCACGTACCTGGAGACCTATACGACGTCCCGGAAGCAGAATCAGATCCGCGAGGCGGTGGATACCATCGCGAGCTGCGTGGAGGCAGAGTTCAGCGATGACATGGTCGTGGAGCTGGACAAGGTGGTGAAAAACGATAACATCGATGTGATCGTGATGCAGAATTTCAATGAAGTGCCCCAGATCGTCTATGCCTCGGACATGAACCAGGAGCAGAACATTGCTGTTCTCATCGCCTATCTTTATGGGAATAACTTCCTGAATGAGATGGACGTAGAGATATACGAGACCACGGAGAATTACATCGTCTACAAGGCCAACGACAGCCGGCTGGGCGGCGACCAGATGACCTGTATCGGCCGGATCGACGATGTGGGTTACATTATGACGACTCCGCTGGAGAGCATCCGCGAGAGCGCGGAGCTTTCCAATCGTTTCCTGATCTATATTGGTGTGTTTGCTGTTCTTCTGGGCGCGGTCCTGGTCTATCTGGTGACCCGGGGGCTGACAAAGCCCATCCAGGAGCTCTCGGAGATTTCCAAGCAGATGGCGGAGCTGAATTTTGATGTCCGCTACACGGGACGCCAGACCAACGAGATCGGCGTGCTGGGCGAAAACATGAATTACATGTCGGACAATCTGCGGCGCTCGATCGAGGAGCTGCGGGCGGCCAACCTGCAGCTGGCGAAGGATCTGGAGGAGAAGGAACGGATCGATGAGATGCGGCGGCTCTTTCTCTCCAACGTGTCTCATGAACTGAAGACGCCGATCGCGCTGATCCAGGGCTATTCGGAGGGCCTGAAGGACGGCATCAGCGAGGATCCGGAGAGCATGGAATTCTACTGTGAGGTGATCATCGATGAGGCGCAGAAGATGAACCAGATCGTGAAGCGCCTTCTGAATCTGGATGAGATCGAGTCCGGGGAGATGCAGCTGATCCGGGAGGTCTTCAATCTGTCGGATGTCCTGAACGGTGTCATTCATTCCACGCGGGTCATGGCGGAGGAGTGCGGCTGTGAGGTTCGGGTGAATATCGAGCCGGAGATCCTGGTGTACGCGGACGAGTTCATGATCGAAGAGGTGGTTCAGAATTATATGACCAACGCGTACCATTATGTCAGCCGACCGGGCGTGGTCACTGTGTCTACGATCCGCCGGGGGAAGAAGGTGGTGGTCTCTGTCCACGACACGGGAACGCCCATTCCCGAAGAGGATCTGGAGCATGTCTGGGATAAATTTTACAAGGTGGACAAGGCACGGACCCGCACCTACGGCGGCAGCGGCATCGGTCTCTCCATCGTCAGGGCAATCCTGAACAATCACCACAGCCGCTGCGGCGTCCTCAACCGGGACGGCGGCGTGGATTTCTGGTTCGAACTGGAAACAATCACCAGAAATGAGATCCCACGGCTGGAGGAGGAGACAGAGACCTGATATTTCCGTGATGAAAAGAACAAATCCCCTTCGAGGCGGTTCAGACCTCCTCGAAGGGGATTTTGTGATGGCGGAAAAAGCGGCGGACCACCTGATCCCATTCCCTCTCCAGCGTCTTGTCCAGTGTGAAGGTCTGGAAGGAACATCCGGTCACCGCGGTGATCTGCTTGTGCTCATAGCGGAGGTTGAGAAAGAGGCCGCCGATGTCCTCTGCCGTGTAGGGCAGTCCCAGAGAGGTCAGTGTCTTTGCCACATTGGCATCCGACAGCCGCAGGACGATGTGGAAGGAGTGGGGCAGCTCGCGTCCCCGGATTACCTGGAATGCCAGGGGCCGCACCGCGGACCATCCCGAATAACGCTGTCCCTTCTCAGGCTCCGTCAGATGTCCGTCGATGGCGACCCGAAAGCCCGTCACAAATTCCGCTTCCGTCACTTCAAAGCTGTCAAAAGTCTCCCGCAGGAACAGTTTGGTCGTGAAGTCTTTGATATCTGCAATCTGCAATCCGATCATGCTCTCAGTATATCTCAAACCACGGCATTTGTAAACGAAGAAAGATTTGAATTACGATAAATAAGAGGGAAAGGCCAGG
>JAJQCZ010000039.1 GCA_021202465.1 Lachnospiraceae bacterium | reverse complement strand
AAGGAAGGAACGGAGTTTATCTTGTCAGAGGAAGGCGGGGCAGGTATAATATGAGGGACGGGAGTTGAAATTTTGAGTTGATGCTAAGGTGGAGTTAGTTATGATCGGAGCCAGAGATAGGCTGTATAATTTCTTTAAATGTGTGATCAAACAAGAAATGGATGCGTAGCGTTTGCAGGATTAAAATATAGAGTAGCCTGTTAAAAAATCGGAATTTGGTCATAAAGAGAGACCGCGATGAAAAGGAAAAGTAGAAAATGAAAGAAAATGTGAAAACAACCTGTGAGGCAATGATTTACAATAAAGAGAAATTAAAAGAAGTGTTTAAATGGGAGGACAATCGTATTTTAACGGTCTGTGCTTCCTTGTATGTTCATGCAGATAAAAGCGTGAATGTCAGTCGTGTGGAAAACTGTAAGAAACAGATTAAGTCGATGGTAAGTGTTTTTTCTGAAATCAGAGGTATGGTATTGTCGGTCATTATATGTATGATTGATATTCGTGGAGGGGAACCAGAGCAATTTGACCAGTTGATGACGGCGTATAAGACCTTACGAAAAGAGTTCCATTCTAGTCCACTTCTTGCCATAGGAGCGGAAATCCTGGCGGAACGCTATGAGCCAGATCAGTATTTGGCAGTGACAGAGAAGGCAAAAATATTGTATAAGATTATGCAGAAGAATCATCCGTTTGTCACAGGGGCGGATGATTATCTGATGTGTATTCTGTTAGCACAAGCTGAGAAGAACGAGACAACGATTGGCAGTGAGGTGGAGACCTGTTTTGCAGAAGTAAAAAAACTTGGACTAAAAGGCGGAAACAATGCCTTGCAAAGTGTGAGTTGTGCTTTGTCACTTTATGAAGAATCTGTAGAAAGCAAGAGTCAAAAGCTTGTGTCACTATATGATGAGATTAGAAAACATCACATGAAGTATGATAAGACCTATGGGCTTCCGATGCTGGTCGTGCTCAGCCAGTTGGATGTATCTGGAGAAGAACTTTGTTCTGATTTGTCTGATGTAAATGGGTGGCTGAAGAATAAAAAGGGATTTGGCATGCTCATGGGCGAGTCTGTTCGTATGATGTATGCAGCACTTTTAGTATCCCAGAGTTATTCCAGGGATCAAAACGCTTCTACATCAGTTGCAAGTAGTGTCATGGCAGCAATGATTGCAGAGCAGGTTGCTATGGTTGCTTGTATTGCTGCAGCAAGTTCTGCATCAGCAGCAAGTGGAGCGAACTAATTGACAGATGTCAATAAGCCGGAGGCATGAACTCACGCATAGATCGTAATATGCGACGCTGTCAAACAATTTTGACAACGCATTTTTGCAGATGTAAATGTTGTTTGATAGAAATAACAAAGATGATTCGATATAATCCTTTCAGATGGAGATCATATATTATGGAGATTTGCGAGAAGCTGAAAAAAGCCAGAGCAGGTGCAGGCATGACGCAAGAGCAGGTTGCAGAGAAAATAGGTGTTTCTCGCCAGACAATTTCAAATTGGGAAAATGGCAAGACTTTACCCGATGTGATGAGCGTCATAAAATTAAGTGATCTTTATCAAGTGACTTTAGACGAGTTGTTGAAAGGAGACAGTAAAATGATGGATAAAATTAAAGAGGACATGGATACTGTGAAAAGCAGCCAAGCCCTAATGAAAGTTGCGTGGATTTTGATTATAGTCACTTTTCTGTTTTCTGTTTGGTGTAATAGTAGCTATGCCTATGATGGAAGCAATCCGATTTTACAGTTTACCCTTGCAGCTGTACCTTGGGTGTTGATGGGGGTAAGTATTGCTTGCATTGCAGCATCGGTTTCAAACAGGAAGAGAAATTGAAATATTTCAGTTTTTTGATTTATTCCATGGACATTTTTGCGTTTGGATATAGACGTGTTGAGGGAAGAATGTGGCTTGAACGGGAGAACCATGCGTCAGTTTTATCTGATCTTGCTGGAACGTATCCGGGTAAGGGGGCTTATGTCATTATATGCGATCGGTGATTTTCATCTTTCCTTCCAGACTAATAAATCAATGAATCAGTTTGGCAGCGTCTGGAGAAGGCACGAAGAGAAAATTCAAAGGAACTGTAACAAGCTGATTTGTCCGGAAGATACGATTGTGATTACCGGCGATCATTCCTGGGGGAGAAATCTGGAAGAATGCCGGGAGGATCTGGCATTTATCGAGGCGCTTCCGGGCCGGAAAATTCTGCTCCGGGGCAACCACGATATGTTCTGGGATGCGAAGAAGACGGAGCGATTGAATCAGGAATATCAGGGGAGACTTGCGTTCCTGCAGAACAATTATTATTCATATGAAGATTATGCGCTGGTAGGGACCAAGGGGTACACGTTCGAAGGCCCTTTTTATCTGGACCGAAGAGGCAGGATTACCGGCTGGGATGAAGCGAACGAAGAGCATGCAAAAAAGCTGATCCATCGGGAAATGACGAGATTGCAGACCTCTTTTGATGCGGCTTCTGCAGCGGGATACCAGAAATATATTATGTTTCTGCATTATCCTCCGACCAGCATCATCGAGACGGACAGCGCATTTACACGGATTGCAGAACAATATCATGTGGAACACGTGGTGTATTCTCACTGCCATGGCGAAAGCCGTTTTGGTGACAGTATCCGGGGGGAATATCATGGCATCGTGTATCACCTGGTTTCCGGAGATTTCCTGAGATTTCGGCCGGAGCGGATTTTATAAAGAAATCAGAAGGATCTACAGGAAAACAGGCGTTTTCAGGATGAAGGAGGGAGGCTGTTATGGAATTAGTGGAAGGAATCATGAACAGAAGAAGTATCCAGAACGAAGCGTTCGCACGCTTCCTTTGTCACCTGATAAACACCGTATCCCAGCTGGGGCATTTTTACACCATTGTTCAATGTCACATAATTCATAATGTTCCTCCTGTCTGCAAATCGAATTGGTTTACAATTCAGAGTTTACAGCACGACGAAAAGAATGTACAATAGCAATATCGGAACCTACTATTCATTTGATGAATAGCATCGGGAGGAAATTAAGCCATGCTAAATCTATATGAACTGGAGCAGTTAGCTGCATTTGCACGATATGGAACCCTGTCCAGGACAGCGGAGGCTCTTCACATCTCTCAGCCGACGCTGACGCGCACGATGCAGCATCTGGAGGAGGCATTTGGAGTCGCCCTGTTTGTCCATGGAAAAAACCGTCTTGCCCTCAATGAGACGGGCGAAAAAGCGGTGGAATACTCCAGCGCACTTCTGTCAGAGGCGGAGAAGGTCGTGGCACAGGTGCGCCAGTTTGACCAGAGCCTGCGCACCATTCTGGTGGAATCCTGCGCTCCGGCACCGCTCTGGAGCTTGCTTCCGGCGCTTTCTGAGCAGTTCCCGGACAAAACGATTTCTTCACGGCTCACAGAGATGCCGCTGATTTTAAGCCGGGTAAAAGATAAGACCTGCGAAATCGGTATTCTGCCCTATCCGGCTGAGGCCGAGGATGCTGTAAGTGTTCCGTTTATCCGGGAGGAGCTGTCCGTCTGTCTGCCGCCAGACCATGCTCTGGCAGGCTGTTCCTCAATTACACTTGAAATGCTGAACGGCTATAACTGCCTGTTAAAATCAGATATTGGTTTCTGGAGCGACCTGTGCCATAAAGCGATGCCAGCATCACGTTTTCTGGTGCAGACTGATGAGTTTGAATTTCGTGAGCTTGCACGATCCTCTACGCTTCCATATTTTGTCACGAACCTTGCATCTGATGCTGATTTTGTAAAAGGAAGAACAGTTATCCCGATTTCAGATATAGAGGCCAATGTTACGTTTCACATGATTTTCCGAAAAGAAAACCAGGAATATCAAAAAACAGCACAGCAGCTTGCCCGCCGAAGTCCTATATGATTATCATAGAGGAATAGTACTACAAAAATTCTTTGAAACGCATCGCGCCGCTCGCTCTGAGATGCAGGAATATCAGAAGGCGCGGCACAATGTGGAGGTATTCTTCGAGATGCAGCAGAAAGAGGAGGAACAGGAGCGCCGGAATTTTTTTGTTTTGTAATCTGTCATATTTTTTCATTTCATCGAGGAAATGCTTTACTGCGCATTATATTTAATCGCCCATTGTTCAAGAGCCTCTAAAACAGGAATGAACTTTATTCCGATCGGAGTCAGCGAATACTCCACCCGCGGAGGGACTTCCCGATATACTTCTCTGTGAACAAGGCCATATTCCTCAAGCGCTCTCAGCTCTTTTGTCAGGTTTGCCTCCGTAACATTGGGGAGCTTACGTTTTAATTCGCTGAAACGCAATGTTCCCTGACTTAGAAAATAGATGATGACCATTGTCCATTTGCCATGAACAATTTTTTGAACACTGGCAAGCGGGCAATTTTCTATTTCTTCACTGTAGTCTTTCATGATGAACCTCATTACTATCAAAAATGATAGTACCTATCAAATAATAATGTACTTGTGTATTGATATTGTACCATGTATAATTTGAAGTGTAAAGCGGAACCGGCGTGTAACTGTGTAACATGCGAAAGGAACACAAGGAATTGTGAGAAATCACTTTATCATAGGAAGGCGGGATTGAACCATGATATTGTATTTTTCTGGAACAGGCAACAGTAAATACTGTGCAGAAAAAATCGCTTCTAAAACGAACAGTGAATTATGCTCCATCAATGATATGATGAAAAAGCAGATTGCAGAGGTGGATGTGAAAGGAAGTCCGCTGCTTGGGTTTGTATGCCCCACCTATAATTTTAATATGGCATACGCAGTTGCGGAATTTCTGGAGAATCTCATTATAAAGAATGTACCGGATGGCTGCGGACTGTGTGAGACGGTCTGTCCTAAGAATTTGATTCGCTTGCAGGACGGAAAACCCATCTGGGTGAAAGACGATTGTGCTTGTTGTTTAGGGTGCATTCACCGCTGTCCAAAGCAGGCGATCCAATATGGTAAGAAAACAGAGAAAACAGGCAGATACACAAACCCGAATGTAACGCTATAGATTCCGTCAGGAACTAAAATAAATAATGAAAAGAAAAAATTGAGGAGAACCATATGGAATATCGTATTCTGCCCCACGGGGGCGAAAAAATCAGTGTGATCGGCATGGGGTCTTCCGTGATTGGGGCACGCCCGGAGCAGGAGATTATCGCAACTGTCCAGACTGCTATGGAACAAGGCGTCAACTATTTCGACATGGCTGGCGGCCATGCGACGATTTTTGACGCCTACAGAAAGGCACTGGAAGGAAAACGGGATCAGGTCTATTTGCAGGTTCACTTTGGCGCAGATTACACCTCCGGAGAATACGGCTGGACGACCAGCCTGAAGAAGATAAAGGAATCTGTCAGATGGCAGATGGAAAAGCTGCGGACGGATTACATTGATTTCGGCTTTATCCATTGCATGGATGAGGAGAGAGATCTGAACACTTACATCAAAAACGGTGTACTGGACTACATCCTGGAGCTAAAGCAGAAGGGAATTGTTCATCACATCGGGATGTCCTCCCATACCCCGGCAGTGGTTCATAAAGTTCTGGATATGGGGATACTGGATGTCCTCATGTTCAGCATCAATCCGGTGTATGACTATGGGCAGGGAGACTACGCCATTGGCAGCAGCAGTGAGCGCTATGAACTGTATCGCCGCTGTGAAAAGGAGGGTGTCGGCATCGTCGTGATGAAGCCCTTCTGCGGCGGTCAGCTCCTGGATGCGGAGCAATCCCCCTTCGGCGTGGCGCTTGAAAAACATCAGTGTATCCAGTATGCCCTGGATAAACCGGGTGTGCTGACCGTAGTGCCCGGATACGGCAGCGAGGCGGAGCTGATGGAGGCGTTGGATTATTTCAATGTCCCGGACGAGCAGAGGGATTACTCTGTAATTGCGGGCTATACGCCAAAAGAGTCCGAAGGGGTCTGCGTTTACTGCAAGCACTGTCATCCCTGTCCCGCAGGGCTTGATATTGCGCTCATCAATAAGTATTACGATCTGGCGATGCTGGGTGATAATCTGGCAAGGGAACGCTATCTGACGCTGGAGAAAACCGCCAGAGACTGTATCGGCTGCGGTCACTGCGACAGCCGCTGCCCGTTCCATGTCCGCCAGAGTGAACGGATGAAGATGATTTGCGAGGCGTTTGGAAAATGAGAAAACTGATTTCGATCACTCTGTTGTTTTGTATGTTGCTTTCTGTGAGCGGCTGTGCCAATACGCAGGAAAGTAATGTGGATACCTCTGTTTCCGAGGTTGTGGGATCGACCGATGCTGTAGAAGCTGAAACTGCTACGCCAGATTCTGATGGAGAGGAAACAACTTCTGTGGATTCATCTCAGAAGATTGCTTCGGAAACAGAAGAGCAATCCGATGATAATGAAACAGCGGAGGAAAATACGGAGGAGGAAACGATGAACATGAAGGTTCAGATCGGTGACAGCGTGTTTACTGCTGCGCTGGAAGAAAATGAGGCAGTCAATGCCCTTGTCGAAATGATGGAAGAAGCCCCTGTTGTGATCGAGATGAGCGACTATTCCGGCTTCGAAAAGGTCGGCCCGCTTGGAACCAGCCTGCCCACCAGCAACAGTCAGACGACAACTCAGGCGGGGGACATTGTTCTCTACAATGGCAACCAGATCGTGATCTTCTACGGCTCAAACTCCTGGAGTTATACACGACTAGGCCATATCGATGACCTGACCGGCTGGGAGGAAGCACTGGGCAGCGGTGATGTGACAGTCATATTTTCATTGAATTAAAAATCACCAATATGGTTTGGTCGACAGTTTCCGCTCATCTGTGGGTTGCAGATTCAACAGATGTTGATTATAATGGTAACACATTTAAGAACATAAGATCAGGTGAGATGTATGGAGTATTTTTGGTATATTGTTGCAGCAGCAGGTGCAGGCATTGGCACGGGACTGGCCGGGTTATCGGCGGCGACGGTGATGGTGCCGATTCTGATCGTGCTTTGTCCTTCCTTCGGCGGGGAGTACGGAGCCTATCAGGCGACAGCAATTGCACTGGCATCGGACATTCTTGGCTCGGCTGTGACAACGTCTGTTTATGCTAAAAATAAACACATCGACCTGAAGCATGGCTGGGTCATGATGGCCTGCATCATCGCGCTCAGCACAGTCGGCAGCTACGCCGCATATCTGGTGGGAAATGTGGTACTGGGCGGCTTTACCCTGATTCTGACTTTCTGCATCGGCATCCGTTTTCTGGTCAAACCGGACACATCAAAATCCGGTGCGGACACCGCCAATGTCCGTCTGGGCTGGAAGGAGATCATCATTTCTCTGTTCTTCGGTCTGACCATCGGTTTCGACACGGGCTTTGTGGGAACCGGCGGCGGCATGATGATGCTGGTGGTCTTTACGGTATTTCTGGGGTATGATCTGAAGACGGCCGTGGGGACCAGTACATTTATCATGACCTTTACCGCGCTGATCGGATTCATCAGCCATTCCCTGATCCATCCGGCCATTGTTCTGGAACGCTGGAATGTGCTGATTGTCTGCATCATCACGGCGACAGCGGCGTCGCTGATTTCCGCGCAGTTCGCGAACCGTGTGGATAATAAAACCGTGGACAGAGTTACCGGTGTGATTTTAACGATCCTCGGTGCGGCTATGATCTATCTTAATTATTTCAGCGACACACAGTTTCCTCCGTTGATGCTGGAAATGCTGCATACGCTGGCGATTCTGGCTGCATTTCTGGTTGCTGCTGTATGTGCGGCTCTTTTGGGCTTCCGTTTTTTGCATATCGATGGGGAAGCGCGCCGCAAGGTGCTGCATACGATCGCCTTTCTCATTGTTCTGGTTATGATGCTGGCTTCAGAGCACTGGTATGTACCGGCTGTTTTGTCGGTTCTGTTTGTGGTGCTGGTGTATCCGATTTTGAAAATCTGCGAAAAGAGGGCTTTCTATGCCAGCCTCTTTCAGGAGTGTACTGCCGGTGAGGTGCGGAAAAGTCTGATCCTGCTCTTCGGAACCTCCGCCGTTCTGATCACGCTGTTCTGGGGCGCGCTTGATTCAGAAATCACCATGATCGCGGCGGTTCTGGCCTGGGGGCTGGGAGATGAGGCGGCTGCGCTGGCAGGGAAGAGCTTCGGCCGACATAAGATTGGCTGGAGAGTCGCTGATCATCACAAATCTTACGAGGGCAGCGGTGCGATGCTCTGCGTTTCTTTCCTCGCAGTTTTTCTTTCGCTGATGGTCGTCGGTACTGCATTTTCTGCCGCCTTCTTAACAGCGCTCGTCAGCGCCGTGGTGGCTGCTATGACGGAAGCGGTCTCGAAAAAGGGGTATGACACGGTGACGGTGCCCTGTGTGACAGCAATCGTCATATGGCTGCTCCTGACGCTGCTGATTCCGTAAAACGGGCAAAATCTTCATTTGATTCTGGATTTGGCGCAGAGAAATAGGTATTCTATGTCCATGGGCATCATATGCATTCATATTTTTCATCATTCTTTTTCCTCGTAGTATTTCCTTTATAGTCTAATGGGTATAGTGTCGCGAGTCAATTTAAACTCAGAAAGGTTCTGTAACAACAGATAACTATGAAATTTAATAGTGACTCATAAATTTACTAATATCTTGTTACCAGGCAGCGACTTCGATATACTAAGCATAGCTCAAGTAACCACATAATTTTAAATGATTTCAGGAGGTCATTCATATGTTAAATGAAAATGTAAAAAAGCTGCTCGATGCAAGTATGTGGGATCTGGCTACCTGTGCCAATGATGAGCCGAATGTGGTTCCGGTTGCCTTTAAGATGGTAACAGAGGACGGAAAGCTGGCAGTTGGAGATGTGTTCCTTGAAACCACGCTGAACAATCTGAATGCCAACGGCGGAAAAATCGCCATCTCCGTCTATGACGCTCAGTCATTGGAAGGCTATCAGATCAAAGGAACTGCCGAGTATCTGACCGGGGGCGACATTGTCTCTGCGTTCAAGGCAATGGTTGAGAAGATGTTTAATGGAGCCGCGACCGCCAAGGGAGCGCTGCTGATTACTCCGGAAAAAGTCATTGTGACTACGCCCGGAGCCGATAACAAAAAGGTTCTGTAATCGCCGGGTAATTATCGTAAAAACAATCATGACAAAAAACAGATGCGCGGCAGTTTGCGCATCTGTTTTTTGTCAAGGCATAGATTGAAAGCTGTCAATGGCAGATTGCTCTGTCAGGAGGACATTATGGAAGCAAGAAAGGCATATATCAGGCAGGAAAAATGTATTGGCTGCGGCGCCTGTATTTCTGTCTGTCCTGCTCATGCAATCCGGATGAAGGCTGGGTGGAAAAGCGAAGTAAATGCAGAAAAATGTATTGGCTGCGGCACCTGTGCGATGATTTGCCATAGAAGTGCGCCAATCCTTTTGATGCCGTCCGCTCGGAACCTTTCTGATCGATTTTGAGCATGATCCGACTGGGCAATGGAACCTTCATGCGTTGATGCCGCGGAAAACTGCAGTCAAAAACGGGACAGCCAGCCCGAAGGAATTTACGGACTGGCTACTGCGGCAGAGAAATCTTATTGTGGAATTGGCAGAGATTTGATGTATAATGGCAATATAAAGCGGCATTCCTATGGGATAAGCCTTATCCCATTTTTTGAGAGAAAGGCAAAGTGAATAGAATGGATTTCATACATAACAAAAAAATCCTCATCGTAGACGACGATGAAGGAATCCGCAATATGATCCGTGTCATTCTCGGAAAGGAGCAGTTCCGCAGCCTCTCCGCAGCGGAGACGGGGACGGACGCTGTACGGCATTGCCGGGAATGGCAGCCCGACCTGGTGATTCTGGACATCATGCTCCCCGACATGGACGGATATGAGGTCTGCCGCAGGATACGGGAATTTTCCATGTGTCCCGTCCTGTTTCTATCTGCAAAGTCGGAGGAGACTGACCGGATCATTTCCTACACCATCGGCGGCGACGACTATATCACCAAGCCCTTCAGCCCGAAGGAGCTGATTGCCCATATCAACGCCATTCTGCGGCGGCAAAGCTATTATGAAGGCCGCACTGATACCTCCTCATCCTATTCCTTTGGGGAATTCACGTTGGATTTTGACCGGAGGGAACTTTTGCGGGGACAGGCTCCGGTTGCCCTGACAGCTAGGGAATATCTATTGCTGGAATACCTGGTACGCAACCGGAACATCACGCTGAGCCGGGAGCAGATCGTCCGCAACGTGTGGGACAGCGATTATGACGGGTACGACAACACCGTTACCGTCCATATGCGGCACCTGCGGGAAAAGGTGGAGCCTGACCCGTCCCACCCCATCTGGCTGAAAACGGTCA
>JAJQCZ010000047.1 GCA_021202465.1 Lachnospiraceae bacterium | reverse complement strand
ATTATAAATGAGAACAGACGCTATTGCAATTTTAAAGGAAATATATATTGTGATAAATTTCATATAAAAGAACAAAATAACGAAATTGTCGGACAGAGGGGACGGCGGGCGCGTTGCTTTTTGACGGAGAATGTGATATATCTATGTGAATATAAACTTCTGACATTTTGAGGAAGAGAAGAGGGAAACCGTATGGAAGAAAAGAGCCTGTTCGGGGACATTCGGACGGAGGAGGCGTGGCAGCGGGCGGAGATCCGGCTGCGGGCTCTGGCGGGAGAAGAGGATTTTGATAAGGTGTCTGTGATTCCGGTGGAGAAGATCATCATTCGTCAGGATTTCCGGATTTACTGCGAGGAGAACAGCTGCGGCAACTACGGCATCAACTACGGATGTCCGCCGGACTGCGGAACGCCGCAGGAGATGGAGGCAAAGGTACGCCGCTATCGCCGGGCGCTGGTGATGCAGACCCGGATGGAGATGGACGATGTGGAGGACGCGGTGCTGACCCGGGAGGTACGAAAGGAGCATAATCGTAAGGCCCGGGAGGTGGGAGAACGTCTGGCAGCGGAAGACCTCACTGGTCTGCTGATGCTGCCGGGACCCTGTACGTATTGTGCCGTCTGTCAGAAGATCCAGGGGAAGCCCTGCCTGTTTCCGGAGAAACGTACCTCCTGCCTGTCAGCTTATGGTGTGGATGTGACGGCGCTGGCAGAGGCCTGCGGCATGCGGCTTGACTGGGATGGTACCTCGGTTTCTTATTTCAGCCTGTTTCTCTACCGGGAAGCGGGGACGGTGGAAGAGGGGTGAACGGGTTGGAGAGTACACAAAAATCTGCTGTGGCAGAGGCGGGGCCGGCATCCTGCGCGGAGATCGAACTGAGCCTGCGGAAGAAATTTCATCGGTCGTTATTCTCGCGTTTTGCGAAGGCGATCAATGAATATGAATTGCTGGCGCCGGGAGATCGGGTAGCGGTCTGTATCTCCGGGGGAAAGGATTCGATGCTGATGGCAAAGCTGTTTCAGGAGCTGCGGCGTCACGACAAATTTCCCTTTGAACTGGTCTTTCTCGTGATGGATCCTGGATACAGTGAGGAAAACCGGCGGGCAATCGAGGAGAATGCCCGGCTCATGGAGATTCCCATCACTGTCTTTGAGTCGGAGATTTTCGGGGCGGTCTATGACATAGAGAAATCTCCCTGTTATCTGTGCGCCCGGATGCGCCGGGGGCATCTGTACAATCAGGCGCGGGAGCTGGGCTGCAATAAGATCGCTCTGGGGCATCATTACGATGACGTCATTGAGACGATCCTCATGGGGATGCTTTACGGCGGACAGGTGCAGACGATGATGCCGAAGCTCCACAGCACGAATTTCCTCGGTATGGAGCTGATCCGGCCGATGTACCTGATCCGGGAGGATGACATCCGGCACTGGCGGGATTACAACCGGCTGCATTTCCTGCAGTGCGCCTGCCGTTTTACGGAAGGCCTGGCTGATGAGAAGAAGGAGGGAAATGTTTCTTCCAAACGGCAGGAGGTGAAGAACCTCATCCGCGAGATGAAGAAGACGAATCCTTTTGTGGAAAGCAACATCTTCCGCAGTGTGGAAAATGTGAATCTGGCGACGGTGATTGCCTATAAGAAGGACGGGGTGACGCATCGTTTTACCGATGGGTATGACGGGGAGGAAGGATGACAGGCAGCGAATGAGAACTCAAATTCTGTATCGCGCTGCGGATCTATGTGGGATCTCAGGGGAAATTCTCCGATGCGGCCTTCAAGATGCCATGGATCATTGTGATCCTGGCACTGCCGGTGCTGGGGCTCAGCCTGTATTTCCTGCTGGGTTATCCGGGACTTACACGGAAGATGCAGCGCCGCTATGCCCGGGCACACCGGGAAGTGGCGGAGAAATACCGGAGTCCCTGTTCTTCCTTCATGAGTCTGGGTTATTGTATCCTGCGGCTGTTTGCGCCGCTGATGTAACCTGACACAAGGGTCAGATTTTTCTGTGCATCAAAAACCCCGGGAAGCGCCTGGCGCTTCCCGGGGTTTTGATGAAATGCCGGTTATTTCACGGCGGTGTTTTACAGCGAGGAGGCGCCGGACAGATCCGCCGTCGTCTCGTAGCTGTCGACGGTGATGGTGTATGAGCTGCTGCCGGAGACATAGCTGGTGCCATCGGAACCGACAATGGAGACGGTCTTGCCATCCTCATCGACGATGGTTCCTTCGCAGGCCAGCGTCGTCAGCGTGCTGTCGCCGGTGACGATCCAGGTGGAGTCTTCGCTGATGTAGAGGCTGCAGTAGCCGTCGCCGCCGTCACCGGCCCAGAATTCATCCTGAATCACCGCGCCGGTCAGGGTGCTGCCGTCGGTCATATAGAAGTCCAGTTCGCTGACGGAATCCCAGATCACGTCGCCGGGCATTTCCTGATTAATGGCAGTGAAGGTGCAGTCGGAGCCGTTGGCGCCGACGGTGCCCCAGCCGCGTTCGTTGTTGTTGCCGGTGCACTGCAGGAAGAACTCCGCGTCGTCTGCGGCGGTGATGTCCACCCCGGAGAGAAGAATGTCCGCCTCGGTGTTGGTGGTGTAGATCATGCCGCCGTTGTTCGCTGTCAGGGAGCCGCCGGAGATGCGCAGGGTGCTGACGCCCTCCTCGGAGTCGCCGGACATGCTTTGATAGACGATGATATTCCAGGTGGTATCATTCTGGTCGTCGTCGCTCATGTTTCCGGAGATGTCGCAGTCGGTGAGGCTCAGGTAATTCAGGCCTTCCATGCAGAGAGCCTCGGAGCCGGTGGCCGTCAGCGTCGCGTCAGAAACCGTGATGTCGGCGGTACAGTATACGGCGGGCGAGCCGCTGCCGCTGCTGGTGTAGGTGCCGCCGTCCACGGTCATGGTGCCGCCGCCCCGGTCGCTGCGGATGGCCGCGGCAGACGATCCGGCAGTGGATACGGTCAGGTTGGAGGCGGTCAGCGTGCCGCCGCCCGCGACGTGGATGCCGCCGGAGGTATCCTGCGTTGTGGTGATGGTGGTGTCTTCCACATTTACCACCGCGCTCCCATAGGCGAAGATGCCGGCGCCGCCGGAGGCGTCCGTGGTGATGACGCTGTTCAGAACGTTTAAGATGCCGTCGGTGGCCAGAATCGCCGCACCGACACCGTAGAAGCTGGAGCTGTCCCCGCCGGTGCTGTCGGAGGAGGTGCGGTCTACGGTGATATTGCTCAGAGTGACGGTGCCGCCGCTGACCAGGATGGCGTTCTCATCGGTGCCGGTGGAAGAATAGCTCTCACTCTCCACGGTGGTGTCCTCTGTATATTCGGTCACTGCGTCGTAGCTCTCAGGCTGTTCGGCCTGACCGCCGCCATCACCGCCGGGGCCGCCCTGACCGCCGCCTTCTCCCATGCCATCACCGCCGGGGCCGCCGCCCTCGCCGTCAGGGGGTGTTTCTCCTTCCGCCATGCTTTCGCCGTCGGGCGGATTTCCGCCTTCTCCCATCCCCTCGCCGTCAGGCGGAGTCTCTCCTTCGGGCATGCTTCCATCCTCCGGTCGGTTTCCCGGATTTTCTGCGCTCTCATCGGGCGCAGAGACCGCCTCTGTCGTGGATTCGGCCTCGCTGGTGGTGTCCGCAGACGAGGAACCGCTGCATCCCGACAGCGCCAGCATGCAGATAAGGATGCAGGCACATCCCTTTTTCAGAAATCGTTTTCCCTTACACATAAAAACAAGCCTCCTTAATTTTGGCCGAATGGCCATCACACAGTTGTAATCTGTTTGGCAAGTATAGACATCATCTGTGAACAGAAGGTGGTCAGGTTATGTGATGTTTGTGAATTATAGTGAGTCTTTTCGGCAACCTGATGCTTTGGCACGGCGAAAAACGTATGATACAGGACAGACGAGGGTGACTCTATGAGAGCGCCTTCTCACACAGCTGCAGCATGGCGGTCTTCATCCCTTCGATGTCGAGCACGCCGCAGGCAAAGCCTTTTTTCACGAGCTCCTCCGGCAGATACTCATCGTATTTGTCGAAAATCGGCACCTCGCCGGGGTAGACCAGACTCAGGGGATCGATAGGCTGCTGCAGCTCTTCCCGCAGGATCTCCCAGAAGGCGCGCTCGGAGACCGGCATGACAAACTGGAGAAAATACGGCCGGGAGGAATCCAGCCCCTTTATGCCCAGTCTCTTCCCGCAGCGAAGCTTCAGGAAACGCTCCAGCGCCAGGAAGGACCAGGTGCCGAGCCACGGGAACAGGCAGAACATCTTTCCGTCCAGACAGATCAGGTTCCGCTCTGCCAGCCCGGCATTTTCCGCGGCGGTGCGGGCGGAGGCCAGCCGGGTTACGGCATTTTTCATGAGATACGGGTAGGATTTCTGCTCACAGAGCACGCCGCGCATCCGCTCGAGGATCCGGGTATGGATATCGCCGGGGACTTCGCCGAAGTAGGCGGGAACCTTACCTTTAATCAGCTCGCAGTATACCATATGCCGTTTATGATCTACCTCGTCGACCAGCCAGACATGACCGGCGATGGCGATTTTTTCCCCGACAGGCGGCGGTTTCACGATGGTGCCCAGCTCTTCGGATCCGGCGCGAACGGTATACTCCTCATTTTCCTGAAAAACCGCATAGAACTTATAATTGTTGATGATGCGCTCTCCGGCGAGTCCCACGATGAGGCCGCCGCCTTCTGTCCGCTGGATATGGTCCGTCTCCAGCAGATGGCGCAGGAGGAGACGAAAATCGTCCTGCGAGACCCGTTTGAAATAACGAAGGGTCAGGATGCGGGAGGCGAGCTCTGCCGGTGTCATCTCCCCGCAGGAGGCCAGGGTACTCATCGTCTGATGGTACAGCAGGCTGTATGGCAGCGCGTCGAGCCGCGGCGGTTCGACCCACCGTTCCTCGAGGTAGAGCTGTACCAGCGCGATGCCCTGAATCAGTTTCCAGGGAATGGTGACCGGCAGCAGGGAACGGGCTTCCGGCGGCTCCTCCCGCATGACAAACCACATCTCCGGCGGCAGCTCCCGCCGCCCGGTGCGGCCCATGCGCTGCAGGAAGGAGGAGACTGTGAAGGGCGCGTCGATCTGAAAGGCCCGCTCCAGCCGGCCGATGTCGATGCCCAGCTCCAGAGTGGCCGTGGTGACGGTGGTCTGATATTGTTCCTCGTCCTTCATTACGGCTTCTGCCGTCTCCCGGTAGGATTCCGACAGGTTGCCGTGGTGGATCAGGAAACGGTCCGGTTCCCGTTTCGCCTCGCAGTATTGCCGCAGCGTGGTTGTGACGGCCTCGCATTCCTCCCGGGAATTGACAAAGACCAGGCATTTCTTTCCGCGGGTGTGCTCGAAGATATAGCCGATGCCGGGATCGGCCTCCGCGGGAGCCGTATCCGTGCGCGGCGCCAGGGCGTCGTCGGCCGGGGACGTTTCCTCCGGGGGCTGGTTATGAATCTTCGTCGGCGCACCGGTATGGGTCGGGGGAAAAGTATAAAAATGTTCCATGGAGAGCCGCCAGCGGACGTCTCCGGCCGGCAGCCTGGGGACGACGGTCGCGCGTCCGGTTCCGGCAGAGAGGAAGGCGCAGGCATCCTGCGGGTCGCCGATGGTCGCCGACAGGCCGATGCGTCGCGGGTTCACCTGCGCCAGGCGGCAGAGCCGTTCGATCAGGCACAGTGTCTGTCCGCCGCGGTCGCCGCGCATGAGGGAATGCAGCTCATCGATCACGATAAAACGCAGGCCGCCGAAAAGCCTGCCGATGGCTGCGTGCCGGTGCAGCAGCATGGCTTCCAGGCTCTCCGGTGTGATCTGCAGGATGCCGGAGGGGTTCTTCATCAGGCGGTTTTTATGAGAGGACGACACATCCCCGTGCCAGTGCCAGACCGGGATGTGGGCTTCCCGGCAGAGATCATTCAGCCGGGAGAACTGATCGTTGATCAGCGCCTTCAGAGGTCCGATGTAGAGAGCGCCGACCGAGGCGGGCATGTCCTCCGTGAACAGAGTGAGAACGGGGAAAAAGGCCGCCTCTGTCTTGCCCGACGCCGTGGAGGAGGTCAGCAGAAGATTTTTGTCTGTATTGAAGATTACATCCGCTGCGGCCGCCTGCACGGCCCGCAGATTCTCCCAGCCATTCTGATAAATATAATCCTGAATGAACGGGGCATACCGGTCGAAGGTATTCACGCGCACCGCCTCCTTTTTGTAGATGGTAAACGGACAGGTGCCTCTGCTCCGGCGCTCTGCCCTGCGCGAAAGTCGATTGTGCCGCGCTGCCTGCGCAGGCAGTTATTTGCTATAACGTAAATTCTGCGTAGTCGCCCAAATTGTCCGCGGCCTGCTCTTCCAGTGGCGTCTTCGCGTAGGAGAACTCTTCGGAATTCATGAGCTCCGTTACCTGCAGGGCCGGATTCTGGAAGAGGATGTCCAGCAGCTCAATGAAGTCGCGGATAATCTCCCGCGGTGTGATGTGGGAATCCGCACCCACGCGGCCGTATTCGATGCGGATGAAGGTCATGAGCTCTTCCTGTGTCAGGCGCGGTTCGTAGCCGAACAGCTGGGCGTGGATGTCCGCCAGCTTCTCCACCAGAATCAGCATTTCCTCGTTGGTCAGCGGGGAGAGCCGGATGATGGGGGCCAGCAGATCGCGGGTGTCTTCCCGCGAGAAACGCCCTTCGGTCAGGCGGGAACGCAGCGCTTCGTAGCTGTATACTCCCCGGCGCGTATCCTCGATGCACTGCGGCGTGCCGCTGAGAAGGATGCCGAGATACCGGGCCTTCCCCTGCAGGGTATCGTTATACATGGTCAGGATCTTTTCATAATTATACTGCCGGGTAATTGCGTTGGGAATCTTATAAATATTTACCAGCTCGTCGATCAGGATGAGCAGCCCGGCGTAGCCCGCGCTTTTTAAGAAGGAGGCGAAGAGCTTGAGGTATTCATACCAGTCATCGTCGGTGATGATCACCTGAACGCCCAGATCACGTTTTGCTTCGGTTTTCGTCGTGTATTCGCCGCGAAACCAGCGGATGACCCGGGCCTTGGTCTCCTCGTCATCATTTACATAGGCCTGATAATAGAGCGTCAGCAGGCGGGCAAAGTCGAAACCGTGCACCATGCCGTTCAGATCATGGATGACCGTGAAAATTTTTTGCTCGACCTGTTTCGTAAAAGCCTCTGTGCCGATGTCCAGACCGGATTCGATCACCACCTGGCTCTGCACGCCGCTGACCCACCGGTCCAGCACCAGCGGCAGCGCGCCGCCCTCCGGCCGCGTCTTTGTGGACATGTTTTGGATCAGCTCTTTGTAGGTGGCCAGACCCTGTCCCTTCGTGCCCTGCAGGCGGCGCTCCGGCGAGAGGTCGGCGTCCACCACAACAAAATTTTTATCCATTACATAGTTGCGGATCGTCTGCAGCAGAAAGCTCTTGCCGCTGCCGTATTTGCCGCAGATGAAACGGAAGGTCGCGCCGCCGTCGGCGATGATTTCCACGTCGCGCAGCAGAGCCCGAATCTCCGGCTCGCGCCCCACGGTAATATATGACAGACCGACGCGGGGAACCACGCCGCCTTTTAAGGACTGAATCAGTGTATTGGCAATTCTTTTCGGTATCTTCACTTTGGTATCATTCCTTTCAGGTCCTCCCGGTAATCCTCCACGAGGACCGGCGTATTGCCATCAAATTCGATCACCGTATCGGCAAATGCGTCGTAGAGCTGTTCGTTGACAGACTCTGCGAGAACGGAAGCCATCCGGTGTGTTTTCGAGAAAAATTCCGGCAGATCTCCGCCGTACAGCAGGAGCTGCAGGAAGCGCAGCTCGTCGCCGGAGAGAGGGCATGTGGGCGCTCCGGAATCCTCTGTCTGCCGTGCGCAGAGTTCAGCTCTGGGCTCGGGTTCTGCTGCCGGCTGCGCGGTTGTGTCCATTCCGACAGTACATTCCGCTTTTGCCATTGAGGAAGATACTGTTTTACTATCGTGCTTCGCTTCCGTCATCGCAGACAGTTCCGTCTCGGCACAGCGTTCCTCTTCCGTCATAAGGGCCTGTCCGACGGCTTCAGAACTGCGGCGGATGTCCGGCAGGCGGCTTAGATCGAATTCTACCCGGATGGGAGCAGGCTTCTGCTGCTCCGCGATGATTTTGGTGAGAAGCTGCACCATGGTTTTGGTCTCTTCCCCCGGTTTCAGCGCCGGGCGCAGGCCGTGCGCTTCCCGCCACAGCCGGTCGGCTGTGCGGACAAAGGTTCCCAGCTCTTTATTGGGCTGCGGGGCGGCATATTCCTTTTCAACACTCCAGCGGTTCTTTTCACAGAGGTAACGCTGGAGAGGGCTGACGCGGTATTCATAGTGTTCGATTTTCCTGTGGTCATAGAATACAGCCGAGTAAAAAGGAAAATACCTTGTTCTCGGTGTCGGATTGCGATAGAGCTTCTGCGAATAAGGACGTTCATAGCGTATCTCGTAGCGGTCATTTAAGCGGCGATAGGCGGTACAGATGACCTGTGCAAGCTTCTCCGGAGACTGCCGATAGGAGACGGAACGGTCCAGACGATGGGAAGAAAGCCGCAGGATGGCCGGAAACAGCGTCTCGTCGTCGATGATATCGCAGTGGCTGAGGGAGAGCAGCGCCTCATCAAAATCCGCATTCACAAAATCCCGGACTGACTCGACGGGCAGGTTGTAATACATGGCATAATCGGCAATCCACTGTCTGGTATGGCGGAGAATATGGGGATCCAGGCTGCCGTACTGATCATAAAACCACAGCAGAGCTGCCAGCCCTTCCTCCTTCGTCTGCGAGCCGATCTGATGCAGGAGCTCGTAAATATAGAGATAGGCATAGGTCAGCGAGGTTTTCTCCGGATTTCCGTGACGCAGTCGGGTTCGCCAGGTGAAATACCCCCGCAGCTCCGGCGTAGACAGGCTCTGATAGGTAGGATAGTAGTGTACGACTTCCCCCTCGTACGGGCAGTTATCTTCGAAGGCTTCCATATAGCGCGCCTGAAGATAAAAGATCTGCGCGTCGTTCGTATGTGAGAAGGGCGAGCCGAAAGCCAGCTCCCGCATTTTCTTATATTCTTTTGGCGGGAGGCGCCGAACCTGTTCCGGCGAGAGCCGGATCGGTTCATCCTCGTAATCATATTCCTGTTTTTCCATCCATTCCATATTGAAAATCTCCGCTGCGTGCGTTCCTTGCATATGGACAGTGCATCGGGCCATTCTCTGCGTCCGGTTCGAAGCGCATATCATCTCCAAGTATAGTGAAAGGAGACATGGAAATCAAGTGGAAGATCGATTGGAAAAAGATTAGGAAAAAGATTGCTTTTCGTCGCATTTTTCTTTATTGTATAGAGAGAATAGGAGAACAGTGGATGGTCATACGACCAAAGACAAGGAGATTATCATGAGGAAGAAGACAGAGGAAGTCGTGATCGGGACGATCGGTGCAGGATACGCCGCGTATCTTCACGGGAACGGCTATGAGAAGGTCAGCGGTGTGACTGTGCGGCTGAAGACGGTCTGTGATCTGAATCTGGAGCTGGCGGAAAAACTGAAGGAGCGCTACGGCTACGAGCAGGTGACAGCGGATTATAAGGAAATGCTGCAGGATCCGGAGATTCAGGTCATTGATATTGTAACGCCGCCGTTTACGCATGTGGATATGGCAATCCGGGCTATGGAAGCGGGAAAGGATGTGATCTGCGAGAAACCTCTGACCGGTTATTTTGGTAAGAAGGGGCAGGAGAATGTGGGGAATACCACGCCGAAGGCGGAGATGTATCGTTATGTTATCGAAGACATGGATCGCCTGAAAGAGGTCGTGGAGCGGACCGGGCGCAAATTCATGTACGCCGAGAATTTTGTTTATGCGACCAATGTACAGAAGGCTGCGGAGATTCTGCGGGCCAAGAAGAGCAAGATCCTCTTTATGAAGGGAGAGGAAAGTCTGAAGGGGAGCAGCTCGTCTCTTGCCGGAAAGTGGAACGGCACCGGCGGCGGTACGCTGATCCGGACCGGTACGCATCCGCTGAGCGGGATGCTGTGGCTGAAACAGCAGGAGGCGCAGGCCCGGGGAGAGACGATCACGGTAAAGAGCGTTACCTGCGATACAGGGAAGACCACAGCCTGTCTGACCGAAGAGGAGCACCGGCATATCGCGGCCCGGCCTGAGGACGTGGAGGACTTCGGAGTGATCACTGTGACGTTCTCTGACGGAACGAAGTCCATGACCATCGCCAGCGATACGGTCCTCGGCGGGACGAAGAATTATGTCGAAATATACAGCAACGACAGCGCTCTGATGTGCAACATCACGCCCACAGACATTCTGAATACCTATTTCCTCGATGAAGATGGCCTCGAAGATGTGACAATCTCGGAGATGCTTCCTGCCAAGCTGGGCTGGAACAAGGCCTTTGTCTCTGACGAGATCATCCGGGGCTATACGGGCGAACTGCAGGACTTCATGGAGACGGTTGCCTATGACCGGACGCCGACTTCGGATTTCCGTCTGGCCTACGAGACCGTGAAGGTCATGTACGCCGCTTATCAGTCGGCGGAAGAGGGACGGAGGATTGATTTCTGCGAATGAAAGAAATGTTGGCTCGTTGGATACGCCACAGAGGGTCTTCGGAGAGGCGGATGACTGTGGAAGAGCGGGGATGTGAGAACGCGGAGAACCGCAGCGCTAAAGAATAGAAACTTTTCGCAATAAAAATACTTGTATTTTCCCACAA